>NZ_JBBXMY010000007.1:0-254887 GCF_038442315.1 Methylobacterium litchii | reverse complement strand
CTCCGGCCTTCTGCCAATCCCGCAAGCGCCGCCAGCAGGTCATCCCCGAACCGCAGCCCATCTCCCGGGGCAGCAACTCCCAGGGCGTGCCCGAGCGCAGCACGAACAGGATCCCCGTCAGTGCCGCGCGGTCGGAGGTTCGAGGCCGACCGCCCTTCGGCTTGGCCCGTTCAGGCGGCAGCAGCGGTGCGATCTCGGCCCACAGGCCATCGGGAAGGAGCGGTCTCGCCATCTTCACTCAACGCGCCAAACCCGGTTTTGTTAGAGCCTCTAAGTCCGTCATGACCGACGGGTTGCGTAGCAGGGTCATGCATGCAAGGCGCCGATTGCCCTCAAGGACTGTGAACTTCCCGCGGTCCTTAGCGCTTTTGATCACTAGCAGGCGGTCCATGGGGTTCAGTCCATCAGTTATGATGCTTTCACCAAGTGCCGCCAGTCGAACGTCTTGATCCGTGATGATTTGCTGTAAGGCTTCCCGTTGGCTGCCAGCCTTTACGATACGGGGGTTTTCAAGATCGAGTACCAATTGCTCGATCTTCAGCTTCTTGTCGGCCATAGCGTCCTCGCTCCCGGATGGAAGCTATTCCGCATACGGCCACGCCGTCCACTCGCTGTCGCGACTAGGTTGCGGCCACGGCGAAATTTTCCACCGCCGTGGCAGCCCAGGTACGTTCCCTAGTCGGAATTAGTCCGGCAACTGAATCACCACCGCCTCCGCGGTATCCAACATCTCAATCAGACGCTCCGCCTTGAGCCTTTCTGCGGCGATGCTGCTATGTGCCTGACCATACAAAGTGGGGTCGTCGGTGGTTTGATCGACGCGCTCGGCGGTCTTTTTCCCCTCCACTAGGACTCTGGCAAGCGCGAGTTTAAGCGCGCCAATTTCATCAGGGGTGAGAGTATGGTCAGCCACGTCGTCCTCCACATCAATGAGGTTGCCCTCGGGAAAAACTAACGACGAATGCGAGCGATAGCTGCATCGCGCTGCTCGAACGTCTGGAAGCTGTAGTTTTATGACGGCTGTGCAGGCATGATTAGCGCTGGGCCTGTCGGTCCGCACCGCTAATCCTTCAAGGCCACCAGCCCCTCCCTCACGGCCGCCTCGACCGCCGCGCCGAGGCCATCGATTTCGCGGCCGTGCTCCCTCGTCTCGTACAGCGAGGCCGGCTCGCCCTGGCGCTCAACAAGGACCGTGCTTCGCCGGGGGCTGACCATGACCCGAACGGTGACGTCCACGAATCTTCCGGCGCCGGGGCCGTCCTCGCAGGGGTAGAGGACCGACCGGGGGATGACATCTGATGACAGGCACGCCTGCCGGAGCTCGGCTTCAATTGCGCAGCCGGTGAGCTCCAGCGCCTGCGCCGTCGTGAGCCTGCGGTGGCTCCATGCTTCGAGCATGTCGTGAACTGTCATGGGCATGCCGGGCGCCCCCTGAGAGCATTCGCGACGAGTTCGGCCAACCGCTGCCCGGCGGCGGCCGCGATCTTCGCCGGCACCGCGACGACGCGCATCCGCTCGCCCGGCGAAACCACTGTGACGCGGCCCTGGGCGTCGATGGTCACGGTGATTTCGAGAGGCTGGCTCATACAGGCGACGATCGCCGGGGCCGGGGATGGTGGCAATCCGGGTGACGAATCGGTCCACATCGGAGACCCTCGCCGCGCGGTCCCCGGGCACGGCGGCCGCGCGCCCGACGCGGGGGATTGCCGCAACATCGAGGGCTTCCGGGGCGCACGGGGGGCCCCTCGCATTTTCGGGCGGGCGGCAAAATTTCGGGCGGCAGGGACGAATTCGGTCGAGCGGCGGAATTCGGCTCGAATGGCCCTGAAACCACCGATGGCTGGTATCAAACTGGCATCAGGCACACGGCATGATACCAGGCTTGGCCGCTAAACCACTGTCACGGAACAAGGTAAGCTGGAGCGGGTACCGGGAATCGAACCCGGGTATTCAGCTTGGAAGGCTGCTGCTCTACCATTGAGCTACACCCGCGCGACGGCCCGTCTAGCATGGCGGCCGCCGCCTGAGAAGGCTGGCTTCAGGTTGTAAGGCCGAGCGCGGCACGGGCCTCCGCAGGCGTCGCGACGCGCCGTCCGTGGCGGGCGACCGCCTCGGCCGCGAGGCTCACCAACTCGGCGTTGCTCGCCGCCAGCCGGTCCTTGGCGATGCGGATGTTGTCCTCGAGGCCGGTGCGCACCGCATCCGCCCCGCGCGCCAACGCCCAGTCCATCACCACCGCCTGGTTGCGGCCGATGCCGGCGGCCGTCCAGGTCGCCTTCGGCAGGGTGCGGCGGCACTCGTTGAGCAGGATGTCGAGAAGGTGCTCGTCCGCCGGCATGGCGTTCTGCACGCCCATCACGAACTGAACGTGCGGACGCTCGTCCATCAGCCCGGCCTCGATCAGGCGCTTGGCCCCGTGCAGGTGCGACAGGTCGAAGATCTCGATCTCGGGGCGGACGCCGTTCTCCTTCATCTGCGTGGCGAGGTCGGTGACGAGGCTCGCGGCATTCTCGTAGACGATGGTCGGGAAGTTCACCGAACCGGTCGAGAGCGAGGCCATGTCCGGCCGGTGCTTCAGCGAGAGGCCCCGCGCCGCCGGATCGCGTCCGCGCCCGCCCGTCGAAAACTGGACGATCATGCCGGGGCAATGGCGGCGCAGGCCCTCCTGCACGGCGGCGAACTTGGCGGGGTCGGAGGACGGGCTCTCGTCGTCGTTACGGACGTGGATGTGGGCGAGGGTCGCGCCGGCCTCGAAGGCCTGCTGCGTCGACTCGATCTGCTCCGCGACGGTGGTCGGCACGGCGGGGTTGTCCTTCTTGCGGGGCACGGACCCCGTGATCGCCACCGCGATCACCACCGGCGCGTCGTTCCCGTTAGCCGCCATCGCGCGTCTCCTCTCCCTGATCGGTCCCGCCCCCGAGGGGTGATAGCGCCTGCATCGCCACGACAGAAGAGCGTCCGCCGGGCTTGAGTCGCCGCCGGGATCGTTGCACCTCTCCCTGAGGGGCGAAGGGGATTGGGATGGACGATACGGTGCTGGTCCTGAACGGGCCGAACCTCAATTTGCTCGGCCAACGCCAGCCGGAGATCTACGGCAGCGCGACGCTGCGCGACGTCGAGGATCTGTGCCGGGCCACCGCCGCCGGGTTCGGGCTGACGGCCGAATGCCGCCAGAGCAATGCCGAGCACGTCCTGATCGAGGCGATCCACGCGTTCCGTGTCGGCTGCGCCGGCATCGTCATCAATGCCGGGGCCTACACGCACACGTCGGTGGCGATCCTCGATGCGCTCAACGCCTGCGAGGTGCCGGTGATCGAGTGCCACATCTCAAACGTCCATCGCCGCGAGGAATTTCGGCACCATTCCTACGTCTCGAAGGCCGCCACCGCCGTCCTCGCGGGCTTCGGCATCCACGGCTATGCCCTGGCGATCCGCCACCTCGCGCATCTGCGCGGCGCGGCAGGGTCGGAGAAGGGTTGACGCACGCTGCCGATGGCCTGAGGAAACCCCTTAAATCCGCTCTCCCCGAAAGCCGTGACATGACTTCCTACTTGCCGATCGACCGGAAGCTGATCGCCCGCGAGGCGGCAAAGATGTTTTTGGAGATCGAGGCCGTCCATTTCTACAAGGGCGAGCCCTTCAAGTTCACCTCCGGCTGGGCGAGCCCAGTTTATACCGATTGCCGGAAGATCATCTCCTTCCCCCGCCTGCGCTCGGCGCTGACCGACTTCGCCGTGGCGACCATCGTGCAGGAGATCGGCTACGAGTCGCTGACGCATATCGCGGGCGGCGAGACCGCCGGCATCCCCTTCGCCGCCTGGATCGCCGACCGGCTCGGCCTGCCGATGCAGTACGTGCGTAAGAAGGCCAAGGGCTTCGGCCGCAACGCGCGGATCGAGGGCGAAGTCGTGGAAGGCGCCAAGACGCTGCTGGTCGAGGATCTGGCGACGGACGGGCGCAGCAAGATCAACTTCTGCTCGGCCCTGCGCGACGCGGGCGCGGTGGTCGATCACTGCTTCGTGCTGTTCTACTACGACATCTTCCCCGACAGCGACGATTTGCTGAAGGAGAACGGTTTGAAGATGCACGCGCTCACCACGTGGTGGGACGTGCTCGAAGTCGCCAAGGAGATGGGCACCTTCGACCCCGCGACGCTCAAGGAGGTTGAGAGCTTCCTGCACGAGCCGGCCACGTGGTCCTCGGCCCATGGCGGCATCTCCGCCTTCGGCCAGGGCTGAGCGCGCCATGGCCGCGTCCCCCCTCGATCGCCTCGTCATCGCCAAGCCGGATGATTGGCACATCCACCTGCGCGACGGTGCCATGCTGCGCGCGGTGCTGCCCTACACGGCGGCGCAATTCGCGCGCGGCATCATCATGCCGAACCTCGTGCCGCCGGTGACGTCGGTGGAGGCCGCTTCGGCCTACCGGGACCGCATCCTGGCGGCGCTGCCCGAGGGGCAGAGCTTCACGCCGCTGATGACCTGCTACCTCACCGACGCCACGAGCCCGGACGAGATCGAGCGGGGATTCCGTGAGAAGGTGTGGATCGCGGCCAAGCTCTATCCGGCCGGGGCCACGACCAATTCCCACGCGGGCGTCACCGACCTTGGTAACATAGCCCCCGTGCTGGAGCGGATGGAGCGGATCGGCATGCCGCTCCTGATACATGGCGAGGTCACGGACCCGGCGGTCGACATCTTCGACCGCGAGGCGGTGTTCATGGAAACGAAGCTCCTGCCGCTTCTCGCCCGCCACCAGGGGCTGAAGGTGACGGTGGAGCATGCCACTACCGCCGAAATCCTCGACGTGGTTCGCGCCCACGCCCCGCGCGTCGCGGCGACGATCACCCCCCACCACCTCGTCATCAACCGCACGCACATCTTCCAGGGGGGCCTGCGGCCGCACCTGTATTGCCTGCCGGTGGCCAAGCGCGAGCGGCACCGCCTCGCCCTGCGCAAGGCGGCGACCTCGGGCGAGAGCTGCTTCTACCTTGGCACCGATACGGCGCCGCATCCGGTCGGCGCCAAGGAATCGGCCTGCGGCTGCGCGGGGGTGTTCTGCGGGCCCACTGCCCTACAGACCTACGTGCAGGTCTTCGACGAGGAGGGCGCCCTCGACAAGTTCGAGGGTTTCGCCTCCCTCCACGGCGCCCGCTTCCACGGCCTCGCGCCGAACGCCGAGACCATCACCCTGGAACGGCGGCCCGGCCGGGTCGTCTCCTGCGTCGCCGTGGACGAGACCGAGGTCGTCGTCTTCCGGGGCGACGAGACCCTTCCCTGGACCATCGGGAGCGCATGACCATGCCCGGCGCGGACGGTATCACCGCGCTCGGCGCGGTCCATCTCTCCGCCGCCATCCGCGGCCGGGCGATCTCCTGCGTGGAGGTGATGCGCGCCTATCTCGACCGGATCGCGCGCCTCAACCCGACCTTCAACGCCATCGTCGCCCTGCGTGACGAGGCGATCCTGCTGAACGAGGCCGCCCAGGCGGATGCCGTGCTGGCGCGGGGCGAGCCGGTGGGGCCGCTCCACGGCTTCCCCCTGGCGGTGAAGGACCTCGACCACGTGCGGGGCCTGCCCTTCACGCAAGGCTCGCCGATCTTTGCCGAGCGGATCGCGGAAGCCGATTCGATCATGGTCTCGCGCCTGCGGGCAGCGGGGGCGATCTTCATCGGCAAGACCAACATCCCCGAATTCGGCCTCGGCTCGCACAGCTTCAACCCGGTCTACGGCGTCACCGGCAACGCCTACGATCCGGGCAAGACCGGCGGCGGGTCGAGCGGCGGCGCGGCGGTGGCCGTCGCCCTGCGGCTGCAGCCCGTGGCGGACGGTACCGACCATGGCGGGTCGCTGCGCAATCCGCCGGCCTTCAACAACGTCTACGGCCTGCGCACCTGCTGGGGGCGCATTCCGTCCGAAACCCTCGACGTGTTCAGCCCCAGCCTCAGCGTCCACGGCGCCATCGGGCGCAGCCCGGCCGATATCGGCCTAATGCTGTCGGTGCAGGCGGGCTACGACCCGCGCTGCCCGAACTCGATCCGCCAGGATCCCGCCGGCTTCGCCGGGCCGCTGGAGCGCGATTTCCGGGGCGTGCGCATCGCGTGGCTCGGGGATTTCGGCGGTCGCATCCCGTTCGAGCCGGGCGTGCTGGAGACCTGCCGGGCCGCGCTCACCGCCTTCGCCGACATCGGATGCCTCGTGGACGAGGCGGTGCCGGAGTTCGACATCGAGCAGGTCTGGCACGATTGGGGCGTGCTGCGCGCCTTCACCGTGTCGGCGAACCTCCGCCCCCTCGTCATGGACCCCGCCCGCCGGGCGCTGATGAAGCCCGAGGCGGTGTGGGAAGCCGAGCGCGGCGCCGACCTCACGGCCGATCAGGTGATGGCGGCGCTGGAAGGACGGACGCGCTGGTACGGGGCGCTGCGCCGCTTCATGGACGTCTACGACTTCGTGGTGATGCCGACCGCGCAGGTCTTTCCCTTCGACACCGCGACGCGCTGGCCGAACACGATCGACGGGCAGGCGATGGACACCTACCATCGCTGGATGCAGATCGCGGTGCCTGCGACCATGGCTGGGCTTCCCGCGCTGGCGGTGCCGGCCGGCTTCGGCCCGAACAATTTGCCGGTGGGAATCCAGATCGTCGGACGCAATCACGGCGAGCTCGCCTGCCTGCAACTCGGCGCGGCCTACGATGCGGCGAGCGGGTGGGTGCGACGCTTCCCGCCCCCGGCGGCGTAAGGCGTTGCCGGCAAGGTTTCTCCTGAGTCAGGTCGTTGACCGGCCGGCTTTCCGGGAGTAAGACGCGCAATCCTTGGTGTGAGGCCTCCGAACGATCGGGGGATACGCGCCGGGCGGAGTTTGGTTTTCGCGATGCGCACGGTCCTTATTGTAGCGGTGGCGTCACCGACCGGGCGGCTCTAACAGGAGCCGCGATCCGGCTGGTGGCGCATGCAGGGTCCCTCGGGGCCCTTTTTTGTTGTCCGCGACAGGCGCATCGGAACGAGGGACGGCCATCGACAAGGCCGAAAGGACGAGGAGACGGACATGGGCGGCGAGGTCATGACCGGGGCCGAGATGGTCATCCGGGCGTTCCAGGATCAGGGCGTGGATACGCTCTTCGGCTATCCGGGCGGCGCGGTGCTGCCGATCTACGACGCGCTGTTTCACCAGGAGGCGGTGAAGCACATCCTCGTGCGCCACGAGCAGGGCGCCGTTCACGCCGCCGAGGGCTATGCCCGCTCGTCGGGTAAGGTCGGCTGCGTGCTCGTCACCTCGGGCCCCGGCGCCACCAACATCGTCACCGGCCTCACCGATGCGATGCTGGATTCGATCCCGCTCGTCTGCATCACGGGGCAGGTCCCGACGCACCTGATCGGCACCGATGCCTTCCAGGAATGCGACACGGTCGGCATCACCCGGCACTGCACGAAGCACAATTACCTCGTGAAATCGATCGAGGACCTGCCGCGCATCCTGCACGAGGCGTTCTACGTCGCCAAGAACGGTCGCCCCGGCCCGGTCGTCATCGACCTGCCGAAGGACATCCAGTTCGCCTCGGGCCTCTACGAGCGCCCGACCACGATGCGGCACAAGACCTACAAGCCGGCCGTGAAGGGCGACCCGGAGCGCATCCGCGCGGCCGTCGAGCTGATGGCCGGCGCCCGGCGCCCGGTCTTCTACACCGGCGGCGGCGTCATCAACGCCGGCCCGGAAGCCTCGCGCCTGCTGCGTGAGTTGGTCGCCGAGACCGGCTTCCCCATCACCTCCACGCTGATGGGCCTCGGCGCCTATCCGGGTTCGGACGAGAAGTTCCTGGGCATGCTCGGCATGCACGGGACCTACGAGGCCAACCTCGCGATGCACGAATGCGACGTGATGATCTGCATCGGCGCGCGCTTCGATGACCGCATCACCGGCCGCCTCGACGCGTTCTCGCCGTTCTCGAAGAAGATCCACGTCGATGTGGACGCCTCCTCGATCAACAAGGTCGTGAAGGTCGATGTCGGCATCCTCGGCGACTGCGCCTACGTGCTCGCCGACATGCTTGAGGCATGGCGTGCCCTGCCGTCGAAGCCGGAGAAGTCCAACCTCGAAGGCTGGTTCCAGAAGATCCGCCAGTGGAAGGCGCGCGACTGCCTTGCTTATTGGCCCTCGGGCACGATCATCAAGCCGCAATACGCGGTGCAGCGGCTCTACGAGGCGTGCAAGGACCGCAAGACCTTCATCACCACGGAGGTCGGCCAGCACCAGATGTGGGCGGCGCAGTACTTCAAGTTCGAGGAGCCGAATCGCTGGATGACCTCCGGCGGCCTCGGCACCATGGGCTACGGCCTGCCGGCCGCCATCGGCACGCAGCTCGCCAACCCGGACGGGCTCGTCGTCGACATCGCGGGCGAAGCCTCGATCCTGATGAACATCCAGGAGTTGTCCACGGCCATCCAGTACCGGCTGCCGGTGAAGGTGTTCATCCTGAACAACGAGTACATGGGCATGGTCCGCCAGTGGCAGGAACTGCTCCATGGCTCGCGCTACTCGCAGAGCTATTCGGAGAGCTTGCCGGACTTCGTGAAGCTCGCGGAGGCCTACGGCGCCAAGGGCATGCGCTGCGAGAAGCCGGGCGATCTCGACGCGTCCATCGCGGAGATGCTCGCCTATGACGGCCCGGTCCTGTTCGACTGCGTGGTCGACAAGACCGAGAACTGCTTCCCGATGATCCCCTCGGGCAAGGCGCACAACGAGATGCTGCTCTCCGATTACCTCGGCGAGACCGGCGTCGAACTGGGCGACGTGATCTCCGAGGAAGGGAAGATGCTGGTCTGAGCCCCGCTCCGGGGATCAGCCGTGCCGGCCCTCCTCAGACCCGCGGATGCTGCCGGTGCGCAGCATCCGCAGCGCCAGGGCGAGGCGCCGCCGGAGCCCGCGCACCGGCACCTCCGGCAGTTCGTCGTGCCGTCGTCCGTCCAGGGTTGGCGTCGCGGTGGCGCGCTCGGCCGGGCTCGCCGCCTCGCGCTTGCGCAGCGTGACGAAGAACTCGATCGTGTTGCGCTCCGTGGGGTCGATGCGGGCGATCTCGAAGGGGATCAGCCCGAGCGCGATCACCTCCCGGAACACGCCGAGGAAGCTCGCGGGCGTGTAGACCGTGCAATGGGCGTCGTAATAGCTGCCGTCGGCGGCGACGTTGCGCGCATCGGCCAGGGCCCGCGCGAGCTGGCCCTCGAAGAGCGGCTTCGGATCGCGTTCCCGCCCGGCCCAGACGGCGAAGGGATCGACCTCGGCGACGCGGGACACGTAGTCGAACACCTGGGTGGGGCTCGCGAGCCGCGCACCGGCGATATGGTGGCCGACGAGGTCCGCCGTCGTGGAGGGGCGGCGGTGGAAATCGAAGGTGAAGCGCTTGTCGGGGATCGCGAGGAAGATCATTCCTCCCTCGCTCAGCACGGCGGCGAGTTCGTTCAGCCAGCCGAGCGGGTCCGCGATGTGCTCCATCACATGGCTGGCCACGATGTAGTCCACGGGCGCGCGCGGCCCCAGGGCTTCGGCGAGGCTCTGGTGTTCGAGGACGAGATCGACCTCGACGATCGGCTGCGCATCGGGTCCGATGACCGACTCGTGGCCCGCGTATTTCGCGCGGAGGTCGTCGGTGGTCCGGTGGTCGGCATAGAGGATGTCGCCGTCCTCGCGCCGGATCAACGGCCGGTTCAGGGGGCCGAGTTCGACGCCGAGGCGTCCGCTGGGGCACACGGCATCGAGGGCGCGCTGTCGGGCTGTCATCCGCCGCGCCGTTATCATGCGTCTCGGGGAGCGTCCAGGCGACCTTCCGGGGCGGGACTTCGCAGGGACCGGCTCGCAGAGGGCCGCAACAACAGGACGGGACCACGGGCATGAACGCGATGAACACCCACTACCCGGATCCGGTCCGGGTCGAAGCGGTGAACCGTCATACGCTGGCGGTGGTGGTGGACAACGAGCCGGGCGCCCTGGCCCGGATCTCCGGCCTGTTCTCCGGTCGCGGCTACAACATCGAGAGCCTGACGGTGTCCGAGACGGAGGAGGCGCGCCACATCTCGCGCATCACCATCGTCACCACGGGCACGAACGCCGTGATCGACCAGATCAAGGCGCAGCTGGACCGCTTGGTCTCCGTGCACCGGGTCGTGGACCTGACCCTTCAGGGCAACGCCCTGGAGCGCGAGATCTGCCTCGTGAAGGTGAAGGGCGAGGGTGAGCACCGCAGCGAGGCCCTGCGCCTCGCCGCCGCCTTCGGCGCCAAGACGCTCGACGCGACGCTCAACTCGTTCGTCTTCGAGCTGACCGGCGCGACGGAGGAGGTCGACCGGTTCGTGCGCCTGATGAGCGTGATCGGCCTCGTGGAGATCTGCCGCACCGGCATCGCCGCGATGAGCCGGGGGGCCGAGCCGCTTTAGGATGGAGGCGGCGCGTCTGTTATGATGCGCCGGTCCCGTGGGAGTCGCGAGCCATGGAAGCCAAGGTCGTCCGCTGGGGTGACGATCTCGTCGTGAGATTGACCGACTCGGAGGCCGAGGAACTCGGCGTCCGGGAAGGCGAGACCGTGGAGATCGTCGCGAAGCGCGCGTGCCCGCAGAAAGCGCGGCAATGGGCGGATCGTCGGTACGTCGACGGTTTGCCAGTCTTCACGCTGGATGAGATGGTCGCTGAGGCGCGGCGCCTCGGCCCTGATGCCGAGCCGCCGACAGTAGAGTGGGGACCGAATCGCGGTTCCGAAGTGATCGATGATGACCGCGACCCATACTGACTGGCAACCCATCCCTGGCGAACTATTGCTGGTCGACTTGGAGCCGGTTCGCGGCACGGAGCAAAAGGGGATCCGTCCGGCGCTCGTGGTATCGGATCCGCAGATGAACCTGCTTACCCGCCGGGTGATCATCTGTCCGATCACCCGCAATCCGCATCCGTGGCCGACCAAAGTATTTCTGCCTGCCGGCCTCGGCGTGGAAGGAGCGGTGTTAGTCGATCAAGTCCGTTCCCTCGATAGGTCGTCACGGATCATCAGGAGCCTCGGCACTGCCCCCGAAGAAGTCGTTGCGGATGTTTGCGGCAAGCTACGTGCGCTCCTCGGCCTTAACGGCTGAGCAGTGCCTCATCTGGATTTGAAGTCGCCATGACCGCCCGCACCCTCTACTACGCCCCCGGCGCCTGCTCGCTGGCGGCGCATATCGTCCTTGAGGAATCCGGCCTGCCCTTCGAGGGCAAGGCCCTCGATCTCGCCAGGGGCGACCAGCGCTCGGGGCAATACCTTGCCATCAACGACCGCGGCCGGGTGCCGGCGCTGGTTGAGGACGGCTGGGTGCTCACCGAATGCTCGGCCATCATGCGCCACGTCGCCCGGCAGGTGCCGGAGACGGGCTTGTGGCCGGCGGAGCTGCGCGAGATGGCCATCGCCGACGAATGGCTCGGCTGGCTCGCCTGCAACCATCACGTCACTTACGCCCATGTCCGCCGCGCCGAGCGCTACACGGTCGACGAGGATGCCCAGGACGGCATCCGCGCCAAGGGCGCCGACACCTACGGCGACCTCTGCACCATGACCGAGGTGCGGCTCTCCCACGGGGGCTGGGCGGTCGGCGACCGCTTCACCGTGGCCGATGCCTACCTGATGGTCTTCTGGGTCTGGGGACGCGGTCAGGTTTTGAAGTTCGACATGGCCGGTCGCTTCCCCGCCTGGACGGCGCACGCTAAGCGCGTGGCCGCCCGGCCGGCGGTGCAAGCTGTCTTCGCCCGCGAGGGCTTGGCGCTGCCGGCCTGACGGAGGATCAGCCCTGTACGGTTTGGCCTTCCGTTTAGAGGCTTGCGCGGCTAAAAGCCCGCGCTATCGCACGGCCGCACACCCACGGAGCGCCCGCGCGCGCTCACCGACACGGAAGAGGACATTGCCGCCATGCGGGTCTATTACGATCGCGACGCCGACCTGAACCTGATCAAGGGCAAGAAGGTCGCCATCGTCGGCTACGGCAGCCAGGGCCATGCCCACGCGCTCAACCTGCGCGATTCGGGCGTGAAGGACATCGTCATCGCCCTGCGCGAGGGCTCCGCTACCGCCAAGAAGGCCGAACACGAAGGCTTCAAGGTCCTGTCGGTCGCCGAGGCCGCCAAGTGGGCCGACGTGGTGATGATGCTCACCCCCGACGAGCTGCAGGGCGACATCTACCGCGAGTCGCTGGCCGGCAACATGAAGCAGGGCGCTGCGCTCCTCTTCGCTCACGGCCTGAACGTGCACTTCAACCTGATCGAGCCGCGCGCCGATCTCGACGTGCTGATGGTCGCCCCGAAGGGCCCCGGCCACACCGTGCGCTCCGAGTACCTGCGCGGCGGCGGCGTGCCGACCCTGATCGCCATCGCCCAGGATGCCTCGGGCAACGCCCACGACCTCGGCCTGTCCTACGCCTCCGCCAACGGCGGCGGTCGCGCTGGCATCATCGAAACCACCTTCAAGGAAGAGTGCGAGACCGACCTGTTCGGCGAGCAGGCCGTGCTCTGCGGCGGCCTCGTGGAGCTGATCAAGGCCGGCTTCGAGACCCTGGTCGAGGCGGGCTACGCCCCCGAGATGGCCTATTTCGAGTGCCTGCACGAAGTGAAGCTGATCGTCGACCTCATCTACGAGGGCGGCATTGCCAACATGAACTACTCGATCTCCAACACGGCCGAGTACGGTGAGTACGTCACCGGCCCGCGCATCATCACGCCCGAGACCAAGGCCGAGATGAAGCGCGTGCTGAATGACATCCAGTCGGGCACCTTCACCCGCAATTGGATGCTGGAGAACAAGGTCAACCAGACCTCGTTCAAGGCCACCCGCGCCAAGCTCGCCGCCCACCCGATCGAGGAAGTCGGCACCAAGCTGCGCGGCATGATGCCGTGGATCTCCGAGAAGGCGCTGGTCGACAAGTCCCGCAACTGATCGTCCCCGCCGTGAGGCAACGGGGCCGGCTCCAGAGATGGGGTCGGCCCTTTTCTTTGCGCGCCGCCTCTGGAATGAACGGCTCCAACGACAAGTCAGGGAGGAGCCTATGGACACATTGTATGGTGACGCGCACCGCGCCCTTCAGGACGATTTCGGCACGACGAAGCTCGCCGACTTCCTCGACAAGCACCACGTCCACCGCGCCATCGATGAGCAGGACCGCGCCTTCATCGAATCGCGCGACATGTTCTTCCTCTCGACGGTGGACGAGAACGGCAACCCGACCGTCTCCTACAAGGGCGGCCCGACCGGCGTTGTAACCGTGGTCGGCGACACGACGCTCGCTTTCCCCGGCTACGACGGGAACGGCATGTTCCTGTCGATGGGCAACATCGTCGGCCAGGGGAAGGTCGGAATGCTGTTCATCGATTTCGAGACGCCGCACCGCCTGCGCGTCCAGGGCACCGCGCGGATCGTGAGGGACGACCCGCTGCAGAGCAGCTACCCGGAGGCGCAGTACATCGTGCGCGTCGAGGTGGAGACGCTGTGGGTGAACTGCCCCCGCTACATCCACCGGTACACGAAGGTCGAGCAGAGCCGCTACGTGCCGAAGGACGGCAAGGAGACGCCGCTGGCGCAGTGGAAGCGCCTCGACTTCGTGCAGCCGGTGATCGCGGACGAGGATCGGGCAAGGGTCGCCGCCGAGGGCGAACTCGATCTCGGGGCCTACGGCGAACTCGTCGCGCGCGGACAGGGCTAGCCCGGCTCAGAGCCCCTTGCGGGCCACGATGAAGACCCGCGGGAAGGCGAGCAGTCGTCTGCCGTCCGCCCGCGGGACATAGGCCGCATCGATCCTCGACTCGTATGCCGCGCGGAATCCGGCGCGCTGGTCCGCGTCCAGGGGATCGAGGAAGGGCCGCAGCCCCGTGGCGCTCACCCAGGAGACGATGGCCGCCGCATCGGCCATGCGGTGGTGATAGGCGGTGCGCCAGACATCGACCTCGGCGGCCAGCGGCGCGAGAAGATCGTAATAGCCGGCGGGCTCCAGCATCCGGCCGAGGCGGCCCGCCACGGCCGGGTCCCCGATGGCCTCCGCCCAGGGACCGGAGGCCGCAACCTCGCGCATGAGCCGGTGGGTCGGCTCCGCGAGGTTGTCGGGCATCTGCACGGCGAGCACCCCGCCCGGCGCCAGATGGCCGAACAGGCGCGGCAGCAGGGTCGGGTGATCCGGCAGCCATTGCAGCACGGCGTTGGCGTAGATCAGGTCCGGCGCCCGCTCCGGCTCCCAGGTCGCGGCGTCAGCGAGGCCGAAGCGCAGATGCGGCAGGCGCGCCCGCGCGCTGTCGAGCATGGCGGGGGAAGTGTCGAGCCCGACGATCTCGGCCTCCGGATACCGGGCGGCGATGAGGGCCGTCGAGTTGCCCGGCCCGCAGCCCAGGTCGATGGCGAGTGCCGGCCTGTCGAGGGGCACGCGGGCCAGAAGGTCCGCCGCCGGGCGGGTCCGTTCGTCCTCGAAGCGGGTGTAGAGGGCGGGGTTCCAATCGGCCATGCGGGCTCCCCTCTCCTGCGTCAACGGCAGCCGAGTTGGTCGGCGAGGTCCGACAGGTCGGAGGAGGCGTAAGTCACAGGCACGCTCGGGCTTGTCTCGCCGCCCGCCGGCCCGTGCTCCGATGGCCGGGCGATATGGGCGGTGGAGAGCCCATGGCTCGCCGCTGCCGCGAGGTCGCTCGAATGGGCGGCGACCATCATCGTCTCCTCCGGCGCGAAGCCGAAGGCGGCCACCGCGTCCCGGTAGAGGGCGGGCTTCGGCTTGTAGTCGCGGGAATAGCCGGCGCCGAGGATCGCATCGAAGACGAGGCCGTTGCGACGGGCGAGGTCCACCATCAGCCGCACTGGGCCGTTCGAGTTCGGCGCCAGCATGAAGCGCTCGCGCAGGCGCGACAGGGCGGCGGGCACTTCGGGCCACGCATCGAGGCGGTGCCACGCCTGGACCAGTTCAGCGCGCGCGGCGTCGGACACGTCCGCGATGCCGAACTGCGCCAGCACGTCCGGAAGCGATTCGGCGTGCAGCGTGTCGAGATCGACGAAGGGGCGGGCGCCCGACCGCACGGTCTCCATCGAGGGTTGGTAGCGCCCTCGCCACGCATCGGCGAAGGCGCCGGCATCGAGGTCGGGTGCCTGCGCGGAGAGAAGGCGCCGCGCCTCTCGCGCGACGCCGGAGCGCCAATCGACCAGCGTCCCGAAGACGTCGAAGACCAGCGCCTTCACCGTCATCCCCGCTTCCTCCGCACGAACCCGACGATGTCCTTCACCGCATCCAGGGTCTGCTGGGCGATGGCCTCGGCCCGCTCGGCGCCGTCGGCGAGGACGGCTTCGATATGGCCGGGATCGGCCGAGAGCCGGCGCATCTCGGCGGCGATGGGCGCGAGGCTCGACACGGCGAGGTCGGCCAGCGCCGGCTTGAACGCCGAGAACTGGGCGCCGCCGTGCTCACGCAGCACGTCCTCGCGGGTCGTGCCGGCGAGCGCCGCGTAGATCCCGACGAGGTTGTCCGCCTCCGGCCGCTCCTTCAGCCCCGCCACCTCGGAAGGGAGAGCTTCGGGATCGGTCTTCGCCCGACGGATCTTCTGGGCGATGGCGTCCGAATCGTCCGTCAGGTTGATGCGCGAATTGTCCGATGGGTCGGACTTCGACATCTTCTTGGTGCCGTCGCGCAAGGACATCACCCGAGCCGCCGGGCCGCCGATGATCGGCTCGGTAATCGGGAAGAAGCCCTCCCCATGGCCCTGCGCCGTGATCGAAGCGCCGAAATCGGTGTTGAACTTCTGCGCGATGTCGCGGGTCAGTTCGAGGTGCTGCTTCTGGTCCTCGCCCACGGGCACATGGGTGGCGCGGTAGGCGAGGATGTCGGCGGCCATCAGCACGGGATAGTCGTAGAGGCCGATGGAGGCGTTCTCCCGGTCCTTGCCCGCCTTCTCCTTGAACTGGGTCATGCGGTTCAGCCAGCCAAGGCGGGCGACGCAGTTGAACACCCAGGCGAGTTCGGCGTGCTGCGGCACCTGGCTCTGGTTGAACACAATGGAGCGCGTCGGGTCGATGCCGGCGGCGAGGAAGGCGGCGGTGACTTCACGGATCTGACCGCGCAGGGCTTCCGGGTCCTGCCACACGGTGATCGCGTGCATGTCGACGACGCAATAGAGGCACTGCGCCTCCCGCGCCTGCATCTCTACGAAGCGCCGGATGGCGCCGAGGTAATTGCCGAGATGGAGGTTGCCGGTCGGCTGGACGCCGGAGAACACCAATTTCTTGAACGCGGCCATCGGCGCCGATCCTGAGAGTGAAGGGCCGGGTCTCACGGGGTCACGTCTCGCCAGCCGGGCGCCGGTTAGTGGAACCTCGCCGCCGAAGGGTCAAGCGGAGGCGACGTTCAGGGTTCGCGCATCTCCACGAGAGCGCTGGGACAGAGGTCCACCAGGGGACAGCGCCCGCAGGCGGGGCGGCGGTAGTGGCACACCTGCTGGCCGTGCATCATCAGGATCTCGTGGTTGTCATAGAGGTCCTGCGCCGACCAGTCGGCGGGCAATTGCGCGAGCAGCAGGACATGCGCCGGTGCGAGGCCGACGCGCGGCCCGATCAGCCCGAGGCGCTGGGCGACGCGGTGGTGGTGGCTATCCACCGGCAGCGCCCGCATCCGCAGGGACGAGAAGGCCAGCACGGCGGCGCTGGTCTTCGGGCCGATGCCGGGGAATTGCTCAAGCCAGCTTCGCGCCTCTTCCGTGGGAAGATCCGCCAGGAAGTCGAGGCTCAGACGCCCGGCGCGGGCGTCGATGGCCGTAAGGATCTCGCGGATGCGCGGCGCCTTCAGCTCCGGCCACGTCACCCCGGCGATAGCCTCTTCGATGGCGGAGAGGTCGGCGTGCATCACCTCCTCCCAGGTGGGGAAGCGGGCGCGCAGGCTCTTGAAGGCCTTGCCGGAGGCGGCGTTGCGCGTACGGTGGGAGAGCAGCGCCGAAATCAGTTCGGACAGCGGCTCCTTCTCGCTGAAATACGGGATCGGGCATTTGTATACGGCGCAGAGCCGGGCATGCACCACGAGCGCGAGGTCGCCCGCCCCGTCGCTCTCAGCGGCGGACACGACCTTGGGGAGCGAATGATCGTTCGCGGCGAGCATAACCGGCAAATCACCGGCAGCTTGGCCACGTTCCCGCCCGGCATCGGCGGCGGCAAAATGTCCATCGGCGAGCGGCCGGGCCGCCCGCGCAGAGAGGAACCCGCTCACGGCCGTTACTTCAGCAGGGCGTAGATGTTGACGTCGAGGGTGTCGTCCGCCCCGTCCTTCAGGTCGGTCACGTATTCCTCCACGAACTTGTCCTGTACGACGATGTCCTTGGCATCGAGATAGGCGGTCAGGGTCTCGTAGGTGCTGTCGATGCCCTCGTAGGAGCCCCGGTGGGCGAAGCGCAGGGCTTTGCCGGAGGGCGTCGTGCCGAAGCGCAGCCCGCTCTCGGATGCCGGCGGCGTGGTGGGCGCGGCGGCGACGGGGATCATCGCCTCGAAGTCGAAGCCGGCATCCTCCGTCTTGGTGAAGACGGCGATGGGACGTCCAGCCGGCTTGATCCCGGCCTTGACGAGGTCGGCCTCGATCTGCGCGAAGGCCTTCTGCAGGCTCGGGACGGCCTCTTCCCAGGTGGCCTTCCCGGAGAGGATGGCGGCGGGCTTCGCCGGCAGCGTCACCTCATCGACGTCCCCCGCCTCGGCGGGCTTGGCGACGAGGGGCGGGCGCGACGGATCGGCGGGCTGTGCCGCTTGACCCGCGGGGGGCGGGACGATGGCCTGTTCCGGCGCCGGGGCCGCGCTCTTGTTCGGATCGGCCGGCGGGTTCGGCGCGGTGGTCGTCGGCAGCGGGTTGGTCTGCGCAGGCGAGGGGGGCTGCTGCGCTGCAAGGGGCATGGCGGTGGCTAGTCCTGCAGCGAGGGCGCAGAGCGCGGGGACGAGACGACGGCAACGGGTCACGCGGGTGGCTCCCATCGGCGGCGGCGACTCGGGGTCTCGCGGCGGCCGGGTGTTAACGTAATTCGGTTCCGCCGGTGCCGCGAGGCCGTCCGTCACAGGGCCGAACCGGTGCGGCGGATCTGCAACGCTGCGGCGCACTCGCGCTTGGGCGCCGGGTTTGCCATAAGCGCGCGAACCCCTCCGGCAGATCCTTTCGTATGAGTGCACTCGCCCATCGACGTTTCCTGAAGATGCACGGCGCCGGCAACGCCATCGTGGTGCTTGACCTGCGCGGCACGGCCGTGGGCGTCTCGGCGGCCGAAGCGCGGGCCATCGCGGCCGATCCGGGCTCGTCGTTCGATCAATTGATGGTGTTGCACGATCCCGTGAGCGCGGGGACCGACGCCTTCATGCGCATCTACAACACGGATGGGTCCGAGTCCGGCGCCTGCGGCAACGGCACCCGCTGCGTCGCCTACGCGATGCTGGACGACCCGGCCATGGCCCGCCCCGCCGAGGGGAGCCGTCTGCTGCTGGAGACCAGCGCCGGCCGCGTCGGCGTGCGACGCAACTCCGAGCGGTCCTTCACCGTGGACATGGGCCGCCCGCACCTCGCTTGGGACGAGATCCCGCTGGCCGAGCCCTTCCCGGATACCCGCCGCATCGAATTGCAGGTCGGGCCCATCGACAACCCGGTGCTGCACTCGCCGGGGGTGGTGAACATGGGCAACCCCCACGCGGTGTTCTTCGTCGAGACGGACCCGGACGGGTACGATCTCGGCCGGATCGGGCCGCTCCTCGAGAATCATCCGGTCTTTCCCGAGCGGGCCAACATCTCGGTGGCCCAGGTGCTGGACCGGGAGGCGATCAAGCTGCGGGTGTGGGAGCGCGGTGCGGGCCTGACGCTGGCCTGCGGCACGGCGGCCTGCGCGACCGTGGTGGCGGCCTCTCGCCTGCGGATGATCGGCCGGCAGGCCAATGTGAGCCTGCCCGGCGGCGACCTCTTCGTGGAATGGCGGGCCGACGACCATGTGCTGATGACCGGTCCGGTCGCCCTCGTCGCGGAAGGCACCTTCGCGCCGGAGCTGTTCGCCGGGATCGATTGTTGAGCGTCGAGACCCTGTCCTTCGGCTGCCGGCTCAACATTGTCGAGACGGAGGCCATGCGCCGCCTCGCCGCTCGCGACGGGCGCCCGCGCCTCGTTGTGAACACCTGCGCGGTGACGCAGGAAGCCGGGAGGCAGGCGCGCAAGGCGATCCGCCGCGCCGCCCGCGCCAATCCCGAGGCCGAGATCGTCGTGACCGGCTGCGGCGCCGAGGTCGAGACCGAGGCCTACCGCGCCATGCCCGAAATCGGGCGGCTGATCGGCAATGCCGAGAAGCTCAACCCCGCCGCCTGGGCCGGCGCGGCGCGTGGTCCGGGGGCGGTGATGGAAGCCCTCACCGCCGAGCGCGCGGACGTGCCGGCGATGGCGGGGCACACCCGTACCTTCGTGCCCGTGCAGAACGGCTGCGATCACCGCTGCACCTTCTGCGTCATCCCGTTCGGACGGGGGCGCTCCCGCTCCGTGCCGGCGGGTGCGGTGGTGGAGCAGGTGGCCCGCACCGTCGAGGCCGGCGGGCGCGAGGTCGTGCTCACGGGGGTCGATCTCACCGCCTATGGCCGCGATCTCGATGAGGGCCTGTCCCTCGGCGGCTTGGTGCTGCGGATCCTCGCTGAGCTGCCCGGTCTTGCCCGGCTGCGCCTCTCCTCTATCGATTCCGTGGAAGCCGACGACGCCCTGCTCGATGCCATCGCCGGGCAGCCTCGGCTGATGCCGCATCTGCATCTGTCGCTGCAGGCCGGCGACGACCTCATCCTCAAGCGCATGAAGCGCCGCCATTCCCGCCAGGACGCGATCCGCTTCTGCGCCGAGGCCCACGCTGCCCGGCCCGGCCTCGTCTTCGGGGCCGATCTGATCGCGGGTTTCCCCACCGAGACCGAGGCGCAGTTCGACCGGACCCGCGCCCTGGTCGAGGAATGCGGCCTGACGCATCTCCACGTCTTCCCCTATTCGCCCCGCCCCGACACCCCGGCCGCGCGGATGCCCCCGGTGGCGCCGGAGGCGATCCGTAACCGCGCGGCGCGTCTGCGGGAGGCGGGCGATGCCGCCCGCGCCCGGCATCTGGCGCTACAAGTGGGAAAGACGCTGACGGTGCTGGCCGAGCGCGGCGGCACCGGCCGGGCGGAGGATTTCTCGACGGTGCTCCTCGGCGAGGGCATCGCGCCGGGTACGTTCCGCGACGTCCGCATCGCCGGCCATGACGGGACGCGGCTGATCGCGGAGGCTCAGGCGGTCCCGCCGCAGGCCGACAGGGCCGCCTCCATGTGCACCGGAGCCGGTGCCTGAACGACGATGGGCTCACGCTTCGGGTAGAGCGGCAGCGACAAGGCGCGGGCGTGCAGGTGCAGGGCGCTCCCGCGTGGCGCACCGCCGTAGATCGGGTCGCCGAGGATCGGCCAGCCCGATTCCGCGCAATGGACGCGCAACTGGTGCGTCCGCCCAGTCACCGGCTTGAGTTCGAGCCAGGTCCGTCCTTCGGCCCGGCCGAGGACGCGCCAATGGGTCAGGGCCGGGTCGCCTTCCGGATCGGCCTTCATCCACCACGAGCGCGGATCGGAGGAGCGGCGGCCGAGCGGCATGTCGATGCTGCCGCCCTCCTCGGTCGGGCCGCCGGAGACGATGGCCCAGTAGGTCTTCCCGGCCTGATTGCCGGAGAAGAGCTTGCCGAGGCGGGCCAGCGCCTTGGCGTGGCGGCCCAGCGCGAGGCAACCGGACGTGTCCCGGTCGAGGCGGTGCGCCGCCTCCGGCCGGCGGGGCAGGCCGAAGCGGAGCGCGTCGAGATGGTCGGTCAGCGTCTCGCCGCCACGGGGGCCGGGATGGACCGGAAGACCCGCTGGCTTGTCGATGACGAGCACCAGGGCATCGCGATACAGGAGGCGCGCGCCTATGTCGGTTGTATGAGGCATCGGATTCGGGACATGCGCCGGATTCGGGCGGAAGGCGAGGGTTTATGACGAGCGAGGACAAGCCCGGCTGGTTCGGGCGCCTGTTCGGGCGCAAGGGCAAGGATGAGGGCAAGGAGGAGGTGCCGGCCACCCCCGCCGAGGGCGAGCCGGATTTCGCCACGGGCGCGGAGGATGTGGAGCACATCCCGCTGCCCGAGGACGAAGGCGCCATCGACGCCACCGAGGGCGCCGACCTGCTGCCCGTGGAGGGCGAGGACGAGAAGCCCCCCACCGGCACAGCCGGCGACAGGCCGGCGCACGGCGCGGACCCGGTCGATACCGGCACCATGAACCGCGAGCCGAACGTCTCGCCCGAGCCGGATGTCGCCCTCGACCCGGACATCCAGCCGACCGACACCGCCGCCGCCCTGGCGCACGATGCCGGCGCGGGCCCCGACCGCGAGCCGGAGGCCAAGGGCTGGTGGAGCCGCCTGACCTCGGGAATGCGCCGCACCTCCACGGCCCTGTCCGACCGGGTGACGGGGCTGTTCACCAAGCGCAAGCTCGACGCCACCACCCTCGAAGACCTTGAGGACGCGCTGATCCAGGCCGATTTCGGCCTGGAGACCGCGGTGAAGATCTCGGAGGCCGTCGGCAAGGGGCGCTACGAGAAGGGCATCTCCCCCGACGAGGTGCGCGCCATCCTCGCCACCGAGGTCGAGCGGGCGCTGGAGCCGGTGGCCAAGCCCCTGGAGATCGACACGGCGAAAAAGCCGTTCGTGATCCTCACGGTGGGCGTCAACGGCGCGGGCAAGACGACGACGCTCGGCAAGCTCTCCTCGAAGTACCGGGCCGAGGGCCGTTCGGTGATGCTCGCGGCCGGCGACACGTTCCGCGCGGCGGCCATCGAGCAGCTGAACGTCTGGGGCGCCCGCACCGGCACGCCGGTCATCAGCGGCGCGCAGGGGGCGGATGCGGCGGGGCTCGCCTTCGATGCGCTGAAGCAGGCGCAGGCGGCAGGCACCGACATCCTCATGATCGACACGGCGGGCCGCCTGCAGAACAAGACCGGCCTGATGGCCGAGTTGGAGAAGATCGTCCGCGTCCTGCGCAAGCAGGATCCGGAGGCGCCGCACGCCACGCTGCTGATCCTCGACGCGACGGTGGGCCAGAACGCCCTCTCGCAGGTGGAGTTGTTCTCGCAGGCCGCGCCGATCACCGGCCTGGTGATGACCAAGCTCGACGGCACGGCGCGGGGCGGCATCCTCGTGGCGCTGGCGGCGAAGTTCGGCCTGCCGGTGCACTTCATCGGCGTCGGCGAGGGCGTCGAGGATCTGGAGCCCTTCGCGGCCCGCGATTTCGCCAGGGCCGTCGCCGGCCTGGAACGGGACTGAGACCATGCAGATCGAAGCCATTCCACCGCGCCGGCACCTGCCGCCGCTCGCCAAGCTCGGGCTCGAAATGGGTCCGCTGGTGCTGTTCTTCCTGGCCAACGCCTTCGGCGAGCGGCTGGGGCTCGACGGCGATCAGGTGACTTACGCGGCCATCGCCCTGTTCGTGGGGGCGACGATCCTCTCGCTCGGCATCCACTTCGCGCTGCTGCGCCGGGTGCCGATCATGCCCCTCGTCTCGGGGGCGGTGGTGCTGGTGTTCGGCGGCCTCGCCCTGGCGCTCCGGGACAAGACGTTCTTCGTCATCAAGCCGACCATCGTGAACAGCCTGTTCGGGCTGATCCTGCTCGGCGGGCTGCTGTTCAAGAAGCCGCTGCTCTCGGTGGTGCTCGACAGCGTGTTCTCGCTGACGGAGGAGGGCTGGCGGCGCCTCACCTTCCGCTGGGGCCTGTTCTTCCTGGCGCTGGCGGTGCTGAACGAGATCGTCTGGCGCACGCAGGATTACGAGTTCTGGGTGAAGTTCAAGGTGTTCGGCATCATGCCGATCACCGTGCTCTTCGCCCTCGCCCAGACGCCGCTGCTGATGCGCTACGAGCAGAAGCAGCCGGAGGCGTAAGGCGTCAGCGCGCCTCCGCCACCTTCCCGGCGGCCCGGATGCGCGCGAGGACGCTCGAAAAATTCTCCGGGGTGAGGATGCCGACGATCTTGTCGCGGATCACCCCGTCCGGCCCGATGATGAAGGTCTCCGGCACGCCGTAGACCCCGAAATCGATGGCCGCGCGGCCATCCGCATCCGCGCCGACTGCCGCGAAGGGCACGCCGTGCCGGTCGAGGAACTTCTTTCCGGCCGCCGGATCCGGCTCCTTGTAGTCGATGCCGACGAGGCGGATGCCGGGCTCGCGGGCAAGCCGCATCAGCATCGGATGCTCGACCTGACAGGGCGCGCACCACGACGCGAAGACGTTGAGCACCGTCACGCCGCCCTTGAGGTCGGCGCTCGACAGGCCGGGGACCGGCGCACCGTCCTTGGCGAGGCCAGGCACGGCCGGCAGGTCGAAGCTCGGCGCGGGCTTGCCGATCATCGCCGAGGGCAGGGCCGACGGGTCGGCGCCGGAGCGCAGGCGCAGGAACATCACGCCCGCCAGCGCGGCGAACACGAGAACCGGCAGGATCAGCAGAAGCGAGCGCCGGGCTTGCGGCGCGGCGATGTCGTGGGTCTCGCTCACCGGCGGTCCTCCCCGAAGCGTTTCAGGGCGCGGCGCTGGGCGGCGCGGTCGCGCAGGGCGTTGCCCACGAGGCCGACCATGATCAGCGCCGTGAAGGCGTAGGCGGCGACGATGAAGCCGCCATGCGATCCGAGATCGAACACGTTCGAGCCTACAGGGCTTGAGGAAGCGGCGCGGCGGCGGGGGCGGGCACGATCCGGCGGGCGCCCGAATCGAGCCGTTCCGCCTCGCGGATCGTCAGCGTCCGCACCCGGCGGCGCATGATCTCGGTGCGCATCGTATAGAGGTGCAGGGTCGAGCCGCCGAGCGTCGCCGCGCCGATCATCAGGAGCAGCGGGTAGAGCATCGACGGGTCGATGGTGGAGCCGCCCATCCGCAGGATCGAGGCCGGCTGGTGCAGGGTGGACCACCAGTTCACCGAGAACTTGATGATCGGCAGGTTCACCGCGCCGACCAGGGTGAGGATCGCCACCGCGCGCGCCGCCCGGTTCGGGTCCTCGATGGTGCGCCACAGGGCGATGAGGCCGCAATAGATCAGGAACAGCACCAGCATCGAGGTGAGCCGCGCATCCCACACCCAGTAAGTGCCCCACATCGGCTTGCCCCAGAGGGAGCCGGTCACGAGGCAGACCAGGGTGAAGGCGGCGCCGATGGGCGCGGCGGCCCGCTGGGCCACGTCCGCCAGGGGATGGCGCCACACCAGGGTGCCGATCGCCGACAGGCTCATGGCCCCGTAGAAGAACACCCCGAGCCACGCCGCCGGGACGTGGATGTACATGATCCGCACCGTCTCGCCCTGCTGATAGTCGGCGGGCACGACGAAGAAGGTCTGATAGAGCCCCACGGCGAGGGCCGCGAGGGACAGGGCCGTCAGCCACGGCACGGCCTTCCCCGACCAGCGCATGAAGTGGCCGGGGTTGGACATCCGGGTCCAGAGGGAGGGCGTCATCGTCGCGGTCTCGGACATGGTTCTGCTCCTACCTCAGGGTGCGGTGCAGCAACAATGCGCGCTTCGGCGCGGGCTCTCTCAGCGGTGGAGCGCGTCGGCCTCAGGGGTGAAGCGCCCGTCCGGCCCGTGCAGGACGAGGGGCGGCGCGAGGGAGAAGGGTGCCCGGCTCCCCTTCACGGCGGAGACGAGGATGCGGATCGCCGACTCTTCCAGCTTCGCGTAGACGGGCCGCACCGCGATCCCGCCGAAGCGACTGGCCAGCGCCGCGAGGCAGCGGGGCAGGGCGTCGGCCCTGTGGATCATTCCGAGCCGCCCGCCCGGCCGCAGGATGCTGGCGCAGGTGCGGATCCAGCCGTCGAGACCCTCGGCCGGGAAGCCGTGGGCGCTGGCCTTGGCCGCGTCGGGGGAGGGGCGGTAACGGCCCTCCTCGAAGAAGGGCGGGTTCGTCAGCACGCAATCGAAGCGGTCGGGTGGGAGGCCGGCGGCTTCCCGCTCGCGGCCGGGGGCGAGGACATCCGCCTCGATCACCTCGGCCGCCACGCCGTTCAGCGCGGCGTTGGCGCGGGCGAGGTCCGCGAGGGCGGGGTCGCGCTCGACCAGCGTGACGCTGACGCCAGGCCGCAGGATCGCGCAGGCGAGGCCGACGATGCCCGGCCCGGAGCCGAGGTCGCACAACCTCTCCCCCGGCTCGGCGGCGAGAAGTCGCGCCAGAAGCACGCCGTCCGTCCCGGCCCGGTGGGCGCCGCGCGGCGGCTGGTGCAGGCGCAGCCGGCCCCCGAGGAAGGCGTCGGCCTCGCTCACGGCGCCCGCAATTCGTGCGCGAGCCCGGCATCCTTGAGGATGCGCCGGGCCTGGGCGGCGTGGTCGTCCGGCACGAGCAGGCGCCGCCCGAACATGCCGATGGAGCCTTCCATGGCGCTCATGTGCTCGTCCGCGACGAGGACGGGGATGCCCGCATCCTCCAGGAGCGAACGCGCGAAGCCGATGAGCACGATGTCGTTCGCCCGGATCAGTTCGACCAAACCCGTCTCTCCTCCTTCTGCCGGGATTCCGGTATGGGGTTGGCGCATTCGCCGCGTGGAGTGCGGATGCCGCCTGTCCCATATCCGCCCATGTTGCGACGCCGCAGGCACCATGCGATTGGACGGCGCCGATGTTTTCCGCGCGGACGTCTCCCGCGCGGCCCGGTTTGGGAGTCACGGATCTTGGGTATCGCCGCCACGATCGAGAACCCGCAGAAGCCCGACGATGCCGGGCTGAACGACCTCGTCGCGCTGGTGGCCGACGGGATGAAGCGGGTCAACTCCACGATCCTCTCCCGGACGGGCTCCGACGTCGCGATGATTCCGGAGGTGGCGAACCACCTCATCGCCTCGGGCGGCAAGCGCCTGCGGCCGATCCTCACGCTCGCCTGCGCGCAACTCTGCGGCTACGCGGACCAGGCCGGCAAGGACGGGGACGTGAAACTCGCCGCCAGCGTCGAGTTCATGCACACCGCGACGCTCCTCCACGACGACGTGGTGGACGAGAGCGACATGCGCCGAGGCCGCGTCGCCGCGCGCATCAAGTGGGGCAACGAGGCGAGCGTGCTCGTCGGCGATTTCCTGCTGGGACAGGCCTTCCGCATGATGGTCGAGGTTGGCTCGTTGCGCGCGCTCGACATCCTCTCCGCCGCCGCCACGGTGATCGCCGAGGGCGAGGTGATGCAGTTGGCCGCCGCCAAGAACCTGGAGACCAGCGAGGAGGCCTACCTCGCCGTGATCCGGGGCAAGACCGCCGAACTCTTCGCCGCGGCCTGCGAGGTCGGGCCGGTGATCGCCGGGCGCAGCGAGGCCGAACAGGAGGCCGCGCGCGCCTACGGCATGAATCTCGGCATCGCTTTCCAGCTCATCGACGACGCGTTGGATTACGGCGGCACCTCCACCGAGCTCGGCAAGAACGTCGGGGACGATTTCCGTGAGGGCAAGATCACCCTGCCGATCGTCCTCGCCTACCGGCGCGGCAGCGAGGAAGACCGCGCCTTCTGGCGGCGGACCCTGACGCGCGGCGAGATCCGCGACGACGACCTCGCCACCGCCTTGGCGACCCTGCGCCGTCACGGCACCCTGGAAGAGACGGTCGCCCGCGCCCGCCATTACGGCGAGAAGGCCAAGGCGTCGCTCGCGATCTTCCCCGAGGGGCCGGTGCGGTCCGCGCTCCTCGACGCGGTGGAATTCTGCGTGGCCCGGGCGCACTGACGCCCGTGTGCGCTTCGGCACAGGAACGGCAAGCTTCGCCTTAACCGATGGGATTAAGGGGTTTAGGCCGTCTCGCATCACCCACACGGAGATGCCCTGTGAAGACGTTCGCCACCCTCACCCTCCTGCTCGCCGGCATCGGCACCGCGCAGGCGCAGACCCCGCCGACCCGTGACCCGGGCCAGATCCCGGCCGGCACCTACGCCGTCGATCCGAACCACACCCAGGTCGGCTGGCGCGTGTCGCATATGGGCTTTTCGAACTATGCCGGCGGCTTCTCCGAGGCGTCCGGCACGCTGGAGCTTCAGCCGAAGAACCCCTCGGCCTCCAAGCTGACGATCAAGATCCCCGTCGCCTCCGTGACGACCACCAGCGCCAAGCTCACCGACGAGCTGAAGGGCGACCAGTGGCTCGACAGCACCAAGTTCCCGGAGATGACCTTCGTCTCCACCAAGATCGCACCGGCCGGCAAGGACCACGCGAAGGTCACGGGCGACCTGACCCTGCACGGCGTGACCAAGCCCGTGACCCTCGACGTCACCCTCGTCGGCGCGGGCGTGAACCCCCTCGACAAGAAGATGACCGTCGGCTTCGAGGCGACCGGCGTGGTGAAGCGCTCCGAGTTTGGGGTGAAGACCTACCTGCCGCTGATCGGCGACGACCTGCACCTCACCATCGCCGGGGCGTTCGAGAAGCAGGACTGATCCGGCGGGAGTTATCGACAACCAGGGCGGCCGCGTTAAGAGATCCTTTATCCTCTGCGTGAAGGCTAACAGGTGCTTTCAGCCGAACGGATCGTCCCGTGGCCGCCCTTCGCTTCTCCCTCCCGGTCCTCTCCGCCGCGGCCATCGTGGTTGCGCTGACCGCCGCCCCGGCGCTGGCCGGGGACGCGGCCTCCGCCCACACCTCGTGGAGAAGCTGCCTCGGACGCGCCTATGTCGAAGGCACGGCCTTCACCGGCCGGGACCTCGCGGCGGATGCCGCGCTCCGGTCCTGCCGGGGCGAGGAGAACGCCTATCTCACCGCCCTCTCGGATTCGCCGCTGCTCGACGCCGACGACATCGCCCAGGCGCGGCCGGACCTCGTGGCGCGGGCGCGCGCCGCCCTGCTCGAGACCGTCAGCGGCCCGCGCGCGGTCCTGCGCTGACCCTTACGATTTCAATCGCTGCTTGATCTTCGCCGTCAGCCCGTCGCGCACGTCGCGATAGGCTTCGAGGCGCTGCTCCCGCGACGCGTCCTGCACAAGCGTCGGGTCCGGCGTCGGCCAGTATTCCACGTCGGCGGCCAGCATGTGCGTGAGCGCGATGGCCTTGTGGTGGGCCTCCGGCGCGAGGGTGATGATCAGGTCGAAGTTCAGCCCCTCCCAATCCTCCAACTCCTCGACGGTGCGGGGGCGGTGGCGGCTCGCGTCGATGCCGATCTCGTCCAGGGCGGCGACCATGAACGGGTCGATGGGCTCTCCCTGCCGGACGCCCGCGGACTGCACATAGATCGACTTGCCGAAATAATGGCGCGCGATGGCCTCGGCGGCGGGGGAGCGCACCGCGTTGTAATTGCACATGAACAGCACGGATTGCACCCGCTGCTTGCGCGGGGCCGGATCGGGTGGCGGCTCGGCCATGACGGTTCAGACCGGACGCGGGTCCGCCACTGATTTCAGCCCTTCCAGTGGAGGGCGAAGATCAGCGTGAACAGGCGCCGCGCCGTGTCGTGATCGAGGTCGACCTTTCCGTCGAGCCGCTGCTTCAGCGTCTCGGAGGCTTCGTTGTGCAGGCCGCGCCGCCCCATGTCGATGGCCTCGATCTGGCTCGGCGAGGCGGTGCGGATCGCGTTGTAGTAGCTCTCGCAGATCATCTCGTAATCGCGGATGACCCGGCGGAACGGGTTCAGCGAGAGCAGATGCGTCATCACCGGCTCGCCCTCGGCCGTGCTGATGGCGAAGGAGAGCTTGTTCTCCACGAGGCCGAGAAGAAGCCTGAATGGACCCTCCCGGCCGGGGATCGAGAAGCTGTTGCCCTCCAGGATGTCGTAGAGCGCGATGGCGCGCTCATGCTCCTGATCGGGGTTGCCGCGGGCGATGGACGCTTCGTCCAGCGTTACCGAGACGAGGCGGTTCGGCCCCTTGTCCGCCCCCCGCTCCTTGTCCGACATCCCCGAAGCCTCACAAGTTCAGCCGGATCGCCACGGAACGGGCGTGCCCGTCCAGCCCCTCCGACCGGCCAAGCGTTATCGCCGCCGGCCCGAGCGCCCGCAAGCTCTCCGGCGTGCAGGCGAGAACGGTGGTGCGCTTCATGAAATCGAGCACGCCGAGGCCGGAGGAGAACCGCGCCGAGCGGGCGGTGGGCAAAACGTGGTTCGGCCCGCCGACGTAATCGCCGATGGCCTCCGGCGTGTGCGAGCCGAGGAAGATCGCACCCGCGTTGCGGACCTTGAGGGATAGGGCCTCGGCGTCCTTCGTCTCGATCTCCAGATGCTCGGGGGCGATCCGGTCGACCAGCGGCACTGCCTCGTCGAAGTCACGGACGCGGATGATGGCGCCGTAATCGCGCCAGCTCGCCCGCGCGATCTCGGCGCGGGGGAGGGTGACCAGGGCCCGCTCGACCGCGCTTTCCACGGCGTCCGCAAGCTCGCCGCTGTCGGTGATCAGCACGGCCTGGGCGGCGACGTCGTGCTCGGCCTGGGCCAGCAGGTCGGCGGCGATCCAGTCCGGGTTCGCCTCGCCATCCGCCAGGATCAGCACCTCCGAGGGGCCGGCGATCATGTCGATGCCAACCTGCCCGAACACCCGGCGCTTGGCTGCCGCGACCCAGGCATTGCCGGGGCCGACGATCTTCGCGACCGGCGCGATGGTCGCGGTGCCGTAGGCCAAAGCCGCCACGGCCTGCGCGCCGCCGACCCGGTAGATCTCGTCCACCCCGGCGAGATGCGCGGCGGCGAGCACCAGCGGGTTCAGCACGCCATCGGGGGTGGGCACCACCATGACGATGCGCGGCACGCCCGCCACCCGCGCCGGGACGGCGTTCATCAGCACGGAGGACGGGTAGCTCGCCGTGCCGCCCGGCACGTAGAGCCCGACCGATTCGAGGGCGGTCCAGCGCCAGCCGGACGTGACGCCCAGCGCGTCGGTGGCCTTGTGGTCGGCGGGCTTCTGCGCCTTGTGGAAGGTCTCGATGCGCTCGGCGGCGAGCCGGAGGGCGTCCAGGGCCTCCGGCGGGCAGGCGGCGACGGCGGCCTGAACTTCCTCCGGCCCGATGCGCAGGCGCTCGGCCGAGAAGTCGGCGCCGAGCCGGTCGAAGCGGCGCGTATACTCGACGAGGGCGTCGTCGCCCGTTGCCACCACGTCGGCGATGATCCTGCGGACGGCATCGTCCACATCCTCGGAGATCTCACGCTTCATGGTGAGCAGGTGCGCGAAGGCCTTCGCGAAATCCTGATCCCGGCTGTCGATGCGGACCATGATCGTCCCCCCTCCGTGTCAGGCCGCCGGCCCGGTCGTGTCGTCGTGGCCCGGGCGCCCGCCGGCTTCCCAGACCGGGCCGAGGTCGCGCATCCGCGCCTCGATGCACTCCACCTCAAGGCGGATCGTCCCGTTGCCGGAGAACAGGATCTCGACCTGCCCCGAGGGCGCGTCGCCCGGCGTGAAGGTGATCGCCAACAGGCTCAGCGGCATGGCCTCCGGTCCCTGCTCGAGTCCGCGCGTGCGCACCGCCAGCACCCGCTCGAAATGCAGCCCGCTCAGCCGCCGCTGGGGCGGCGCCTTCGGACCCGCAGACCAGTCGAACCGGCGCAGCACCAGGGCGAAGCGCTTCTCGCCCTTCAGATAGGTCAGATCCTCCGGCCGCAGGATCGCGTCCTGCAGATGGGCCGAGATCACGGTGAGGTCTTCGGCGTCCAGGGCTGCGAGCTTCAGAAGCTCCATCGAGGGGTTCCGGTCGGGTGAGGGTGCCCAAGTCGGGGCGGCATGGCGTCAGTAGCGGCGCCGGCTTGTCCGGGCAACGCCGCTATGGTCGGATCGCACCGCCTCATGCACCGTTCATGATGGCACGCCTAAGTTGCAGGCGACCGTGGCCGCCGGAACGCGGCCGAACGATTGAGCAGGACGATGACGGTGAAGCGCATCACGCTGGCGGTGTTGACCGCCCTCGCGCTCGCTCCGGCGCTGGGTACGCCGGCGAGCGCGCAGTATTACCGCGACGAATACGATTACCGCCCGCGCCGGCCCCCGCCGCCGGATTACTATGACGACCGCCCGCGCCGCTTCCAGCGCGACGATTACGATTACGGCCCGCGCCGCTTCGGCCGAATCTGCGTGACGGCGCGTGGCAATTGCCCGACCCGTCCGGGCCCGTTCAATGCCCCCTGCGGCTGCGAGATCCCCGGGTTCGGCCTCAAGCGCGGCGCCATCGGCGGCTGACGCGACAGCGGTGGCGGGCGGCTCGGGCCGTCCGTCGCCGTTTCAGGCCGCGTCCCGATCCAGGCGATAGGGCGCCGCCAATGCCGCCATTGGCAGATGCCACGCTTCGCTGATCAGACGGATCTGCGCGAGGGTGAGGTGCCGCTTCCGGTTCAGGATCTCCGACGCCCGCGCCCGCGATCCCAAAAGCTCCGCCAGCCCGGCCTGCGAGCGACCCATGTCCTCGATGGCGAAGTGCAGCATGTCGACCGGGTCGGCCACGGGGATGGGATAGTGCTCGCTTTCATAGGCGGTGATGAGCGCCACCAGAACAGCGAAACGATCACCATCCGGCGAGCCGATTTCGGGTTCGTTCTCGAAATAGTGGCTTGCCTCCGCAAGCGCCCATTGATGATCCGCATCGGTCCGCAAGGCCCGAATGTTGTGAACGGTCCGAGCGGCGCTGGAGATTGTCATCTCATTCATTTGCGGGCGATCTCCACGGTAAGAGGATCGATCTCATCGTATTCGCGATGCGTTCCAACAAACTTGATCTGACATGATTTGAATTTGTAAGAGAAGTGGACGATGAGGCGGTACTTGTTGCCGCCGATGTCGAAGATCGCGCGATTATCGCCAATGAAATCAACGGTTGTACCAAAAGCGCGCTCGATCTCCTGCGGGCCAGTCCATGTCTCGCGTGATGCGAGAAGGTACCACGCCTGCAGGGGGCCTTCCGATCTCGGATGACGAGACCAGAAAGCCACGAGACTCGAGCGCGCAATGACATTCACAAACGAACGATAGCGTGTTCCCAATCCGGGAACAAGCCTAGTGAAAGACTTACCCCCGCACGCGTTCGATCTGCGCGCCGCAGCGGTTGAGCTTGGCTTCGAGCGCTTCGAAGCCCCGGTCGAGGTGGTAGACGCGGTTGATCTGCGTCTCGCCCTCGGCAGCCAGTCCGGCGATGACGAGGGAGACCGAGGCACGCAGGTCGGTCGCCATGACCGGCGCCCCGCGCAGGCGGTCGACGCCTTCCACGATCGCCATGTCGCCGTCGAGGCGGATCTTCGCGCCGAGGCGGGCCAGCTCCTGCACGTGCATGAAGCGGTTCTCGAAGATCGTCTCGCGGATGTGCGACTGGCCCTTGGCCAGGGTCATCAAAGCCATGAACTGCGCCTGGAGATCGGTCGGGAAGCCGGGGAACGGATCGGTGGTGACGTCCACCGCTGCGATCCCGCCGCCGTTGCGGCGGACGCGGATGCCGCCATCGACCGGAGTGATCTCGGTGCCCGTCGTCGCCAGGATGTCGAGGGCCGAGTGCAGCAGATCGGCGCGGGTGTCCTTGAGGATGACGTCGCCGCCGGTCATCGCCACGGCCATGGCGTAGGTGCCGGTCTCGATCCGGTCGGGCAGCACCTCGTGGCGGGCGCCGCCGAGGCGGGCCACGCCCTCGATCTCGATGCGCGGCGTGCCCGCGCCCTTGATCCGCGCGCCCATCTTGTTGAGGCATTCGGCGAGGTCGACCACCTCCGGCTCGCGGGCGGCGTTCTCGATCACGCTCGTGCCGTAGGCGAGGGCAGCGGCCATGAGGGCGACATGCGTGCCGCCGACCGTGACCTTCGGGAAGGACACCTGCCCCCCGCGCAGACCCTTCTTCGTCTTCGCAATAACGTAGCCGCCGTCGATCTCGGTCTCGGCGCCGAGCTGCTGCAGGGCCATGATGAGCAGATCGACCGGCCGGGTGCCGATGGCGCAGCCGCCGGGCAGCGAGACCTTCGCCTCGCCGAACCGGGCGAGCAGCGGCGCGATCACCCAGAAGCTCGCCCGCATGGTCGAGACGAGGTCGTACGGCGCCGTCGTGTCGATGATGTTCGAGGCGGTGAGGCGGATGGTCTGGCCGGTCTCCGAGGTCTGGCCCGGCCGCTTGCCGACGACCATCTGGTCGACGCCGTGATTGCCGAGGATGCGGAGCAGGGCGGTGATGTCGGCCAGACGCGGGACGTTGATGAGCTCCAGCGTCTCGCCGGTCATCAGGCTGGCGATCATCAGCGGAAGCGCCGCGTTCTTGGCGCCCGAGATCGGAATCGTGCCGTTGAGCGGCGCGCCGCCGGTAATGTGGATGCGATCCATCGGGTCCGTCCTGGCGCCCCCGCAGCGGCGGCGGGAGCTTGAAAACTGTATCGGGCGGGGAACGCCCAGGCTTAAGTGAAGCCTGCTATAGACCGGATTTGTCGGAATCGGGACCGCGAGCCGAGAATGACGGCTCAGCTTCGCTCGCGCGACGCATCGTCCCGCTCGGTGGTCGGCTTGTCCGGCGCCGCACGGCCACGCTCCTGAGCCTTGCGCCGACGCAAATTCGCTCTGAGCGCCGCCTTCAAACGCTCTTCCCGCGCCGCCGGTTTGTCCTCGTTCATCGATCTGGATCCAGGGAGGGTTGCAGGGCGCAATGGGCCGACCTTCGACTTGTAGCGGTTCCAGAGCGGCGGGAAGTCGGTATACATCGCCCGACCTTACGACAGCCAACCGGCGGCGACCCCCTCAGAAGGACGCGCGATGCCTGCTCACCGGAACCTCGACAAGACACTCTCCCCCGTGGCGGAGGTGCGGGCGGGTGCCGGCTACGACTCGTATTTCCGTAAGGCTTTGGACGGCCTGCACAGCGAGCGCCGCTACCGCGTCTTTGCGGACATCGAACGCATCTCCGGTCGGTTCCCGGTGGCGAAGTGGCGCCGCCCCGACGGCTCAGTCACCGAGATCACCGTGTGGTGCTCGAACGATTACCTCGGCATGGGCCAGCACCCGGACGTAGTCGGCGCCATGACCGAGACCGCCGCGCGCTGCGGCGTCGGCGCGGGCGGCACCCGCAACATCGCCGGCAACACCTCGCCGCTGGTCGATCTCGAGCGCGAACTCGCGGACCTGCACGGCAAGGAGGCGGGCCTCGTCTTCACCTCCGGCTACGTGTCGAACCAGGCCGGCATCTCGACCATCGCCAAGCTGATCCCGAACTGCCTGATCCTCTCGGACGCCTTCAACCACAACTCGATGATCGAGGGCGTGCGCCATTCCGGCTGCGAGAAGAAGATCTTTCGCCATAACGACCTCGCCCATCTCGAGGAGCTGCTGCGCGAGGCCGGCGACCGGCCGAAGCTGGTCGCGTTCGAATCGGTCTACTCGATGGACGGCGACGTGGCACCGATCGGCCGGATCTGCGACCTCGCGGAACGCTATGGCGCCATGACCTATCTCGACGAGGTCCACGCGGTGGGCCTCTATGGCGAGCGCGGCGCCGGCATCGCCGAGCGCGACGGCGTGATGCATCGGGTGGACGTGATCGAGGGCACGCTCGCCAAGGGCTTCGGCTGCGTCGGCGGCTACATCACCGGCTCGGCGGCGCTCTGCGATGCGGTGCGCAGCTTCGCGGCGGGCTTCATCTTCACCACGGCACTTCCGCCCGCCGTCGCGGCGGCGGCGACAGCCTCCGTGCGCTACCTGAAGCACTCCAACGCGGAGCGCATCGCGCATCAGCGTCAGGCCGCCGCGACCAAGGCGGCCCTCGATGCGGCCGGTCTGCCGCTGCTGGAGACCCAGACCCACATCGTCCCGGTGATGGTGGGCGATGCCGAGCTGTGTAAGGCGGCGGCCGACCATTTGCTCGAACGGCACCGGATCTACATCCAGCCGATCAACTACCCCACCGTCCCGCGCGGGACGGAGCGCCTGCGCATCACCCCGTCGCCGTTCCACGACGCCGCCCAGATCGCGCGCCTCACCGAGGCGCTGAAGGAGACCTGGGCGACGCTCGGCCTGCCGCGCGCGGGCACGGTGTTCGTGGAAGCGGCCGAGTAGGAAGCCTTTCGGTCTTTCACCCACGCCGTCATTGCGAGCGCAGCGAAGCAATCCAGGGCAGCGGAACGCGTCATGGCGAAGCGCATCCCTGGATCGCTTCGCTGCGCTCGCGATGACGGTCCGCTGTCGATGGCCTCGCCATCGCAGCCTCCTGCCTGTAACCACCGTCGCAAATCCGCGACGCAAGAGTCCAAGACGCTATGATTTCCTCGCCCCTCATGACCGTGATGGTCGATGCCGCGCGCAAGGCCGCCCGCAGCCTGCGGCGCGACTTCGGCGAGGTCGAGAACCTCCAGGTCTCGCGCAAGGGGCCGGGCGACTTCGTCTCCGCCGCCGACCGCAAGGCCGAGGAGGTGGTGCGCGATGCGCTGTTGAAGGCGCGCCCCGGCTACGGCCTCGTGCTGGAAGAAAGCGGCATCATCGAAGGCACCGACAAGAGCCACGTCTGGCACGTCGATCCCCTCGACGGCACCTCGAACTTCCTGCACGGCGTGCCGCATTTCGCGGTCTCCATCGGGCTGGAGCGCGAGGGCGTGATCGTCGCGGGCGTGGTGTTCGATCCAATCAAGGACGAGCTGTTCGTCGCCGAGCGCGGCAAGGGCGCCTACCTCAACAACCGCCGCATCCGGGTCGCGGCCCGCACCGAGATGGCGGATGCCCTCGTCGGCTACGGCACGCCCTATCTCGGGCGCGGCAGCCATCCGCGTCTGCTGCGCGAGATTTCCGCCGTGATGGCGGTCTCCGGCGGCACCCGCCGCATGGGTTCGGCGGCGCTCGACCTCGCCTATGTCGCCTGCGGACGCCTCGACGCCTACTGGGAGCGCGATCTCCAGACCTACGATTTCGCCGGGGGCGTCGCCCTGGTGCGAGAGGCCGGCGGTTTCGTAACCTCGGCGGACGGCGCGGCCGAGCCCCTGGCTCCCCGCTCGGTGTGCTGCGGCAACGAGAGCCTGCAGCGCGACCTGCTGGCGATCCTGAAGAAGGCCCAGGGCGCCGGCTGAGGGGCGCCAACTGGCATCGCGCCAACCCATCTGCTTTAACCGCCCCGTTCGTCAGGGAAGATCGCCGCATGGAAGCCCGCCGCCACGTCGCCCTGAAGGAATCGATTCGCTCGATTCCCGATTATCCGAAGCCCGGCATCATCTTCCGCGACATCACCACCCTCCTGTCGGACCCGCGCTCCTTCCGGCGGGCGGTGGATGCGCTGGTGCACCCCTATGCCGGCGGTGGCATCAAGCAGGTGGCGGGAATCGAGGCGCGGGGGTTCATCCTCGGTGGCGCCATCGCCCACCAATTGTCCTGCGGCTTCGTGCCGATCCGCAAGAAGGGCAAGCTCCCGCACAAGACCGTCTCGATGGCCTACGCCCTCGAATACGGCACCGACGAGATCGAGATCCACGTCGATGCCGTCGGCCCCGGCGACCGGGTGCTGCTGGTGGACGACCTGATCGCCACGGGCGGCACCGCCATCGCGGCGATCAACCTGCTGCGCAAGATCGGCGCGGAAGTCGTGGCGGCCTGTTTCGTGATCGATCTGCCGGAGATCGGCGGCGCCAAGCGCCTGCGCGACCTCGGCGTGGACGTGCGCACCCTCATGGAGTTCGACGGACACTAAGGAATGGCCCGAAGGGGGCTGCAAAACGTTGACTTGTGCCGACCCTTCCGCCATAAGCCGGCCACCCGCGACGGGGCGCCCCACTTGGGCGCCCTTCGTGTTTGCGAGACATGCAGGACGCGTGAAGGTCGGGAGCGGCATAGCCGCCCGCGAGCGCGCCTCGACCTTTGAAGGCCATTCGTCATGAAGAGAACCTATCAGCCGAGCAAGCTCGTCCGTAAGCGTCGCCACGGCTTCCGTGCGCGGATGGCCACGGCCGGCGGTCGCAAGGTGCTGGCCCGTCGCCGCGCCCACGGCCGCAAGCGCCTGTCGGCCTGAGCCCGGCGGGTCGAGACCCGCCGCCGCGCCCCTGGCGCGGCCCCTTCCGGGGCACTGAAGCCGGGATCGAACGGTCGATGGCGACGATCGAACGGCTCAAGAAGCGGCCCGACTTTCTGGCCGCTGCCGCGGGCCGCCGTTTTCATACCGAACGGATGACGGCGCAGGGCATCCTGCGCGCTGAGGAAGCCGGTGGCCTGCGCCTCGGCTTCACCGTCACCAAGCGCGTCGGTCACGCGACCGAGCGCAACCGCATCAAGCGGCGGCTTCGTGCCGTCGTTGCCGAGGTCGCCGCCGGCTTGCCCGCCGACCTCGCCGGTCGCACCGCCGACATCGTGCTCGTCGCTCGCCGCCCCGCGCTCCATGCGGATTTCGCGGCCCTCGCTGACGATCTCCGCAAAGCGATTCCCGCGGTGGCCCGCGCCGGCAAGCCGGAATCCGGCGGCAGGCCGAATCCCCCTTCATCCCGACGCGGAAAGCGCCCTCCGGCGCCGCCCGCCTCCCCGAACAAAGGCCTTGGTGTCCCCAATGGGCAATGACAAGACCAACATGTTCGTGGCCATCGGCCTGTCGCTGCTGGTGCTGCTTGGTTGGCAGTACTTCGTGGCCGGGCCGCGCCTCGAGCAGCAGCGCCAGATCGAGGCCCAGAACAAGGCGGCGCAGGCGCAGACCCAGCCGCCGGGCGTGACGCCGGACGGCGTGCCCTCGCCCTCGCCGAAGGAGGGCGGCCCGGCCGCCCCGGCCCCCGGCACCGCGCCGACGCCTCCCGGCGGCCCGGTCAGCCGTGAGGCGGCGCTCGCCCGCGCTCCTCGCGTGAAGATCGAGACCCCGGCCATTTCCGGGTCCATCAACCTGAAGGGCGCCCGCATCGACGATGTGGCGCTGAAGAACTACCACGAGACCATCGACCCCAAGAGCCCCGAGATCGTCCTGTTCTCGCCGGCCGGGACCGAGACGCCCTATTACGCCGAGTTCGGCTGGGTCGGCGCCAACGCCAAGCTGCCGAACAGCGAGACGGTGTGGACCTCCGACGGCAAGACGCTCTCCCCGGGCATGCCCGTGACCCTGACCTGGGACAACGGCGAGGGCCTGACGTTCAAGCGCATCGTCGCGGTCGACGACAAGTACATGTTCACCGTCCGCGACTCGGTCGAGAACAAGGGGTCGGGGGCGGTCACGCTCTATCCGTACAGCCTCGTCTCTCGCTGGGGTAAGCCGCACACCCAGGGCTATTACGTCCTGCACGAGGGCATGATCGGCTATCTCGGCGACGACGGCCTGCAGGAGATCACCTACGACAAGCTCGCCAAGGAAGGTGCCTATGGCGGCGCCAACACCAAGGGCAAGGCGTTCAGCAACGTCACCGGCGGCTTCCTCGGCATCACCGACAAGTACTGGGCGGCGGCCGTCATCCCCGAGCAGAACGCGCCCTATACCGGCGCCTTCACCGACCGCACCGACGGCGCGACCAACGTCTATCAGGCCAGCGCCCGTGGCGACGCGGTGAACCTCGCCGCCGGAGCTTCGGCCACGACCACCCAGCGCCTGTTTGCGGGCGCCAAGGAGGTCAACGTCATCAATGGCTACCAGAAGGAGTTCGGTCTCCGGCACTTCGATCTGATGATCGATTGGGGCTGGTTCTGGTTCATCACCCAGCCGATGTTCCGGGCGCTCGACTTCATCTACCGCCTGTTCGGCAATTTCGGTGTCTCGATCCTGATCGTGACCCTCGGCCTGAAGCTGCTGTTCCTGCCGATCGCCAACCGCTCCTACGTCTCGATGGCCAAGATGAAGGCCGTCCAGCCGGAGATGACCTCCATCCGGGAGCGGTACAAGGACGACAAGGTCAAGCAGCAACAGGCGATGATGGAGCTGTACAAGAAGGAGAAGATCAATCCGGTCGCCGGCTGCTGGCCGGTGCTGATCCAGATCCCCGTCTTCTTCGCGCTTTACAAGGTGCTGTTCATCACCATCGAGATGCGGCACGCGCCGTTCTTCGGCTGGATTCACGACCTCGCGGCGCCGGATCCGACGAGCATCGTAAACCTGTTCGGCCTGCTGCCCTTCACGCCCCCGGAATACATCCCGATCCACCTGGGCGTGTGGCCGATCATCATGGGCATCACGATGTTCGTGCAGATGAAGATGAACCCCGCGCCGCCGGACCCGGTCCAGGCGCAGATCTTCACCTTCATGCCGATCATCTTCACCTTCATGCTCGGCTCGTTCCCCGCCGGACTGGTGATCTACTGGGCGTGGAACAACTCGCTGTCGGTGCTGCAGCAATACGTCATCATGCGCCGCAACGGCGTGAAGGTGGAGCTGTGGGACAACCTGCGCGGTACGTTCAAGCGAGGCTCCAAGACACCGGCCAAGACGGCGCCGACCAAGGGCTGACGTGACCACACCCGATACGACAGACGACGAGACGGCCGGCCTCACCGAGGCCGGCCGTCTGCTGTTCGCCGGCAGCGCCGACTTCTACGCCGCCGCGCAGACCCTCGACCGGCTGCCGCCGATGGAAAGCCTCGAGATCGCCTTCGCCGGGCGCTCGAATGTCGGCAAGTCGAGCCTCATCAACGCCTTGACCGGGCGCAACACCCTGGCGCGCGTCTCGCACACGCCGGGCCGCACGCAGCAATTGAACTTCTTCCGGATCGGCGACCGCCTGTCCCTGGTGGACATGCCGGGCTACGGCTACGCGGCCGTCGAGAAGGCCAAGGTCGAGGCCTGGACGAACCTCATCCATTCCTACCTGAAGGGCCGCGCCAACCTCGCGCGGGTCTTCGTGCTGATCGATTCCCGCCATGGGCTGAAGAGCATCGACACGGATGTGCTCGACGGGCTCGACAAGGCGGCGGTGAGCTATCAGGTCGTGCTGACCAAGGCCGACGCCCTCAAAAAGAGCCAGATGGAGGCCCGCCTCGCCGGTATCCGCGAGGCCCTGGCCAAGCGCCCCGCCGCCTATCCCGAGGTGATCCTGACCTCCAGCTGCGACGATTACGGCGTGGCCGACCTGCGGGCGGCGGTGGCCCGGCTGCTCGCCGAGCGCGGCCAGTGAGGCTGGCGCCGCCGGACCGCGCGCTCGGCGCCTTCGCCTGCCTCTGCGGCCTCCTCGGCGTCGCGGCGAGCGCGGCCGCAACTCATATCCCCGGTGCCGATTCGCTGAAGACCGCCGCGCAGTTCCTGCTGTTCCACGCCCCCGCCATCCTCGCCCTCGTGGCCTTGGGCGCGGCAGGGCTGGTGCGGGCCCCGCTCGCCCGCATCGCGGCCGCGTTGCTTGCCGTGGGGCTCTGCCTGTTCTGCGGCGATCTCAGCCTGCGCGCGTTGGCAGGCCACGCTCTGTTCCCGATGGCCGCCCCGAGCGGCGGCTTCGCCCTGATGGGCGGCTGGCTGCTCGGGATCGTCGCGCTGCTCGTCCCGGCGCGGGCCTAGCGGTCCTTCAGCGCCGCGCCGTAGAGCGCGGCGGCATCCTTGTGGAAGGCCGCCCGCGAGGCATCCCGCCCGTAGAACATGTGCCCGCCGGGATAGACGGATAGGTTGAGCCGGCCGCCGCCGTAGGGGGGCACCTGCGCGATCTGCAGCTTCGACGCGAAGTAGGGCGTCACCAGATCGGTCGCGCCGTGGACCACGAGCACGCGGAATTTGCCGTCCAGCGCCAGCGCACCCTTCAGGGCCGTCAGGGCCTCCGGCGCCTGCCGACGCGAACCCCAATTCCAGCCGCTGTTCACCGCACCGTTCAGCAACTCGTAGCGCATGTTCGGCACCGGCCATTTCAGTGTCCGGGCGTAGAGGTCGAGCATCGCGCTGGTGAGCGGCGCGTGCATCGCCGTGAGTTGCGGATCCTCGAAACGGGACGAGAGCGAATCGGGCTCCGGGTCCCAGCCGGTGATGCCGGTGTCGTAGAGGCTCGTCACCCGGCCGTTGTCGCGGCCGTATTCGCGCTGCACGCCCCGCCCCGAGGGACGGCCCGCCTGTCGGCGCAGGAACTCGCGGTCGAGCCCGGTGAGGGGTGCGAGCCGGTCGGCCATCCGGTCGACGGCCTGCGTGTCGCCCGGCCCTTTCAGCAGGTCGGCGAAATAGGCGCCCGTGGCGTAAGCCTCGGCGTCAGCGAGGGAGGCCGAACTCGGGTCCTTGCCGCCGCGTTCCTGCGCCGTCGCCGCCAGGGAGGGCAGGCGCAGCACGAAGCCCCAGGGATCGGTGCGCGGCCGTTCGAGCGACGCGAAATCGAGGACCGGCGAGAGCAGCACCATGCCCGACAGCCCGACGCCGATCTCTTCCTGCAACTTGGCGGCGATGAGCGGCCCCCGGAAACCGCCGTAGCTTTCGCCGACGTAGAATTTCGGACTCGCCATGCGGTTGTTGACCCGCAGGTAGCGGGCGATCACCGCCGAGAGGATCGACGCGTCCGAATCGACCGACCAGTACTTCTTCGGATCGCCATCGGTGGCGCGGCTGTAGCCGGTGCCGATGGGGTCGATGAAGACGAGGTCGGTGAAATCGAGCCACGTCCCGTCGTTCGGCACGACGGAGACGCCCTGCGACGGGCTGATGCTGTCCTTGCCGAGCGGGAGGCGCCACGGCCCGATGGCGCCGAGGTTGAGATAGGCCGACGACGCGCCGGGGCCGCCATTGATGGCGAAGGTGACGGGCCGCTCGCGGCCCCCTTCGGCGGGGCGGGTGAAGGCGATGAAGCCGATCTCGGCCTGAAGCTTCCCGCTCTCGTCCACGATGGGCAGGCTGCCGGCGGTGGCGGTGAAGTCCAGCTTGCGTCCGTCCGGGAGGGTGAGGCTCTGGCTCGTGACCGAATCGGCCGGCAGGCGCCGGCCTTCGGGGCCGGAGGATTGCGCGCGGGGCGGCGGGCCCTGATGGGCCTCCTGCGCCGCGAGCGGCAGGGGCAGGGCGAGGGTCAGGAGGAGGGCGCCCGCGAGGCGGCCGGCTCTGTGCATCGTCATGGAGGGCGTCACGCCTTCTTGTTCCAGCGGCCGGATTCGTCCTGCTGCCAATAGGCGACCGTGTGGCCCGCCTCCTTGGCCTGCTTCCACTGCTCCCGGGCGCGCAGAAGCGCCTCCTGATCGGTGCCGTCGAACAGGATGCAGATGCGGGCATACGCGCCGGCATCCGCCGGGAGGTCGGCGCCTTCCACGAGGAAGCGGATCGAGGCCGCGTTCGGGTTCGCGTCCTTGAGGGTCAGCACGACGGGCTGGCTCGCCGCATCCGGCTCGCGGTCCGTGCCATGCGGCAGGAAGCTCTCGTCGGCATAGGTCCAGAGCTGGTCGTCGAGGGCAGACAGCCGTTCCTCGCTCGCCGCCTGGATGGCCGCCTGCCAGCCGCGTTCCAGCGACCGCTCGACGAGGGTCGGCAGCACCCGTTCGAGGGGCTGGTGCTGGAGGTGGTAGAACAGGATCTCTGTCACGGTCAGCGTAAGATAGGGCTGCGCCGTCCCTCAGCGAAGGACGGCGGCAGGATCACGCAGCGCGACCGATCCATCACACGAGGCGGCTCTGCTCGATGGCCGCGCCGACGAAGCCCTTGAACAGCGGGTGCGGATCGAACGGCCGGGACTTCAGCTCCGGGTGGAACTGCACGCCGATGAACCACGGGTGGCCGACATGCTCCACCGTTTCCGGCAGCAGCCCGTCCGGCGAGAGGCCGGAGAAGCGCAGGCCCTTGGCCTCCAGCCGCTCGCGATAGGCCATGTTGACCTCGTAGCGGTGGCGGTGGCGCTCGGAGATACGCTCCGAGCCGTAGATCTGCGCGATCTTCGATTCGGGGTTGAGATGTGCCTCGTAGGCGCCGAGCCGCATCGTGCCGCCGAGATCGCCCTCCGCCCGGCGGCGTTCCAACTCGTTGCCGCGCAGCCACTCGGTCAACAGGCCGACCACCGGCTCGGCGGTCTCGCCGAACTCGGTGGAGTTCGCCTGCGGAATGCCGGCGAGCGAGCGCGCCGCCTCGATCACCGCCATCTGCATGCCGAAGCAGATGCCGAGATAGGGAATCTTCTTTTCGCGGGCGTAGCGGGCCGCGCGGATCTTGCCCTCGGCGCCGCGCTGGCCGAACCCGCCCGGCACGAGGATGCCGTTGAGCCCTTCGAGGAACGGGGCCGGGTCCTCACGCTCGAACACCTCGGCCTCGATCCACTGCAGGTTCACCTTCACCCGGTGGTTGATGCCGCCATGGGTCAGGGCCTCGATCAGCGACTTGTAGGCGTCCTTCAGCCCCGTGTACTTGCCGACGATGGCGATGGAGACCTCGCCCTCCGGGTTGCGCACCCGCTCAGCGATGGTCCGCCACCGGGCAAGATCCGGCTCGTCGCCGTGCTCCAGGCCGAAATGGCCGAGCACTTCCCGGTCGAGCCCGGCGGTGCGGTAGGAGAGGGGAACCTCGTAGATCGAGGCCACGTCGCGCGCCTCGATCACCGCCGTCTCGCGCACGTTGCAGAACAGGGCGAGCTTGCGCCGCTCCTCCACCGGGATCGGTCGGTCGCAGCGGCAGAGCAGGATGTCGGGCTGGATGCCGATGGAGCGCAACTCCTTCACGGAGTGCTGCGTCGGCTTAGTCTTCAGTTCGCCCGCGCTGGGGATGTAGGGCAGCAGCGTCAGGTGCACGAAGGCGGTGGTGCCGCGCGGCAGTTCCTGGCCGAGCTGGCGGATCGCCTCGAAGAAGGGCAGGCCCTCGATGTCGCCCACCGTGCCGCCGATCTCGACCAGCACGAAGTCGAACGCATCGTTCCCTTCGAGGACGAAGTCCTTGATGGCGTTGGTGACGTGCGGGATCACCTGGATCGTGGCGCCGAGATAGTCGCCCCGCCGCTCCTTGGCGATGATGTCCTGATAGATGCGGCCGGTGGTGATGTTGTCGGCCCGCGAAGCCGGCACGCCGGTGAAGCGCTCGTAATGCCCGAGGTCGAGGTCGGTCTCGGCGCCGTCGTCGGTGACGAAGACCTCGCCGTGCTGCGTCGGGCTCATCGTGCCCGGATCGACGTTCAGGTAGGGGTCGAGCTTGCGCATCCGCACCCGGTAGCCGCGGGCCTGAAGCACCGCGGCCAATGCCGCCGAGGCGAGCCCCTTACCGAGGGAGGAGACCACGCCGCCGGTGATGAAAACGTACCGCGTCATGGGCCTCGATCCATAAAGAAGGCAGCCGCGTTTGCCAAACGGAGAACCGTCGCAGACCGGCGGTGGCTGGGGATGAAACGCGAAACGGCCGCGGGTTCGGAACCCGCGGGCGTATCCGTGCGAAACTCGGGCGAGACGCGGGCCGTGAACGACCCGCGCAAGACGTCAGCGCGACTGCGGCGCGGTCGGGACACCGGATTCCGGCGCTGGCGAGGCGGGCGCCTGCTCGGGCGCCCGGTCCTCCGCCCTGCGCAGCGTGTCGAGGAGGTTGTCCGCCCCCGCCGGAGCCTTGGCGGCCGGAGCGCCGGGCACGGCCGGGGCGCCCGTGTCGAGGATCGACTTCGGCGCCGCCGTCCCGTGCGACATGACCGCGAGGGTCATGCTGGTGACGAAGAACATGGCTGCGAGAATCGCGGTGGCCCGCGTCAGCGCGTTGGCCTGGCCGCGGCCGGTCATGAACCCGCCGACGCCGCCCCCGCCGCCCCCGCCGCCCCCGCCGAGGCCAAGGCCGCCCTCGGACCGCTGCAACAGCACGACGCCGATGAGCGAGAGGACGATAAGAAGGTGGACGACGATCAGGACGGTCTGCATCGGGGATCCGGTTCACTCGCCCACGCCGACCGGGTGCGGTCTAGGCAGGGGCGCGGGGCGGCGTCCGGCGCCGCTCCATCGAGAAGCACCGGGCCTTACACTATGCGGGCGCCAGCGCCAACCACGCCCGCGTCGCGTCTCAGTAGCGATCCGGCACGTGCATCTCGGGCGGGATCGGCGCGCGGAGGTAATCGGCGTGCCGCACCCGCGCCGGCAGATGGACCGGCGGGTGCTCCACCTCGCCGTAGGGGATCTGGCCGAGGAGGTGGCTGATGCAGTTGAGCCGCGCCCGCTTCTTGTCCACCGCCTCGACGACCCACCAGGGCGCCTCGGGGATGTGGGTGCGGGCCAGCATGTCCTCCTTGGCGCGGGTGTAATCCTCCCAGCGCCGCCGCGATTCGACGTCCATCGGCGAGAGCTTCCACTGCTTCAGCGGATCGGTGATCCGCATGGTGAAGCGCAGGGCCTGCTCCTCGTCGGTGATCGAGAACCAATATTTCAACAGGACGATACCGGAGCGCACCAGCATGCGCTCGAACTCCGGCACCGAGCGGAAGAACTCCTCCACGTCGGCCTCGGTGCAGAAGCCCATCACACGCTCGACGCCGGCCCGGTTGTACCAGGAGCGGTCGAACAGCACGATCTCACCCGCCGCCGGCAGATGCGCAGCGTAGCGTTGGAAGTACCATTGCGTCCGCTCGCGCTCGTTCGGCGCGGGCAGCGCCGCCACGCGGCACACGCGCGGGTTCAGCCGCTGGGTGATGCGCTTGATGACGCCGCCCTTGCCGGCCGAATCGCGCCCCTCGAAGATGACGACGACGCGCAGCTTGTGGTGCTGGACCCAATCCTGCAGCCGGACCAGTTCGTGCTGAAGGCGCAGGAGTTCGCGGAAGTAGAAGCGCCTGTCGAGCGCCCCGTGGCTTTCGGCCGGGCCGAGGGCGTCCAGGCGGGATTCCTCGAGATCCTGCTCAAGTTCCTCGTCGTAGCTGTCGAGGATCTCCCGGCGGATCATCTCCACCAGGGCGGGATGGGCGGAACTCAGATCCTCGGACATGGGGCGCTTTCGGACGGGACTCTCCCGCCCTCAAGACCAAGTCAGTGTGACACCCATGCGAAGCCCGGGGCGTGGCGCCCCGGATTCGTCTCAGGCGTAGGCTTTGCAGATCCCCAGGAAATCGTCCGCCACGAGGCTCGCACCGCCGACCAAAGCGCCGTCGACGTTCTCGACGGAGAGGATTTCGCGGGCGTTGCCGGGCTTCACCGAGCCGCCGTAGAGGATGCGGATCTTGTGCGCTTCCTCGCCGGCCAGCTTGTCGAGCATGTCGCGGAGCGAAGCGTGGACCTCGGCGATGTCCTTCGGCGTGGGCGTGCGCCCGCTGCCGATGGCCCAGACGGGCTCGTAGGCGATCACCGTGTCGGCCGATGTCGCGCCCTTGGGCAGGCCGATGGCCAACTGCGCGCGCACGATGTCCAGGGCGCGGCCCTGCTCGCGCTCCTCGATGGTCTCGCCGACGCAGATGATGCCGCAGAGCCCGGCGCGGCGGGCGCCGAGCGCCTTGGCGTGGACGCCGTCATCGGTCTCGTGGTGGTAGGCGCGCCGCTCGGAATGGCCGACGATCACGTATTTCGCCCCGAGGTCGGCCAGCATCTCGGCCGAGATCGAGCCGGTGAAGGCGCCGCTCTCGCGGGCGTGCAGGTTCTGGCCGCCGATGGCGATGTTGGACCCGTAGGCCGCCGCCACGCAGGACCCGATCAGGGTCGAGGGCGGGCAGATCAACACGTCGATCCGGGAGCACAGATCGGGCGACAGGCCGTCGCGAATCTGTTCCACCACCGCGATCGAGGACCGCGTGCCGTTCATCTTCCAGTTGCCAGCGACCAGGGGCCGCCGCCCGCCCTGCGTCATTCCCCGCCCCACTCCTCACCGCTGCGTGATCCGGCGGCCGTACCAGAGCAAGCTTAGGCGCGCAAACCGCGCGCGAGCCCTTTCCCCACGCGGCGCGCGGGGATGGTGACGCGAGCGAGCCTTTGTTTCACCGCGCGAATGGTCTATCGCGAGCCGCGACGAAGCATTTTCCAGACCGGCGTTTCCAAGACACACCATGCTGCAGGGCATCCGCGCCGCCACCGAGCACTGGCTCGGCAAGATCGTTTTGGCGATCATCTTCTCGCTGCTGATGTTCGGCATCGGCATCTACGGCGTCGAGGATCTGATCCGCGGCGGCGGGACGAGCTCCGTCGCCACGGTGGGCAACACCAAGATCTCGTCCGAGCAGGTTCGGCAGGCCTACCAGAACCAGCTCGAGCGCTATCAGGTGCAATTGAAGCGCGCCCTCTCGCCCGAGCAGGCGCGGGCGCTCGGCCTCGACCGGCAGGTGATGTCGCAGCTCATCACCGAGGCAGCCCTCGACCAGAAGACCCGCGACCTCGGCCTCGCCGTGCCCGACAGCGCCGTGCTGCGGGCGATCCACGAGGAGAAGTCGTTCCAGACCGCGCAGGGCCAGTTCGACCCTCAGCTTTTCTACCAAACCCTTCAACGCGCCGGCCTGAACGAGCAGCGCTTCGTCAACGAGCAGCGCTCGGTGATCGCCCGCATCCAGTTGGCCGAGGCGGTTTCCGGCGGGATCAGCGTGCCGACGGCCCTCCGCGAGTCGGTGCATCGCTACACGACCGAGCGGCGAGCGGTGTCCTTCCTGTTCCTGCAGCCCTCCGATGCCGGCCAGATCCCGGCCCCGACCGACGAGGAGCTGAAGACCTGGTACGAGGGCAACAAGGACAAGTTCCGCGCCTCCGAGTACCGCACGGTGAACTTCCTCGTGGTCGATCCCGAGACGGTGGCGCAGTCCGAGCCAGTCTCGGACGAGGACGCGCGTAAGGCCTACGACCTCAACAAGAGCCGCTACGGCAGCCCCGAGAAGCGCACCATCCAGCAGATCGTCTTCCCCGACGCGGCCTCGGCCGAGGCGGCGCGCAAGGAGATCGAGGAGGGCGCTAAGACCTTCGATCAGGTCGCCGAGGCACGCGGCACCAGCGGCAACGAACTGACCCTGGGAACGCTCTCTCGCGACGAATTGTTCGACAAGACCGTGGCGGAGGCGGCGTTCAGCCTGCCCGAGGGCGGCGTGAGCCAGCCGGTGAAGGGCCAGTTCGGTCAGGTGTTGCTGCGCGTCACCAAGATCGAGCCCGGCACGGTGAAGCCGTTCGAGGAGGTCTTGGGCGAGATCCGCAAGTCCCTCGCCCTGCAGCGGGCGAAGGACAAGATCGAGGACATCCGCGACGCCATCGAGGACCAGCGCGCCAGCGCCAAGTCGCTCGCCGACATCGCCGCCGAGCGCAAGCTCAACCTCGTGGCGGTGCAGGCGGTGGACGGCCAGGGCAAGGCGCCGGACGGCACCCGCATCGGCACCATCCCCGATGCGGACACGACCCTGCCGGCGGTGTTCCGCGCCGAGATCGGCGGCGACAACGAGCCCCTGCGCACGAAGAGCGGCGGCTACATCTGGTACGACGTCACCAAGATCGACGGCGCCCACGACAAGCCGTTCGACGAGGTGAAGGACGCGGTGAAGGCCGGCTGGATGCAGGCCGAAACCGCCAAGCGCCTCCAGGCCAAGGGCCGCGAACTGGTCGAGAAGCTCGACAAGGGCATGAGCATCGAGGACGCGGCCAAGGAAGTCGGCGTGAATCCGCAGGAGACGTCGGACCTCGCGCGCAACCAGCCGAAGGACATGCTCACCGCCGACGTGGTGAACCTGATCTTCGCGACGCCGGTGGGTAAGTCCGGCAGTGCGGCGTCGGGCGATTCGCGTGCCGTGTTCAAGGTGACGTCGGCGACGATGCCGGCCTTCGTGGCCGACAGCCCCAGCGACAGGACCGTCACGCAGAACTTCCAGTCGGCCATCGCGGACGACGTGCTCTCCCAGTACATCACGGACGTGCAGAAGAACGCTGGTGTGAAGGTCGATCAGGCGGCGCTCCGCAAGGTCTTCGGCGGCGAGTACTGATGTCGGACCTGCCCGATTTCGACGCCTTCCGGGTCGCCTACGAGGCCGGGCGTCCGAGCCTGATCGAGATCGCCCTGGTGGCCGATCTCGAAACCCCGGTCGCGGCGTTCATGAAGCTCCGCGCCCGGCATGCCGGGCCCGCCTTCCTGCTCGAATCGGTCGAGGGCGGGGCGGTGCGCGGGCGCTACTCGATGATCGGGCTCGACCCCGATCTGATCTGGCGCTGCCGCGACGGCGAAGCCTCCCTTGCGCGCCAACCCGATCTCACCGCGTTCGAACCCGATGAGCGTCATCCCCTCGCGAGCCTGCGCGGGCTGATCGCCGAGAGCGCCATCGGCGCCGACGAGGACCGCGACCTGCCGCCGATGGCGGCGGGGCTGTTCGGCTATCTCGGCTACGACATGGTGCGCGCCATGGAGCGCCTGCCGGCCCCGAACCCGGATCCGCTCGGGGTGCCGGACGCGATCCTGATGCGCCCGCGCCTGATGGTCGTGTTCGACTCGATCCGCGACGTCATCACCGTCGTGACGCCCGTTCGCCCGGCCGAGGGAACCTCTGCCCGTGCCGCCTACGAGGCCGCTCTCGCGCGGATCGACGGCGTCGCGGCCGCCCTGGAAAGCCCGCTGCCCATCGAGGCGCGGATCGATCTCGCGACGGTCGCCGCGCCCGAGCCGGTTTCGAACACCACGCCCGAGGAGTTCGCCGCGATGGTCGCGCGGGCGAAAGAGTACATCGTCGCGGGCGATGTCTTCCAAGTGGTGCTGTCGCAGCGCTTCGAGGCGCCGTTCACGCTGCCGGCCTTCGCGCTCTACCGCTCGCTCCGCCGCACGAACCCGGCGCCGTTCCTCTGCTACCTCGATTTCGACACCTTCCAGATCGTCTGCTCGTCGCCGGAAATTCTCGTGCGGGTGCGCGAGGGCGTCGTGACGATCCGGCCCATCGCCGGCACCCGCCGCCGGGGCGCGACCCCGGCCGAGGACCGGGCGCTTGCGGAGGAACTGCTCGCCGATCCCAAGGAGCGGGCCGAGCACCTGATGCTGCTCGATCTCGGCCGCAACGATGCCGGGCGCGTCTCGCGGATCGGCAGCGTGCGCGTCACCGATCAGTTCTTCATCGAGCGCTACAGCCAGGTGATGCACATCGTGTCGAACGTCGAGGGCGACCTCGACACGCGGCACGATCCCCTGGACGCGCTCACCGCCGGCTTTCCGGCGGGTACCGTCTCCGGCGCGCCGAAGGTACGGGCCATGGAGATCATCGACGAGCTGGAGAAGCAGAAGCGCGGGCCCTACGCCGGCTGCATCGGCTATTTCGGCGCGGGCGGCGAGATGGACACCTGCATCGTGCTCCGCACCGCCGTTGTGAAGGGCGGGCGGATGCACGTCCAGGCGGGCGCGGGCATCGTCTACGATTCCGACCCGGCGTCCGAGCAGCAGGAATGCGTCAACAAGGCGAAGGCGTTGTTCCGCGCGGCGGAAGAGGCGGTGCGCTTCGCGGCGCAGGCGCGGCGCGGGCAATAGCGCGCCATTGACCCGCCCGCCCCGACGCGCCACACCGCGCCAGGGTTCGGATCCGCGCCATGTCCAAAGTCCTCGTCATCGACAATTACGACAGCTTTACCTTCAACCTCGTCCATCTGATCGGCCCGCTCTGCGACACGATCGAGGTGGCGCGGAACGATGCGCTGTCGGTGGCCGACATCCGCGAGAAGGCGCCGGACGCGCTGGTGCTCTCGCCGGGCCCGTGCAGCCCGAACGAGGCCGGCATCTGCCTGGACGTGGTGCGCGACCTCGCGGGCGAGATCCCGATCTTCGGCGTGTGCCTCGGGCTGCAGGCCATCGGACAGGCGTTCGGCGGTGACGTGGTGCGCGCGCCGATCCCGCTTCACGGCAAGGTCTCGACCATCCGCCACGGGGCGAGCGGCCTGTTCCGGGGCATCAACGACAGTTTCGAGGCGACGCGCTACCACTCCCTGGTGGTGGACCGGGCGACCTGCCCCTCGGCGCTCGCCGTGACCGCCGAGGCGGATGGGCTCATCATGGGCCTGCAGCACGAGGCGCTGCCGGTGCACGGCGTGCAGTTCCATCCGGAGAGCATCCGCTCGCAGCACGGCGCGGAGATCGTGAAGAACTTCCTCGATCTTGCCAGGGCCTGGAACGCGCAGCGTGACAGGCCCGCCGCCGACGTGCATTGACGCCGGCAGCCCCGCTTCTCGCGACGATTCCGATGGACAGCTTCAGACCGCTTCTCGCCAAGGTCGCCGGGGGCCAGCCCCTCGAGCGCGCCGAAGCGCGTGCGGCCTTCGACCTGCTTCTGTCGGGGGAGGTGACGCCCGTCCAATCCGCCGCCTTCCTCACCGCCCTGAAGATGCGCGGCGAGGATGTGGAGGAGATCGTCGGCGCCGCCGAGGCGATGCGGGCGCGGATGGTGCGCGTGACGGCGCCGGCCGGCGCGGTCGATGTCGTGGGGACGGGCGGCGACCATTCGGGCAGCGTCAACGTCTCGACGCTCGCCGCCATCCTCGTCGCAGCCTGCGGCGTGCCGGTGGCCAAGCATGGCAACCGCGCCGCGACCTCGCGCTCCGGCGCGGCCGACGTGCTCGCGGCGCTCGGTGTGGCGCTCGGGCTCGATCCGGCGGGGCAGGAGCGCTGCCTCGCGGAAGCCGGCCTGTGCTTCCTGTTCGCTCAGACCCATCACGGCGCGATGCGCCACGTGGCGGGGGTGCGGGCCGAGTTGCCGGTGCGGACGATCTTCAACCTGCTCGGGCCCTTGTGCAATCCGGCGGGCGTCACCCGCCAGCTCTTCGGCGTCGCGGATGGCGCCCGCGCCGAGCCCCTGACGCGGGTATTGGCCGAACTCGGCAGCGAGCGGGTCTGGACCGTGCACGGGTCGGACGGGCTCGATGAGATCACCGTCACCGGCCCGACCGGCGTCGTCGCGCTGGAGGACGGCCGGATCACGCGGTTCACCATCGATCCGCGCGATGTCGGCCTGACCCTGCGCGCCCCGGAGGAGCTGCGCGGCGGCGATCCGGCGCACAACGCCAAGGCCCTCGAAGCGGTGCTCGCTGGCGAACGAAACGCCTACCGCGATATCGCGGTTGTCAACGCGGGCGCGACCCTCGTCGTCGCGGCCAGCGCCCGGACCCTGGCGGATGGGGTCGCCCGGGCGCAGGATGCCATCGATACCGGCGCGGGCCGTGCCACCCTCGCGCGTCTGGTGCGCGTGTCGCAAGAATGCTCGAAGGGGCAGGAGAGCCGATGACCTCGCTGACGCAAGAGGCCACGCCCGACCCCGCCGCCGAGGCGCCCGAGCGGCCGAACGTGCTCGCGCGGATCGAGGCGTACAAGCGCCGCGAAATCGCCGAGGCGAAGCTGCGCGTGCCGCTGGCGAAGCTTGAGAAGAAGGTCGCGCAGGCCGACCCGCCGCGTGGCTTCGCGGCGGCGATCCGCGCCCACCGGGCGGAGGGGCGCACCGCCCTCATCGCCGAGGTGAAGAAGGCCTCGCCCTCGAAGGGGCTGATCCGCGCCGATTTCGATCCGGCCACCCTCGCGGCGGCCTACGAGAAGGGCGGCGCCACCTGCCTCTCGGTGCTCACCGACGAGCCGTCCTTCCAGGGCAAGCCCGATTACCTGATCGCCGCGCGGGCGGCCTGCCGCCTGCCGGTGCTGCGCAAGGACTTCATGTTCGAGCCGTATCAGGTCTACGAGGCGCGGGCCTGGGGGGCCGATTGCATCCTGGTCATCATGGCCTGCCTCGATGACGACGAGGCCGCCGCGCTTGTCGAGACCGCGCACGACCTGAAGATGGACGTGCTCGCCGAGGTGCACGACGAGGCCGAACTGGCCCGCGCTCTGCCGCTCGGCACCGCCCTCGTCGGCGTCAACAACCGCAACCTGAAGACCTTCGAGGTCTCGTTCGACAACGCCTTGCGGCTGAAGCCCGGCATCCCGGACGACCGCATCGCCGTGGCCGAGAGCGGCATCGGCAGCCATGCCGACGTGGAGACGTTGGCGAAGCACGGCCTCGACACGGTACTGGTGGGCGAGAGCCTGATGCGCCAGGGCGACGTCACCAAGGCGACCCGCGCGCTGCTGTTCGGGGACACGGGCAAGAAGTCCAAGGCATGAGCGAAGGACTCACCCATCTCGACGCGTCCGGCGCGGCCAACATGGTCGATGTCACCGACAAGCCCGCCACCACCCGCACCGCCTGCGCGGAGGGGTGCGTGGTGATGCTGCCGGGAACCCTGGCGCTGATCCGCGAGGGCGACGCCAAGAAGGGCGACGTGATCGGCACCGCCCGGCTCGCCGGGATCATGGCGGCCAAGCGCACGCACGAACTCATTCCGCTCTGCCACCCGCTGCTCCTGTCGAAGGTGCGGGTGGAGTGCGAGGAGGATGCGAGCCTCCCCGGCCTGCGCCTCACCGCCGAGGTGCGGGTGCAGGGGCCGACCGGCGTGGAGATGGAGGCGCTGACCGCCGTCTCGGTCGCGTGCCTCACGGTCTACGACATGGTGAAGGCGGTGGATCGCGGCATGCGCATCGAGGGCATCCGCCTCCTCGCCAAGGATGGCGGGCGCTCCGGCGCCTACAGGGCAGACGCAGCAGAGTGAGGCCGACGCCGATGAGCGGCTTGATCCCCGTCGCCGAGGCGCTGTCCCGCATCCTCGCCAGTGTCGCCCGGCCCGTCGAGGCGGAGAGCGTGCCCCTCGCCCGCGCCGCCGGCCGGGTGCTCGCGGCGCCGGTCGCGTCCACCCGCACGCAGCCGCCGTTCCCGGCCTCCGCCATGGACGGCTACGCCGTGCGGGCCGCCGATGCGGGCGCGGTCGGCGCGCGCCTCACGTTCGCCGGCACCAGCGCCGCCGGCCACGGCTTCTCGGGCACGCTCCAACCGGGTGAGGCGGTTCGGATCTTCACCGGCGCCCCGGTGCCGGAGGGCGCCGACGCCATCCTGATCCAGGAGGATGCCGACGCCGAGGGCGACGCCGTCCACGTCCGCGAGGCGGTGGAGCAGGGCCGGTTCATCCGCCGGGAAGGGCTCGATTTCGCGGCGGGGCAGGTGCTCCTCGCTGAGGGCATGACCCTCGACGCGCGCCGCCTCGCCCTGGCGGCGGCGGCAGGGCATCCGCGTCTCGACGTGCGCCGCCGTCCGCGGGTCGCGATCCTCGCCACGGGGGACGAGTTGGTCGAGCCCGGCGCGACGCCGGCCTGGGACCAGATCGTCGCCTCGAACAGCCTCGCGCTGGCTGCCCTCGCGGAGGAAGCCGGTGCCGAGGCTATCGATCTCGGCATCGCCGCCGACGATCACGCGGCGCTCGAAGCCGCCTTCCGCCGGGCGCGCGAGGCGAAGGCCGATCTGCTCATCACCCTCGGCGGCGCCTCGGTGGGCGACCACGACCTCGTGCAGGCGGCGCTCGCCCGCGAAGGGCTCGAACTCGGCTTCTGGCGGGTGGCCCTGCGGCCGGGCAAGCCGCTGATGCACGGCCGGCTCGGCGACATGCTGGTGATCGGCCTGCCGGGGAACCCGGTCTCGTCCATCGTCTGCGGGCTGCTCTTCGTGGTGCCGGCGATCCGGGCGATGCTGGGCGATCCGCAGGCGGGGGCCGACCGTACCGAGCCGGCAACGCTCGGGCGCGACCTGCCGGCCAACGATGGCCGCGCGGACTACATGCGCGCCGGCCTCACATCGGAAGCGGGGCAACTGCCCGTCGCCACCCCCGAGAACCGGCAGGATTCGTCCATGCTCGCCGTGCTCGGCCGCTCGGAAGCGTTGCTCGTCCGCGCACCGCATGCCCCGCCCGCGAAGGAAGGCGAGCCGTGCCGGATCATCCGGCTCGACCGGCGGCTGGTCTAGGGCGTCACCCGCCAGATCTTCAGTGGTCCCTGCGAGGGCTCGGGGCGCAGCCACGCCGCGCTCGTCTCGCCGCGCGTGAGCCGCGTGGCGAAGGCGGTCTCGGCCTGAAGGTCGTCCGCCGGCCGCGTCGGGCAGGTCACGAGGTAGGTCGCGCCCTGCGAGGCCGTCGCCCGGCGCAGATCCGCCTCGGTGCCGCCGAGCCCTTCGAGGGAGGCGGCGATCTGCGGCACCGCCCGGTGATAGGGCGCGGCCACTATGGAATGAGCTGTGTTCAGCAGGATCGACGGCCCCATGAAAACGGGTGCCAGCACCGTGCCGCGCGGCAGGATCGCGAGATCCCGCAGGGCGGTGTCGGTGAGGCAGACCCTGGCGCCTTCGGGGTCCTTGGCGGTGCGCGTCCAGGGCAGCAGCGTCTCGCCGAGGACGGCGGGCGCGATCCAGACGGTGCTGACGAGGCCCGCGGCCGTCACCGCCGACAGTTTCTTCCAGCGGAAGCCGGGCGAGCCGAGCGCCCGGTCTATGAAGCCTCCCGCCACGAGGGGCACAAGGCCGCTGGCGACATAGAGGCCCCGGACTTCCATCAGCCCCATGACGAGCCCCGGCCACAGCAGCATCGCGGCGACCGCCCATTCTCGCCCGCGCCGCGCGAGGCAGGTGGCGGCGAGCGTCGCGAGGATCAGCACGGGGTAGAAGACCAGCCCCTCCCACTGGCCCCGGGCGATGAACGTCGCCGCGCTGGTCATCTCATTGACCTTCAGCAGCCAGTGATCGCGCACCACGGCCGTCATGCCGGTGAAGGGCCCCGCGAGGCAGACGGGAAACAGAGCCGCGAAGCCCGCGACCACAACGAGGCCGAGCCCGGCCACCCCGGCGAACCGCGCGGCGGGATGCGCCAGCACCCGGTCGAGGCCCGCGCAGGCCAGGGTCAGGGCGAGCCCGCCTGCCGCGAGCATCAGCCACGGCGGCGACAGGGCATCGCAGGCGGTGATGCCCCAGCGGGCCGGATCGGTCTGCACGCCGAACAGGATCGGGGCCGTCAGCCCGAGCCCGAGGCCGAAGCCGACGAGCGCAGCCAGCGCCGCCCGCCCGCGCAAGCACCAATCTCCGCAGAGGAACAGCGCCCCCACCGCCACGTAGGGCAGCCCTTCGAGCCCCACCGCCATCGAGGCGGCGGCGAGCATCCCCGCAACGAGCCCTGCCCGGCCACCGCCCCGCATCAGCGCCAGCGCCATGGCGAGGATGATGGTGAGTTGCAGCCCGTGGTGATCGACCCGCCCGGCGGAGAATTGCACGGTGACGCCGACGGTCTGCGTCGCGACCACGAGGGCGATCAGCCCGGCCCGGTGTCCGAAGGTAGCCCCGGTCCCGCGCATCAGCACGACGGCGTAGAGGCCGAACAGCGCGATCGGCCCGAAGGCGGCGGCGAGGCCGACCGCCATGCCCTGGCCGGTGAGGGGGGTGAGAAGGAGAATCAGCCCGGCCAGCGGGGCATCCACGAGCCGCGACCAGTGGCTGACGATCCCGGCGGGCGGCCCGAAGCGGTACTGGACGAGATCGAACCAGCCCTGTCCGTTCAGGAGGTCGCGCACCTCCACGAGGCGCATGGCGTCGTCGGGATCGGGCACGCGCAGATGGTGGACGACCATGCCGATATCGGCCGGCGCGATCATCGTGGCGAAGCCGAAGACCGCCAACAGCCAGAGAAGGACCGCCGGGGTGATGCGCCGCGCGGGCAGTTCGGCCGGCGAGGCTCGGTCCGGCATCGTCGTCTCGTCTCCCCGCCCGGAGGGGGCGCCGGGCCGCGCCTCAGGATGAAGCATTGTTGGGTTAACCAATCGTCAGCCGTTGCTTCCTAGGGTTGTGCCCGCGCGGAGCCGACCTGATGTTCACACCGACATTGCAGCGACGGGAGATCGCGATCCTCGTCGGCGGCGCGTTCATCTCGGCGCTGTCGTGGCTCGCGATGCAGCCCTGGAACATTCATGGATGGATGATCGGCGCGCCGCTCGGCCGCGACTTCGTGAACTTTTGGATGGGCCCGCGTCTCGTGCTCGCGGGGCAGGAGGCGATGCTCGGCGACCTGCCGGCCTACGGCGCTGCGATCAAATCCATCTTCGGGCTCACGCGCGATCCCGGCCTGCTCTTCGTCTATCCGCCGCACGCGATGCTCGTCTTCGCGCCGTTCGCGCTCATGCCCTTCGCGCCGGGCGTGTTTCTCTGGACCGCCCTGAACCTCGCCGCGCTCGCTCTGACGACGCGAATGCTCTTACGCGGCGCGCCGCTCCTCGGCCCGGCGCTGGCGGTGTGCCTCTCGCCGCCCGCCGTGGCGATGGTGATGTATGGACATTTCGACGGCTTCCTGGCGCTCGCCGCCACGGTGGCCCTCACCCAGGCGGGGCCGCGCCCGGTGCTCTCGGGGCTCTGCCTCGCTTTCCTTTCCATCAAGCCGCAATTCGCCGCCGCCATCGGGCTGATGCTCCTGCTCAACGGGTACTGGCGTTGCCTCGTCGCGGGCGCCATCGCGACGCTCGCCCTCGTCGGGCTCTCGGTGGCCGTGTTCGGCATCGACGTGTGGAGGATCTTCCTCACCGTGCTGATGCCGGTGCACAGCGCGTTCATCACCGAGTTCAACGCCAAGATGATCGAAACCTCGGTTTCGGCTTACTTCGCAGCGCGCTTCTCCGGCGTGCCCGGCAACGTCGCCTGGGCGATCCAGGGGGTCGTGAGCGCGGCGGCGCTCGCCTTCGGCGCGAAGGCGCTCCGCCGTGGCGCAGGCGAGCCGGGTACGCTGGCGGTCATCCTCATCGCTGCTTTGGCGATGCAACCTTACGTGTCCCACTACGACCTCGCCATCGCGGCGCCCGCCGTGACGCTCCTCGTCCTTGGGCGTGCGCCGGGCGCAGCGCCGTTCACGGTGGCGGCGTGGGTGCTGATGCCGTTGGCGCGCATCCTCATCGTGTTCGATCTGCCGATCCTCGGCATCCTCGTGACGGGCTCCCTGTTCGCACAGGCAAAGCGTCTGTTCCGGCAGGAAGATGCACCGATCATTGATGTTGGCGGCCTTGCGGCAGCGAAGTCTTAACCCTGCCCGGACATGAATCGGGCGGACGCGCGCTGACATGTATCGATCCGGGCCGGAGCGACTGATGAGTCATCACACCGAGACGCTGGTGATCGGCGCGGGGCCGGCGGGTCTGACGGCCTCCTACCTGCTGTCGAAGCACGGCCACGCGGTGACGGTGCTGGAAAGCGACCCCGCGCAGGTCGGCGGCATCTCGCGCACCGTCTCGCATAACGGCTACCTGTTCGACATCGGCGGCCACCGCTTCTTCTCGAAGTCGAAGGCGGTGGTGGACCTGTGGGACGAGATCCTTCCGAACGACTTCATCGAGCGCCCGCGCCTGTCGCGGATCTATTACAACGGCAAGTACTACGCCTATCCGCTCAAAGCCTTCGAGGCACTGAAGAATCTCGGCCTCGCGACGAGCGCGGCCTGCGTCACCTCCTACCTCTACGCCCGCGCGCGGCCGGTGCAGGAGCCGAAGAACTTCCACGAATGGGTGCGCAACCAGTTCGGCGAGCGCCTGTTCTCGATCTTCTTCAAGACCTACACTGAGAAGGTGTGGGGCATGTCCTGCGATGCGATCTCGGCCGATTGGGCGGCGCAGCGCATCAAGGGGCTCGATCTCGGCGCGGCGATCCTCGACGGGGTGAAGCGCTCCCTCGGCCTGCGCAAGCGCCAGAAGGCCGGCGGCCCGGTCATCAAGACGCTGATCGAATCGTTCCGCTATCCGCGTCGCGGTCCCGGCATGATGTGGGAGGCCGCCGCCGCCAAAACGCAGGCGCAGGGCGGTAAGGTGCTCCTCGACCGCCGGGTCGATTCGCTGTCCTACGACACGGGCACCGGCCTCTGGACCGTGTCCGCGAAGCGCGGCGACGGCAGCCGCGAGACCTTCACCGCCAAGCACGTCATCTCGTCGGCGCCGGTCCGCGACCTCGTGAACGCCATCCGCCCGCGTCCGCTCAGCACGTTCAACGCGCGGGCGCTCGCCTATCGCGATTTCCTTACGGTCGCGCTCATCGCCAAGTCCGACAGGAACTTCCCCGACAACTGGATCTACATCCACGACCCGTCCGTGAAGGTCGGCCGCGTGCAGAACTTCCGCTCGTGGTCGCCGGAGATGATCCCGGACGAGGCCCATACCTGCCTCGGCCTCGAGTATTTCTGCTTCGAGGGCGACGGGCTCTGGACCGCCTCGGACGCGGATCTCGTGGCCCTGGCCAAGGCCGAGATCAGCCGCATCGGCCTGATCGACCCGGCCGACGTGGTCGATGCCTGCGTCGTGCGCCAGCCGAAGGCCTACCCGGTCTACGACGAGGATTATTCAGCCCACGTCGCCACCGTGCGCCGGGAATTGCAGCGGGATTACCCGACCCTGCACCTCGTCGGCCGCAACGGCATGCACAAGTACAACAACCAGGACCACGCCATGATGACGGCGATGCTGACCGTCGAGAACATCCGCGCCGGCACCCGCCTGCACGATGTCTGGCGGGTCAACGAGGACGCCGAATACACGGAAGCGGGGATTTCCGGGGCGCAGGACGCGCTCGGCAGCGAGCGTCTGGTGCCGCGCAAGGTGGCCTGACGCGCCAGCGACATAACCGCCGAAACCGAACCTGTCCGAAGTTTCACGCGACAGGTTCCTCCCCTGCCGCTATCTCGCCACGTCCCGCGGCCATGTCCGCGGGTCCCGTCCGTCCGCGGTCGGGGGGACGTGAAGGGAGATGGGTGTGGCGGCGATCAGGACCGGACTCGGTATCCAGGCCGTAGTGACCGCGCTGTGTGCGCTGGTCCTGCTGGCGTTCCCCGGCGTTCCCAGCCCCCCGCTCTACGTCTCGCTGGCGGGCTTCGCGATGGCCGCGATCCTCGTCGCGTCGAACACCATCTCGGCCTATCTCAAGGTCTTCGTCTCGGTCTACGGCGTCGGCTATCTGCTGCTCGCGGGATCGCGGGCGCTGGCCGAGGCGGGCGTGCTGCCGCCGTTCCTCGCCGCCCTCCTACCGCCGGCTTTCGCGGCGACCGGCGCCGTGGTCTTCGCCGGCATCGTGCTCGGCATTTCCTATCTCGAACCTATCCGCGCGATCACGATGATCGCCGATCCGTATTTCGCCAACCGTGACGCACCGACCAAGGAAATCCGCCTGTTCAGCTGGTTCGGCAGCACCGAGGGGCGCATCGGGCGCAACCTCGTCGCCCTGTCGATCTTCGTGAACTTCGCCGACGTCGCGCTGACGCTGCGGTTCAACTTCTTCTACCGCGACATGTACAACTCCCTGCAGGAGTACAACGCGGAAGCCTTCTGGCATCAGCTGCTGTGGATCTTCGTGCCGCTGGCGGCGCTGAACATCGCCATCGGCATGTTCGACCTGTTCGTGGATTCCTCCCTGCTGATCCGCTGGCGGACGTGGCTGACGCACAGCCTCACTGGCCGCTGGCTGGGGGAGGGCACCCATTACCGCATCCCCTTCACCGACGAGGAAGCGGACAACCCCGACCAGCGTATCCAATCGGACGTCGATGCCTTCATCCGGCAGACGGCGAGCCTGTCGATCCGGCTGCTGAGCCAGGCGGCGCAGCTCGTCTCATTCATCGTCATCCTCTGGACGATCTCGAAGGACTTCGTGCTGCCCTTCACCGATACGGTCGTGCCGGGCTTCCTCGTGTGGCTCGTCATCGCCTACGCCGTGGTCGGTACGTGGCTGACGCACCTCATTGGCCGCCCGCTCATCGGGCTGAACTTCCGCCAGGAGCGCGTCGAGGCCGACTTCCGCTTCTCGCTGGCCCGCAACCGCATCTATTCGGAGCAGATCGCCCTGCTGAGGGGCGAGAAGGCCGAGGCCAGCCGCCTCTCCTCGCTGTTCCACATGGTGGTGGCCAACTACACCGGCATCATCTTCCGCCGGATCAAGCTGATCGCCTTCACCTTCAGCTACCGGCAGGCGAGCGTCATCTTCCCCTATCTGATCGCGGCGCCATCCTTCTTTGCCAAGAAGATCACGCTCGGGGCGCTGCAGCAGACCGGCAACGCCTTCGGTCAGGTGCAGACCTCGCTGTCCTTCTTCGTGGACGCCTACACCACGCTGGCGGCCTACAAGGCCAACACGATTCGTCTCGGCTCCTTCCGCCGGGCGATGACCAAGGCCGAGGCCATGGCGACGACCGGCGGCGGGCTCATGCAGGGCAACGCCACGTCCGGGGGCGTCACCGCCACGGGTCTCGCGCTTGCCTTGCCGGATGGGCGCGAGATCGTCGCCGCCGACACGCTCTCGCTGCCGAAGGGCGTGGCGACCCTCGTCACCGGCCCCTCGGGCTCGGGCAAGTCGACGCTGTTCCGCGCTATCGCCGGCATCTGGCCGTTCGGCCGGGGCCGCATCGACGTGCCGGCCGGGCAATCGGCCCTGCTCCTGCCGCAGCGGCCCTACATCCCCCTCGGGACGCTCCGCGATGCGGTGGTCTATCCGAACGAACGGTCACGATTCTCGGATGGCGAAATCCGGCAGGCGCTTACCGACGCGCAATTGCCCGGCCTGATCGACAAGCTGGATGAGGACGACGTGTGGGAGCGGCGGCTCTCCGGCGGCGAGCAGCAACGTCTCGCCATCGCGCGGGCGCTGCTCGCCAAGCCGGCGTGGCTGTTCCTCGACGAGTCGACGGCCTCGCTGGACGAGCCCTCGGAGGCGAAGATCTACCGGATGCTGCGCGAGCGGCTGCCGGAGACGACCATCGTCTCCATCGGCCACCGCTCGACGCTGGAAGCCCTGCACGACCGCAAGGTGGTGCTGGAAAAGGAGGGCACGCATTTCGTGCCCCGCGAGTCCATGCAGGCGATGCCGGCGGAGTGATCCGCCCTCAGGCGGACGTCCGCAAACCGGAGGCCGCCCGCGCCGCCGCCTCGATGGCGGCGGGATCCGGCACACCGGGCTTCACCACCCAGCTCCCGCCGACGCAAAGCACGGAGGGGAGGGCGAGCCAATCCGGGGCGGTGGCCTCGGTGATGCCGCCCGTTGGGCAGAAGCGCACCTGCCCGAACACGGCCGATTGCGCCTTCAGTGCCTTGATCCCGCCCGCCGCCTCGGCCGGGAAGAACTTGAACCGGTCGAGCCCGTGGTCGAGCCCGCGCATGATGTCGGCGGCGGTGGTGACACCCGGCAGGTAGGGCACGCCGTTCGCCTTGGCGGCCTCCGTCAGCGGTGCTGTGAGTCCCGGCGAGACGATGAACTCGGCACCGGCCTTCATGGCGGCGTCGAGATCGCGCGGGTTCAGCACCGTTCCGGCGCCGACCACCGCGCCCTCGACCGTCGCCATCTCCCGGATCACGTCGAGGGCGGCAGGGGTGCGCAGGGTAACTTCAAGGGCGGTGAGCCCGCCCTTCACCAGCGCCTCGGCGATGGGACGAGCCTGGGCGACGTCATCGATCACCAGAACCGGGATGACCGGCACGGAGCGCATCAGCGTGTCGATGCTGGCGAGGTCGTTCATGGTATGAATCCCTCTCAGAGGCCGGCGGCGGCGAGCATGGCCGAGGCGCCCTGCTCGGCCCCGTCGGCGCCGACGCGCATGAAGGCGAACAATTCCCGGCCCGTGCCGGCCTGCGGCTTCGGAGTCGGCGCGAGGTCGCGGGCAGCGAGGTCGGCCTCGTCCACCAGCACCTCCAAGCGACCCTCGGGGGCCGAAAGGCGCACCATGTCGCCGTCGCGCAGCCGGGCGATGGTACCGCCGGCCAGGGCTTCGGGGGTCAGGTGGATCGCGGCGGGCACCTTGCCCGATGCGCCGGACATGCGCCCGTCCGTCACCAGCGCGACCTTGAAGCCGCGATCCTGAAGCACGCCGAGCGGCGGGGTGAGCTTGTGCAGTTCCGGCATCCCGTTGGCGCGCGGACCCTGGAAGCGCACGACCACCACCACGTCCCGTTCCAACTCGCCGGCCTTGAACGCCTTCAGCACCTCGTCCTGATCGTCGAACACCCGCGCCGGGGCCTCGATGACGTGGCGCTTCTCATCGACGGCGCTGGTCTTGAACGTCGCCCGGCCGAGATTGCCCTTCACGAGGCGCATCCCGCCGTCCGGCTGGAACGGACGATCCGGCCGGCGGATCATCGTGTCGTCCAGGCTTTCGGGCACCGCGTCCTCGAACACCAGTTCCTCGCCCGACAGCTTCGGGTCGCGGGCATGGTCGCGCAGGCGCGCGCCGGAGACGGTGAGGATGTCGTCGTGCAGCATTCCGGCATCGAGCAGGGCGGACATCACGAAGCTGATCCCGCCCGCCGCGTGGAAGTGGTTAACGTCGCCCGCACCGTTCGGATAGACGCGGCAGATCAGCGGCACCACCGCCGAGAGCCGGTCGATGTCCTCCCAGTCGATGACGATGCCCGCCGCGCGGGCGATGGCCGGCAGGTGGATCGCGTGGTTGGTCGAGCCGCCCGTGGCGAGCAGCCCCACGGTGGCGTTCACGATGGCCTTCTCGTCCACGCACTTGCCGAGCGGCCGGTAATCGTTGCCGTTCGCGCCGATCTCGGTGAGCCGGTGGATCGCCGCGCGGGTCACGGCCTGCCGCAGCTTCGTGCCGGGGTTGATGAACGAGGCGCCCGGCATGTGCAGGCCCATCATGTCCATCATCATCTGGTTGGAGTTGGCCGTGCCGTAGAACGTGCAGGTGCCGGCCCCGTGATAGGAGGCGGATTCCGACTCGAGCAGTTCCTCGCGGCCGACCTTGCCCTCGGCGTAGAGCTGGCGGATCCGCACCTTCTCCTTGTTGGCGAGGCCCGAGGGCATCGGCCCGGCCGGGATCAGGATCGTCGGCAGGTGGCCGAAGCGCAGCGCGCCGATCAGCAGGCCGGGCACGATCTTGTCGCAGATGCCGAGCAGCGCCGCGCCGTCGAACATGCCGTGGCTGAGCGCCACCGCCGCCGAGAGGGCGATGGTGTCCCGCGAGAACAGCGACAATTCCATGCCGCGCTGCCCTTGGGTGACGCCGTCGCACATGGCTGGCGTCCCGCCCGCGACCTGCGCCGTGGCCCCGCGCTCGCGGGCGAAGACCTTGATCTGGTCCGGGTAGCGTCCGTACGGCTGATGGGCCGAAAGCATGTCGTTGTAGGCGGTGACGATGCCGATGTTCATCGACCGCCCGGCCCGGATCGCCGCCTTGTCCTCGCCGGAGGCCGCGAAGCCGTGGGCGAGGTTGCCGCAGGCCAGCGTCGGCCGATGGACGCCGGATTCGCGCTCCCGCTCGATCAGGTCGAGATAGGCGCGGCGGCTGTCCCGCGAGCGCTCGACGATGCGCGCGGTGACGGCCGCGACTTCCGGATGAAGGTCGCTCATGGGTGTTTCTCCTGCGGCATGCAGGTGAGACTTTACTCCAAAAATTGCCAGGGGATCACGACCGCATCGCCATCCGCCCCGCGTGACGCGCATGCCGGGCGGGGGCGGGAGAGGTCAGTATTCCCAGAAGATGCGCTGAAGCTCCTTCGTGTCGCTCGTCTTGGTGAGCGCCACGGCGGCCAGAAGCTTGGCCTTCTGCGGGTTGAGATCGTGGGAGACGACCCAACCGTACTTATCGTCGGGCTGCTCGGCGTTGCGCACCACGAACCCATCCGGCACCCGCGCCGAGCGGATGATGATCGTGCCCTTGGCGCTGATGTCCTTCAGCTTGTCCACGAGGTAATCGGCCACCGAGCCGTTGCCGGTGCCCGCGTGGATGATCGCCTTGGCCCCCGCCTGGACCTCCGTATCGTAGACGGCCGGAATCATGTTGCCCGAGCCGTAGACGATGCCCACCAACGGCAGGCTGTCGATCTGGTCGATGTCGAACTCGGAGCTGGTGTTGTGGCGCTTGGCAAGCGTCCGGTAGAAGTAGGTCTTGCCCTCGACCACCATGCCCAGCGGGCCCCACTGGCTGAAGAACGCGTTCGGGACGACGTTCGTCCGCTTGGTCACGTCGCGACCGCTCTGGATGTAGTCGCCCATCGTTACCGTGACGCCCTTGCCGATGGCCTCCTTGCTGCCGGCCACCGTCACCGCGTCGAGGAGGTTCAGGGCGCCGTCCGCCGAGAGGGAGGTGGAGGGGCGCATCGAGCCAACCACGACGATGGGCTTGTCGCTCTTCACGACGAGATCGAGGAAGAACGCGGTTTCCTCCAGCGTGTCGGTGCCGTGTGTGATGACCACGCCGTCCACGTCGTCCTGCTTCAGCAGCGTCGAGACGCGCTTGGCAAGCTGGATCAGCTTCGCGTCGGTGAAGCTCTCGGAGCCGATCTGGAAGGCCTGCTCGCCGCGCACGTTGGCGATGGTGGAGATTTGCGGCACGGCGGCGATCAGCTTGTCCACCGGCACCTTGGCCGCCACGTAGCTCGCGCTGTTCGTGGCGTCGGCGCCCGCGCCGGCGATGGTGCCGCCCGTGGCGATGATGACCACATTGGGCTTGCGCGCTTCGGTCGTCGCCTGGGAATCCGGCATCTCCTTCGCCCCGAGCGGTGCGGCCTGAAGGCCGAAGGCCAGGGCCAGCGGCAGGGCCGCCGACAGGAGGAAGCGACGACGAAGCTGCATGTAGAATCTCCCGCGACGAGCTTTCGCAGTGCGGTGATCGTAGCCGTAGCCTCGACCCTGGCAAGCGGCCGGGCCGGTTTTGGATCGCTATTCAAGCTTAGGCGTTATTCTTTCTCGGACAGAGAATGGAGGTTGCCATGCCTGATCTTTCCGATCTGATGGACGAGCTTCAGGGCAGCGAGATCGCCCGCGAGGCAATGGCGCATCTGGAAGCGGCCCTCGCCCACCGGAGCGACGCCGAGCGCGGCGCCTTCTGGCGGGCGGTGGACCTCTACTACTTCTCGCGCAAGGCGCCCCCCGAACCGGTGATCGCGGCCGAGGAGGTGGTCTCTCCGCTGCCGGCCTAGAACACCGAGATCAGGACGATGCCGGCCACCATTACGGCGGCGCCGACGAGGCGGGCCGGGCCGGCCTTCACCTGCTTCATCCCGAGCCAGCCGAAATGGTCGAGGGCGACGGAGGTGAGCAGGTTGGCGGTGATGAGCAGGCCGTTGAACGCGCCGGCCCCGACCTTGTCCACGAAGAGCAGGCCGGCGAACACCGCCACCGCCCCGGTGATGCCGGCGAGCGGCATGTACCAGCGCACGCCAGCGAGATCCTCGCGCTTGGGCAGCGGGGTCGGACGCAGCAGGAAGATGAAGGCGAAGACGAACACCACCGGCACGAAGGATACGGTGGCGGCGAGCCAGGGGTTCACCAGGGCGCCGCGCAGCTGCGCGTTCCAGACCACGCCGACGGCCATCAGCATGCCGGCCACGATGATGAACGGGTAGAGCAGCTTGCCGGCGGTGCTGGTGTGCTCGTCGCCATCCTTCTTGCCGCCCGAGCGGGCAATGAAGACGACGCCGACGGCCATGAGCAGGCCGCCGAGCCACGGCAGCGGCTTGAAGCCGGCCGCCTGCAGGCCGAACAGGCCGAACGCATCCATCGCGAGGGAGGTGATGATGTTGGCGGTGAGCGTCAGGCCGTTGAACGGCCCGGCGCCGACCTTGTCGATGAAGGCGAGGCCGCCGAACACCGCCACCGCCCCGGCGACGCCGCCGAGCGGCGCGTACCACGGCATCTTGGACAGGCTGTCCAGGCTCGGCATCGGTGTCGGCATCGTGAAGAACAGCGTCGCGAAGACGAAGACGATCGGCAGGAAGGACACCGTGGCGGCGAGCCACGGATTGACCACCTTGCCGCGCAGCTGCGCGTTCATGGAATTGCCGAGGGCCTGAAGGCACCCGGCGACGATGATGAAGGGATAAAGAAGGGTCGCAGTCACGCCGCGTGGTCTCCGGTCTTCGACAGGGTCAGAGGTAGAGAAGCGCGGCCAGCGCCAGGATCAGGGCCGGCGGCATCACCAGCACCCCAAGCTTGAGGAACTGGCCGGCGGACACGTCCTGGCCCTCGCGGCGGATCGCCGTGAGCCAGAGGATCGTGGCCAACGACCCGGTGACGGAGAGGTTCGGGCCGACATCGACGCCGATGAGGATGGCGCCTGCCACCTTCTGCGAGACCTCCGCCGTCTGCACCGCCGCGCCCGCGAGCAGGCCGGCGGGCAGGTTGTTGACGAGGTTCGAGCCGAAGGCCACGGCCGCGCCCCCCGCCCAGGCCGTCGCCGTCGGATCGGCGGAGGCGTAGGATTTCAGCGTGTCGGCCAGCAACTTGAGGACGCCGGTCTTTTCCAGGGCTTCCACCAGCACGAACAGTCCCGCCACCAGCGGCAGCACGCTCCACGACACGTCCTTGGCGACCTCGACGACGCCGCCGCGCTTGATCGCGAGCACGACGATGGCGGTGGCGAGGCCGGCGATGAAGGTCGGAAGACCGAGTTCGATGCCGGCCGCCGAGGCGCCGATGAGCGCGGCGCCGGTGAGGACGATGCCGAGGCCGGCGACCTTGCCGCCGGTCTCCAGCGGCTTCGTCTCCACGTCGGCCTCGATGTCCTGCTTGAGGGAAGAACTCTGGGTGACGCGCAGGACGAGGTAGGTCGTCACGATGGCCAGCAGAGAGGGCAGGGCGAACAGGCGCAGCCACGTCCCGAGCGGCGGCATGTTCTGCGCGAACACGACGAGGTTCGCTGGGTTCGAGATCGGCAGCACGAAGCTCGCCGCGTTGGCGATGAAGGCGCAGATGAACAGGTAGGGCAGGGGGTCCTTCACCTTCGCCGTCTTGGTCGCGGCGTAGACGGCCGGCGTCAGCACCACGGCGCAGGCGTCGTTGGAGAGGAACACCGTCACCACCGTGCCGACGATGTAGACGAGAAGGAACAGGCGCGTGGCCGAGCCCTTGGCGGCGCGCACCGCGTGGCTCGCGAGCCAATCGAACAGGCCCTCCTTCCGGGCAATCTCGGCGAGCAGCATCATGCCGATGAGGAAGAGGTAGACGTCCGTCCCCTTCGCGATGCCGTCGATGGCGACCTGCCAGGGCAGCAAGCCGAGCACCACGAGAAGCGCGGCGCCGAGCACCGCCCAGATCGCCTCAGGCCAGGAGAAGGGGCGCAGGATCACGCCCAGCGTCGCCAGGGCGGCGATGCCCCAGGTCGCGAGGTTCGGTGTCAGGGTCAGGGCACCCATCGCGGCGTCGGTCTTTCGGTCAGAAGGAAAAGGAAATCACCAGTCGCGACCGGCCCGGTTCGGGCCGAGCTGGTCGCCCCGCACGCCCTTGTCGAGCCAAGCGCCTAGGCTGCACGCATCGCTGCCGGGCCGGTCGGGGCGCATCGGGCCGACGAAGACGCTGCTCGCCGGTTCGATCACGTCGCGGTCGATGTAGTCCGGCCCGTATCCCGGCCAGCGGGGATCGATCGCCTCCACCGTCAGGCGGCGGGCGCCGTAGGTCCATGCGACGGAGGCCGTGTAGGCCGGTCCGTCCGCGATGCGCTCCATCCCCTGCCACGGCCCGTCATCGACACGGCAGCGGCAGAGCGAGGGTGCCTCGTCCGACAGCACGACCGCCCGCACGGCGATGCGGCCTGCCTCGTCGCCGCGCAGGCCGTGCGTGGCGAGGCGCCGGTCGGCGGGGCTGGTGATGAGGACGAACGGGCCGACCCTGTCGAGGGGGCGGAAGCGCCAGCTTACCTCGCCCGCATCGATGGCGCCGACCGCGTAGCCGACGGAGCCGTCCTCGTTCTGCCCGACGGAGCGGGCGGCGGCGTAGGTGGTGCGCCCGTCATGGGCCAGCTCGTTGTAGTGGGTGTGGCCCATCTCCACGAGGCGCACGCCCTGGCTCCAGAAGAGGCCGGCGACCTCCGCCGCTTCCTTCTTCTCCAGATCGTCGGGATAGGCGTGCATGAAGACCGCGCAGGTCTTCCCCTCGCGCCGGGCGCGCACGACCTCCGCGCTGAGCCAGTCCATCTGCGTGGGGCCGATGCGGAAATCGAGGCCCTTGCCCTTCTGGCCGAACCCCGCGCTGATCATGTCCACGAACAGGCAGCGCACCGCGCCGTAATCGGCGGCGTAGTAATATTGTGGGATCGACGCGCGCTGCGGATCGACCCCCGGTCCCGCCGGGGGCTGTAGGAGGTCGTTCGCCACGCTTGGATGGCGCCCGGCCATGACCGCATCGTGGAAGCGGGCGAAGTCCTCCATCGAACCGTATTGCCGGTCATGGTCGCCGGGAATGAGCAGGACCGGCAGGGAGGGCTGGCTCCGAAGCGCCTCCTCGATCAGCGCGTATTCCCCGGCGGCGCCGTTCTCGGCGATGTCGCCCGGCAAGTAGACGAAGTCGTAGGCATCCCGGCCGAACGAGGCGATCTGGTCGAGAATCGCGACGAGATCCCGGTGGTGGGGCGCGTCCCGCACCGTGAGGTGCTGGTCGCCGACATGCAGGAAGACGAAGGGCCGGGACGACCCGTCCGAGGGAAGCGTACTCATCTCGGCGTACTCAGGCGGTCGCGGCAGCGCGGGGCAGGGTGTCGTTGCCGGTCGCCCGCAGATCGTCCCGCGTTTCCGGCATCAGCATGAGGTACAGGGCGAAGCCGACACCTGCGATGGCCGCGAGGGACAGGAACGCTGCCGAGTACCCGGCCGACACGATGATGACGCCGGCCAGCGTGGCGCTGAGCGAGGCGCCGACACCTTGCGCGGTGGCGACCGCACCCTGCGCGGCGTTGAAGCGTCCGCCGCCGCGCGTCAGGTCGGCCACGACGATGGGGAACAGCGCGCCGTAGATGCCCGCGCCGATGCCGTCGAGGAGCTGCACGCCCACCAGCCAGAACGGACTGTCCGAGAAGGTGTAGAGCACGCCCCGGATCGCCAGGATGCCGAAGGCAACGAGGAAGATCGGCTTGCGGCCGATGGCGTCGGCCTTGGCGCCGACGAAGATCGCGGTCGGCACCATCACGCATTGCGCCGCCACGATGCAAATCGCGATGAGCGAAGTCGCGTGGTCCTTGCCGGAGATGTGGGTGAGCAACTGGCCGACCGAGGTCAGCATCGCCGCGTTGGCAAGGTGGAAGATCGCGCAGAGCACCGCGAACAGCAGCAGGCCCTTGCTTTTGAGCAGGGTCTTCAGGCTCGATGGCTCCTCGTCGTTCTTGGTCTCGGGGGTGGTCATGCCCCGTGCGAGGTCGTCGTCGATCTCCTTGGCCGGCACGAGCAGCATCGCGCCGATGGAGAGAGCGGCCAGGATGCCCATCAGCCAGAACACCACCACCGGGCCGAAGAAGTAGGCGAGGCCGCCCGCCGCCGCCGCCGAGACGGCGTTGCCGGCATGGTTGAAGCCTTCGTTTCGGCCGATCCGCTTCGAGAACATCTTAGGCCCGACGAGGCCGAGGGTGATCGCGGCCAGGGCCGGCGCGAAGATCACGCCCGCGACATGGGCGAGGGATTGCGTGGCGGTGACGACATAGAAGTTCGAGACGAAGGGCAGGACGAGGCAGCTCGCCGTCACCGCGATGGCGGCGATGATCACCACCGCCCGCTTGTGGTTGGTCTTGTCGATGAAGGCCCCGGCGGGCGTCTGCATCACGAGGCCGAGGATGCCCGCGATGGTCATGACGAGGCCGGTCGTCGCCTCGTTCCACCCCTGGTCCGGGCCGCGCACGGCGATGAGGTAGATCGCCAGATAAGGGCCGAGGCCGTCTCGCACGTCCGCGAGGAAGAAGTTGAGGGCGTCGAGGCCGCGCAAAGCCTTCGCCGAGGGAGCCTTCGTGCTCCCGCCCCGCGTTTCGTTCGGCAAAGCTGCCCCGGCCATGGATAAAATCCTCGATAGTCCGCCCCCGCGGACCGAGCGCCACCAAGACGCGCCACGTCAGGTGCAGTTCCGGTTGGTAGTCTCCGATGACGATTAGTTGAGCAGAACGGCCGGAACCGGCAACTTTCACCCCATTACGGTGAGTCTTCGCTGTCTGATTTAGCGACGTCCTCTGTCGTGTTTCGCGACAGTGCCGGGTCATCCACGGCGAGGCCGTAGCGTTCGATCTTCGCGTAGAGCAGTTGCCGCTGGATGCCGAGTCGCTTGGCGGCGCGGGTGCGGTTGCCGCCTTCATCCTCGAGCGCCCGCGCGATCATCCGGCGTTCGAGCCGCGCGACGGCTCCCGGCAGGTCGCCGGCCTCGTCCTCGGCCGCGTCCATTGCGGCGGGTGCGCTGCCCGGCAAGTCGATCTCGTCGGCGGCGATCATCCCGCCGCGCACCAGAACGGCGGCGCGCTCCACCACGTTGCGCAACTCTCGAACGTTGCCGGGCCACGGATAGGCGAGAAGCCGCGCCGCCGCCCCGGCGCTGAGGCGCTTGCCGAAGGCGGCGAGGAAATGCTCGGCCAGCGGCACGATGTCGGCGAGGCGGTCTCGCAGGGGCGGCATCACGATCGGTACCACGGCGAGCCGGTAATAGAGGTCGGCGCGGAAGCGGCCTTCCGCTACGAGAGCCGGCAGGTCGCGATGGGTCGCTGCCACGAGGCGGACATCGATCCGTAGCGGCCGCCCGCCGAGGGGCGTGACCGTGCGGTCCTGGATCACCCGCAGGATCTTGGCCTGCATGGCGGGGGCCATGTCGCCGACCTCATCGAGGAACAGCGTGCCCCCGGCGGCCTGGGCGAAGGCGCCGCTCCGGTCGGCCGTGGCGCCGGGGAAGCCGCCGCGCGCATGGCCGAACAACTCGATCTCCAGGAGGTCGGGCCGGATCGCGGCGCAATCCACCGGCACGAACGGCCTCTCGCGCCGGGCGGAATAGGCGTGGATGGCGCGGGCGACCTCCTCCTTGCCGGTGCCGGTCTCGCCGCCGATCAGCACCGTCGCCGGGTTGTCGGCGACGAGGCCGATGGTCTTCTGCACCCGGCGCATCGCCTCGCTCGAGCCGACGAGCCCGCCCGCCGGGCGCTTGCCCCCCTGCACGGGATCGGGCCGCGCGCGCTGAAGCATCCCGTCCAGGGCGGCAGCGAGGTCGGCCCGGCCGACCGGCTTCGTGAGATGGTCGTGGGCGCCGAGCCGCATCGCCTCGATGGTATTGGCCGGGCTCGCATAGGCGGTGAGCACGAGGACCGGCGGCGGCTCAGCTTGCGCGCGGATGCGGGCGAGGGTCGCCATGCCATCGAGATCACCCGGCATCCGCAGGTCGAGGAGCACGGCGTTCACGCCCCCCGCCGCGAGACGTGCCAGGGCTTCGCTGCCGCTCGCCGCGACGACCGGGCGGTGGCCGAGATCGCCCACCGTCTCGGCCAGACCCTCGCGCAGGGCGGCGTCGTCATCCACGATCAGGACGGTCGCCATGGCAGCTCCATGAGGAAGGTGGCGCCTTCGCCCGCCAAGGACGGCGCCAAGATCACGTCGCCCCGGTGCGCCCGCGCGATCTCGCGGACGATGGCGAGGCCGAGGCCGGTGCCGCCGGGGCGCGCGGTGGCGAAGGGCTCGAAGATCGCCGCGCGCAGATCAGGATCGACGCCTGCGCCGGCATCCGAGACGGCGATGCCTAAGAGCACGTTGCCGTCCCGGACGACACGCCGGGCCTCGACGCGGACGGTGCCGCCGTCGGGGCTGTGCTGGATCGCGTTGAGGATCAGGTTTTCCACCGCACGCACGATCTGCGCCCGGTCGAGATGCGGATCGTCCCCCGGCGGCAGGCTGTCCGTCTCGACGGCGATGCGGACATCACGCGCCTCGGCCAAGTCCCGGTGGTCCTGCGCGCATTCCGTCAGCAGCGGGCCGACCGGCACCGGGCTGCGGGCGATGGAGCGTAGCTGCGTGAGGTTCAGGAGATCGCGCAACAGGGCATCGACGCGGGCGATCTGCCCGATCACCGATCTCAGGGCGGTCGCGGCCCGTTCGGGTTCGCCGTTGGCCAAGGCGTTCTCGGCCTTGAGCCGCATGGCGGCGATGGGGTTGCGGATCTCGTGGGCGAGGTCGGCGGCGAGTCGCCCCACCGCCGCGAGGCGTTCGGCGGCCACGGCCCGCTCGCGGGCGGCGCGCAGCCGCCCCCCGGCGGCGTTCAGGGCATCGACCAACCGGTCGAGTTCCGATTCTCCCGTCCGCTGCAGGTGCGGCAGTTCCTCGGCCTCCGCGAGGGGCGAGGCGAGGGCAGCCTCCAATTGCGCGATCCGGCGGGAGAAGCCGATGAGGAACCGCCCGAGGAAGATCGCGGCGCCGACCACCGTCACCGCCAGGAAGCCGAGGCCGACGAGCAGCCGCGTGTAGGACGGTCCCTCGGCCACATGGGCGCGGATCATCGTCCAGGCGGTGGCGTCGGGGCCGTAGGCGCGCAGCGGACAGCCCTGGAGCACGAGCACCTGCGTCCGGTTCGGTCGCCGGAGCGTCACGGCGTGGTCCACCTGCAGAGCCTCGGTCGTCACCGCCGCGATGACCGGGCGCTCGGCCTCGGGCAGGTCGGTCTTCGGGCCAGTGCCCTCGTAGGTCGGGAAGGCGTAGGCGACCGAATCGCCGGAGGCCGTCCAGATGCCGCCCTCGACGCCGGGCAGGGCTTCGAGGGCCAGGGCGACGATGCGCTCCGGGGCGGTACCCGGCGGGAGCGGACCCTTTCGTCCGGCCACCCGGTCGATGATCTCGCGGCATCCGCGCGTCACCGCCACCTCGGCTTCGGCCACCTGCACGGCGGTCGATTGGCCATAGAGCCCGTAAAGCAGCAGCCCCGTGGCCGCGCCGGAGGCGAGCAGCATCATCCAGAGCGCGGACAGGCGCGCCCGCAGGCTGTTCGTCCTCAAGGGCGGGCTCCGCGCGGCACCGTCGGGCTCCGGGATCCGCCCCGGAGCGACATCGTGACCGGTGGGGCCCGGAGGGGTTGGATGATGACGGTCAGCGGGGCATCCTGTGACCTGTGAAGTCAACCGATGTATGAAAAGGGACAGTGCCATTGTCCACGCCCGCCCTCGTCAATGCGAGCACGCTCTCCGAACTCGGTGACGTGATCGGGCGGGAACGATTGGAGAAGCTGGTCGCCCGCTTCTCTCAGGCCCTGGCCGACGCCTTTCCGGAGGGCGAACGCCCGACCGTCGAGATCGGGCGCGAGGCGCACACCCTGGTCTCGATGTCCGGCATGCTCGGCTGCGACGCCTTCAGCGCCGCCTGCCGCATTCTCGAGCGCGAGGCGAAGGCGGGCGATGGCATCGCCGCGCCCCTCGCCGAAGCGCGGCGCCTGCGTGACGCCACCCTCGGCGCCCTCTCGGAGAACAGCCTCGCCTAGCTCGCCCGCTGGAAGATCTGAGCCTCGGCGGGCAGGGGCGGCAGGGGGCTCTCGAAGGTGAGCACCGCACCGCTCGCGGGGTAATCCAGCGTGACCGCGCCGCCGAAGCTGTGGGCGAGGCTGCGGGCGATCAGCCGCGTGCCGAAGCCCGTGCGCGTCGGGGGCGCGACCCGCGGCCCGCCGATCTCCTCCCAGCGGAAGCACAGGACCGGATCGCCCTCGGGCCGGGCCTCGACCACGTGCCACGTCACCGCGACATGGCCGGCGGGGGTGGAGAGCGAGCCGTACTTCGTGGCGTTGGTGCCGAGTTCGTGCAGCATCAGCGCCAGCGTCATGCCCTGGTGGGCGTTCAGCGTGACGTCCGGCCCCTCCACCCGGAAGCGGCCCGGCACGCCGTCGCCGTGCAGCGACACGGCCGTGCCCACGAGGGCCGAGAGCGAGGCGCTGGCGAAGGAGCCCTGCACCAAGACGTCATGCGCCTGCGCCAGCGCGAGGAGCCGCGCGGAAAGCGAATCCGAGGCGGTTTCGAGGGAGACGGCGTTGCGCAGGGTCTGCGCCGCCACCGCCTGCACCAGCGCCAGCGTGTTCTTCATGCGGTGGGCGAGTTCCTGCATCAGCAGGGTTTGCCGCGCCTCGGTGGTCTTCAACTCCGTGATGTCGCGGGCGACCGCCAGGATCCGCTCCGGCCGCTCGTCGGCCCCGTGGATCGACGTCACCGCGATGTCCCACCACGTCGAGATCCCGCGCACCTCCAGTTCCGCCTGGAACCGGTTGGCGCGGCCGAGCCGGGCCGAGTGCAGGCCGGAGAGCACGGCGTTGCGGCTGTCGGGGCAGATCCAGAAGTCGACCCAGAGCTGGCCGAGCGCCCCCGCCGCGCTGACGAGGCCGAGGATCGAGGGGCCGTTCTCGCTGAGCGTGATCAGCCGACCGTCGAGATCGAGCACCGCCACGAAATCGTTCGTGGTCCACAGCAGGCGCCGGTTGAATTCCTCGCTGGCCTGGAGCTTCGCGTTCAGTTCCTCGGCGCTGGCGAGGCGGGTGGCGCTGTGCTCGGCGGCGATGCGACCGCTCTCGACCATGCGGTTGAGGCGAGCGTTGCGGCGCATCTCGCTGTCGGCGAGTTCCGTCGCCTGACTCAGCAGGAGACGCAGCCGCGCGTTCTCGGCCTCGAGATCTTCGCGGCGGACCACGACCGGTTCCAGGTCAGTCAACGCAACAAGCAGATCCATCGCAGCGCCCCCGCCGTACCCCACCGGAGGCCCCGTCACGGGGCTCGAGCCCCGCGAAGGCGCGGTCGGCGACGGTCAGATCGGAGCGAAGACGGCGGTGGCGGACTGGGTCCGCTTCTTGGTCGCCGCCCCCGCCCGCAACCACGCGATTCGAGGGGTGCTCGACCGTATCATGCGGCCAAGCTGCCGCAAGCGAAGACTGTGTCAGCTCGCTTGCGACAAAAGCGACGGATCCCGAGAATTGTATTCGATGAGACGGTCAGCGTTTTCGCATAAGCAATACCAACCACCCAATACCGAGAATAAATACGACGAGTCCGATTGACACAAAAACCGGAGTGCCGAGGTCGATGAGCCGGGGGGCGAGCTGAGTAGCGAAGGCCGCGACCACGAGGGCCACCGCGACGCGGGCGGCGGCGCGCTCGATCCCGCGCGTGACCTTGTCGAGGCCCTTGATCTCGATCTCGACGGTGACGCGGCCCTGCTTCAGCCGCACCAGCATCAAGTGGATGAGCGTCGGCAGTTCGGAGGCTGCGCCGTAGAGGCCCGCGCCCAGGGCCTCGGCCTTCTGCTTCAGCCCATCGAGGGAGAATTGCGAGCGCATGCTCGCCCGCACCGTCGGCGCGGCTGCGGCGAAGAGGTCGAAGTTCGGATCGAGGTGGCGCATCACGCCGTCCGCCGTCACGAGACCCTTGAACAGGATCGCGAGGTCGGTCGGCATCGCGAGGTCGTTCTCGCGGGCCATGTTCATGAAGTCTGTGAGGACAAGCCCGAGGTTGAGCGGGATCGTGGAGTGGCTTTCCACGAAGGCCTGCGCCGAGACCTGGAGCTTTGTGAGGTCGGGGTTGCTCGTGCCGGTCCAGTCGAGCAGCACGGCCATCAGGCCGTCCGCGTCCTGCTTCAGCATCGCGCCGATCAGCACGAGGAGCTGGTTGCGCCGCCGCTGCGACAGGCGGCCGATGATGCCGAAATCGATGAAGCCGATCCGGTTGCCCGCCATCGCCAGCATGTTGCCGGGGTGCGGGTCGGCGTGGAACTGCCCCTCGATCAGGGCCATCTGCAGGAAGGCGTCGGTGCCCTTCTGGGCCAGCATCTTCTTGTCGATGCCCGCCGCCGCCAGGGCGGCCTCGTCGTTGGGCGGGATGCCGTGGATGAAATCCTGCACCAGCACCCGCTCGGAGCAATACTCCCAGTGGATGCGCGGGAACACGATGTCGTCGCGCCCCTCGAAGATCTGCGCCAGCTGCTCGCAGTTGCGGGCCTCGTTGAGCAGGTCCAGCTCGCCGTTCAGGCCGTCGGCGAGGTGGCGCATCTGCTCGCGGGGCTGGTAGCGGGCCATGTCCGGCCACTCCGCCTCCACGATGCGGGCGCCGTGCGCCATCAGCCGCAGGTCGGCCTCGATGATCTTGCGCAGGTTCGGCCGCACCACCTTGACGATGACGTCCTCGCCCGAATGCAGCCGCGCCCGGTAGACCTGGGCGATGGAGGCCGAAGCGAGGGGTTCGATGTTGAACTCGGCGAAGATCTCCGCAGCCGGGCCGCCGAGGTCCTGCTCCAACTGGTCTTTGATCTGCTCCCACGGCACGGGAGGGACCTGGCTGTGCAGCTTCTGCAACTCCTCCGTCCAGGCGGGGGAGAGGAGATCGGGCCGGCTCGCGAGGATCTGGCCGAACTTGATGAAGGTCGGCCCCAGCGCCTCGATGGCCCGGCGCATCCGCTCGGGCTCGGAGAGACGGGTGACGTCGACACGCGGCTGGCGGCGCGGCAGCAGCGGAAGCGCACGCAGCCCGAGACGGTCCACGACGCGGGTGACGCCGAAACCGATCAGGATCGAGGCAATCTCCGACAGCCGCTGGCGGTCGCGTGCGGCAACGAAGGCGGTTTTGAGCATGAGGCTGGCGGCATTCCTGAATGGGGCTTCACCGCAGCCCGATCTTAAGGACTTTTTTGGGACCTACTTACGCAGATCCGCTGCCGGCATCGCCGCAGGGCGATGCCGGCGTGGCGGTTCAGCCCTGCACGGCGCCGTCGATGGCGTCGAGAACGCGGTCGATGTTGTGGGTGTTCAGGGCGGCGACGCAGACGCGGCCGGTCTCGAGTGCGTAGACCTCGTGCTGCTCGCGCAGGCGGACGGCCTCGTCCGGGCTGAGGCCGGTATACGAGAACATGCCCTTCTGCACCTTGATCGCCTCGAAGCCCCGGTCGGGGTGACGCTGGTGAAGGCTGTCGGCCATGCGCACCCGCATCTCCTGAATGCGCTCGCGCATCTGGCCGAGCTCCTTCTCCCAATCGGCCCGGAGCGCCGGATCGGTGAGCACGATCTCGACGATGGCGGCGCCGTGCGTCACCGGGTTGGAGTAGCTCCACCGCACCAGCCGCTTGGCCAGGGCCTCGACCTTGGCGCGCATGGCCGGATCGGCAGCGACGATGGTCAGGGCGCCGACGCGCTCACCGTAGAGCGAGAACGACTTCGAGAACGACGAGGCGACGAAGAACTCCTGGCCCGATTCGGCGAAGCGGCGCACCGGCCCGGCATCCGCGTCGAGGCCCAGGCCGAAGCCCTGGTAGGCGATGTCGAGGAAGGGGATAAGCCCGCGCTTCTGCATCAGCGGCACGAGGTCGGCCCATTCCTCGTCCGTCAGGTCGGCGCCGGTCGGGTTGTGGCAGCAGGCGTGCAGCACGACGATGGAGCCGGCCGGCATCGTCTCGAGGGCCGCGCGCATGGCCGGGTAGTCGGCACCGCCGGTCTCATTGTTGAAGTAGGGGTAATCCACCACGGTGAAGCCGGCCTGGGTGAACAGGGCGCGGTGGTTTTCCCAGGTCGGGTCGCTGACGGCGACGGTGGCGCCGGGCTTCAGCTTGGCGAGCACGTCGGCGCCGATCTTCAGGGCGCCCGTCCCGCCGACGCTCTGGAGCGTGGCGGCGCGATTCTGCGAGAGGATCGCCGCGCCCTCGCCGAACAGCAGCGCCTGCACCGCGTCGCGGAACGGCTTCGTGCCCTCGATGGGCCGGTAGGTCTTCGGCAGGCCCTTCTCGATCCAGCGCTTCTCGGCCTCCTGAACCGCCCGCAGGCGCGGCACCTTGCCCTCCGCGTCGGTGTAGACGCCGATGGCGAGGTTCAGCTTGCCCGGACGGGTGTCGGCATTGAACGCCTCGAACAGGCGCATGATGGGGTCGAGCGGCGCATCCTGGATGCCGGCGAACAACGAGGTCATGGAATTGGTCCCGAAACGGCTGAGGCGACCCGCCGGGGACGATGCTTCGCCGCCGCGGTACTGCGGATCGGGACGCCTTATCGCGCAGATCGCGCGGGACCGCGACCCTGTCTGGACGCAGGGCTGGTCGAAAATCCGTGACGACTATCGCCGCGCGTAGGTGAGGCTGCGTATACTCGCGCAAGTTCGTATCCGCCGAGGCCGCCCCGGACCATGAGAGCCCTCGCCCTGGCCCTGTGCTTCCTCGGGACGCTGCCCGCCGCCGCGCAGGTCTCGCCACCGGTTCGGATCGGCCTGTCCGCGCCGCTCTCGGGGCCGGATGCCGGCTTCGGGCAGGGCCTGCGGGCGGGCGCCGAGCAAGCGGTGGCCGATCTCAACCGCGCGGGCGGGCGTCGCTTCGCCCTCACCGCCGCCGACGATGGCGGTGATCCGAAACAGGCCGCCGCCGTCGCCGCGCGGTTCGTGGCCGACGGGATCGGCGCGGTCATCGGCCCATTCGAATCCGCCGCCGTGGCGAAGGCGGCGCCGATCTATGAGCGGGCCGGCACGGTCCTCGTCGCGCCGGGCGTCACCTACGGGCCGCTGACGGGGCGGGGATTGTGGAACCTGTTCCGCCTCGGCCCGAGCGATCCGCAGCAGGCCCGCGCTGCCGCCGATTATCTCGCCAGGGTCTATGCGGGGAAACCCATCGCCATCCTCAACGACCGCACGACGTTCGGGCGCGGCCTCGCCGACGCGGTCGCCGCGCGGCTGCACGACCTCAACCAGCACGAGGCGGCCTTCGAGGGGATCGAGCACGGCAGCCGCGATCTCTCGGCGCTGGTGAAGCGCCTCGCTGCGGCCAAGGTGGCGGCAGTGTATTTCGGGGGCACGGGCGCCGACGCCGCGACCCTGGTGCGGGCGATGCGGGAGGCTCACCTCGCGGCGCCGCTCGTCGCCAGCGACGGCATCCTCGCCCAGGCCTTCGCCGCGAGCGGCCCGGCGGGGGAGGGCACGGTGATGACGCTGCCCCCGGATCCGCCGCGCCTGCCCGACCTCAAGAGCAGCAAGGCGGCACCGCGCACGCCGGAGGCGGATTCGGCGGCAGCCGGCGCCTATGCCGCCGTGCAACTTCTCGCCCAGGCCCTCGACAGGGGGCAGGCGGCTGATGCGAAGGGCAAGGTCAACGGACGCAAGCTTGCCGACGCCCTGCGCACGGGCAAGTACAAGACCGTCCTCGGCGATCTTTCCTTCGATGGGCGGGGCGATCCGGCCGCCGGGATGGTGTTGCTGCGCGTCTGGCGCCGGACGCCGGACGGGCGGCTCGATTATGCCGGGCAAGAGCCGCCATCCTGAGGAAGAAAGGTGAAAACGGATTGTATTGCGGCACCGGGAACGTCGCAGCCGACTTGCGGCTGTGTTCCATGGCGACTAAATCCGTGCTTCGCCGCCGGGCAGAAGTGATCCCCCCTTTCGGATCGGACCGTCGTGCTCCGGCGTTTTTCAGACGACACGGGTTGTCGAACGCTGTTTTGCCGGAACGCCTGCTGCCGGACGGTCCGACTGGAGAAGGTGTATGGCCAAAGAAGAGTTGATGCAGTTCGACGGTCTCGTGATCGAGATCCTTCCCGATGCCCGCTACCGGGTGCAGCTGGACCAGGGCCACGAGATCGTCGCCTACACGGCCGGCAAGATGAAGAAGAACCGCATCAAGACGCTGGCCGGCGACCGGGTGACGGTCGAGATGTCGCCCTACGATCTGGAGAAGGGCCGTCTCGTGTTCCGTCACAAGGACGAGCGCGCCTCCGGTCCCCGTCCGCCGGTGCGCGGCGGTCAGTTCCGTCGCCGCTGAGGTGACAAAGCCGGGCGGCGCCGCCGCCGCGGCTTACCCCCTCCTGACGCTCACCGCGCTGCTCTGGGCGGGCAACGCCGTCACCAGCCGGTGGGCCCCGGGCCATGTGTCGCCGCAGGTCATCACGACCCTGCGCTGGCTCGTGGCCTGCACGGTGCTCATGCCGTTCGCGGGCCCGCGCATCCTGGCCGAATGGCCGATCCTGCGGCGTCACTGGCTGCGCATCCTGCTCATGGGCGGGCTCGGCTACACCGCCTTCAATTGCCTGTTCTACGCGGCCGGCACCTATACGGGTGCGGTCAACCTCGCCCTGTTTCAGGGCTCGATCCCGGTCATCGTCATCCTGGCCAACCGCATCGCCTATGGCGTGCCGGTGGGCGGCGGACAGGCGGTCGGGGTGGTGCTCACCCTGGCAGGCGCGGCGATGGCCGCGAGCCATGGCGACCTCTCCGTGCTCACGAACCTCGCCTTCAACCGGGGCGATGTGCTCGTGTTCGGGGCCTGTCTGCTCTACGCGGGGTATACGGTGGTGCTGCCGATGCGGCCGAAGGTGTCGGCGCTGGGCTTCTTCGGCGCCATGGCCGTTGCGGCCTTCGTCACGTCCCTGCCGCCGCTCGCGGTGGAAATGGCCACGGGCCACGCCGTCTGGCCGAGCCACGAGGGGTGGGCGATGGTCGCCTTCGTCGGCCTCGGACCCTCGCTGCTGTCGCAGCTCTGCTTCATGCGCGGTGTCGAACTGATCGGCCCCAACCGCGCGGGCCTCTTCGTGAACCTCGTCCCGATCTTCGGGGCGGGGCTCGCCGTCCTGGTGATCGGCGAGCCCTTCGGCCCCGTCCAGGCGGCGGCCCTGGCGCTCGTGCTTGGCGGGATCGCCTGCGCCGAGCGCTTCAAGCCACAGCCCGTCTCAGAACCGGATCACTCGCAGACGCGGACGCGGCGGACCAGCACGTCGCCATAGGCATCGACGTAGCGGCGACGCTCGAAATGGCAGACCGGGCCGTAATCCTCTTCCACGTAGACCGGGGGTGGGGCCCGGTAGACGGGACGGCCGGGGTAGTAGCCGTTGTTGGCCGAACCGGCGATGGCGCTGCCGACCGCGAGGCCGCCGATGGCGCCGAGCGCCGCGGCGCCCGCCGGGCCGATGCCGTCCCGCGCCTGTGCGGCGGGGGCGAGGGTGATGACGCCGGCCAGTAGCGCGGCGGTCGCGAAGGTCGTCCGCATGTCCGTTCCTGTGATGAGTCCACGCCTTTCGACGTTGAGCCTATCTCACATGCGCTTTCGGGCGATTATTCGGCGAAGTCACGGCGCTTGACGGACGGCATTTCGCGTTCGAAACCGGGCCATGAGTGAGGAAACCGGTATGGTGACACGCGGCTTCGTCGGGCGACGGCAACCTCCAGAGACCGGAGCGCGGCTTCCGCCGGGCCAGTACCTGACGCAGGATTTCCCGATCCTGCAGATTGGGCCCAATCCGGTGATCGAGCTGTCCACCTGGCGCTTCACGCTGCGCGAGGGATCCCGGCCCATCAAGGCGTATAGCTGGGAGGAGTTGGATGCCCTGCCGCGCACCAAGTGGCACGGGGACATCCACTGCGTGACCAAGTGGTCGAAGTTCGACACGGCGTGGGAGGGCGTCACCATCGACGACCTCCTGGCCGATGCGAACATCTCGGCGCCGACCGCCTACCTGCTGGCGGAATCCTTCGACGACTACACCACCAACGTGCCGGTCGTGGATCTCCTCAACGGCAAGGCGATGATCGCCACGCGCTACGCGGGTGAGCCGATCCATGCCGACCATGGCGGGCCGGCGCGGCTCTTCGTGCCGCACCTGTACTTCTGGAAGAGCGCCAAATGGCTGAAGGGCCTGCGCTTCACCAACACCGACACCGCCGGCTACTGGGAACTGCGCGGCTATCACATGTACGGGGACCCTTGGCGTGAGCAGCGGTACATCGGAGATTGAGCCGGCGACGGCCGAGCCCATCGTTTTCCGCTGGCACGAGGCGGAGGTCGCCTCCGTCACGGTGATGACGCCCCATGTGAAAAGCGTGTGCCTGCGCTGTGCCCTCGCCGGTCGGCAGCGGGCGGGGCAGCATGTCGACGTGCGCCTCACCGCCCCGGACGGCTACCGGGCGAGCCGCAGCTATTCCGTCGCCTCGGTGCCGGACGACAGCGGGACGCTCGAACTGCTGGTCGAGGGACTGCCCGGCGGCGAGGTTTCCGGCTGGTTCTTCGAGTCCGCCGAGGTGGGGGACCGGCTCGAACTGCGCGGACCCATCGGCGGATCGTTCTCCTGGGACGGGCCGGACGGCGGGCCGCTCCTGCTGGCCGGCGGCGGTTCGGGCGTGGTGCCGCTCCTCGCCATGCTGCGGCGGCGGGCCGAGGTGGCGCCGGAGATCCCGGCGACGCTGATCTATTCGGTGCGCAGCCGCGCCGAGGCCATCGCCCTCGAAGAGCTCGAAGCCCGCCACCGCGACGAGCCGAACTTCTCGCTGTTCCTGCGCACCACGCGGGAGGGCGAGGGGCGGCGGATCGATGCCGGGCTGGTGCAGGCGGCCCTCGCGAGCATCGGCTCCCCCACCAAGGTGTTCCTCTGCGGCTCGAACCGCTTCGTCAGCCCGGCCGCCGACCTCATCATGGCGGCGGGAGTTCCGGCCACGATCATCCGCACGGAGCGGTTCGGCGCCTGAGCCGCGACGCGCGGAACCGGGCGTCGGCGTGACCGTTCGATTCCCGCCGGCAGTTGTGCCGTCGTTGGAGGTCTCGATGCCTGGGATGTTGTCTCGCCTTGCCCTCGTCACCCTGGCCGTCGGCGGTTTGACCGGCACGGTCGCCGCCAAGGACGCGGCGGCGCACAAGAAGAACGGTCACACCACGACCCTCAATGGGTTCAAGCCCGCCTATCAGGTCAACACTCAAGTTTCCGGCACGGCGCGGCCTTATACTTGGCCGGTCTCCGAGCGCTACCGCCCGGTGTCTCAGCCGTATTTTGGCCGAGCTTACTGAGGTCGATCTGCGCGAATGGAACAGCGGCGGTCCCGAGGACCGCCGCCCTGCGTCGATCCAGCCACGAACATTGCCGGCTCGGTAACTGCGTAGAAACAACGGAGGCGCATACGTAGGGTCCACCGGTTGGACCCGATCCGCGCAGTGCCCCGCTTCTTCATCGACCTCCATGACGGCAGCAACCTCGTCCGCGACAAGGAGGGGTTCGATCTTCCCGATCTCGACGCCGCCCGCGCCCAAGCCGCGCGGATCATGACGCGCATCGCGCAGGGAATCGTCGAGGGGCCGGAGCGGCAGGATTACGTGCTGGCCGTGCGGACGGAGGACGGTATCGTCCGTTTGCGAATGCGCATGTCCCTGGACCCCGAGCCCTCGGAATAGTCCGCACGCGCAAGCAGGCCCCTCATGCCCGGGGTGGAGTGGTCAGCCCGCCCCACAACCGTTACCATGCGCGCCTCGGACCAAAACGGGCGGCCTTCGGATGGACGCTCTCAAGCGTCCCGCGCGGGCCATGAGCGCCGCGTGTCTGTCCTGATGATACCGCGCCGTTCGATGCCGACTGGGCTTTGCCCCGGCGGACGGCGCCTTACCGAAAGCCTGACCGAAGTGCCCTTCCCGAACTTGCCCGCTCCCCTCTCGCGGGCCCTGGCCGAGCGCGGCTATGCCGAGCCCACCCCCGTGCAGGCGGCCGTACTCGACGCCGCCGGCGGCGGTCGCGACCTGCTCGTCTCCGCCCAGACCGGCTCCGGCAAGACCGTCGCCTACGGCCTCGCCATGGCCGACATGCTCGTCGGCGAGGACGAGACCATGCCGGCCCCGGCCGCGCCGCTCGCCCTGGTGATCGCCCCCACCCGCGAACTCGCGCTGCAGGTGCAGCGGGAACTCGAATGGCTCTACGGCGCCGCGCATGGCCGCGTCACCGCCTGCGTCGGCGGCATGGATCCCCGTCGCGAGGCCCGCCGCCTCGCCGAGGGTTCGCAGATCGTCGTCGGCACGCCGGGACGCCTGCGCGACCACCTGGAGCGCCGCTCCCTCAACCTCTCCACCCTGCGGGCCGTCGTCCTCGACGAGGCCGACGAGATGCTCGATCTCGGCTTCCGCGAGGACATCGAGTTCATCCTCTCGGCGACGCCGCAGGAGCGCTCGACCTACCTGTTCTCCGCGACGCTGCCGAAGGGTATCGAGGCCCTGGCCGAGCGCTACCAGCGCGACGCACTGCGGCTGGCCGTGAAGAGCGAGACGCGCGGCCATGCCGACATCGCCTACAAGGCGGTGCGGGTGGTGCCGCGCGAGATCGAGCACGTCGTGCTCAACCTCCTGCGCGAGGCCGATGCCCCCACGGCCATCGTGTTCTGCAACACCCGCAACGCGGTGCGCCACCTGCAGGCGAACCTGACCGAGCGCGGCTTCTCCGTGGTCGGGCTCTCGGGCGAGATGGGGCAGGGCGAGCGCAACGCCGCCCTCCAGGCCCTGCGCGACGGCCGGGTGCGGGTCTGCGTGGCCACCGACGTGGCGGCGCGCGGCATCGATCTGCCCTCGCTGAGCCTCGTCATCCACGCCGACCTGCCGCACGACGCCGAGACCCTGCAGCACCGCAGCGGCCGCACCGGCCGGGCCGGGCGCAAGGGCACCTCGGTGCTGCTCGTGCCGAACGCCCGCCGCCGCCGGGCCGAGCAGATGCTCGCCATGGCGAAGGTGCAGCCGGAATGGTGCGGCCCGCCCTCGGCCGACACGATCCGCGGCCTCGATGCCGAGCGGATGCTCAGCGATACGCTGATCGCCGAGCCGGCCGCCGAGGACGATTCGATAATGGCCCAGATGCTTCTGACCCATAAGAGCCCGGAAGAGCTGGCCAACATCGTCGCCCGCATCTACCGCACGCGACTGCCGGCGCCGGAGGAGGTCACGGACCCCGGCGAGGGGCGTGCCCGCGCGGAGCGTCCGCCCTACGATCCGATGAACCCGGAAATGATCGCGTCGATGGGCCCGGCGGTGTGGTTCCGCCTGAACCTCGGCCGCCGCGACAACGCCGACCCGCGCCGCCTGCTCCCGCTGCTGACCCGTCGCGGCGGGCTCGACCGTCAGGAGATCGGCGCGATCCGCATCTTCGACCGGGAGACCAAGTTCGAAGTGCGCGGCCACGCCGCCTCACGCTTCGCGGAAGCCTTCGCGCGGAACGGGTCGCCGGAAATCCAGGTCGAGGCGCTGCCGGCGGAATTCGCCCCGGCGCCCCGCAAGGGACCGCCCGGCGGCAAGGGGCCGGGTTCGCCCCGCGCCGACCGCCACCGCCGCAATGCCGGCAAGGGCGGGTTCAAGCCCCAGCAGCGGGGCTGAGCCCTTAGAACGCGCTGCGGACGGCGTCGCCCAGCGCGCTCACGCTGTCCTTGATCTTGCGCCCGGTGGGCGCAAGCGAGGGCAGCTTCACACCCAAAATCTCGGTCTCGTCCGAATCGGCTTCCGCCAAGGCGGTCTGCGTCACGGCCGGCTTGGCCACGGCGGGGGCAGGGGCCGTCTTGGCGGCCGCCGCCTTCACGGTGGGCTTGGGCGTCTCGGCCTTCGCGGCCTTCACCGGCTCGGGCGTGGGCTTGGCCGTCGCCACCGGGACTGGCTTCGGCTTGGCGGGAACCGGCGTCGCCACGGCGACGGGTTTAGGCGGCGCGATCTTGGCCGGCTCTTCCGCCACCTGCACGGCCTCGTCGCGGGCCCGCACCGTCTCCGACGGGCGGGGCGCGAGGGCCGCGATGGTGCGGCTCGGCGTGACGATCCGGGCGGCGGGCACACTCGCTTGAACGGCCACCTCGGTCGGCACCGGGATGCGCTCGGTCGGCTTCACCGGGGCCGGGCGCTGGGCGACGGGTTTCGGTTGCGGTGTCGGCAGGGTGGGCGTGCCGCCGTCGAAGGCTTTCGGGTCGGCGGAGAAGGAAGCCATGCGCGGACCCGGCGCGGCCTTCGGCGTCTCGGCCTTGCTCTCGGTGATCTTGACGGGTTCGCCGGCCCGGGCCGGCAGGCCGTCCTTCAGGTCGGGCCAGCTCGACGCGAGGCCCTGGCCGATGGCCGGCGGCTGCGTGAGCCGCGGGATCGGCGTGACGAGGCCCGCCATGACGGAGGACGCTGCCACGGCGAAGCCGGACAGCAGGGCCGCGCCGGCGACGCTGAGGAGCAGCGGCCGCGCGAGCGAGCGCTTGCCCTGCGGCGCGGCGGCGGCGCGGGCGGTGCGCCGCTCCGATGTGTCTAATGATAACTCGGACATCGATTGCGATCTCGGACCTGATGCGCGACGGTCGCCATCGGAACGCCCGGATTCGGCCGGTCCGGCCCGATGCGCCCGCCGGCTATCGGCAAGCTCACCGATTGATGGCTCGCAATACGGCACAATGATGTCGCCGCGCGACAACCCTGTGTCGTGTCTAGTCGAGTCCGGTCGCGTCGAAGTCATCCACAGGATTTACGGCGTTTCGCTTAAGGAATAGTAGTCGAGCCGTCCTTCAGGACCTCACTCTCTGCTCCCCTGGAACGGGCTTCGTCACACCGTGGATACGCGCCCGAACCTTCTGCCACCGCATCGGCCCGCCCGGGCGAGGTCCATGCCCTGGTCCGGCTGGTCGACACGGACCCGGCTGATCGCGGTGGTGCTGCTCATCGACCTGCTCGCCGCCGTCACCTCCTGCGCGGTGGTGGTGCTGAACGCCCGCACGGCGGTGCGGGTCGAGACCCGCGCCTCCCTCGCGACGGTCGAATCCCTGGTGGCGGACACGATCCGTCTCTCGGATACCTCTCCGCCGGAAGCGCTGCTCCAGGCCCTCGACCTGCGGTTCCGGGTGCTGCGGCATGTTCGCGTCGCGGTGCTCGACGCGCAGGGGCAGCGTGTCGGCCATGCGGGGCCCGCCAAGCGGATCGAGCGCGAGGCGCCTGCGTGGTTCGCGCAGATGATCATGCCGCCCATCGAGCGGCACAGCCTGCCCATCGCGGTCGGCGGAAGGGTGCTCGGCACGGCGCAGATTACGACGCAGCCCATGGACGAGATCGAGGAGATCTGGGGCTATGTCCGCGCCCTGTCGCTGACCACTTTCGCGGTCAACCTCGCGATGCTGGTGGCGCTCTATCTCGCTCTGGCGCGCATCCTCGCGCCGCTGCGTCGCCTCGGCGAGGCGCTGACGCAGCTCGAACATCACGATTACACCGCCCGCCTCGCACCGCCGGGCACGCCCGAACTGGCCGTCATCGCGGAGCGGTTCAACAAGGTCGCCGGAGCGCTGGCGCAGACGCGCTCGGCCAATGCCAGCCTGAACCAGAAGCTTCTGACCGCCCAGGACGACGAGCGCCGCCGCACGGCCCTGGAACTCCACGACGATTTCGGCCCCTGCCTCTTCGCCCTGGAGGCCAACGCCGCCTCCATCGCCCGCATCGCGGCGGGGGCGAAGGAGGTGGACCGCTCCAAGCTCGCGGCCCGCGCGGCCGAGATCGGCACCATCGTGGGGCAGGTGCAGGGGGTGAACCGCGCGCTCCTCAACCGGCTGCGCCCGCATGGGCTCGGGCAGGCGCCGCTGCCGACCTGCCTCGATCTGCTGCTGCGCGGCTTCGGCGAACGGCACCCCGGCATCGCCTTCGTCGGGCAGTTCGACGGGCTCGCCCGTGGCTATGGCGATCTCCTCGACCTCACCATCTTCCGGTGCGTGCAGGAGAGCGCCACCAACGCCGTGCGCCACGGCGGCGCGTCCCGCGTCGAGGCCACCGCCGCCGAGCGGGACGGCACGGTCTACGTGGAGATCCGCGACAACGGCACCGGCATCCCCTCCGAACACCGGATCGGGCTCGGGTTGTCGGGGATGCGCGAACGTGTCGAGGCCCTCCAGGGGACTTTCGCCCTTGACAATATCGGCCCGGGGGCGATCGTCCGTATCGCCATTCCGATCCCGCCTGAGCGGAGCCCGGAGCCCGGCCACGAACTCATCTCCGCCCAAAGCGTATGAACGCCATCGCCTCTCAGATCGAGCCTGCCACCACGCGCCTTCCGGTGCTCGTGATCGACGACCACCCCATCGTCCTCCAGGGATGCCGCCGCGTCCTAGAGGATGCGGGTGTCGAGACCATCGCCGAGGCGACGACCGTGGTGGGCGGCTACCGCATCTTCCACCGCTTGCGGCCGCCGGTCGTCATTTGCGACCTGACCTTCCAGGGCAGCGGGCTGGCCGGGCTGGGGCTGATCCGGCGCATCCGTGCGGTGGCGCCGAACACGCGCATCCTCGTCTTCAGCATGCACAACGATCCGGTGATCGTGGCCCGCGCCCTCGAAGCCGGGGCGCTCGGCTACGTGCTCAAGGATCACGCCTCGGCCGAACTCTACGATGCCTTCGAGAAGGTGCGGATCGGGGAAGTCTATCTCGACCGCCGCCTCGCCACCGAGGTGGCGATGCTGCGCGCGGATGCCCGCCGCACCCCGGAACTGCAATTGACGCCGCGCGAGCAACAGATTCTGGCCCGTCTGGCACAGGGCCGTTCCTACGGCGCCATCGCCTCGGACCTTTCGGTGAGCTACAAGACCGTCACCAATTCCTGCTCGCAGATGCGACAGAAGCTCGGCGTGCGCACTTTGGCCGAACTGATCCACGTGGCCGTCACCCACGCGCAGCGCCAGGGCTGAGCCCGCGCAGGCGATGCAAACGGGCCACGGCCCGTCGCAACCTGTCCCCGCCTGCTTGATTTCCGCCAACCGCGACCGAATGTTGCGATGCACGTTTGGCCCGGAGCGGACATGTCCCTGATCGCACGCCTGCGTGCCTACGCGGTGGAGGCCCTGGGGATCGGCGCCTCGGAGGCGCGCGATTCCGCCGACGACACGCATTTGGCCGCGACCGCCCTGCTCGTCCACGTCGCCCGAGTCGACGGCATCCTCGCCCCCGCCGAGAGCGAGCGCCTCGCCCGCCTCGTGGAAGGCCGCTACGCCGACGGCCCCGCCGCCGCCCACGCCCTCATCGCCCGCGCGACCGCCGTGGACACCGAGGTGCGGGACGTGGCGAGCCTCGTGGAGATGATCCCGCACGAGGCCAACGGCGCCGAGCGCGAGGCGCTGCTCGCTATGGCGTGGTCGGTCGCGGGGGCGGACGGCAAGGTGGACGAGTTCGAGGAAGCCCTGGTGGAGCGGCTGGGCCGTCTCCTCGGCTTCGATGAGGCCGGCATCGCCGCCGCCCGCCGCAGCGGCCTCTCCGGCGTACCCGCCGAATGATCGCCAGCCTCGCGCTGATCCTGCTGGCGCAACTCTGCGGCGAGGCCTTCGCCCGGGGTTTCGGCCTGCCCGTGCCCGGCCCTGTAATCGGCATGGGGCTGATGTTCGGCTTCCTGCTCCTGCGCGATTCCGCCCGCAGCCCCCTCCCGCGCCTGCTGCCCCCGCCGCTGGTGGACGGCACGCTGGAGACCATCGCCAAGGGGCTGCTCACCAACCTCTCGCTGCTGTTCGTGCCGGCGGGCGTCGGCGTCGTCGGCCGGCTCGATCTCCTGAAGACGCAGGGCGCGAAGCTCGCTGTGATCCTGCTGGTCTCGACGGCCGTCTCGCTGCTCACCACCGTCCTCGTCTTCCGGGGCGTGTCGGCCCTGGTCGACCGGCGCGGCCGCAAGGACGAGGGCTGAGCCATGGCGGGGAATGACTTCTCCCTGTGGGTGTATCTCGCCCGCACGCCACTCCTGTGGCTGACGGTGACGCTCACCGCCTACGTCGCCGCCGACAGGATCGCCGCCGCGACCGGGCGCCATCCGCTCGCGAACCCGGTGCTCGTCGCGGTGGTGTTCGTGGCCGTCGTCCTGGCGCTCACCGACACGCCCTACCCGACCTATTTCGAGGGCGCGCAGTTCGTGCACTTCCTGCTCGGGCCGGCGACGGTGGTGCTGGCCTTCCCGCTCTACGAGCGCCGGGCGACGGTGAAACGCGCCCTGGTGCCGATGCTCGCCGCGCTGGCGGCGGGGTCGGTCGCGACGCTGGTCTGCGTGATCGTGCTGGCGCGGCTGTTCTCGATCCCGCAGCCGATCCTCGTGTCGCTGGCGCCAAAATCCGTGACCTCGGGCGTCGCGATGGGCATCGCCGCGACGCTCGGCGGCGACCCGACGCTGACCGCGATCCTCGTCATTCTCACCGGCATCATCGGGGCGATCCTCGTCACGCCGATGATGGAGGCGCTGAAGATCTCGGACATGCGGGCGCGGGGCTTCGCCGCCGGGCTCGCCGCGCACGGCATCGGCACGGCCCGCGCCTTCCAGGTCAGCGAGGTCGCAGGGACCTTCGCCGGAATCGCAATGGGGCTGAATGCCTTCGTGACCGCAATCCTCGCGCCGCTGGCCCTGCACCTTTTCAGCTAGGCGTCGAGCCGGTCGGCCACGTCCTCGGCGAGGGACAGGCTCGATGTCAGGCCGGGGCTCTCGATGCCGAACAGGTGCACGAGGTTCGGAAGTCCGTGCTCGGCCGGGCCCTCGATGCGGAAATCGGCCGCCGCCTCGCCCGGCCCCGTGAGCTTCGGGCGCAGGCCCGCGTAATCCGGGAACAGGGCGCCATCCGGCAGGGCGGGCCAGTACCGGCGGATCGCCTCGTAGAACGAGGCCGCGCGGGCGGGATCGACGCGGTAATCCGGCTCGTCCACCCATTCGACGTCCGGCCCGAACCGCACGCGGCCGTTCAGGTCGAGGGTCAGGTGGATGCCGAGTCCGCCGTCGATGCGGGGCGCCGGATAGATCAGCCGGGTGAAAGCCGGCTTGCCGGTGCAGCCGAAGTAGTTGCCCCGCGCGAGGTGGAGGCGAGGGACCGAAGCCGCCGGGTAGCCCTCGGTTCGGGCTGCGATGGCGGGGGCGCCGAAGCCGGCCGCGTTCACGACCGCGTCGAAGGGCATCGTGTCCGGTTCGTCGCCGCCGAAGCTCGCCTGCCATTGCCCGTTCTCGCGGGCGAGGCGCTGAACCGGGGTGCGGAGGGCGAGCGCGCCGCCGTGATCCTCGATCTCCCCCTGCAGCGCGAGCATGAAGGCGTGGCTGTCGATGATGCCGGTGTTCGGCGAGTACAGGGCCAGCGTGCAGGTCAGGTTCGGTTCAAGTCGTTTGGCCTGATCCGCATCGAGCAATTCGAGCCCGGCGACGCCGTTCGCCTCGCCCCTGGCGTGGATGTTCGCGATGGCGTCCGCCTCGCCTGCGTCGCAGGCGACGATCAGCTTGCCGCAACGGCGGTGAGGCACCCCCGTTCTCTCGCAGAAGTGGTAAATTTTCTGTGCCCCTTTGACGCAGTTTAGGGCGCGTAGGGAATCCGTGGGGTAATACATCCCGGCATGGATCACCTCCGAACTGCGAGAGGAAACACCGGTGCCGATCGCTTTCTCGACCTCCGCCACGATCACGGTATGACCCCGTAGCGCCAGCGCGCGTCCGACCGCGAGTCCGACCACCCCCGCCCCCACGACGAGCACGTCCATCAAACGTTCCTCTCGAAATCAAACATATGCGGTTCTTTATCGGGGAGGGTGACAGGCTCAAACTGTCGTAACCGGCTCCATTTCGTTGATGCATGCATGAAAAAGGTGCCTCCGCGCCTCAAAAAGAGCTTCAAAACAAGTCGTGGAGCCGTTGACGAATGAATGCAATCATAAGTAGTATAGTATCCTAGTGTACACCGGCTTTGGCGGGTCGGCTGTTTTTTGCAGCCGACGGACCACCTGGGGGGAGCCGGAGCACGCCCGCATGCTCATGGCACCGGCGTGAACAAGGCCATGACAAGGCCTGCCGCGCGATGGTGAAAACCAGGGACCGCACGATGACCGATAAGCCGACCGTGGAACTCGCGACCCGGATCTTGACTGCCTACGTCAGTCGCAATCGTGTCCCTGCAACCAACTTGCCCGAGCTCCTGACCGAGATCCATCAGGCAATCGATCATCTCGCCAAACCGAAACAGCCGACCCTCCAGCGCCCGTCGCCGGCCCAGGTCGCCGCCTCGATCCGCCCGGATGCGATCACCAGCTTCGAGGACGGCAAGCCCTACAAGGCCCTGCGCCGGCACCTGACCCTGCGGGGCCTGACGCCGGAGACCTACCGCGCGAAGTGGGGTCTGCCGGTCGATTACCCGATGGTCTGCGCCACCTACAGCGCCCGCCGCTCGGAAATCTCGCGCGAGATCAGCGTCGGCCAGCAGCAGCGGGCCAAGCTCTCCCTGGTCGAGACGGCCAAGGGTGCGACCGCTACGATTCAGTGACCTGCTGAATCAGCAGCGCGACGAGGCCCGACCAACCGGTCTGATGCGAGGCGCCGACACCGCGCCCCGTATCCCCGTGGTAGTACTCGTAGAACAGGATGTGATCCCGGAAGTGGGGATCCTCCTGTTCGAGGCGGCTGTCGCCATAGACCGCCCGTCTCCCATCCGGCCCCCGTGCCGAGAGGGCGATGAGCCGGCATGACAACTCGTCCGCGATCTCGCGCAGATTGAGTTTGCGGCCCGAGCCGGTCGGCGCCTCGACCGTGAAGACGGGGCCGAAATAGTCATGGAAGCGGTGCAGGCTCGCGATGAGCAGGAAGTTCACCGGCATCCAGACGGGACCGCGCCAATTCGAGTTGCCCCCGAACAGGCGGGACCGTGACTCCGCGGGCTCGTAGGCGAGGCCGAGATCGCGCCCGTCCCAGGGGAAGCAGAACGGCGCCTCCGCGTAGGCCCGCGAGACCGCGCGTACCCCGTGATCCGACAGGAACTCGGCCGGATCGAGCATCCGCCGCAGCAGTGCCTTCAGCCGGTGGCCGCGCAGCAGGGAGAGCAGGGCCGAGCGCCCGACGCCCGGCTCGTTCCAGTGGGAGACGAGCCGCCAGAGATCGGGCCGGTTCTGCTGGAAGAAGACCAGCCGCTCTCTCAGGCGCGGCAGGCGCTCCACATCCGCCTCCCGCAGCACCGCCACGGCCAGGATCGGAATGAGCCCGACCATGGTCCGCACGCGAATCGGCAGACGCGCCTCGGGCGTCTCGATCACGTCGTAGAAGAAGCCGTCCGCTTCGTCCCACACGCCGTCGCCCGTCGCCGCCGCGATCAGCAGGAAGTGCTCGAAGAACTTCCCCGCCATGTCCTCGTAGGTCTCGTCTACCAGCGCCAGCTCAATGGCGATCCGCATCAGATTGAGGGCGTACATCGCCATCCAGGCGGTGGCGTCGGATTGGGTGAGCGTCGCGCCGCCGCCGAGGGGCTTCGAGCGGTCGAAGATGCCGATGTTGTCGAGGCCGAGGAACCCGCCCTGGAACAGGTTGCGGTCGTTGGCATCCTTGCGGTTCACCCACCACGTGAAATTCAGCGTCAGGCGGTGGAAGACGCGCTTCAGAAAGTCGTGGTCCGGCCGGCCGGTCAGGTCCCGGTCCATCTCGAACACTCGCCACGCCGCCAGGGCGTGGAGCGGCGGGTTGGCATCCTCAAAACCCCATTCGTAGGCGGGCAGCGCCGCGTTGGGGTGACTGTAGGCGTCGCCGACGAGGAGCAGGATCTGGTTCTTGGCGAAGTCCGGGTCGATCATCGCGAAGACGAGGGACTGGAGCGCGAGGTCCCAGGAGGCGAACCAGGGATACTCCCAGGCATCCGGCATCGAGACGATGTCGTTGGCGCGCAGGTGCATCCAATCGTGGTTGCGCCCCTGCCGCCGCTCGGCCGGCGGCGCAGGCTGGCCGGGATCGCCGACCAGCCACTCGCGCACATCGTAATGGTAGAGCTGCTTCGACCACAGCATCCCCGCCAGCGCCTGCCGCTGGACGCGGCGCCGGTCGGGATCGGTGATCGAGGATTGCAGCGCCGCGTAGAAGGCGTCCGCCTCCGTCTCGCGCGTCGCGAAGAGGGCGTCGAAATCCGCGAACGGGTCTCCCTCGGCTTCGGCCGGGCGCAGGCGCAGGCGGATGTCCCGCGTCTCGCCCGGTGCGAGGCGCAAGGAGAAGCGGGCGGCGCATTTCGTGCCGGCCCGGTCATCGACGGCGCCGGGCTCGCCCTGGACGACGTGCCGGTCGATCCCATCCTTGAACAGGCCCTCGGACGGGCCGACGCCGAACACGCGGTGGAGGTTGGTTTCGTTCTCCGTGAACAGCCACCCATCCGGGCTGTCCGCGGACAGGCGCAGCGGCGCCAGTTCCGGGTGGGTCGCGAAGATCCCGCCGGCGTCGTCGCGCCGCAGGGCCGGCTTCTCCATGCCGGGCTGCCATGACCATAGGTTGCGCGCCCAGAACTGCGGCAGAAGGGTAAGGTCCGCCGCGTCCGGCCCGCGATTGGTGGCGCGAACGCGCATCAGGATGTCGTCGGGCGCGGCCTTGGCGTAGGCGATCTCGACATCGAAGTAGCGGCCCTCATCGAACAGGCCGGTATCGAGCAGCTCGAATTCCGGCTCATCCAGACCTCGGGCGCGGTTTTCCGCGAGCAGGCGCGAATAGGGAAATTCCGCTTGCGGATACTTGTAGATCATCCGCATGAAGGAATGCGTCGGGGTGCCGTCGAGATAGTAGTATAGTTCCTTGACGTCCTCGCCGTGATTGCCTTCCTCGTTGGTCAAACCGAACAGCCGCTCCTTCAGGATCGGATCGCGACCATTCCAGAGTGCGAGGGACAGACACCACCTCAGATGTCGCTCGCCGAAACCGCCGATACCGTCTTCGCCCCAGCGATAGGCACGGGAGCGGGCGTGATCGTGAGGGAAATACGTCCACGCATCGCCGCCGGCACTATAGTCTTCTCGGACGGTGCCCCATTGGCGGTCGCTGAGATACGGACCCCACGCCCGCCAAGCGCGGTCGGAGCGCGCGGCAACGAGGCGAAGTCCTTCCACCGTCTCGAAAATTTGCGTCACGCGGTCCACCCTTTTCAGCCCCGACGCTTCCACCGGCGAGCGCCTCCCGTCAAGCCGAGGACACACCTCGTCCGGGAAATGGCAGGTTCCAAGCAACCTAAGCTTGGCCATTCGAACTACTTATGAGATAGTTGGTCGTCGCCCATGGGACGGCGTATCCAGGAGACGACGCCTGTGCCGGGTCTCGACCCCGCCACCCTGTTGATCGCAAGCTGCGCGACGACATTCCTCGTCTGCGTGCAGTTCTTCGTATCATGGCGGCAGCACCCGGACTCGCCGTGCTTGGGGTATTGGGGCGTCGCCCATTTCATCGGCTCCCTGGCCTCGGTCGGGCTGGCGATGCGCGGTCACATCCCGAACTGGATCTCCATCGGCGTCTCCAACGTGGTCATGATCAGCGCCTACGGGCTGATCTGGCGGGGCGTCGGCTCGTTCGAGGGGCGGCGGCGCCATCCCGCTTGGGCGGTGGCCGGGGGTATTGCCTGGGGCTTGCTCTGCCTCATCCCGGAATTCTACGGGTCGATCGCGCAACGGGTGGCCGTCGCCTCCACGTTCGCGGCGCTCTACTGCTTCGGCGGCGCGTGGGATTTCTGGCGCGGGCGAGGGGAGCCCCTGGCCTCGCGCACCGTCGCCGTGGGCCTGCTCGTCGTCTACGGCGTGTGCTACGCCGTGCGGGTGCCGGCGGCCTTCCTGGCCCCCCTGCCGAGGCCGGAGGCGGCCATCGCTTCCTATTGGGTGGCTGTGCTGTGCCTCGCCGCCATGCTGTTCTCCATCGCCTCGGCCTTCACCTTCATCGGCCTCGTGAAGGAGCGCGCAGAGCGGATGCAGAGCGTCGCCGCGCGCACCGATTCGCTGACCGGCATCGCCAACCGCCGGGCCTTCGTGGAGACCGCCGACCGGCTGCTCGCCACCGACTCCGGCACGGCCTTGCTGCTGTTCGACCTCGACCGCTTCAAGGCGATCAACGACCGGTTCGGGCATGAGGTCGGCGATGCCGTGATCGTGGGCTTCTGCGCGGTCGCGACGGAGACGTTGCCGACACGCACGATGTTCGGCCGGCTCGGCGGCGAGGAATTCGCCTGCCTGCTGATCGGCGCCACGCCAGCTTCGGCCATGCTCGCGGCAGAGCGGGTCCGCCGGACCTTCGCCGCCGTCGCCCTGCCGGACATGCCCGACCTCACCCTCAGCGTCAGCGTGGGGGTTGCCGTGGCGACGCCCGATTGCGACTTCGACCGGCTGTTGCGTCGGGCCGACGAGGCGCTCTACGTGGCGAAGAAGGGCGGACGGGACAGGGTCGAGATGGCCGAGTACGTCCTGCGCGTGGCGTAAGGCGCCCCGCGCCGCCCCATCGCAGGGATGCCATGGAATCGATCGAACGCCTGGACCGGCTGGAGATGCGCCTCACCGAGCAGGAGGCCACCGTCGAGGATTTGAACCGCATCGTCACCGACCAGTGGCGGCAGATCGACCGGCTCACCCGCCTCGTGTCGGCGCTGCGCGAGCAGGTCGAGGAGGCGACGGCGCGGGCCGCGCAGCGCGGGCCGGAACCGCCGCCTCCCCATTACTGATACCGGGTCAGAAGTTCGCCTGGGTGACGAACTTCGTCACGAGGTAGGCGTCCAGCGCCTCCGGCCCGCCCTCGCTGCCGTAGCCGGAATCCTTCACGCCGCCGAAGGGCACCTCCGGCAGGGCGAGGCCGTGGTGGTTGATGGAGATCATGCCGCTCTCCACCTGATTCATCACCCGCGCCGACCGCTCCACCGAGCGGGTGTACGCGTAGGCGGCGAGGCCGTAGGGCAGGCGGTTCGCCTCGGCGAAGGCCTCGTCGTCGTCCGAGAAGCGGTTGATGATCGCGACGGGCCCGAAGGGCTCCTCGTTCATCAGCCGTGACGACAGCGGCACCTCGGTGAAGACCGTCGGCTCGAAGAAGTTGCCCCGGTTGCCGATGCGCTTGCCGCCCGTCCGCAGGGTGGCCCCGGCCGACTCGGCGTCGGCGGTCAGGGATTCGATGGCATCGAGACGGCGGCTGTGGATCAGCGGCCCCATCTTGGTCTCGGGGTCGAGCCCGTCGCCCACCTTCACGCCCTTGGCGAAGTCGCTGAAGCCCTGCACGAACCGGTCGAACACCGAATCGTGGACGAGGAAGCGCGTCGGCGACACGCAGACTTGGCCCGCGTTGCGGAACTTCGACGGCGCCAGGACCGAGACCGCTTTCTCCACGTCGGCATCGCCGAACACGATGGCCGGGGCGTGCCCGCCGAGTTCCATCGTCGCACGCTTCATGTGCTCGCCGGCCAGGGCCGCGAGCTTCTTGCCCACCACGGTCGAGCCGGTGAACGAGATCTTCCGGATGACGGGGTGCGGGATGAGATAGGCTGAGATCTCCCCCGGATCGCCGTAGACGAGGGACAGGGCGTCGCCGGGGATTCCGGCATCGAGGAAGGCGCGGACCAGTTCGGCGCAGCTCGCCGGGGTGTCCTCCGGCCCCTTCAGGATCACGGTACAGCCGGTGCAGAGCGCCGCCGAGATCTTGCGCACCGCCTGGTTGATCGGGAAGTTCCAGGGCGTGAAGCACGCGACGGGGCCGACGGGCTCCTTCACTACGGCCTGCAGCACGCCGTCGGCGCGGGCAGGGATCACACGGCCATAGGCGCGCTTTCCCTCCTCGGCGAACCAATCGATGATGTCGGCGGCGGCCAGGGTCTCGACCTTCGCCTCGGCCAGGGGCTTGCCCTGCTCCATCGTCATCACGCGGGCGATGGCATCGACGCGCTCGCGCAGGAGATCGGCCGCCCTGCGCATGCGCTTGCAGCGCTCGAACGGGGCGACGGAACGCCATTGCGGGAAGGCGCGGCCGGCGGCTTCCAGGGCCTCGTCGAGGTCGGCCGTCGTGGCGACCGCACACTGGCCGATGGTCTCACCCGTCGCCGGGTTGAGCACGGGCAGGGTCCGGCTCTCCGCGCCGGAGCGCCAGCGCCCGGCAATGTGCAGGTCGGTGTTCGGATACATATCTCGCTCCCCGGACGGCCGCCGATGGACGGCCGATCACCCTGCCGGATTTCGGCACGGGGGAGGGCGGTCGGCAATCCCGAAAACGAGATCGCAGCCCCGCCTCGGACGTGACCCTTAGGCGGCGCGCTTGGCGGCGGCGACCGGCTTGGCCGGTGGCGTGACCACGACAGGGCTGCCCCGGTGTGCCTGGAGCGTCGCGCCCTTCGGCACGATCTGCCAGCCCTCGCGGCACCCGTCGATGGGCTCGGAGACGACCACGAGCCCGCAAGGACCTTCGCGGAAGTAGAGGCTCGGCGGCCGGTTGTCCGACGCCCAGCGATAGGCGGTCAGCGCCTCGCCGTCCGTCACCACAGCGGTGAAGCGCAGCGCCTCCGTCACGTTGGCCGCCTGCATCAGGCCTCGGATCGTCTCAATGGTGCGAGCCATGGCCCCGACCGGATCCTCGGCGAGGCCGTTCGCCAGGGCGAGGAGGAAGATCGCCTCGGAATCGGTGCTGCCCCGGCGGCTGTCGTACAACTCGTCCGGGATCAGCGCTTCGAGGCGGCGCTTGATGCGGCAATACCCGCCGATCTGGCCGTTGTGCATGAACAGGTGCCGGCCATGGGCGAAGGGGTGGCAGTTCGCCCGCGCGGTGGCCGTGCCGGTGGCGGCGCGGACATGGGCGAAGAAGGTGCGCGCCCGAACCTGCCCGCAGAGGTTGACGAGGTTCTCGTCGGACCACGCGGGCGAGATGTCGCGATAGACGCCCGGTTCCGCCCGTTCCCCGTACCAGCCGATGCCGAAGCCGTCCCCGTTGGTCTCGGTCTTCCCTTCGTCGGCGTGCAGGGACTGATGCACGAGCGAGTGCGTCGGCGCGCAGACGAGGTCGGAGAGAAAGACCGGCTCACCGCTGTAGGCGAGGAAGCGGCACATGATCGGACCCAGTTCCTCAGACGCGAAATGGCGGGGGATCCGCTCGGACGCGGCCCCGGCCTGAACGCCGGGATGCGTCATAATAAGTGTAATCGTCGCGCCGGTTCGGTGAACAGTTTCTTAACCGCCCCCGCCCTGCGCATATTTGAGGCGTCACGCCTGCGTGGGCGGCGAGCTGACCGCTGGGCAGGCATGAGCCACGCTTCTGCGACTCTTGTAGGCGGCTTCATGGCGGGCCAGCATGGCCGAATCGGGGAATCACTCGCGGGTTTCGGCGTGTTGCCCCCGCGAGAGGCATTGCCCCCTTCACAGACAGGAGCCTTCAATGGACTGCGCACGCACCGAGAGTCACGCCCCCGTCGCCCTCGTGGTGGAGGACGACGCGGCGATCCGAGACCTCGCGACGGCGGTCCTTGAGGAAACCGATCTCGGCGTCATCGCCTGCGAGAGCGCGGAAGACGCCCTCTCCGTGTTGGAGCGGGACGACGTGACCGTCGCGCTGCTGTTCGCCGACATCCGCCTGCCCGGCAAGATGGACGGCGTCACCCTCGCCAAGGCGGTCGAGCGGCGCTGGCCCGATGTGCGGGTGATCGTCACCTCCGGCGCCAAGCAGGACGTGGCCCTGCCGCGCGGCGCCGTGTTCATGCAGAAGCCGTGGCGCGCCCTCGACGTGCTCGTCCAGGCCGAGCGCGCCACGATGGAAACGAAGAAGGCGGCCTGACGCCGCCTCCTCGACGCCAAACGGAAAAGGCCCGGACCGTCGAACGGTCCGGGCCTTTTCCAAGTCCGGTCGGTCATCCCGCCGTGACGGCGGGAGAGCCGGATCAGGCCGCCGTGGCGGGAGCGGCGTTGGCAGCCGAGAACTGGTTGTTCTGCTGCGGCGTGGCGGCGGGCAGGCCGGGACGACGACCGGCGCCGGCAACCCGGGGCTTCGGCTTCGGAGCGGCGATCAGCCCCTCGCGGATCGCGGTCTTGCGGGCCTGCTTGCGGGCGCGGCGGACGGCCTCGGCCTTCTCGCGGGCGCGGCGCACGGACGGCTTCTCGTAAGCCTTGCGCTGCTTCATCTCGCGGAAGATGCCCTCGCGTTGCATCTTCTTCTTGAGGACGCGGAGCGCCTGGTCGACGTTGTTATCGCGGACGAGTACCTGCAACGGAAAAGATCCTTTGGCCTAAGTCTGTGGAACGCGCGACCAGTCGCCGATGCGTAAACCGACAAAGTCCCTCGGCCGGATCGAACCGGGGAGGGATGCACGGATCGGTCTACGAATCGGCACGTGGAACGCGCCTTGGCGGGGCTTCTACACCAAGCGCCGCCGAGTTCCAAGACACGCGCGTAGCGTTCGCGCCTGACATGCGAGGGCGATTTGGCCTTCGTGCGGCGGGAGATGCTATGCTCCGGCCATGACGCACGACCAATCGCAGCAATTCGCCAGCGACAACTACTCCGGCATCTGCCCGGAGGCCTGGGCCGCGATGGAGGCCGCGAATTCTGGCCACGCCCCGGCCTATGGCGAGGATGCCTGGACCGTCCGTGCGGCGGACGCCTTCCGCACCCTGTTCGAGACGCCCTGCGAGGTATTCTTCGCCTTCAACGGCACCGCCGCGAACGCGCTCGCTTTGGCCGCCCTGTGCCAATCCTACCACAGCGTCATCTGCGTCGACTCGGCCCATGTCGAGACCGACGAGTGCGGCGCGCCGGAATTCTTCTCCAACGGCTCGAAGCTGCTCACCGTCCGCACCGAAGGCGGCAAGCTGACGCCGCAGGCGATCCGCGCGCTCGCCACCAACCGCAACGACATCCACTTCCCCCGGCCGCGCGTGGTGACGATCACCCAGCCGACCGAGACGGGTCAGGTCTATTCGCTGCGCGAGATCGGCGCCCTGTCGGAGGAGTGCCGCCGCCTCGGCCTCGCGCTCCACATGGACGGGTCGCGCTTCGCCAACGCCTGCGCCAGCCTCGGCTGCAGCCCCGCCGACATGACGTGGCGGGCGGGCGTCGACGTGCTGTGCTTCGGCGGTACCAAGAACGGCATGCATGCCGGCGAGGCGGTGGTGTTCTTCGACGCCAAGCTCGCGGAGGATTTCGGCTATCGCTGCAAGCAGGCGGGCCAGCTCGCCTCGAAGATGCGCTTCCTCGCGGCTCCCTGGGTCGGAATGCTGGAGAGCGGCGCGTGGCTGCGCAACGGCGCCCACGGCAACGCCTGCGCGACGCGCTTCGCGGAGGCCGTCGCGGGTCTGCCGGGCGTGCGGGCCCTGTTCCCGGTTGAAGCGAACGCGGTGTTCCTCAGCCTGCCGCCGGCCATGGCCGAGGGGCTGCGGGCGCGGGGCTGGCGCTTCTACACCTTCATCGGCGGGGGCGCCCGGTTCATGTTCGGCTGGGACGCGCAGGACCCCCGCGTCGATGCGCTGATCGCCGACCTGCGGTCGCTCGCTGCGGTTGCGGCCTAAGCCAGACCCGTCATTGCGAGCGTAGCGAAGCAATCCAGGGAAGCGCCGTGCTTTGAAGCGTCGCGAATCCCTGGGTTGCTTCGCTCACGCTCGCAAAGACGAAGAGGTGTTAGATCAGCGCGAGATTGGCCGGATCGTTGCCGGGGAAGATCCGTTTGAGGGCGTTCTGGTCGAGGCCATAGAGGCGCCCGAGCAGGCCCGAGAGCAGCGCGCGGTAGTCGGTCAGCACCGGCCAGTCGCGGTTCTGGAACAGGTGGGCCTCGTCCGCGCGGACCTGCGGGCCGGCGATCCGCCCGCCGCGCACCCCGCCACCGAGCACCCAATAGACCGAGCCGTGGCCGTGATCGGTGCCGCGCGAGCCGTTCTCGCGGAAGGTGCGGCCGAATTCCGAGACGACCACCACCACCGTGTCGGACCAGCCCGGCCCGATCTCCTCCACGAAGCCGGCGATGCCCCGGCCGAGTTCGCCCATGCGCTCGGCGAGGTAGCCCTTGGCGCCCCCCTGGTTCACGTGGGTGTCCCAGCCGCCGACATCCACGAAGCCGAGATTGAACGTGTCGCGCATCAGGCGGCCAATCCGGCGGGCGGAGAGCTCGAAGCCGCGCGGCGAGGTCGCCCCGCGATCCGCTTGGTCGGCGTGGTTCGAGATCGACTGGTAGACCTCGTCTCGGACGCGGAAGCCTTCGGAGACGGCGCCGGCCAGGGGCGTGTTGCGGTACATCCCGGCGATGAGCTTCGCCTGCCTCTCGTCGATGCCAGGCTTGCCGACCCCCGTGATGGCCATGTTCGGCACCGGCTCCCCGCCGCCCCGGAAGATGAGCGGCAATTGCTCGGTGAAGGCGATGGGCCGCACGCGGGTCAGTTCGGCCGCGAGCCTCGCCATGAAACCGGAATTGTAGTCGCGCGAGGCACCGACCGTCTGGCCAAGTTCGATCGTGTCCTGCGTCTCAAAATGGCTTCGGGTCAGGTCGTCGGTGCCGGCGAAGGGCACGAAGGCCGCCTGTCCCTTGGCGTAGAGCGGCAGGATCGTGTCGCGCAGCGCCGGGTGCAGGCCCCAATCGCCATCGAGGGCGAGCGCGTCCTGCCGCGAGACGGCGAGGTTCGGCCGCACGCGATAGTAGAAGTCGCTGCCGGTCGGGATCACGACGTTGGCTGCGTCGTAGGCGCCGCGCAGGAACACCACGAGGAGCCGTGCATCCGCCTTGGGCGCCGCCCAGACGCGGCCGGCGACGGTGGAAAGGCCAAGGCCGGCGCCGAGGCCGAGGAGATCGCGACGGTTCATCGGGCGAATTCCGGTGAGGCGAGGTAGAGCGTGTTCCAGTCCTGCGGCGAGATCGCCTGCGCCAGGGCCGCGCGGGTCGCCGTGCCGAGGCCGGCTTCGAGGGTGGTGAAGAACAGGCCATTGGCGAGAAGGGGAAAGGCCGGCGCGTCGGGCTCGTCGCCGGAGGCGGGCTTGAACAGGCCCGCCGGGCCGGAGCCGATCTGCCGGGCCACCTCGAACCGGGCGGACATTTGCCCCGGCCCCATCCAGGCTGCCGGATCGATCGGGTAGCCGTCCGGGGTGGTACGGGCGAACAGACCCTCGCCGAGGCGATTCAGCCAGCCGATGACCGGGCCGGTGTTAAGGATCACGCGGCCGTCATAGGCCATGCGCAGGGCCGAGAGGACGTAGCGCATCGGGTCCTTGAACCCGCCGTCCCGCATGGCGGCGAAGGATGGGCTATGGACCAGGGCGTCCATCACGGCAGCGATGTCGCCGTCCGTGCGGGTGAAGACCGCCGCGAGCGTCGCCGCCAGCGCGTCGTCGGGGGCGCGGCCGAGATAGTAGGTGGCCAGCGCGCGGGTGACGTTCCGCGCCGTCGCGGGGGAGCGGGCGATGAGGTCGAGGGCTTCCTCGACCTCGCCGAAGCCCCGCCCCTTGATCGTATGGCCGAGGAAGAGCTTGTCGCCGTAATCGTGCCGGTTCGGGTTGAAGACGAACAGCCCCTCGCGCAGCAGGTCGGCCCGGTGCTCCGGCCTCACTTTGATTTCGTCGCGGTTGGGGGCGATGCCGACGCCGGTGAGGATCCGCGCCAGGGCCTCGACATCGGCCTGGGTGTAGCCGGAGCCGACACCCATCGTGTGCAGTTCCATGATCTCGCGGGCGTAGTTCTCGTTGATGTGGCCTGCCGCGTTGTCGGTGTTGTCGAGGTAGCGCAGCATCGCCGGGTGCCGCAGCGTCGCCTCCGACAGGTCGCGGAAGCGGCCCAGCGCGTGCGGGCGGATGGCGGTGTCGACGTAATCGCCGACCCAGATGCGCACCGGCCCCTTGGCCTGATGCACGTTGAACCGGTTGAACCAGAACCATGTCAGCCGCTCGCGCAACTGGTCCGGCGCGTAGAGGGCGCGCAGGATCGCGGCAGAGGTGGAATGCCGGGCGTCGGCATTCAGGAGTGCTTGGTGATACTGGCGCGCGCTCTTGCGGGCGTCGGGATCGGGCTCGGCGTCGGCGGCCCGTCTCAGGGCGAACAGATAGAGGGTGTGCTCGTACAGCCCGTCCCTCGGCCCCTCGTTCACCACGCCCTGCACGGTGGCGGGGAGTGGCGAGACGGCCGGCGGATGAAGCTGCTCCCTCAGCCACGCCTCGCGGCCCTTGGCGCGCAGCGCGGCGAAAGAGGTCGGCGAGACGCCCCAGGTGAGGGCATCGAGGAAGGCGGCGTCCTCGGTTGCAGAGGGCGCGGCCGCCAGCGGCGAGGCGGCGAGCCACAGCGCGGCGCCGGCCAAAATCGATGCCCAGGCGGGTCGCATCATCGGTTCGGGTCCTTTCCACGCCCGCCGCTGCCGGGGACCGTGACGGTGGAGCCGGAGAATGTCCGCGATGTGTCGCGAAGTTTGCGTTGCATTGCAGCCGCGACGGGCGCCCTTGGCCGGTTGCGGCGCTCGGGGTACACCCGGCGCAAACCGCACCCGCGCGACGAAGACCTTCCCATGTTGATGCAGACACGAACCGAGGCGCCTCCGGCCGATCCGGTGGCCCGGCGGCGGACCTTCGCCATCATTTCCCACCCGGATGCGGGCAAGACTACGCTCACCGAAAAGCTGCTGCTGTTCGGGGGCGCGATCCAGCTCGCGGGCGAGGTAAAGGCCAAGCGCAACCGCGTCTCCACCCGCTCGGACTGGATGGGCATCGAGAAGGAGCGCGGCATCTCCGTCGTCACCTCGGTGATGACGTTCGAGTACGGCGATTGCGTCTTCAACCTCCTCGATACGCCGGGCCACGAGGACTTCTCGGAAGACACTTACCGGACCCTCACCGCCGTCGATTCGGCCGTGATGGTGATCGACGCCGCCAAGGGCATCGAGGCGCGGACGCGAAAGCTGTTCGAGGTCTGCCGCCTGCGCGACATCCCGATCGTCACCTTCGTGAACAAGCTCGACCGCGAATCGCGCGACCCGTTCGACCTGCTGGACGAGATCGAGAAGACGCTCGCCCTCGACGCCGCCCCGGTGACGTGGCCCATCGGCTCCGGCCGCAACTTCTCCGGCACGTACGAGCTCGGCATGAACCGGGTCCGCCGGCTGGACGCCGCCGACGACGCCGGGACCGTGCCGGTCTCGGGGCCGGACGATGCGCTGTTCGACGAACTCCTGACCGAGAACGGCGCCGCCGATGCGTGGCGCGAGGAAGTCGAACTCGCCCAGGGCGGCCTCAAGGCCTTCGACCTTGACGCCTTCCGTGAGGGCCACCTGACGCCGGTCTTCTTCGGCTCGGCGCTGCGCAATTTCGGCGTGCGCGACCTGATCGACGGTTTGGCGAAGGTTGCGCCGGCTCCGCGCGGGCAGGACGCCGACAAGCGCCGGGTGGAACCCACCGAGGCGCGGATGACCGGCTTCGTGTTCAAGATCCAGGCGAACATGGACCCGAACCACCGGGACCGCATCGCCTTCATGCGGGTCTGCTCGGGCAAGCTGAACCGGGGGATGAAGGCGAAGCTGGTGCGCACCGGCAAGCCGATCTCGCTCTCCGCGCCGCAATTCTTCTTCGCGCAGGACCGCGCCATCGCGGACGAGGCCTTTGCCGGCGATGTGGTCGGCATCCCGAACCACGGGACCCTACGCATCGGCGACACCCTCACGGAGGGCGAGGAGATCGTGTTTCGCGGCGTCCCGAGCTTCGCGCCGGAAATCCTGCGCCGGATCAAGCTCACCGACGCCATGAAGGCCAAGAAGCTGAAGGAGGCGCTTCAGCAGATGGGCGAGGAAGGCGTGGTGCAGGTCTTCGTGCCCTACGATGGCAGCCAGGCCATCGTCGGCGTGGTCGGCGCCCTGCAGCTCGACGTGCTCAAGGAGCGGTTGCAGGCGGAATACGGCCTGCCCGTCGATTACGAGACCTCGCGCTTCACCGTCTGCCGGTGGGTGTCGTCGGATTCGGACGTCGCCCTCGACAAGTTCATCGACAGCCACGGCTCGGCCATGGCCAGCGACCTCGACGGGGCGCCGGTCTTCATGGCCTCAACCGCGTTCTCGTTGCGCTACGAGGAGGAGCGCTACCCGGACGTGCGCTTCACCGACGTGAAGGATTACCAGAAGCGGGCGGAGTGAGAGGCCGCGCTGCCTAGTACTTCCCAAGCATCGGGAATTCCTGCGAGAGGGTCGATTGCGCCGCGATCGGCGCCTCGCGCTTGCGCGGCTTCCGGTTGATGACGTTCTTCAGCTTCGTCTTCAGGACGGCGATGTCGAACGGCTTCAGGATGAACGCGTCCGCCCCGGCCTGGTGAGCGAGGTTGATGTCCTCGAACTCGAAGGACGACTCGGTCAGGATGAAGGGCGTGTTCATCAGGTTGTCGTCGCCGCGGATTTCCCGCAGCAGCGTCAGCCCGTCCATCGGCTCCATGTCGAGGTCGGAGATCACCAGGGCGTAGCGGCGGGTCCGCAGCTTCTCCAGCGCCTCGGGGCCGTTCGTCACGCCTTCGACATCGGGGAAGCCGATGCGCGACAGCAGCATCACCACGAGGCGCAGCAGCTTCTCCTGGTCGTCCACGACGAGGATCGGCGGGTGTTCGATGGGCTCGCTCATGGAACCTCAGACGAAAAGATGATCGATGCCCTGGCGGGACATCGCGTCGGCCTGGAGCGCCATCGCCAGACTCTGGATAGCGGACGGTTTGGGCGTTCCGCGTTGAAACATGGGCAGCAGGTTGGCCTTGGCGAAGAGCGTGTCGTTCGGCGCTCCACGTTGAGCGCACTTGAACGAATGGACGAATTCGCGCTTGGCGATTTCGCGCCACTCGCAAATCTGCACCTCCCGGTGCCGCTGGTCGGCGTTGATGCGTTCGAAGGTCTCCTGCACCGAAGTGCGTTCGCCCTCCACGATCTGCGCGGCGAAGTTGGCCTCGATGATCAGGAAGCTCGTGATCACCGCGAACTCGTTCTTCTTCTGCGCCACACGGGTGATGTCGTCGATCTGAGCCGAACGCTTGGCGAGATCGGCCGACAGGGTGAGCCGCGAGAAGTAGATGATGTGGACGAGGCTCGTCCGCTTGGCCCGCATGTCCCGCTGTCCGCATCCCCGGCCGGCCGCGACTCGACCCGAAGCCGGCACCTCGCGGGATGATCGCTGAGGCGAAATAACGTGCCGTAAACGCCGGGCGACAAAGCAATCTTCTCCCCGTCTAGATTCGTCTCCGGACCCTGCAATTTTTGCCGGCCCGGCCGCGACTGCCCGGCGCCGGATGCCGGGTTGGCTGGGCGTCTCTGGAAAAGATCGTTTTATTGCAATGGCTTAGGTTTGGCATGGGGGTTGCGGCGGGGAGGCGTTGCGTTGGCCCTCGTGCCGGGAACCATGTGCCATGGATATCTTTTCCGCGTTGCAGACCTCGGTGTCGGGTCTCCAGGCGCAGTCCTACGCGATCAGTAACATTTCCGGGAACATCGCGAACTCGCAGACCACCGGCTATAAGCGCATCGACACAAGCTTCATCGACCTAATGGCCGAGCAGACCTCCAAGCGTGAGGTCGCGGGCACGGTGCTGGCGCAGGCGCAACTCACCAACACGATCCAGGGGAACGTGGTCTCCTCGCAGGTGGCGACGAACATGGCCATCAACGGCCAGGGCTTCTTCACCGTGCTGCAGAAGACCGGCGACGCCAACGGGCAGGCGAGCTTCGGCAGCCAGACGCTCTATACCCGCCGCGGCGACTTCGCGCCGGACAAGGACGGCTACCTCGTCAACGGCGCGGGCGATTACCTGACCGGCCAGAACATCGACCCGGCCACGGGGCAGGCCACGAACACCGGCCTCATCAAGATCGCGAACTCGACCCTGCCGGCCAAGGCGACGACGACGATCTCCTACAGCGCCAACCTGCCGGCCTCGCCGACCACCTCGAACTCGACCACCTCCGGCTCGGACCTCTACACGCCGGCCGACCCGGCCTCGGTCCTGTTGACCTCCAGCGGCACGGCCACGCAGATCGCGAGCGGCGACGCCGCCAACTTCGTCAACAGCAGCATCGCCGGGCCTGCGGTGACGGGCTACACCTCCACCGGCGCTCCGGTGACGGTCACGACCCGCTGGGCCAAGGTCCAGGATTCGAACACCAGCACGAGCCCTGCGACCCCGTCCGTCTGGAACCTCTACTACCAGTCGGACACGACGGCCTCGGCCTCGAAGAGCGCGTGGACCAATGCTGGCTCGGCCTTCACCTTCGATTCGGCCGGGCAGCTTACCAACCCGACGGGCGGCAGCATCAGCATCCCGAACCTGACCGTCAGCGGCACCAACCTCGGCAACGTCTCGCTGAATTACGGCCAGACCGGCCTGACGCAGTACGCCGACGCTTCCGGCTCCGCGACGACCAACACCCTGACGCAGGACGGCTACACCTCCGGCACGCTCTCCAGCGTGGCAGTGACGGCCGACGGCAAGATCAACGGCACCTTTTCCAACGGATCGGTGGTCGGCCTCGCCTCGGTGGGCTTCGCGCGGTTCACGAACCCGGACGGCCTGAAGCCCGACACCAACGGCCACTATTTCCAGACGGTGGATTCCGGCTCGCCCCTCGCCGGCCTTTCCGGCAGCACCATCGTCGGGGAGAGCACCGAACAATCCAATACGGACATTGCTTCGGAATTTTCGAAGATGATCGTAACCCAGCAGGCGTACTCTGCGAACACGCGGGTCATGTCGACCGCGCAGACGATGATGAGCGACCTCCTGAACGTGATCCGGTGATCGGACACACTCTCGTCCCGTAGGAAAGGGCCACGCCCGTGAGCATGGACGCGCTCTGGACCGCTACGGCGGGCCTCAAGGCGACCCAGGCGGCGATCAACGTCGTCTCGCAGAACGTCGCCAATGCCGGCACGGCCGGCTACGTCCGCCGGACCATCGACACCGTGTCGACGGCGCCGGGCAATACCGGCGTGGCCTCCGGCGCGGTAACGCGCAGCTTCGATGCCGCCGCGCTGAAGCAGCTGCGTTCCGAGACGGCAGGCGCGGCCTACACCGCCACCCGCTCCAGCATCACGAGCCAGCTCGACAAGCTCTACGGCACGCCGGGTACGTCGAGCGCCCTCGACGGCGTGTTCAATACCTTCACCCAATCGTTGCAGGAACTCTCCGCGAGCCCGACCTCGGCCGCCGCCCGCAGCACCGTGCTCAGCAACGCCACGACCCTGGCGAGCCAGATCAACAGTGCCGCCTCCACGGTGCAGAATCTCCGCACCGGCATCGAGGCGCAACTCGGCACCGACACGGCGATGGCGAGTTCGCTGCTGAAGAACATCGCGGCGCTGAACTCCAAGATCCAGAACACCACCGACGCCTCGTCCAAGGCCGACCTTCAGGACCAGCGCGATCAGGCGATCAACAGCCTGTCGAGCTACATGGACCTCAACACGGTCGATCAGCGCGACGGCACAGTCACCGTGCTCACCGGTTCGGGCGTGACGCTCGTGGATCGCGGCAACGCCGCGACCCTCAGCTTCGACGGGCACGGCACCCTGAACGCCGCGTCCAGCTACTCGACGGACGCCTCGAAGCGCACGGTCGGCACCATCACCGCCACGACGCCCGGCGGCGGGCAGATCGATCTCGGCGCCCCCGGCGCCCTGCGCTCGGGCTCGCTCGCCGCCGGGCTCGAATTGCGCGACACGACCCTGCCGCAGGCGCAGCGCCAGCTGGACGACCTCGCCGCCGGCATGGCGACCTCGCTCACCAACAAGACCGTCACGTCCACGACGAACCCGGCCCAGGTCAACCTGTCGGGCATCCAGGCCGGCAACACGCTGACGATCCCCGTGACCTTCACGGATGGCAGCGTGCGCAACGTGACGCTCGTGGCCGCCAACGGCGCCAGCAAGGCCGTCGATCCGTCGCTGACGACCGACGCCACGAGCTTCGCGCGGACCTTCGATATCTCCTCGGGCACCGACCTCCAGACCTCGATCAACGCCGCCCTCTCCGCGATGAGCGCGGATGCGACGAAGGCCGGCTACAAGAACGTCCCGTCGATCACGGCGACCGTCACCGGCACGACCGTGAGCCTCGCCGGCGGCGCCAACACGACGGTCGGCGGCGCGACGGCGAGCATCACCCAGCCGAAAAGCGTCTCGGACTTCGCCACCGGCTACCCGCAGATCGCCCTGTTCACGGACGGCGCAAGCGCCCTCTACACCGGCAGCGTCGATTCCAGCGCGCAGATCACCGGGTTCGCCCAGCGGATCGCGGTGAACACGAACCTCACCAACAATTCCGCCTACCTGACGGCGTCCGGCGCCAGCGACCTGACCGCCTCAGGGACGCGGGCGCAGGCGCTGTTCACGTCGCTGACCGTGACGCCGCAGACCTTCTCCTCCGCGAGCGGGATCGGCGGCGTCACCGCGCCCTACTCGTCGTCCGTGTCGCAATTCGCGCAGGACATCATCTCCGCGCAGGGCGCGGCCGCCAGCGCGGCCACGTCCCTCGACAGCACCCAGCAGGTGGCGCTCTCCACCGCGCAGAGCCGCTTCTCCGCCTCCGCCGGGGTGAACATCGACTCCGAGATGTCGAACCTCATCGCCCTCCAGACGGCCTATGGCGCGAACGCCCGTGTGCTCACGGCGGCCCGCGACATGCTCAACCAGCTGCTGCAGATCTGATGACAACCATCGCGCCTTTCGCGGCCGGCAGCTACATCGCCAACCGCAACACCTCGCAGCTCCTCACGCTGAAATCGCAGCTGAGCGACCTCACGAACCAGCTGAGCAGCGGCCTCACCGCGCAGAGCTACGGCGGCCTCGGCAGCGGACGCACCGCCGCGCTCTCGGCGCAGGCCTCGATCAGCGCACTGAACGGCTACAGCGCGGTCATCGACACCGCGCAGACCCGCGCCAAGCTCGGCACCGCCAGCCTCACGCAGGTCGCGACGGTGGCGGCCGACACCAACACGACCCTGCAGAACGGCCTGCAGAGCACCTCGACCGATACGCAGGCGGCGAAATCGACCGCCCTCAACAATCTGAACGCCGCGCTCGACGCCCTCAACCAGTCGGATGGGAGCGTCTACCTGTTCGGCGGCAAGAACGGGTCCACCCCGCCGGTCCTCGATGCCAGCACGATCCTCTACGGAACGAGCAACGCCAACGGGACGGTCGATGGCCTCTCGACCATCGTCAACGAGCAGGTCGCCGCCGATCTCGGCCCGAACCAGAATGGCCGGCTCGCATCGAGCGTGACGGGCAGCGTCGTCTCGTTGACCGAGGGTGCCAGCTCACGCTTGGCCGCACCGAACGGACCCTTCGGATTCTCCGTCGGCGGCGCCGTGGCGAGCAATGCCGCCTCGATCACCTTCGCGCAGAATGCGTCGACCGGCACCTCCTCGCTGACCGTGGCGAGCCAGCCCGTCTCCGGCGACACGGTGACGGTGACGCTCACCCTGCCGGACAAGTCGACCACCTCGATCACCCTGACCGCGACGTCCTCGACCACGGCTTCGGGCTCGAACACCTTTGCCATCGGGGCGAACACCGACGCCACCGCCGCGAACCTGAAGACCGCCCTCGCCAGCGCCATTGGCAATGCTGCCACAACGACGCTCTCGGCCAGCGCTACGGCGCGCGCTTCCACGAACTTCTTCGCCGCTTCCACCGATGCCGGCACGACGCCCCGGCGGGTCTACACCGATCCGACCACGGGCGGGCCGACCTACGCCTACCCGACCACCACGCCCGCGACGGCGGTGAAGCAATCCGTGGTCTGGTACCAGGGTGAGAGCGGCACCGATGCCACCGCCCGCGCGTCGCAATCCTTCCAGATCGGCTCCAGCGCCACGGTGCAACTCGGCGCGCGGGCGAACGAGACGCCGATCCAGAACGTGCTCGCGGGTCTCGCCACCGTCGCCCTCGGGATGCCGACCGGCAGCACGGCGAGCAACGCGCAGGCCTATCAGGCGGTGGTCGCCCAGGCGACGCCGCTGCTCGCGGCCAACGCCACCGGCGATAGCGTTCAGGACATGGTCACCGACTTCAGCCTCGCCTCGGCGCGGATGTCGAACGCCAAGACCGCCAACGCCGCCCAGCAGAGCACCCTGCAGGACACGGTGGACGGCATCGAGCAGGCCTCGACCGAAGAGGTGGCCACGAAGCTCCTCGATCTGCAGACACGCTTGCAGGCAAGCTACCAGATCACGGCCTCGCTCTCGAAGTTGTCATTGGTCAATTACATCTCGTAGCGCGTCACCGGACCCCCGGACGACGGTGACACTTCACACTGTCGCCGTTTTTGAGGCGTGTCTGACGGCATCGGACGGTTCGCGCGCTGCGTGACCGCGCCAAACCAGCCTCTCCATCGGCGAACAGCCGTATAAGACCGCTAGTGATCGGGTGTCGGATGACGTCTCGCGAGCCTGTCGAAGAGATCCGCCGTCTCGGGGCCGCCAACGCCATCGGTGCCATCGTGTTGGCGGAGCAGGTCGTCGACACGCATGTCGCCGGCTTCGCGAACCGGGCGGAGCGGTCGCTGGCCCTCGACGCCCTCTTCCGCGACCTCGCCCGGCTGCGCCGCCGGGAGCCGACCCTCGACGGGTTCATCACCGAGATCGAAGGCTACCTCGACTCGCTCCACCGCGACCTCGTCGGGCTCGCGGCCTGATGCGCCGGGCGTTTCTGGCCCTCGCCGCCGTGCTCGTCGGCGGCGCGAGCGCCAACGCCCTCGACCTCGATCTGGCGAAGATCGCGCCGACCATGGAGGCCTGCCCCGGCCGGCCGGGCTTCGTGCGGATGCCGGGCGCCCCGAATTGCACCCGCCTGTCGGGCCGGGTCGCCGGGGGCGTCGATGCGCGGGCCGGTGCGGGCGGGGTTGCCACGCGTCCGGTCGCCGCCGGACGCATTGCCATCGACAACAGGGCGGACACCGATTTCGGCGAGGTCCGCACCTATGTCCGAGTCGGCAACGGCCGGCGCTGAAACTCTCAGAGCGAGCGTGAGACCACCAGCGGGCCGCTGCGCGCGCCGCGTCCGTAGGGGGAGGGCGCCGTCCGCGCGGCCCCGTAGCCGGCGGGCGTCCGCGACTTGGCGATGTCGTCCGCCAGTGAGCGGATCAGCCCTTCGCAGACCGTCCGGGCCGTGGCGAGCACGGCTTGGTTCGCCTCGACGGCGGCGGTGAAGGTCTTGTGCGCGTCGCGCAGGGTGGTGACGCCCTGCGGGTAGAGCCGCGCCATCGCCACGGCGTTCGCCTTGGCCGCCTCCAACCCCTGCATGTAGGCGGCAGCGAGTTCCGTCTTCGGTTCGGCGGCCACGACGCCGGCCTTCAGCCGACCCGCGCGGATATGCGCCGCCTCCTCGTCCAGCACGGACTTCAGGGCGGTCATGTTCGCGAGGATGCCCGCCACCAGCGCCTCGGCGCCGGCCCGGTCCACCAGCCGCAACGGTTCAGGCGCCGACATTGGTCGCCCCCTGCATCTTCATCATCTCGCGGAACACCGAATCGGCGATACCCACGCCGCCACTCTGCACGATCTTGTTGGCGTATTCCTTCGTCAGCATCGACCGGTAGACGCCGCCGCCCGTGCCGTTCTCACCGAGCGGCCCGTCCGTGCCGTCGGATTGGGTCATGCGGTCGAGGCTGTTCTCCAGGAACATCTTCTCGAAGTCGGTGGCGGTCTTCTTGATCTTCGTCGCGCTGCCCGGGCTGACATTCGTCGAGGCTGTCTTCTCGGCGACGCTCCCCGCGATGGACTTCGCGACCCCGATGGCGGCGCTCGCCGCGATGCTGGCTAGCTGGATCATGGTCTCTCCCCCTCACATGAGTTCGATATCGGCCTGAAGCGCGCCCGCCGACTTGATCGCTTGCAGGATCGAGATCAGGTCGCGCGGGCCGACGCCCAGGGCATTGAGCCCGTCCACGAGGTCGCGCAGGCTGACGCCCTCCTTCACGAGGGCGAGCTTGTTGCCGTCACCGGTATCGACCTTCACCCCCGTGCGCGGTACCACCGCCGTCTGGCCGTTGGAGAACGGCGCGGGCTGGCTGACCTGCGGCTGCTCGGTGATCGTGACCGTCAGGTTGCCCTGGGCGATGGCCACCGTGGAGACCCGCACGTCGCGCCCCATCACGATGATGCCGGAGCGCTCGTCCACCACCACGCGGGCGGCCTGATCCGGCTCGACCTTCAGCTGCTCCACCTCGGTGATGAGCCGCATCATGTTGCCGTGATACTTGCCGGGGATCTGGATCGTGACGGTCGCCGGGTCGGTCGGCTCGGCCGTGTCGGCGCCCATGAAATCGTTGATCGCGGAGGCGATCCGCTTCGAGGTGGTGAAATCCGGGTTGCGCAGGGACAGGCGCAGGTTGCGCGCGTCGCTCAGCTTGAACGCGATCTCGCGCTCGATGTTCGCGCCGTTCGAGATGCGCCCGTTGGTCGGCACGCCGCGGGTGATCTTGGCGGCGTCGCCCTCGGCCGAGAAGCCGGCGATGGCGATGGACCCCTGCGCCAGGGCGTAGACTTCGCCGTCGGCACCGAGCAGCGGCGTCACGAGGAGCGTGCCGCCCTGGAGGGATTTCGCGTCGCCGAGCGAGGAGACGGTCACGTCGATCCGCGTGCCCTGCGCGGCGAAGGGCGGGAGGTTCGCCGTCACCATCACCGCCGCGAGGTTCTGCGTGCGCATCGTGGCGCCGCGGGTGTTCACGCCGAGCCGTTCCAGCATCGCCTGCAGCGACTGCTTGGTGAACGGGATGTTGTTGAGGGTGTCGCCGGTGCCGTTGAGACCGACGACGATGCCGTAGCCGACGAGCTGGTTCTGGCGCACGCCTTCAATGGAGGCGAGGTCCTTGACCCGCGACAGGGCGAGGGCCGGCACGGCGAAGGCCATCAGCGCAAGAAACGCTGAGGCGAGGACCGGGATCAGGCGGGTCGTCGGATGACGGAGTTGCATGCCGGGTTCGGTGAGGTGGCGGGGCCTGATCCGATAACGCCAGCGCCGTGCCAACTGGGCCAAACCCGTAAGTCCCTGTTTCCGCACCGTTTCCGTGGTGGGCCGCATGGGAGCGGCCGGGCCCGTTCTTGCCGACCCGGCAGGTTCTGCCGCCCCGTTTACTGCCGCTTAACCCTGCCGGGCCGAGTGTCGGCTCACCCCTTCCGGCACCGTACGAGATGATGCGCGTCGATTCCCGCCAGCCGATCCGGACGACCGTCGGCGTCTCGGCCGGGCGACGCGACGGGGTGCGGGGCTTCAGCCTCGACGCCACGCCGGACGCGCCGTCCCACACCTCGGCCCCCGCCGGCCCGGCGACGCTCGCCGGGCTCGACGCCGTCCTCCTGCTCCAGACCGAGACCGACACCCCGCAGGAGCGCCGCCGCCGCGCCGCCCGCCGGGGCCACGACCTCCTCGACGGGCTCGACCGCCTCAAGGCGGCGATCCTCGGCGGCCGTGTGGGCGCGGGCGAGCTGCGCGCCGTGGCCTCCCGCCTCGCCGACCGCTCCGGCTCCTCAGGCGACCCGCGCCTCGACGGGCTGATGGCCGAAATCGAGCTTCGCACGGCGGTGGAACTGGCGAAGCTGGAGATGCGGCGGGGGGTTTAGGGCCGCGCTACCCCAACCGCCGCCGCAGCCCGCCGGCTGCCGGTTGCGGGGCGCCGGGGGCGGTTTCCGCGCCGAGATCCGGGACGGCGATGATCGGCGCGCCGCGCAAGTCGCGGCGGGTGACGATGGCGCCGCGCTCTTCGAGAAAGGCGAGCATCCGCCGCGCCCGCCCGCCCGAACTCGTGCCGTAGGCCTCCGCCAACGCCGCATCCGTGGGACAAGGCGCGCCTTCGATGGCCGCGCGGGCGACCACGAGGAACAGCCCGGCGAGGTCGTCGGGCAGGCCGGCGGCGATGCCTTGCGCCTTCTCCCAGCCCGAGCCGTCGCTCACCTCGCTCCCGCCCTCGGCCCGCGCCACGGCGAGGCGGCGCTTGAACTCGGGCAGCGACAGGGCCTCGCCCCGGATCCGGCGGATGCGGCAGCGGACGGTGAAGTCCTGGTAGAGGGTCGCGGGGGTGCAGGTGCCCGCATCCGCATCGGTGATGACCGAGTGCATCACCTCGGCGATGATCGCGTCGCGCTCGGCCGGATCGAGGGCGTCCTCCTCGGGCTCCTCGGAGGGGGCCGGTGGACGGTAGGAGGCGAGTTGCGACAGCACGTCCTGTACCGGGGCAGGCTTGGGCTGGCGACGCACGGGCGGCGCCTCGCCGCGGGGCTCCGGCGTCAGGATCAGGGCGCGGGCGTCCTCGATGTCGCTCGGAAGCGGGAGCAGGCCCGGCGCGGCGGCGCGGCTTACCGTCTCCGTCGCCCCCACCGCGATGGTCATCGGGCGGCGGGATAGGGCGGGCCCGAGCCCCACGAACTGGCCGCGCGGGAGATCGCGAAAGGTCTCGGCCTGCCGCCGCTCCATGCCGAGGAGGTCGGCGGCGCGCGCCATGTCGATGTCGAGGAAGGTGCGGCCCATCAAGAAGTTCGAGGCTTCCGCCGCGACGTTCTTGGCGAGTTTGGCGAGACGCTGGGTGGCGATCACCCCCGCCAGCCCGCGCTTGCGCCCGCGACACATCAGGTTTGTCATCGCGCCGAGCGACAGGCGGCGCGCTTCGTCCGAGACCTCGCCCGCCGCCGCCGGGGCGAAGAGCTGAGCCTCGTCCACCGCCACCAGCACCGGGTACCAATGCTCGCGGTCGGCATCGAACAGCCCGCCGAGGAAGGCGGCGGCGGCGCGCATCTGGCCGTCCGCGTCGAGGTTGTCGAGAGTCAGCACCACGGACACCCGGTGGACGCGGACCCGCGCCGCCACGCGCTGGAGCGCAGCGTCGTCGCCATCGGCCTCCACCACGACATGGCCGTAGCGCTCCGCGAGGCTCGCGAAATCGCCCTCCGGGTCGATGATGGCCTGCTGGACGTAGCCCGCGCTCTGTTCGAGCAGCCGGCGCAGCAGGTGCGACTTCCCGGAGCCGGAATTGCCCTGCACCAGCAAGCGCGTGGCGAGCAGTTCGGTCAGGTCGAGGAGAGCCGGGCGGTCGCCCGTCAGTCCGAGATCGATGTCGCAGCGCATGCCGCCCCTTTACCACGCCTTGTGCCCGAGAGGCGGGTCCGCCATGCGCCTGTCCACGGCTTCGCGCCTGGACCGGCGGCACAGGGCCGGGTAATCGCCACGCCCCACCCCACTTGAACGATCGGATTCCCCCGATGGCGGCCTGCGGCCTCGACTTCGGCACGTCGAACACGACCCTCGGCCACCGCACACATGGCGGTCCGGCCCTCCTGCCGCTGGAGGGGAGCCACGTGACGGTGCCGAGCGCGATCTTCTTCGAACCGCGCCGGGATCCGCTGATCGGCCGCGCGGCGACGGCCGCCTATGTCGCGGGCAAGCCCGGCCGGCTGATGCGCGGGCTGAAATCGGTGCTCGGCACGCCGCTCATCGAGGAGGCGACGCCGGTCGGCCGCGAGCGGCTGCGTCTGCGGGACGTCATCGCCCGCTACATCGCCATCGTGAAGGCCCGCGCCGAGGAGCAGGCCGGCACGACCTTCGACGCGGTGGTCCACGGGCGCCCGGTCCATTTCGTGGACGGCGACCCGGAGGGCGACCGCCGGGCGGAGAACGTCCTGCGCGAGATCGCCCACGAGGTTGGCTTCCGCGACATCGCGTTCCAGTACGAGCCCATCGCCGCCGCCCTCGATTACGAGCGGCAGGTGGAGCGGGAAGAGATCGCTCTGATCGCGGATATCGGCGGCGGCACCTCGGACTTCTCCATCGTGCGGCTGTCTCCCGAGCGGCGGCGTCAGGCCGACCGGGCGGCGGACATCCTCGCCAATGACGGCGTGCGCATCGGTGGGACCGATTTCGACCGGCAACTCAGCCTCGCCACCGTGATGCCGCTGCTTGGCTTCGGCAGCCCGATGAAGCGCGGTGACCTCGACGTGCCGGGGGCCTATTACCACGACCTCGCCACTTGGTCGGCGATCAACCGCCTGTACGACGGGCGCACCCTGCGCGAGATCGACGACGTGCTCCGCAACTGCGCCCGGCCCGACCTCGTCGGGCGCCTGCGCACGGCGGTGGAAGAGGAGCGCGGCCACGCCCTCGCCGGGACGGTCGAAGCCGCCAAGATCGCGGCTTCCGAGACCGGCGACGCCGCCATCGACCTCGGGCCCATCGAGCGCGGCCTCTCGGCCTCCCTCGACCGAAGCGGCCTCGCTTCGCAGACGGACGGTCTCGCCCGCGCCGTCGCCGCGCGGATCGGCACCTGCCTGCGACAGGCGAATCTGCCGGCCGAGCGGATCGACGCCCTGTTCCTCACCGGTGGCTCGACGGGGCTGCCGCATCTGCGCGCCGCCCTGGCCGCCTGCCTGCCGGAAGCGCGGATCGTGGCCGGCGACACGTTCGGGTCGGTGGGGCTCGGCCTCACCATCGCGGCCGAGACCCTCGCCGGGCGCTCCCGCGCCGACGCCTGAACTGTATTGCAGGCAATTCAGTTGCCGGCGACGCTCAAAGGCGTCGCCCCGTCGCGGGAAACGTCGCGACATAAACCATTATCGCCGAAATGACGGAAGACCTGCCGTAAATTCGCCGACTCACCCTCGATCCCTAGATTGCATTAGTGCTTGATCAACGATTTGTGATTAGGTTTTGACCTGTCCAAAGGGGTCAAAGGCCATGCAGAAGATCTTTTCCGCATTTGTAAAGGATGAGGGCGGTGCTACCGCCATCGAGTATGGAATGATCGCCGCGCTGATCGCAGTGGTGATCATCGGAACGCTGCAGGTCATCGGAACCCAGTTGAACGCCAAGTTCGGCTCGATCTCGGCCCAGCTGCAGTGATGTGACCGGTTTGGGGCGAAGCCGCGTGTTGACGTGGCTGCCCCGATTTCCGAAAAGGCGCGCCGCTTAGGGGAGTCAGGCGGCCCGGCCGCGCCGCTGAATGCTATTCAACTCCTACGTCTTTCTGCTCGCCTTTCTGCCCGCCGCCCTCGTGCTGCACGGGCTGGTGGCGCGCGCTGCGCCGAAGTGGCGGCTGCCGCTCCTCGTCCTGCTGTCCTTCGTCTTCTACGGATGGTGGGACCTGCGCTTCGTGCCGCTGCTCGGCGGCTCGATTCTCGTCAACTGGCTGGTCGCCCGCGCCTTCGGCCGGCGACCGCTGGCGTGGCTGATCCCGGCCGCCATCGCCGGCAACCTCGCCCTGTTGGGCCTGTTCAAATACGCGGATTTCCTCGCGGACCTCGCGAACCGGATTCCGGGGCTCGACGCGCCGCGACTCGGGCTCGCCCTGCCGCTGGGCATCTCGTTCTTCACCTTCCACCACATCATGTACCTCGCGGACCTGCGGGCGGGCCGCGCGCCGTCCTTCGGGCTGGTGAAGTACGCGCTCTACATCTCGTTCTTCCCGCAGGTCCTGGCGGGGCCGCTGGTGCGCTGGTCGGAGATCATGCACCAGTTCGAGGAGCGCCCCTACGCGCGCCCGGATGCCGCCGAGCGGTTCGGGCGGGGGCTGATCCTCCTCGCCGTGGGCCTCGCCAAGAAGGTGTTCCTGGGCGATCCGCTCGCGGCCTACGTCAACCCGGTGTTCCAGGCGGCGGCGCAAGGCAAGGCCATCGCGCTGGGTGAGGCGTGGCAGGCGACCCTCGGCTTCACCTTTCAAATCTATTTCGACTTCTCCGGCTACACCGACATGGCGCTCGGCATCGCGCTGATGTTCGGCCTCGTCCTCCCGCAGAACTTCGACGCGCCCTACCGCGCGACCTCCCTCCAGGATTTCTGGCGGCGCTGGCACATGACCCTGTCGCGCTTCCTGCGCGACTACCTCTACATTCCCCTCGGCGGGAACCGGCACGGGCTGCCGCGTCAGGTCGGCGCGCTGGTCGCCACCATGGCGCTGGGCGGGCTGTGGCACGGCGCCGGCCTCACCTTCCTCGCCTGGGGGGCGCTGCACGGGGCGGGGCTTGGCGCCGGCCTCCTGACCCGTCGTGCCGGCTGGCGCATGCCTTCGCCCCTCGGCTGGCTGATGACCGGGCTGTTCGTCGCCCTGACCTGGGTGCTGTTCCGCGCGACCTCGTTCGACGCGGCGCTCGCCATCTACAAGGGCCTACTTGGGTTCACTCCGGGCGCCTCCGAGTTCAAGTGGCGGGCCATCGCCGTGGCGGGCCTCGTCGCGACGCTGGGGCCGACCGCCTGGAACGCGGTCCACCGCTTGCCACCCCGGCGCAGCCTCGCCCTGGCCGTCGCGCTGCTGTTCGTGCTCGTGCTGCTCAAGATCGGCGACGATGCGAACTACGAATTCATCTACTTTCAGTTCTGAGGATGGCGGCCGGCCTTCCCAACACAGAGCGACGCTGGCGCGGGTTCGCCGTGGCCGTGCTGCTCGGCACCGCCGGCCTGCTGGCGAGCTATCTGGCCCTCGCCGTGATCGTCGATCCCTACGAGACGGGGCGGGTAAGGCTTCTGTCGCGCGGGGCGATCCGGCCGCAGGGACCGCGCACCGCCATCGCGTGGCGCGGCCGCGACCCCGCCTTCGAGGGCGCGCTGATCGGCAATTCGCACCTGCAATTGATCGAGCCCTCGGTCCTGGCCGAGCGGACGGACATCCCGTTCGTGCAGCTCACGATCCCGGCCACGGGCGCGGCCGAGCATTTCGCCGTGCTCCGCTGGTTCCTGCGCAACCACCCGAAGCCGGCGGCCATCGTGCTCGGCGCCGACGCCTTCTGGTGCGCCGACGACCCCAGCTTCCCGAACCCGAACCCCTTCCCGTTCTGGCTGATCGGCCATTGGCCCGACTATCTTGCCGGCCTCCTGCGCCTGCCCGCCGCCGAGGAGGTGGCGAGCCGCATCGGCTGGCTGCTCTCGGCCAAGCGCCCGAAGGCCCCCGCCGATGGCTGGTGGAATTACGAGCCGGATTACCTCGCCCTCGGCTTCGGGCGCGATCCGGTCCTGATCGCCCGGCTCGACAAGCCCGTCGGTGCGGACCCGGAGCCGCACCGGGGCGGGCCGTTCCCCATCGCCGAGGCGTTCCGCGCCGCTCTTGCCGCGATCCCGGAGGCGACGCCGGTCGTGCTGCTGATGCCGCCGGTCTACGCGGCCGGCGAGCCCCCGGCCGGCTCGCCCCGCGCGAAGGCCGAGGCCGCGTGCCGGGCGACGATCCGCGGTGAACTCGCCCGCCACCGCCTCAGCGCGGTGGTGGATTGGCGGGACGGACGCCCTCCGCTGACGGACCCGAGCCTGTTCTTCGACCAGACCCATTACCGCCTGCCGGTGGCGCGGGAGATCGGCGCCGAGATCGCCAATGCGATCATTCATTTGCGGGCGAATGACGCGGATTGAGGCTCGCGACCGTGGCAACCAAGCCGCACGCAACGACGCAGTGCGGCCGAGGCCGGATGGAACGCCGCCCCCGCGTTGTGGTGGCTCCGAGCCTCGACTATACGGCACTCGAATTATCGCCGCACACCGGCCCCCCTATTCGGAAGAGGGTTTCGCATGGCGAAGGTGACTCTGGAGGACGGCTACGTCCCGTCCGACGCCGAGCCCTTCATGAATGAAAGGCAGCGCGAGTATTTCCGCCGCAAGCTACTGAATTGGAAAAGCGAGATCCTGCGCGAAGCCCAGGATACGCTGACGGCGCTGCAGAGCGAGAACGAGAACCACCCCGACCTCGCCGACCGCGCCTCCTCCGAGACCGACCGCTCCATCGAGCTGCGCGCCCGTGACCGCCAGCGCAAGCTGACCGGCAAGATCGACGCCGCCCTGGCGCGTCTCGAAGACGGGTCCTACGGCTATTGCGAGGAGACCGGCGAGCCGATCTCCCTCAAGCGCCTCGACGCGCGGCCCATCGCGACCCTGTCGCTGGAAGCGCAGGAGCGTCACGAGCGCCGCGAGCGCGTCTATCGCGACGATTGATCGGCCCTCCGGCGACCCTATCCTCGATGGGCGCGATGGCGCGCCTTTCGGAGCATCCATGAGATCCCTGCTGGCCGTCGCGCTGATCCTCGCCCTGGGCGCCTGCGGGGAGTCGAAGCCCGGCCCCGCCGGCCCGCCCGGCCCGAAGGGGGACCAAGGCCCCGCCGGTCCGCAGGGGCCCGCCGGCCTCAACGGTGCGACCGGCGCCAGCGGCCCCGCCGGACCACAAGGCCCGAAGGGCGAGCAGGGGCAGGCCGGCCCGTCGCCCAACAGCCAGATCCGCCTCGACGTGGCCTGCCGCAAGGACGAGGAACTGATCGGCGCCTATTGCCGGGGCATGTCGGTGCTGCCCTCGGTGAGCGTCACCGATGGGGTCGCGACGGTTGCCTGCATCGACCTCGCCTCGAAGCCCGCGAAGGACGCCACGCCCGTGGCCGTGTGCATGAGGAAGCCGTGAGACGCGCCCCGATCCTCCTCGCCGCCCTGCTCGCCACGGCGCCCGCCTTCGCCGAGCCCTTCGTGCCGGGCGATCAGCGGGCGGTCGATCTGGTGAAGACGCACATCACCAATGGCTACGTCACCGTGGGGCGGACCATCGCCCATGCGGAGCGGATCAGCCGGGGCGCCTTCGCCCTCACGGGCTATGAGGTGGAGCAGCGACCGAACGAGCCGTTCAAGCATGTCCGCATCTGCTACCGGCTGGGCATCGAACCGCCCGCCTGCCCGGTGGAATATCTGGTCGGCACCAACCCGCCGCATGTCGAGCCGTCCGACCGCTATGACGGGATCGGCCGCGATCTCGAACACGGGCCGCGCGCCTTCCTGAGGGCGCTCGCCCGCGAGGCCGCGTTGCAGCGTCAGCCGGAGATGCTGCGCCGGGTCCAGGCGGCCCTCGACCCGTACAACCCCTACGACTGGCGATAGCGCCCGCTCAGAGCAGGCGCGGGAAGCCGAGCAACCGCTGGGGCGCGAAGGGCGCGATCGGCACCGCCGGCTCCCGCCCCGTGGCGAGGTCGGCGACGATCTCCCCCGTGATCGGGCCGGTCGAGAGCCCGATATGCCCGTGCCCAAAGGCGAAGATCAGCCCCGTGTGGCGGGGGGCATGGCCGATCACCGGCATCCCGTCGGGGGTCGCGGGGCGCGAGCCGAGCCAGGGCTCGTTGTCGAGGGGACCGCCGAGGCGCAGGGTTTCGGCCGCCTCCCGGCTCGCTGCCTCGATCTGCGAATGGTTCGGCTTGGCGTGGCGCGCGTTCAGTTCGACGCCCGAGAGCACCCGCACCCGATCCGGCCCCATAGGCGCAATGATCGACGCCGCCCCGGTATCGAGGACGGGGCAGGTGAGGGGCGGGCTGTCCGGGTGCAGCGCGTAATGCCGGTGGTAGCCCCGCTCGGCGGCGATGGCGAAACGGTAGCCGAGGTCCTTCGTGAGGGTGCCCGAGGCAGCCCCGGCGGCGAGCACGACCTGCTTCGCCGCGAGTGTCCCGCCGTCATGCGCGACGCTCCAGCCCTCGCTCCCCGGGGTGAGGCGTGTGACGCTGCCGCGAATGCGCCGGCCGCCGCTTTGGGCGAACAGAGCTTCGCAGGCCTCGATGAGCCGGCCGGGCTCGCGCACGGAGCCGGTCTCGGTGAGGAGCATCCCGCGCGCGTAGCGGCGCACGAGGGCCGGTTCGCGCTCGCGCAGGGCGTCGCCGTCCAGGATCTCGAAGGCGACGCCGTGGCGGTGGAGGATGTCGCGTTCGAGCGCCGCGCCGGCAAACGCCTCTTCGGTGCGGTAGGCCTTGATCCAGCCGGTGCGGGCGAGACGATCCGTGGTGCCGGCCTTGGCGGCCAGCCTCTCGTGGGCGGCGTAGGCGGCGCTGGTGAGGGGCAGGAGGGAGGCGGCGGCCTCGCGCCAGCGCGATTCCCGCGCGCTCGCCAGGAAATGCGTGAGGTAGGGGAGGATGCGCGGCAGGTGCGGGTAGTCGAGGCGGAGCGCCCGGTCGGCGTTGCGGAGATAGGCCGGGAGCTTGCCCCACAAGGCGGGGCTCGCCATCGGCAGGATCGAACCCCGGCTCACCACCCCGGCATTGCCGTAGGACGTGCGGGCCCGCGCCTCGCCGGGATCGCACAGGACGACGTCGAGTCCGCGCTCGCGGAGCGCCAGCGCGGAGGCAAGGCCGACCATGCCGCCGCCGATGACTGCGATATCCGCACGCTCAACCATTCCGCCACCGCTGCCAGGCCGCCCGAACGCCGCCTTGTGGCGGATTCGGACGGGCGCGAACAGATGCGCTGGCGGAATGGCTCCGCTGTCAGGACCCGCCGCCAGACGCGCCGCCGGCACCCTCCTGCGGCACGGCGCGGCTCGGCTGCCCGGCATTGCCACCCACCGCCGAGTCGGTGGTGATGGTGGCGGCGCCGGTGCCGGAGCGGGCGACGGTGGTGTTGGCGCCGGGGCCGCTATTCTGCGTATCGGGCGCCACCACGACTGTGCTGTTCGGCGGCGTGGTCGGCGCGACCGCCTGGGGCGGGCCGATGTCGCGCGGCGGCGGGGGCTTGTTGTTGGACCCCTGCGCCAGGGCCCCGCCCGCCGTGAGGGAGAGAATCAGAATCAACGCTGTCCGCATCGGTCACCCCGTAAGTTGGAGGCCGCAAGAACGGCCGGGCACCCGCCCTGTCGGCGGGGTTGCGTGCCCTCGGGATGGCTCACGCTCCCGTGAACACGGGCATCAACGTGGAGACCCGCGTTGTGTTTCACGCTGAGCCGGCATGATCCGGGCTGGGAGTTTCGCGGGGGTTTGCTAAGGAGCGGCCATGACCCTCGTGCGCTTCGCCCCGTCCCCGACCGGCTATCTCCACATCGGCAATGCCCGGCCGGCGCTGCTCAATGCCCTGTTCGCCCGGCGGAACGGCGGGAAGTTCCTGCTGCGCCTGGACGACACCGACCTCGCCCGGTCCACCGAGGCGTTCGCGCAGGCCGCGCGCGAGGATCTGGAATGGCTCGGCATCGTGCCGGACCTGTTCGCCCGTCAGAGCGACCGCAAGGCGGAGCATGATGCCGCCGCCGAGCGGCTGAAGGCGGCGGGCCGGCTCTACCCCTGCTACGAGACCCCGGAGGAGTTGGACCGCCGCCGCAAGCGCCAGCTCGGCCGGGGCCAGCCGCCGATCTACGACCGGGCGGCCCTTAAGCTGACCACAGAGGAGCGCGCCGCGTTCGAGGCCGAGGGACGGCGCCCGCATTGGCGCTTCCTGCTCAACGCTCGCACCGTGTCCTGGGACGACCTCGTGCGCGGGCCGGCGCATATCGATTGCGCCTCGCTCTCCGACCCGGTGCTGATCCGCGAGGACGGCACCTACCTCTACACGCTGCCCTCCGTGGTGGACGACATCGACTTCGGCATCACCCATGTGATCCGGGGCGAGGATCACGTCACCAATACCGGCGTGCAGGTGCAGATCTTCGAGGCGCTGGGCGCGCCTGTGCCGGTCTTCGGCCACCACAACCTGCTGACCACGGCGGACGGGGAGGGGCTGTCGAAGCGCCTCGGCCACCTCTCCCTGCGCGGCCTGCGCGAGGCGGGCTACGAGCCCGCCGCCGTGCGCTCGCTGGCCGTGCTGACCGGCTCGGCGGAATCGGTGCGGGCAGTGGAGGGGTTCGACGAACTCGCCGGGCTCATCGACCTCTCCGAGATCTCCCGCGCCCCGGCGAAGTTCGACGAGAGCGATCTCGATGGGCTCAACGCTCGCCTCGTTCACGCCATGCCCTATGCGGAGGCCGCCGAGCGGCTGTGCGCGATGGGCGTGCCGGATGCGCAGGCCGAAGCCTTCTGGCTCGCCGTGCGCGCGAACCTCGGCAAGGTCGCGGAGGCCGCCGAATGGTGGCGCGTGGTCGAGGGTCCCGTCGCGTCGCGCATAGAGGATGCCGCACTGATCGCCGCCGCCCGCGAAACCCTGCCGGAAGAGCCCTTCGACGGCGAGACGTGGAAAACATGGACCGGCGCGGTGAAGGCCCGCACGGGGGCGAAGGGGCGGGGGCTGTTCATGCCCCTGCGCCTCGCGCTGACGGGGCTCGAACACGGGCCGGACCTCGCCGGCCTTCTGCCGCTGATCGGCCGGGAGCGGGCGCTCGCGCGACTGTCGGTTTAGGGAAAGGTCGCCTTAACCATCCGGGCGCGAGATTCGGCCGTCCGGAAGGGAGCGATTCAGGCATGACCGAACTGACGCACGAGAACGCGCACGCCGTCGACCGGCTGACCCTGCACCTGTTGCAGGATGCCTATTTCGATGTGGTCGCCGTCCTGCGCGGCGCCCAGCCCAAGGCTGCCGCCGCGATCCTGGCGGTGATGGAGCAGCGTGTAACCAACACCCTCACGCGTATCGAACGGGACGAGGACGCATCTGGCGTCGTGACCGCCGTGGGCGCGCGGCTCGACGCCATCATGAAGCAGGCGCACGGCCCGGTGGCCACGGCCAGGGCCGCCTGAGCAGAGCGGCGGCAGGCAGGAGGGCGGCCGGTCGGTGACAGGACCGCCCACCCTTGCTATGCGGCTGACGCGTCCGGTACCCCATCGACCGATCCCCATCGCGGTGTCCGCGAATCGGCCGTGACGCGGCGGGGACGGGCCGGACCGAAGCTCTGAGACCTTTCGAATGAACATCTTCGCCCAGTTCGAGGCGCGTGTGCGCGAGGCCCTCGAGGCGCTGACCCGGAACGGGACGCTGCCGGAGGGACTCGATTTCGGCCGCGTGGTCGTCGAGCCGCCGCGCGACCCGTCCCACGGCGACCTCGCCACCAACGCCGCCCTCGTGCTGGCCAAGGAGGCGAAGACTAACCCGAAGGTGCTGGGCGAGGCGCTGGCGCAGGAACTGCGCGCCGACCCGCGCGTGGCCGAGGTGTCCCTGGCCGGGCCGGGCTTCATCAACATGCGCCTGCAACCGGGCGTGTTCCACGAGGTGGTCCGCGCCGTCCTGGCCGATCCCGCCGGTTTCGGCCGGGTGCGCCTGCCGGGCGGGCCGGTGAACGTCGAGTACGTGTCCGCGAACCCGACCGGGCCGATGCATGTCGGGCACGGGCGCGGCGCGGTGTTCGGCGATGCCCTGGCGAGCCTGCTCGTCGCCGCCGGGCGGGACGTGACGCGCGAATACTACATCAACGACGCGGGCGCGCAGGTCGATGTGCTGGCCCGCTCGGCCTTTCAGCGCTACCGCGAGGCTTTGGGCGAGCCCTTCACCATCGGGGAGGGGTTGTACCCGGGCGATTACCTGAAGCCGGTGGGCGAGGCTTTGGCGCAGAGCCACGGCCGGGCGCTCCTCGACAGGCCGGAGGCCGAGTGGCTGCCGGCGGTGCGTGACGTCTCCGTGTCGATGATGATGGACATGATTCGGCTGGATCTCGCGGCCATCGGCATCAAGCACGACGTGTTCTTCTCCGAGCGCAAGCTCCACGAGAGCGGCGCCGTGGGCGCCCTGCTGGACGATCTGCGCCAGCGTGGCCTCGTCTACGAGGGCCGGCTGCCCCCGCCCAAGGGCCAATTGCCCGAGGATTGGGAGGACCGGGAGCAGACCCTGTTCCGCACGAAGGATTTCGGCGACGACACCGACCGGCCGCTGCTGAAATCGGACGGCAGCTTCACCTACTTCGCCGCCGACATCGCCTATCACCGCGAGAAGGTGCTGCGCGGCGCCGAAGAGATCATCGACGTGCTCGGCGCCGACCATGGCGGCTACGTGAAGCGCATGCAGGCGGCGGTGAAGGCGGTGAGCGACGGCAAGGCCGTGCTCGACGTGAAGCTGTGCCAGCTCGTGCGGCTTCTGCGCGCGGGCGAGCCCGTGAAGATGAGCAAGCGGGCCGGCGAGTTCGTGACGCTGCGCGACGTGATCGACGAGGTCGGCCGCGACGCGATCCGCTTCATGATGCTGTTCCGCAAGAACGACGCGACCCTCGACTTCGACCTCGCCAAGGTGGTCGAGCAATCGAAGGACAACCCCGTCTTCTACGTGCAGTACGCCCATGCCCGCGTCCGCTCGGTGCAGCGGCAGGCGCGCGAGGCGTTCCCGGGCGCCGACCTCACGCCTGCGTCACTGCTCGCGGAGGCCGACCTGTCGCCGCTCAGCGATTCGGGCGAGGCCGAGATGATGCGACTGATCGCCCAGTACCCGCGGGTCATCGAATCAGCTGCGTTGGCTCACGAGCCCCACAGAATCGCGTTCCACTTATATGAGATGGCGGCTTCGCTGCACGGTTTCTGGAACAAGGGCAAAGACTTGCCGCAATTACGGTTTGTTAATGCAACGGATCGAAAGTCCACATGGGCGAGGTTGGCGCTCGTCGAGGCCGTTCGATCGGTGTTGGCCGACGGTCTCAGCCTCCTCGGAGTGAGCGCGCCGGACGAGATGCGCTAGCCCAAATCGTACCGGTGAGGCACCGGTCCGCCACTGGTTGAGGATGCTGCCATGACGAACGCGTCGCGCGCTCAGATCGATCTGGAAGCACTCGCGCGCGATCTGCGTCACGAAGAGGGTGCGGCGCGGGCGGCGGCGAAGGCCGACCCGTTGGCCGAACTCGCGAAGATCGTCGGGCAGGACGACCCGTTCCGCGCGCTGCTGGCCGCCCGCAACGGCACCCGCCCCGCCCAGGACGAGGAGCCGGCCCCGGAGGCCGCGTGGCCCCTGCGGACGGACAGCCGCTTCGCGCCGGAAGAAGCGCCCCGCGCGACCCCGGCCGACGCCTTCGACCAGTATCTCGCCTCCGTCGAGCGCGACATGCAGGCCTACCCGGCCGCCGACCATTCGGCCGACAGCGCCGCCGCGCCCGAGCATGATGATTCCTACGACGATACGCGCTCCCTGCGCCGGGCCGCCCCGCGCCGCCGCTTCGCCTCCGTGGGCGCCGGCCTTGCCGTGGTCGCCATCGCGGTGACGGGCGCGTTGACCTACAAGGGCATGCACGGCAAGGGCGACGGCAGCGTGCCGGTGGTCCAGGCCGACACGACCCCCCTCAAGGTCGCCCCGAAGGTGGCCGACGGCGTCGAGATCCCCGATCAGAACCGCCAGATCTACGACCGCAACGCGACCTCGAAGGACAGCAGCGGCCAGATCAAGGTCGTGAACCGCGAGGAGCAGCCCCTCGACGTGTCGGAAGCCGCCCGCGCCGCCGGGGGCACCTCCGCCGCGCAGGGCACCACGCCGGGCAACGGCCCGTTCGAGGCGTTCGGCGAGCCGCGCCGGGTGCGCACCGTCTCGGTGAAGCCAGAAGCCCCGCCCGCTCCCCCGCCGCAGGCCGAGGCGGCGCCCCCGCCGGTCCCGGTGCCGACCATGGTGCTGCCGGGCAACGACACGGCCGCCGCGCCGGCGCCCGCGCCCGTCGCCGCCAAGCCGGGGAAGCCGGTCGTCGTCCGCTCGGCCGACGCGACCCCCGCTGCGCCGACCACCCCCGAGCAGCCCATCGCCGCCGCGCCGAAGCCGGTCGCCGCCCCGAAGAAGGCGCCCCAGCGGGTGGCCTCGGTCTCGCCGGACCAGATGCCGGCCGCGAGCCCGGAGACGACGCAGGCCACCTCGGCGGTCGACACGACCACCCCGGTCAGCGGCTTCTCCGTGCAGCTCGGCGTCCGCAGCTCGGCCAGCGATGCCCACGCCGCCTTCCGGCAGTTGCAGTCGAAGTACAGCCAGCTCGCCGGCAAGCCCGAGCTGATCCGTCAGGCCGAAGTGAACGGAAAGACCATCTTCCGCGTCCGCGTCGGACCGCTGTCGAAGGACGAGGCGTCGAGCCTCTGCTCCTCGCTGCAGGGCGGCGGCGGCCAGTGCTTCGTCGCGAAGAACTGACCACGGCCGACTGATCCGGCCGACCGGACCGAGTCCCCCCGGCCACACCGATCCGCGCAAGCACGGAGCCGGCCCTCGTGGCCGGGTTCCCGCCTTGCGCGTCGGCGGGGGCGGCCCGATTCTCCACAGCTCGATTCGCTCCCCCGGCCCCTTTGCCCCGGAACGCCGCACGATGACCTCCCGCGCCCTGATTCTCGGCTGCGCCGGCAAGACGCTCCTCCCCGAGGAGGCGTCCTTCTTCCGGGATGCGCAGCCCTGGGGCTTCATCCTGTTCAAGCGCAACATCGGCACCCCCGACGAGGTGCGCGCCCTCACCGCCGCCCTGCGCGATTGCGTCGGGCGGGCCGAGGCGCCGATCCTCATCGATCAGGAGGGCGGCCGGGTGCAGCGCATGGGCCCGCCGCATTGGCCGAAATACCCGGCCGGCGGCAGCTACGGCCGCCTGAACGGCTCGGCCGAGACCATCGCCCGCCTCGGCGCCCGGCTTATCGCGCATGACCTCGCGGAGGTCGGCATCAACGTCGATTGCGCGCCGGTCCTCGACGTGCCCTCGCCGGGCGCGCACGACATCATCGGCGACCGCGCCTATGGCGACAGCCCCGAGGCGGTGGCGGCCATCGGCCGGGCCGTCGCGGAGGGGCTGATGGCGGGCGGGGTGCTGCCCGTGGTGAAGCACATGCCCGGCCACGGCCGCGCCGCCTGCGACAGCCACAAGGGCCTGCCGGTGGTGGATGCCGCCCTGGCCGACCTGCGCGGCCGGGACTTCGCGCCGTTCCGCCTGCTCGCCGACCTGCCCATGGCCATGAGCGCGCATGTGGTGTTCACGGCGATCGACCCGGACCGCCCCGCGACACAATCGCCCGTGGTGATCCGCGACATCATCCGCGGCGAGATCGGCTTCGACGGTCTGCTGATGACCGATGACCTGTCGATGCACGCCCTGACCGGGCCGTTCCGCGCCCGCGCCGAAGCCGCCTTCGCGGCAGGGATCGACATGGCCCTGCACTGCAACGGGGACATGGACGAGATGCGGGCCGTCTGTGAGGGTACGCCGCTGCTGACGGGCGACGCCGCCCGCCGCGCCGAGGCTGCCTTGGCCCGCCTCGGGAGCCTGACCGACGGGCTCGATCTGCCGGAGGCGCGGGCGCGTTTCGCGGCGGCTTTCGCCCAGGCCGCCTGACGGCAAGCCCACGACCCTCCACTGTCGTCACCCCTCCACGCTCTGCTTGCGCTTGTGTTCCGAGGGCGCGCTCCCTAGGTTCGCGGGAAATTCCTGAAGTGGACGGGGTGCTCCGGTCGCGTGGCCTCACGGTCATTGCGGAGCGCAGGAGGTCGTCATGGGTAGCATGAGCATTTGGCACTGGGTCATCGTCGCGGTCATCGTGATGCTGCTCTTCGGACGCGGCAAGGTGTCCGATCTGATGGGCGACGTCGCCAAGGGCATCAAAGCCTTCAAGAAGGGCATGGCCGAGGACGAGACGCCGCCGCCGGCCCAGCCGGTCGCGCCGCCGCAGCAGCCGGTGCGCACCATCCCCCACACCGCCGAGACCAGCCCCGGCACCGCCGTTCCGGCGAGCCACCTGCCGGGCGGCGAGAGCAAGACGATCTGAGGATCAACCGGGAGCCGTTGGGGCGCGCGTGCCCCCTCGCAGAGAGGCGTGAGGGGAGCGAGACCCCCACGGCCGCAGGACCGTCGACGACATGCTGGACATGAGTTGGGGCGAGGTGATGCTGATCGGCGGCGTCGCCCTCATCGTCATCGGACCGAAGGACCTGCCGAAGGCGCTCCGCACCGTCGGCCAGGTCACGACCAAGCTGCGCCGCATGGCCGGCGAGTTCCAGATGCAGTTCAACGAGGCGATCCGCGAGGCGGAGCTTGATGAGGTGCGCAAGGAGGTCGATGGCATCCGCGACACGATGCGCGGCGGCTCGATGTTCAACCCGGTCCAGACGATCCGCGACGAGTTGCGCGGCGCCGTCGAGGGACGGACCACGAAGCCCGAGACACCGGCCACGCTTTCCCCGCCGGAGGCCGAGACCTTCGGCCCGCCGAAGCCTGAGCCGGTGATCGAACCGCCGCCGCCCCCGCCCGCCCCGAAGCCGCGGAGCCTCGCCGACGCGACGGCGAAGCTGAAGGCCGAGCGGCAGGCGACGCAGGGCGAAACCCCGCCCGTGCCCGGCTCCGTGGACGATCCTTACGGGACGCCCGAGCCGGCCTCCCACCGCAACGAGACGGCCGCACAATGATGACCGAGGCCGACGAGGCCGATATCGAGGCGTCGCGGGCGCCGCTGCTCGAACACCTGATCGAATTGCGCTCGCGGCTGATCAAGTCGCTGATCGCGTTCGTTCTGATGTTCTTCGCGTGCTTCTTCTTCTCGCGCGATATCTACAACATCCTCGTCTACCCCTACGTCTCCATCGTGGGGGCGCAGAACGCCGAGCTGATCGCCACGCACTTCCTCGAGCAGGTGTTCACGAATATCAAGCTCAGCGTGTTCGGCGCCGCCTTCCTGGCCTTCCCGGTGATCGCGACGCAGATCTACGCCTTCGTGGCGCCGGGGCTCTACCGCAACGAGCGCAAGGCGTTCCTGCCCTACCTGGTCGCCACGCCAATCTTCTTCATCCTCGGCGCGCTGGTCGTGTTCTTCCTGGCGATGCCGCTGCTCATCAAGTTCTCGGTTTCGCTGCAGCAGGTCGGCGTCGCGGGCGAGCCGACAATCAAGCTGCTGCCGAAGGTCGATGAGTACCTGTCGCTCATCATGACGCTGATCTTCGCGTTCGGCCTTGCGTTTCAGTTGCCGGTGATCCTGACGCTGCTCGGGCAGGTCGGCATCATCGACACCAAGTTCCTGCGCGAGAAGCGCCGCTACGCCATCGTGCTGGTCTTCGTCGCGGCGGCGATCCTGACGCCGCCGGACGTGATCTCGCAGCTCTCCCTCGCGATCCCGATGCTGATCCTCTACGAGGCGTCGGTCTTCTCGGTGGCGAGGGTCGAGGCGCGGCGCAAGGCGCAGCGAATCGCGGACGGGTTGGAGCCCTAAGGCTCCACCCGCAGCAACACGTGCTTCTTCTTGCCGAAGGACAGCTTGATGACCCCGTCCGCCGTCAGGTCGGACGGGCGGAGCACAGCCTTGTCATCGCTGACCTGAACGTCGTTCACCCGCAGCCCGCCGCCCTTGATCTGGCGACGCGCCTCGCTGGTCGAGGGCACGAGCTTGGCGTGCTCCGGCCCGAAGGCGGTGAGTACGCCGAGGCCGGCTTCCAGCACCGAACCCGGCACGGTGATGGTCGGCAGGTCGGCGGCGAGCGAGCCTTCCACGAAGGTTTTGCGCGCCGTCTCGGCGGCGGCCTCGCCGGCCTCGCGGCCATGCATCAGCGCCGTCGCCTCGGTGGCGAGCACCTTCTTGGCCTCGTTGATCTCGGCGCCGCCGAGCGCGGCCAGCCGTGCCACCTCGTCCATCGGCAGGAGCGTGAACAGCTTGAGGAAGCGCGCGACGTCGGCGTCCTCGGTGTTCCGCCAGAACTGCCAGTAATCGTAGGGCGAGAGCATCTCCGGGTTCAGCCACACCGCGCCGGCGGCGGTCTTGCCCATCTTGGCGCCGGAGGAGGTGGTGAGCAGCGGGCAGGTCAGGGCGTAGAGCTGCGGGGTGCCCATGCGGCGCCCGAGATCAATGCCGTTGACGATGTTGCCCCACTGGTCCGATCCGCCCATCTGCAGGATCGTCCCGTAGCGGCGGTTCAGCTCCACGAAGTCGTAGGACTGGAGGATCATGTAGTTGAACTCCAGGAACGACAGTTCCTGGTCACGCTCCAAGCGCATGCGCACGCTGTCCATCGAGAGCATGCGGTTCACCGAGAAGTGGCGGCCGATGTCGCGCAGCATCTCGATGTAGTTGAGCTTGGTCAGCCACTCGGCGTTGTCGACCATCACCGCGTCGTTGCCGGCCTCGCCGAAGCGCAGGAATTGGTCGAAGGTCTTGCGGATCTCGGCCTTGTTGGCGTCGATCTGCTCAATGGTGAGGATCTTGCGCGATTCATCCCGGCCGGAGGGGTCGCCGACGCGTGTGGTGCCGCCGCCCATCAGGGCGATGGGCTTGCCGCCGGTCGCCTGCAGCCAGTGCAGCATCATGATCGAGAGCAGGTGCCCGACATGGAGCGATGCGGCCGTGCAATCGTAGCCGACATAGGTCGTCAGGCGCCCTTCCTGGGCGGCGGCATCGATCCCGGCCATGTCGGAGGCCTGGTGGATATAGCCGCGCTCAGTCAGGATCCGCAGGAAGTCGGATTTGGGCGTGAAGTCGGCGCTCATCGGGTTCACGGAGTTCGGGGCGGGCGACAGGGTGCGGCCCGCGTGCTAGCTCCCCGTCATGGGGATCGGCTGGGCTCTTAACAGCCCGGTCCGGGAAAGGCACGGGGGAAGCTATGGCGATGTCGCGCGCGATCGGCCTGATGAGCGGCACATCGCTCGACGGTGTCGATGTGGCGCTCATCGAGACGGACGGGGAAACCGTCCGCGTTGTGAAGGGCCACAACAACTTCCTCGAACCGCTCGGCCCCACCGGCTATCGCGGCTATTCCGACGACGAGAAGGCGCTCCTGCGCGCCGCTACCAAGGACGCCGAGGCCATCGTCCAGCCGGACGACCGGCCGGGCCGACTGCCGGAGGCTGAGCGCTTCGTCACGGCGGCCCATGCCGAGGCGGTCGAGCGCTTCCTCGCCGAGAACGACCTGACGCCCTCCGACATCGACGTGATCGGCTTCCACGGCCAGACGGTGATTCACCGGCCGGACCAGCGCATCTCCGTACAGGTGGGCGACGGGCAGGCGCTGGCGAGCCGGCTCGGCATCCCGGTCGTGTCGGACCTGCGCCGGGCCGATGTCGAGGCGGGAGGGCAGGGGGCGCCGCTGGTGCCGGTGTTCCACAAGGCGCTGGCCGAGGCATCGGGCTTCACCGGGCCGGTGGGCATCCTCAACATTGGGGGCGTGGCCAACGCGACGCTGATCGATTCGAAGGGCGGCGTCATCGCCTTCGACACCGGGCCGGGCAACGCCCTCATCGACGAGTGGATGCAGGAGCGCGAGGGCAAGAACCTCGACGACGGCGGCCGCACCGCCGCACGGGGTCGGCCTGACGAGCCGCTGCTGGCGTGGCTGCTGATGCACCCGTTCTTCTTCCGCAAGCCGCCGAAGTCGCTCGACCGGAACTGGTTCTCGCACAAGCTCGCGGGGCAGCTCTCCACCGAGGACGGCGCGGCGACGCTCACCGCCTTCACCGCCCGCGCGGTGGCCCGCGCCCTCGACCATGCTCCGGAGATCCCGGCCCGCTGGATCGTGGCCGGTGGCGGGGCGCGCAATGGCGAGTTGGTGCGGTTGCTGAACTACCACCTGCGCTCGGAAATCACGACGGCGGACGCCATCGGCTGGTCCTCGGCCTATCTCGAAGCCCAGGCGTTCGCGTACCTCGCGGTGCGCTCGCAGAAGGGCCTACCCATCACCTTCCCAGCGACGACGGGCGTCCGCGAGCCGATCAGCGGCGGCAGTCTCGCCCTGCCGTGAGCCTCGGCTACGCCCTCCGGCGCATCGTCGAGGAATATCCCCTCGCCAAGCTCGAACCGCCCGCCGGGCATGTCCTCGCCACGGTGATCCGCAAGGGCGCCCCGGACGAGTTGCGCCGGGCTCTGGAGCCGGTGAAGGGCACCTTTCTCGTGAAGGGCAGCCCGGGGCGCGGCACCCGTTGGGCGGCGGTGCCGTGGCTCGCGGTGTTCGACCCCTCGGTGACGACGAGCGCCACGCGGGGCTACTACCTCGTCTACCTCTTCCCCGCAGACCGGGAGCGGGTGCATCTCTCGCTGGCACAGGGCACCGTCGCGGCCCTGCGCGACTACGGCCCGCGCGCCCTTGACCATCTGCGCGCGAGCGGCGACCGGCTGCGCGAGCGGCTGTCGGATTTCGCGGAGCGATTGCCGTTCACGAGCCTCAGCCTCGGCACGGCCGGCGAATTGCCCGAGGGCTACGAGGTCGCGCACATCCTCGGCCTGTCTTACGGGCTGGACGACCTCGGCGACGAGGCGCGGCTGCGCGCCGATCTGGCCCTCGGCATCGAGGCCTACCGGGCGCTCAAGGCGCGCGGCGGGCTCGCGTTCTAACGTGCCTCAGCCGATTTCGTCCGTGTGGACGTCGAACCGGGCGAGGTTGGCGAAGCCGAAATTCGTGGAGATCGCGACATCCGTGGCGTCGCGGCCCCGCGCCATGACGATGCGGCCGATGCGCGGACGGTTGTGCCGGGCGTCGAACGTGTACCACCGCGGGCCGTCCGGCCCTTCGAGGAACACCTCGAACCACGCGGAGAAATCCATCGGCGCCGGGTCCCTGGGCACGCCGATGTCGCCGAGATAGCCGGTGGCGTAGCGCGCCGGGAAGTTCATGCAGCGGCAGAAGGTGATGGCCAGGTGGGCGAAGTCCCGGCACACGCCCTCCCGCTGCTGAAAGCCGTCATGGGCGGTGCGGGTCGCGTCGGCGCGCTGGTAGTCGAAGCGGATGTGGTTGTGGACGTAGTCCACGATGGCCTGCACCCGGCCCCAGCCCTCCGGCGCCGTGCCGAACAGCGACCACGCGGTCTGCGAGAGCTTGTCGGTGTCGCAATAGCGGGAGCCCAGAAGGTAGACGAGCACTTCGTCGGGCAGGTCCTGCACCGGAATTTGCCGGGCCTCGGGCACGATCGGGTCGGGCAGACCGCTGTCCTGCACCTCGAAATCGGCCGAGACGGTCAGCCGGCCCGGCGGGGCGAGGATCCTGTGGCAGAGGTTGCCGAAATCGTCGCGGTACTCCCGCGTCTGCACCGGCGGATCGAAGGTGAGAACGTGCGGGGTCAGCACGTCGGGCATCCGGTTCGGATGCACGCTCACCATCAGGATCATGGGTGTCGGTTGCAGCGTCTCGAACGCGATATCGAAGCCGGTCCTGATCCGCATCGTCCCCACCTTGTGTTTGCAATCCCAAGGCGAGACTCGTGCCAAGGCTCCGGTCGGCCGTGCGATTAATCCTCAGCTGATGGGAGGCGCCGGCTCGCGGGCGGCGCGCTCGGCCTCGACCAGCACGTCCATCGGGCGCCAGGGCTTGGCGATGAACACGGCGTCGGGCGGCAGGTCCGGGCGGCGGATGACGTGGCCGGAGGTGACGACGAGCCGTGCGCGCGGCCAAAGGGTGGCGACGGCGCGGGCAAGTTGCATCCCGTCCATCTCTCCGGCGAGGCGGACGTCGGCGAAGACGAGGGCCACTTCCCCGCCGCGCTGGCGCAGGACCGCGAGGGCTTCCTCGGCGCTGGGGCAGCCGATGACCTCCAGCTCGGTCTCTTCGAGAAGGGTCTCGGCCAGTTGGCGGATTGCGGGCTCGTCCTCGACCACGATGGCGAGATGGACGGGCTTCGCTTCGCCCACGGGGCGGTCGCTGCCGTTGCGCTCGGGGGCGGAGGCCGGCTGCGACTGCTTCACCCGCTTCACAAGGGCGGCGAGATGCGCCGGCACGCCCTCGGTGATGAGGTCGTCGTAAAAAGAGGCCAGCGTCTGCCCGATCTGGTCGAGCGGAACGCCCGGCGTCAGCGTGTCCGTGTAGGGCACGGGCGCCTCAGGATGCGGCTTCCTCAAAGATCCCCCCGACACAGTGTCACGCCGCTTTGTCGTGCGGCTACCTGGGTAGAGAAGTCGGTAATCCGTGCTCGGTTGCGATTGTCGCACCGAAAGTCGCGCGGCTCGCGAGAGCTTTACTGAGTCTCGACGGCGGAATCCGTGTCGGCGTAGGCCATGATGCCGGAGAGCGCGCGAACATTCTGATAGCGCGTGCCGCGGGTCTGCATCATCGCCTCGAACTTCTCGTGGACTTGCGCCACGGACAGGCTCATCGGCTTGCGATGGCGGCCGCGCCCGGTGAAGCGGTTGGCCGCGAAGAAGATCGAGCGGTTGGCACGCGCCGGGCCGGGGAGCAGCACGGCGGCCGCCGCAGCCGGCTTGTTCACCACCTTGTCGAGGAAGTCGCCGGCATCGTCCGGGCCGAGGAAGTGGGCGAGGTAGACCTCGCCGAGGGTGAGCTCGCGGCCGATGCGCTGGCTGATGCGGGCGGCGTCGCGCTTCAGCATCTCGCCCGCCATGAGGGCCGACAGATAGGGATCGCGGCGCAGTTCAAGGACGCGGGCGCGCTCGGCGGCGTCGGTGATGACCGGCTTGTCGTTCGCGTCGGCGGTGACGAGGGCGGCTTCCTTGGCGAGGCCATACTTGCCGCCGAAGTCGCGCACCACGCCGAGCCACGTGCGCTCGATGAACTGGTAGAGGCCGGTGGCCGAAGAGGTCTTGGCCTGCACGGCGGTGATGAAGCTCGATTCCTTGTCGGCGACCGCCATGAGCAGCACCGGGTCGGTCTGCACGGCCTGGGCCGCCTTCACGATCGTCTGCACCAGGTGGCGCCGGATCTTCATCGGGCCGAATTCGAGGATGTCGTTCGGGTCGCCGCCGGAGGATTGCGACAACAGGTAATCGTAGGACACCCGATCGACCCCGCTCGACCCGACGTCGGTGTCGAGATCGTGGACCGGGGCGAAGCTCGCGGAGGCACGGAGCGTGGCCTTCTCCAGATCCTCGCTGAGGGCGACGAGGTGGAGGTTCGGGCGCGGCATCCGGATCTCGGTCGCGGCCTCGGCGCTGGTGACGGCCTGGGGCAGGCCGATCTTGCTCAGATCGACACCGGAGCCGATCAGCGCGGCGCTCAGCGAGCCGGCGAGGAACGTGACCGTCAGGAGCGAGCGGACGAGAGCCGTCGTGCTGCCGTGCGAGGCGCCGACCGGCGAATGCGCCGCGATGGCGCCGTGGTTGCCCTTCCCGAAACGGCGAACCTGCGCCGTGCCGAACTTCGCGTTACCCGTCTTCCCCGATCCGACCGCGCGGCCCTGCATCGTGATTCCGTTTCCCGCTGCGCCGACGTGGCGCCGATGGGTTCAATCTGGCTTGACAGATGTGGCGACAACACGGCCGTGCTTGTGGCGAGCGTGGGGCAATCCCAGGTGATTTCGCGGCGCCGTGGCCGTGCTGGCCGGCCAATCTGCGCTGTCGCGTGCAAGCCGCACTCTCGCTTCGTGACTCCCGCCTGTTCCATCCTTAAGAGGACGCTACAGGGAGGTCCGCCCAAGCGTGCCTCCGACAAATGACGTGAGAAGCCTGAAAGTCTGCCAGATGAGCGGCGTCAACGAGATCCGGTCGACCTTCCTCGACTTCTTTGCGGAGGCCGGCCACACGGTCGTCCCGTCCTCGGGACTTGTCCCGAAGAACGACCCCACCTTGATGTTCACGAACGCCGGCATGGTGCAGTTCAAGAACGTCTTCACGGGCGTCGAGAAGCGGCCCTACGACCGCGCGGTGACGGCGCAGAAATGCGTCCGCGCCGGGGGCAAGCACAACGATCTCGACAATGTCGGGTACACGGCGCGCCACCACACCTTCTTCGAGATGCTCGGCAATTTCTCGTTCGGCGACTACTTCAAGGAGCGCGCGATCGAGCTGGCCTGGACGCTCATCACGAAGGAGTTCGGCCTCTCGCCGGAGAAGCTCCTCGTCACCGTCTACGCGGATGACGACGACGCGGCTCTGCTGTGGAAGAAGATCGCCGGCTTCCCGGACCACAAGATCATCCGCATCGGCACCTCCGACAACTTCTGGCAGATGGGCGACGCCGGCCCCTGCGGCCCGTGCTCGGAGATCTTCATCGACCAAGGCCCCGAGCTTCGGGGCGGCCCGCCCGGCAGCCCGGACGAGGACGGCGACCGCTTCCTCGAATTCTGGAACCTCGTGTTCATGCAATACGAGCAGGTCGAGCCGGGATCGCGCCATCCGCTGCCGCGTCCCTCCATCGACACCGGTATGGGCCTGGAGCGCATCGCCGCCGTCCTGCAGGGTGTAAAGTCGAACTACGACACCGACCTGTTCCGGTCGCTGATCGAGGCGGTGGCGCATGCGGTGTCGCGCGCGCCGGAGCCCGCGACCATGGCCTCCTACCGCGTGATCGCGGACCACCTGCGGGCGGCGTCCTTCCTCGTCGCGGACGGTGTGCTGCCGGGCAACGAGGGGCGGGGCTATGTGCTCCGCCGCATCATGCGCCGCGCCATGCGCCATGCCGAGATCCTGGGCGCCCGCGAGCCTACCATGTACCGGCTGGTGCCGGCGCTGGTGCGCGAGATGGGGCAGGCCTATCCCGAATTGATGCGCGCCGAGGCGCTGATCGGCGAGACCCTGAAGCTCGAGGAGACGCGCTTCCGTCGCACCCTGGAGCGGGGCCTCTCCATCCTCGACACCGAGAGCCGCGACCTGCAGCCGGGCCAGAACCTCTCCGGCGAGACGGCCTTCACGCTCTATGACACCTACGGCTTCCCCCTCGACCTCACGCAGGACGCCCTGAAGGCGCGCGGCATCGGCGTGGACACCGACGCTTTCCAGGCGGCGATGCAGCGCCAGAAGCAGGCAGCCCGCGAGGCCTGGAAGGGCTCGGGCGAATCCGCCACCGAGGCGGTGTGGTTCGGCCTGCGCGAGCGCGTCGGCGCGACGGAGTTCCTGGGCTACGAGACCGAGACCGCCGAGGGCGTCGTGACCGCCCTGCTGTTCGAGGGCGCGGAGACCGCCGAACTGAAGGCTGGGCAATCGGGCTTCGCCTTGCTGAACCAGACCCCGTTCTACGCGGAATCGGGCGGTCAGGTCGGCGATACCGGCACGATCCTCACGACCGGCGTAAAGGTGCGCGTCACCGACACGCAGAAGAAGCTAGGCGATCTCTTCGTCCATGCGGTGACGGTGGAGGAGGGGACGCTCAAGGTCGAGCAGCCGGTCGAGTTGAAGGTGGACCATGCCCGGCGCCGGGCGATCCGCGCCAACCACTCCGCCACCCACCTGCTGCACGAGGCCCTGCGTCAGGTGCTCGGTGAGCACGTCGCGCAGAAGGGCTCGCTGGTCACGCCGGATCGCCTGCGCTTCGACATCAGCCACCCGAAGCCCATCGAGGCGGAGGAGATGGCCCGCGTCGAGGACATCGCCAACGCGGTCCTGCTCCAGAACAAACCTGTCGTGACCAAGCTGATGGCCGTGGATGACGCCATCGAGTCCGGCGCGCGCGCCCTGTTCGGCGAGAAATACGGTGACGAGGTCCGCGTCGTCTCCATGGGCCTGCCGACCGGCGAGGCCGGCAACAAGGCGTTCTCGGTGGAGCTCTGCGGCGGCACCCATGCTGGGCGTACGGGCGATATCGGCGCCATCACCATCGTGGGTGAGAGCGCCGTCGGCGCCGGCGTGCGGCGCATCGAGGCCCTGACGGCGGACGCCGCGCGGCGTCACCGGGCCGAGGAGGCACGGACGCTGGCCTCGCTGGCCGGCATCCTCAAGGCCCCGGCCGCGGAGGCGTCCGACCGGCTCACGGCCCTCATGGAGGATCGTCGCCGGCTGGAGCGCGAACTCACCGAGGCGCGGAAGAAGCTCGCCATGGGCGGGGGCGGCACGGACGCCGCCGATGCGCCGAAGGAGGTCGCGGGCGTACGGCTGATGGCGCGGGTGGTCGAGGGCGTCGAGATGCGCGACCTCAAGAGCCTCGCGGACGAGGGCAAGAGCCGTCTCGGCTCCGGCATCGTTGCCATCGTCGGCGTTGCGCCGGATGGCAAGGCGGGGCTGGTCGTCGGCGTCACTGAGGACCTGACTGGCCGCTTCGATGCGGTGGGCCTCGTGCGGGCGGGCGCGGAGGCGCTGGGCGGCAAGGGCGGCGGCGGACGCCGCGACATGGCCCAGGCCGGCGGCCCGAACGGCACGGGCGCCCAAGCGGCCCTTGATGCCATCGAGCAGGCGCTCGGCGCCGCAGCCTGACACGAAAAAGGCCGCGCCTTCCAGCGCGGCCTGCCTTGTGGGCGTGCGAGAAGCTTACTTGCCGCCGCCGCCACCCTGCGGCGCGACGCGCGAGGGCTGGCCTGCATTGCCGGCCGCGGCCGAGTCGTTCGAGATCGAATCGGCGGGGCGCCCGGTCGGCGAGTACGAGACCGCCGCGTCGCCACCCGTGGTGTTGTTCAGGGGCGTCACGACGCCCGGCGCGCCCCGCGGCACGACGACGGTCGTGGTGGTGGGGCTTTCGAGAACCTGCGCGAAGGCAGGGGTGGCGATGGCGAAGGCCATCGCGGCGGTGATCGTCAGTGAGGTGATCCGGGTCATCTGGTCCGTCCGATGCTGTGTGGGACGGGGAACCAAGGTTGTGCGCTATCGATCCAGTGCGGAAAATCGCCGGGTGTGGCAGCGCACAAGATATGCGGGATTAATTCCCGTCATGGATCACTTTGTCCGCGTCCACGTCTGGCTCTTGCAGAGAAAGCCGAGGACGCAGCCCGAGACTTCGAGGGCGTCGGGCTTGGTCAGCTTCAGCGAGCCCGAATAGGTCTTCCCGTCGTTCGGATTGTAGAGCGTGCCGGAGAAGCCCGCGCCGTCGGGCTTGCGGGCGTCCAGGATCTGAACGCCGATCACGCTGCGGCCGCGTAGGGACGGGTCCGGGTTGTTGGCGTCGAGCGCCTTGCCCGGTGCGCTGACGATGGTCCCGCAATAGCCGCCGCCGCAGGGCGCGACTTTCACGCGCGACTTGCCGGTTTCCGTCAGCCACAGGCCGCTCGGATCGTTCGGCGCGGCGTGAGCAGGGGCGACGAGGCCCACGGCGAGCGCGAGACCGGCGAGGCGAAGCGATACGGGCGTCAAAGCAGGGCTCCTAGCGGGATGGCGGCAGGGTCGCGCCGAGATAGGTTTCGATGACCTCGCAGAACGGCGCGCCCGCGCCGGTCACGAGGAGGGCATCGACCCGCACCAGCGGCGCATCGGGGCCGGGCTCGGCGGCGAGCGGATAGCTCTCGACCGAGACGACCCGGCGCACGGGCGCCAGCGGGCGTACCACCCGGCCGAAGGGCACGTCCGACCCGTCAAGGGCCGCGTTCATTTCAGGGGTGAGTCGCGCCGGCACGTACCAATTGTCCGCCTCGGACAAGACCCTGTCCCCGCAGGCCAGACGGACGTGGCGATAGCGGACAGGCTCGTCGGGCCCGACGCCGAGGCGTATGCGCTGCTCCAGCGTTGGTGCCTTGTCCGCGCCGATCTGGCGATGGGCGACAAGGCGGGCTTGGCCAGCGAGGCCCTTCTCGGCACACCATGATTCGAGGACGGCGGTCGCGCTGTCAGAGCGCAGGATGCGCCCGCGCAGATCGGCCACCAGCGCCTCGGCGGGAGAGGCTGGGCGTATCTCCGCGACGCCTTCGGCTTGCGTAGTCGTCGGTGTCGCGATCACGGCGGACAGGATGCCGACCGCGCTCAAGACAGTGCCGAGGGAAGAGGATCCGGAGCGCGACCGAGCTGAAGCAGCACTGGGATCCGAAAGAGAAATGGTGGAGCCTAACGGGATCGAACCGATGACCTCTTCCATGCCATGGAAGCGCTCTCCCAGCTGAGCTAAGGCCCCACTATTTTCCACCGCGGTTGGGTTCCGCGTGGTTCGCCGATCCGGCTGGCGTCCGGCGAGGGCGGTTCTATAAGCGCCCCGCCGGCCGGACTCAAGCCCCTTTCGCGAGTTTCTGCGAAAGAAGCTTGGCCGGAGCGATCAGCCTTCTTCGTCGTTCTCGATGTCGCCGTCGATCAGATCGGCCACGTCGTCGTCGCCGGTGTCTTCCTCCTCAAGGAAGGTGTCGTCGTCGTCGGTGGCCGCATCCCCGTCTTCCGTGGAATCATCCTCGGGCGTGGGATCGGCATCGTCCTCGGCAGCCTCGACCTCATCGAGGGAGACCATCTCCGGACCCTTCTCGTCCGTCTCGTCTTCGTCGTCGTCGGTGCTGCGCGAGATCGCCGGCGGCGCGGCGCGGCTGGTCGTGGCCTGATAGACCGCGCCGCATTTCGGGCAGGTCGCGGGGTCGCGGGCGAGGTCGTAAAACTTCGCGCCGCAGCTCATGCACTGCCGTTTCAGGCCGAGTTCCGGTCGGGCCACGGGGGACACCTCGTCGTCGAGACTTATCTGGGAAGGCGCCCGGTTAGTCGCGGCTGCCGCGCCTGTCAATCGAAGCGGCCGCGGAGGGGAAACGCCAATGTTTTCCCGAACCTCGTCCGCCGGGGGGCCGGCGCGGACCTCCGCGCGGATGACGAAGGCCGGCGCCCGTGTTAACCGCGCCGCGAACCGGCCTCCGGGACTGACCCGGCGTAGAAGACCCGAACGGACTCGACCCGTGTCGCACGACCTTCCCCCACAGCCTCTCACCGCCTCGCCCGGCGGCGCCCTCACCGGGCGCCTGCGCCCGCCGGGCGACAAGTCGATCTCCCACCGGGCGATGATCCTCGGCCTGCTCAGCCAGGGCCGTACCCGCGTCGAGGGGTTGCTCGAAGGCGACGACGTCCTGCGCACCGCCGCCGCCGCGAAGGCGCTCGGCGCGACGGTCGAGCGGCTGGGCGAAGGACGCTGGACCATCGACGGCGTCGGCATCGGCGGGCTTACCGATCCGGCCGACGTGCTCGATTTCGGCAATGCCGGCACCGGCTCGCGCCTCATGATGGGCGTGGTCGGCGGCCAGCCCGTCACCGCCACCTTCGACGGCGACGCCTCCCTGCGTTCGCGGCCGATGCGGCGCATCCTCGATCCGCTGACGCAGATGGGCACGCAAGTCGTGTCCGAGGCGGACGGCGGCCGCGTGCCCCTGACCCTGCGCGGGCCGCAGGAGGCGATCCCGATCACCTACGAGACCCCCGCCGCCTCGGCGCAGATCAAGTCTGCCGTGTTGCTCGCCGGGCTCAACGCCCCCGGCATCACGACGGTGATCGAGACCGCCGCCACCCGCGACCACACCGAACGGATGCTGCGCCTGTTCGGCGCCGAGGTGCGCGTGGAGCCCCACGGCCCCGAGGGACACGGCCGCCGCATTGCGCTCACCGGCCAGCCGACCCTGCGCGGCACGGACGTGATCGTGCCGGCCGATCCTTCCTCGGCCGCCTTCCCGCTGGTAGCCGCGCTCATTACGCCCGGCTCCGACATCGTCATCGAGGGCGTGATAATGAACCCGCTCCGCACCGGCCTCATCACGACTCTGATCGAGATGGGCGCCGACATTGCGCGCGTGAACGAGCGCGAGGAGGGCGGCGAGACCGTCGCGGACCTGCGCGTCCGGGCAAGCCGCCTGAAGGGCGTCGACGTCCCCGCCGAGCGGGCGCCCGCGATGATCGACGAGTATCCCGTCCTCGCCGTGGCGGCCTCCTTCGCGGAAGGCACCACGCGGATGAACGGGCTGCACGAGCTGCGCGTGAAGGAATCGGATCGCCTCGCCGCCGTGGCGGCGGGCCTCGCGGCCAACGGCATCCCTCACCGCATCGCGGGCGACGACCTGATCGTGGAGGGCGACGGGTCCGCGCCGAAGGGCGGCGGCACGGTCGCGACGCATCTCGACCACCGCATTGCGATGTCGTTCCTCGTCCTAGGCCTCGCGACCTGCGAGCCCGTGACCGTGGATGACGGCGCGATGATCGCCACCAGCTTCCCGAGCTTCCTGCCGACCATGTCCGCCCTCGGTGGACGGATCGGAGCCTGACATGTCCCTCGTCATCGCCATCGACGGGCCTGCCGCTTCGGGCAAGGGCACCCTCGCCAAGCGCCTCGCCACGCATTACGGCCTGCCGCATCTCGACACGGGCCTGCTCTACCGGGCGGTCGCCTTTCTGCTCCTCCAGGCGGGCGATTCCCTGGACGACACCGAGGCGGCCATCCGGGCGGCGGAAAACCTCAGCGCCCGCCATCTCACCGACTCGCGCCTGCGCGACCGGGCCATGGGTGAGGCGGCTTCCCGCATCTCGACCGTGCCGGAGGTGCGCGAGGCGCTGCTCGCATGGCAGCGCCGCTTCGCCGCCGATCCGGCGGGCGCCGTCCTCGATGGGCGCGACATCGGCACGGTGGTGTGCCCCTCCGCGAGCGTGAAGCTGTTCATCACCGCCTCCGCGCAGGAGCGCGCCCGCCGTCGCCACCGGGAACTGGCGAGCCGTGGCGAATCCTCGACGCTGGAAGGTATCCTCGCCGACATCGAGGCCCGCGACGCCCGCGATTCCTCGCGCAGCGCCGCGCCCCTGCGCATGGCCGACGACGCGGTGAAGCTCGACACGACCGAATTGGACGCGGCTGCGGCGTTCGACGAGGCCCGCGCCATCGTGGAGCGAGCCCGCGCGACCATCGGTTGACCCTCCCGATCCGCTCCCCTATTGCGGTGGCCCTCGGCCCCGCTCGACGGGGACGCGAGCGCGTAGCTCAGCTGGTAGAGCAACGGACTTTTAATCTGTAGGTCCTGGGTTCGAGTCCCAGCGCGCTCACCACATCTTCGGACAATCCGTCGAACCACCCGCCTTCACCGGACTGTGCTAGGCTGGCGCCATGCTGAATTGGCCTGCCGAGGGCGATGCCCTGATCGCCCCCGCCGTCGCCCGCAACCGCGACGCCATCCTCGCTGTGCTGCGCCGGGTCCTGCCCGCGACCGGGACGGTGCTCGAAGTGGCGAGCGGGTCCGGCGAGCACGCGGTGCATGTCGCCCGCGCCCTGCCGAACCTCGTGTGGCAGCCGAGCGATCCTGAGCCCTCGGCCCTGCGCAGCGTCGCCGCCCATGCCCGCCACGCCGGATTGCCGAATTTGCGCGACCCGCTCCAGCTCGATGCCGCCGCGTCGGACTGGCCCGTCAAGCAGGCCGACGCCCTCGTGTGCATCAACATGATCCACATCGCGCCCTGGGCCGCCGCCGAGGGGTTGATGGCCGGCGCGGGCCGTCTCCTGCCGGCGGGGGCGCCCCTCGTCCTCTACGGGCCGTTCCGGGAGGAGGGGCGGGCGACCGCACCGAGCAACGAGGCGTTCGACGCCGACCTTCGGTTGCGCGACCCGCGCTGGGGGCTTCGGCAACTGGAGGAGATCGCGCGGCTCGCGCAGGCGCACGGCCTCGTCCTCGCGGAACGGGTCGAGATGCCGGCGAACAACCTCATCCTCGTCTTCCGCAGGGCTGCTCCCTGAGGGCCGCCTTGCGCCGTGCTCCCGAGGGGGCGTACAGGCTGTGGGCGAAAGCCCACGGAGACTTGTGAGCGCGATGACCGACCGGCTGCCCGGCTTCAACACCCTGGCGATCCATGCAGGCGCTGCCCCCGACGCCGCGACGGGTGCCCGCGCCACGCCGATCTACCAGACCACGAGCTTCGTGTTCGACGACGTGGACCATGCCGCGTCGCTGTTCGGCCTCCAGGCCTTCGGCAACATCTACACGCGCATCACCAACCCGACGAACGCGGTGCTCGAAGAGCGGATCGCGGCGCTGGAAGGCGGCACGGCGGCGCTGGCGGTGGCCTCCGGCCACGCGGCCGAGTTCCTGACGATGCACGCGCTGATGCAGCCGGGCGACGAGTTCATCGCGGCCAACAAGCTGTACGGCGGCTCGATCAACCAGTTCAACCATTCCTACCGGAACTTCGGCTGGTCGGTGGTCTGGGCCGATACGGACAATCCGGCCTCGTTCGAGGCGGCGATCACTCCGCGCACCAAGGCAATCTTCTGTGAATCGATCGCCAACCCCGGCGGCGTCATCACCGATATTGCCGCGCTGTCGGTGATCGCCAAGAAGCACAACATCCCGCTCATCGTCGACAACACGATGGCGACGCCGTACCTGATCCGCCCGTTCGAACACGGCGCGGACATCGTGGTGCATTCGGCCACCAAGTTCCTCGGCGGCCACGGCAATTCCATCGGCGGCCTGATCGTCGATGGCGGCACGTTCCAGTGGGCCGGCGATGCCCGCTACCCGATGATGAGCCAGCCCCGGCCGGAATATGCCGGCATGGTGCTGGCCGAAACCTTCGGCAATTTCGGCTTCGCCATCGCCTGCCGCGTCCTCGGCCTGCGCGACCTCGGGCCGTCGCTCTCGCCGTTCAACGCGTTCCTCATCCTCAACGGCATCGAGACCCTGCCGCTGCGGATGCAGCGCCATTCCGACAATGCCCTCGTCGTCGCGAGCCACCTCGCCAAGCACGAGGCCGTCGACTGGGTGAGCTATCCCGGATTGGAGAGCGACAAGTATTACGCGCTGGCCAAGCGCTATACGCCGAACGGCGCGGGCGCCGTGTTCACCTTCGGCCTGAAGGGTGGCTACGAGGCGGGGGTGAAGCTCGTCTCGAACCTCGAACTGTTCTCGCATCTTGCCAATATCGGCGACACGCGCTCGCTCATCATCCACCCGGCCTCGACCACCCACCGCCAGCTCACCGACGCGCAGAAGACCGCCGCCGGAGCCGGACCTGAGGTTGTGCGTCTGTCGATCGGCCTGGAAGACCCGGCCGACCTCATCGAGGATCTGGACCGGGCCCTGCGGAGCTAAGGCCGGGGAGGCGCCCTAGAACGCCTCCGCCGCAAGCGCCATCGTCGTGCCCGCGCCGGACCTGACCCGCGCGAGGCGGAGCGCCGTCTCGGGCAGGCTGCGCTCCATGAAGAAGCGGCCGGTGACGAGCTTGCTCTCCCACCGGGCGGTGTCGCCGCCTTCGGCCTTCTGCGCCAGCGACGCGCGGGCGATGCGGCACCACATGTAGCCGAGAGCCACCAGCCCGAGCAGGTGCATGTAATCGGTGGCGCCCGCGCCCGCGTTGTCCGGGTTGCCCATGGCGTTCTGCATCAGCCACATCGTCGCCTGCTGCAAATCGCCGAGGGCCGCCTGCAGCGGCTTGGCGAAGGCGGCCTCGTCCTCGCCGCTCTCCTTCAGGAAGGCCTGGACCTCGCCAAGGAAGGCCATCATCGCCCGGCCACCGTCCTTTGGTAGCTTGCGGCCGATCAGGTCCATGGCCTGGATGCCGTTGGCGCCCTCGTAGATCATGGCGATCCGGGCATCGCGCACGAACTGCGACATGCCCCATTCCTCGACATAGCCGTGCCCGCCGAAGACCTGCTGCGCCTCGACGGCGTTGGCGAAGCCGCGATCGGTCAGCACGCCCTTCACCACGGGCGTCATCAGGCCCATCAGGTCGTCGGCCGTCTGTCTCTCCTTCGCGTCCTCCGCCCGGTGGAGCACGTCGCCCTGCAGAGCAGTCCAGAGCACCAGGGCGCGGGCCGCCTCGTTGAAGGCGCGGATCTGCATCAGCGTGCGGCGGATGTCCGGGTGGACGATGATCGGGTCGGCCGCCCGCTCCGGCGCCTTGGCCCCCGTGAGGGCGCGGCCCTGGAGGCGGTCCTTCGCGTAGGCGACGGCGCTCTGATAGGCCGCCTCGGACTGGCCGAGCCCCTGGACGCCCACCGCGAGGCGGGCCTCGTTCATCATCACGAACATGGCGTTGAGGCCGCGGTTCGCCTCGCTGACGAGCCAGCCGATGGCGCCGTCGTAGTTCATCACGCAGGTGCTGTTCCCGTGGATGCCCATCTTGTGCTCGATGGAGCCGCAGGAGACACCGTTGCGCGCGCCCAGCGAGCCGTCCTCATTTACCAGGACCTTCGGCACAAGGAAGAGCGAGATACCCTTGGTGCCGGCCGGTGCGCCCTCGATGCGGGCGAGGACGAGATGCACGATGTTCTCCGACAGGTCGTGCTCGCCGGCCGAGATGAAGATCTTGGTGCCGGTGATCGCGTAGGACCCGTCCCCCTGCGGCGCCGCTTTGGTGCGGAGAAGGCCGAGATCCGTGCCGCAATGCGGCTCGGTCAGGTTCATGGTGCCCGTCCAGGCCCCCTCGACCATCTTCGGCAGGTAGCGCGCCTTCTGCTCCTCTGAGCCGTGGACGAGCAGTGCGGCCACCGCGCCCTGAGTCAGCCCGGGATACATGCTGAGCGCGAGGTTGGCGCCGGAGGCGAAATCCTGGATCGCCGTGTTGATAACCTGAGGTAGTCCCTGCCCGCCGAACGCCTCGGGCACCGACAGGCCCATCCAGCCGCCGCCGGCATAGGCGTCGTAGGCCGCCTTGAACCCCGTCGGCGTGGTCACACGGCCGTCGGGATGGCGGGTGCAGCCCTCCCGGTCGCCGGCCTGGTTCACGGGGGCGAGAACTTCGTCGGCGAGCTTGCCGCCTTCGCGCAGCACGGCCTCGACCACGTCCGGCGTCGCATCGGCGAAGCCCGCGAGGTTGGAGCGGCCCTGGAGTCCCAGCACATCGTTGAGCAGGAACAGCGTGTCGTCCACCGGAGCGCGGTATTGCGGCATGCGAAGATGTCCCACCTTACGATTCGCGCGGCCATCTGCCGGACCGCCTGCGACGAGTAAATATTAAACGGCCGGAGCCCTCTTCAGCAACGCCCGCACGAAGCCGCAGGACGCCGCACGGCCACGATGTCGCAAGGCATAAGCCATTGACGGAGAAGCCATACCGCCGGTTGGGCCGGCATTGGCCGCGAGATAGCACGCTATAGTTGCAGTCCGGCGGATCAACAGGTTCGGTGCAATCGTCGCCACAACCTTAACCCGATGTTTACCAACAAATTTAATGGTTACGCCAAGGCGGCCCACAGGTTGCAGCACCGGGGATGACCCGGACTGGAACGGTCGGCCGCCGCGCTGCTCGCCGATGACGACAGGCCGACGATGAACCGCAACGCGATCTCGCATTTCGATAGTTTCGATCCGGAGGTGATCGAAGCCGCCCGCGATGTCGCGAGCCGTGCCGGCGTCCCCCTCGAGGCGTGGATCGCCTCCGTCGTGCCGCAGCATCTCGCCCCGCTCGGCGGCAGCGCCGAGCGACAGGTTTCCCAGGAGGCGACCCGGATGGTGCAGGACCCCGCACACGATTCGGCTGGCACCGCTTCCTCCGAAGGTTTGGCCACCCTCATGACCCGCCTCGATGGTCTGGACCGCTCCATGGAAGCCGAGCGCCGCGCGGCGGCCCAGGCTGAGCAGAAGCGCCTCGAAGAGATCGAGCTCCGCATCGACCGCGCCCTGCAGACGAGCCCGGTGCAGCAGGTGACCGAGCGCCTCGGCGATATCGAGCGCCGTGTTGCCGAACTCGGCGATCAGGTCACCGTCCGCCCGGCCGCCAAGCGCGCCAAGTCCACCGCCGCCGAGATGCGCGAGGCCGTTCAGGCCATCCGCCAGCGCCAGCGCGAACTCTCGGCGCAGGCCGAGCCGGCCGGCACCGTCGCGACGATGCACCGGGATCTGGAGCGCCGTCTCGTCACCGAGACCGAAGCCAAGGTCGCGACGCCGGCCGAGCCGAAGATCGAGACGCCCATGAAGTCCGCCAGCACCCTGCCGGATTACGTCATGGACGAACTGCGCCGCGAGGCGGCCCGGCTCACCGAGACCGTGGCGCCGCTCGCGACAAACGCCGACATCGCCTCCCTGGAAAGCGCCCTCGACTCGCTCGCGGCGAGCATCGGCCGCGCCCGCTCGGATGCCGAAGTGCCGGCGCTCGCCCTGCCGCTGGCGGTGATCCGCACGCGGATAAAGGAACTGGACCATTCCGACGCGGAGGCCGCCCACGCGCAGGTCGCCACCGGCTTGAAGCGCTTCAAGAACCGCCTCGACGTCGCCATCGCCTTCGAGGAGGCCGACGCTGACCGTTCGGCCCTCGACGCGCTCGCGGCCGAACTCGCCACCATCCGCGCCGCCGCCGACGAACTCGCCGAGCCGACGCGCCTGGGCCGGGTCATCGCCCGCGTCGAGGCGCTGAGCGACGACATCGCCCGCATTCCCCCGGCGCCGGAGCCCACGCCGGAGCCGGTGCCCACCGAGAGCCCCGCCCCGAAGGTGGAGCTGGCGGACGAGATCAGCGCGCTGGCCGAGAGAGTGGACAGCCTGTCGGCCCGCGCCGACGTCGAAGCCGGCGCCCGTCCCCGGAAGGCCGCGCCCGTCGCCGCCTCGGGCGACATGGCCTCGATCCAGGCGATGCTGCACAGCCTCGCGGAGAAGGTGGATCGCGTCGGCGAGCGCAACGGCCCGGACGGGCTCGACGCCCTCGAAAAGCAGGTCCTGACCCTGGTCGACAAGATCGAGGCGCCCTCCACCCTCGATCCGGCGCTGACCAGCCTTGAGCGGACGATGAACGATCTGATGCATCAGGTCGAGGCGCTGCGGGATGTCTCTCCCAGCGAGGCGGTGATCACCCGCGCCGCGAAGGAGGCCGTCGCCGAGACGCTGCGGGGGGTGAACCCCGCCGCCAACCCGAGTGAGTTCGGCCTGCTCCGGGCGAGCCTCGCTGAGATGCAGGCCCGGCAGATCGCCTCCGATGAGCGCCTGAGCGCCACCCTCGAAGGCGTGCAATCGGCCCTCGACCGGCTCGTCAACCGCCTCGGCTCCGTCGAGACCGCCCCGGCCCAGCGCGGCCCGTCCCTGGACGAGCGCCTGATGACCACGACCACCGTCGAGGCGCCCCGCGCCACGTGGCGGGCGCCGCAGCGCGAGGAGGCCGAGCCGGCCCCGGTCCTGACCGCCGGCGATGCCCTGCTCGAACCCGGCGTGCCCCGCCCGAGCCGCGCTCCCGCGATCACGGTCGAGAAGCGCGAGCCGGTGACGAAGGCCCCGTCCATCGACAAGGCCACGTCGGCCAACGGCGACATCAAGACGAGCTTCATCGCCGCCGCCCGCCGCGCGGCCCAGGCCGCCCAGGCGGAGCTCGCCGCCGAGACGCCGGTAGACCGGCCGCTCCGCCAGCGGGCCGTTCCGCAGGCCGCCGCCACGACCGGGCGGATGAACCGCCTGCGTTCGGAGATCGACCAGCACCGGAAGCCGCTCCTCCTGGGGCTGGCGGCCATCGTCCTCACCCTGGGCGCGATCCAGGCGGTCGGCGTCCGCAACGACGACCCGAAGGGCGTGCCGCAACTCGCCCCCACGCCGGGTGCCACCACGGCCGAGAAGCCCGCCGATACCCAGAAGACCGCCGAGGCGCCGAAGGCGGCTGCCCCCGCCGCGATCCCGCAGGACCCGACCACGACGCAGACCGTCGCGAGCCCCAAGGTGCAGGAGCCCGCCACCCCGGCGAAGCCCGCCGTGCCGCAGGTTCCGAACATGGCCGGTCTCGCCGGAGACCTCGCCAACGTGCCCGCCGGCCTCGCCAAGGTGAAGCAGGCCGCCCTCGCAGGCGACGGCCCGGCGGTGTGGGAACTGGCGATGCGCGAGGCGGATGGGCGCGGGATGCCGCGTGACCTCGCCGCCGCCGCCAAGCTGTTCGAGAAGCTGGCCAATGTCGGCTACGCCCCGGCTCAGTACAAGCTCGGCGCCCATTACGAGAAGGGCTCGGGCGTGACCCGCGACCTCGCCCAGGCGAAGCTCTGGTACGGCCGCGCGGCCGAGCAGGGGCATGCCCGTGCCATGCACAACCTCGGTGTGATCTATGCCGAGAACCCGGCCGCCGGCGGCAAGCCCGATTTCGCCTCGGCCGCCTCCTGGTTCCGCCAGGGTGCCGAGCACGGGGTGCGGGACAGCCAGTACAACATTGCGGTGCTCTACGCCCGTGGTCTCGGCCTGACGCAGGATCTGGTTCAGTCCTTCGTGTGGTTCGGCGCCGCCGCCGCGCAGGGCGACGACGATGCCGGCAAGAAGCGCGACGACGTCGCCACGAAGCTGAGCGCGGGCGACCTCGCCCGGGCCAAGAGCCTCGCCGCCTCGTTCAAGCCGCGCCGGCTCGATCCGGCGGTGAACGAGCCCCCGGCGGTCTCCGATGCGGGCCAGGGTCCGGTGAGCCTCCTCGGCGCCCCGATCCCCACCGCCGCCGTCACGCCGCCCAACGCGCGCAAGGCGATCTGAGCCCTCATCCGCCCCGTCCGGCCATCCGGAAACGGGGCGGGGAGGCACAGCGCCGCAACGACCGTTCTGACCTTGACCGCAGACACGGGATGCGTGACGCCTCCCACCAGAGTGCGGTCGGTCCGGCCCGGTATGGTACGGTCCCATGGCCGGGCATGGAACCGGAGGTTGGATGGCGCGCCTACCCGCAGTGCCGTTGAGCGCCATCGTGCTCGGCGTGGCCGGGCTGATTCCTTTTCTAGGCTTCGCCGCCCTCGCGGTGTCGGGGAGCGACGGCGGGCTGGGCAATATCGGCCTGTCGCCGCGCACGATCCTGTCGGCTTACGGCGCGGTGATCGCCTCGTTCCTCGGAGGCATCCGCTGGGGCGCGGCGGCGGCCCGTGGCGGTCGCAACGGCGACTACTTCATCGCGATCGTCCCCTCGCTGGTCGCCTGGGCCGCCATGGCGGCGCCCGCCCCGTGGGACCTGCGCATCCTCGGCGTGCTCGTCCTGGCCTGGGGCCTCGTGGACCAGGATCTCTCACGGCGCGGCCTCGCCCCCATTTGGCTCGGGCGCCTGCGCCTCGTCCTGTCCGGCGTCGCCGGGGCGGCGCTGCTCGTCGCGGCGTGAGGGTCTAGCGCCTGTCGCCCGGCTGGGTGAGGGCGCGCAGCAGAGCCACGATCGCCGCCCGCTGGTCCGGCGCCGTCAACCGCCGGAACAGCAGGGCCACCTCGGCCTGCTCGACCGGATTCGGCCCATCGTCGGTAGTGGGGCGCGCGGACCGGAAGGCGGCGGGCGAGACCGACAGCACCGCCGCGATGCGCGTCAGCTGCTCCCGGGTCTCCGGCGGTTCGACCACGGCCATCGCTCAATCCCAGGTCCGACCTGACGCCCGCGCGGCGCGGCTCCGATCGACCAGCCCAGCCTAGCTCAGCCCCATGCCGAATGTCACCTGAGGTTGTATGCGGATCACCTCAGAGAGGGCGGGATACCGTGCCGCAGGCCGCGGAATGACGCTCGGATACAATCCAGACGCGAAAAAGGCGGCGGATGTCTCGCACCCGCCGCCCCATGCTTTCAGACGGTGCCGCCCACTCAGGCGGACATGGCGGTCTTGAGGTTCTGATCGACCTTGTCGAGGAAGCCGGTGGTCGAGAGCCACTTCTGATCCGGGCCGACGAGGAGGGCGAGATCCTTGGTCATGTGACCGGCCTCGACGGTGTCGACGCAGACCTTCTCCAGCGTGGCCGAGAACTTCGCCAGCTCGTCGTTGCCGTCGAGCTTGGCGCGGTGGGTGAGGCCACGGGTCCAGGCGAAGATCGAGGCGATGGAGTTGGTCGAGGTCTCGCGACCCTTCTGGTGCTCGCGGAAGTGGCGGGTGACGGTGCCGTGGGCGGCCTCGGCCTCGACGGTGTTGCCGTCCGGGGTCATCAGCACCGAGGTCATGAGACCTAGCGAACCGAAGCCTTGCGCAGCCGTGTCCGACTGCACGTCGCCGTCGTAGTTCTTGCAGGCCCACACGTAGCCGCCCGACCACTTGAGGCACGAGGCCACCATGTCGTCGATGAGGCGGTGTTCGTAGGTGATGCCGAGGGTCTTGAACTGCGCCTCGAACTCCTCCTCGTAGACCTTCTGGAACAGGTCCTTGAACCGGCCGTCATAGGCCTTGAGGATGGTGTTCTTGGTGGAGAGGTACACCGGGTACCGGCGCGCGAGGCCGTAGTTCATCGAAGCGCGGGCGAAGTCGATGATCGACTGGTCGAGGTTGTACATCGACATGGCGACGCCGGCCTCGGGGAACTTGAACACCTCCTTCTCAATGACGGTGCCGTCGTCACCCTCGAACTTGATGGTCAGGCGGCCCTTGCCGGGCACCTTGAAGTCCGTGGCGCGGTACTGGTCGCCGTAGGCATGGCGGCCGATCACGAAGGGCTGGGTCCAGCCGGGGACGAGGCGCGGCACGTTCTTGCAGATGATCGGCTCGCGGAAGATCACGCCGCCGAGGATGTTGCGGATCGTGCCGTTCGGCGAGCGCCACATCTCCTTGAGGTTGAATTCCTTCACGCGGGCTTCGTCCGGCGTGATGGTGGCGCACTTCACGCCGACGCCGTGGCGCTTGATCGCCTCGGCGGCATCGACCGTCACCTTGTCGCCCGTCGCGTCGCGGTGCTCGACGCCGAGGTCGTAATATTCGAGATCCACGTCGAGGTAGGGGTGGATCAGCTTGTTCTTGATCTCGGCCCAGATGATCCGGGTCATCTCGTCGCCGTCGAGTTCGACGACCGGGTTCGCTACCTTGATCTTCGCCATGGGCCGGGTGCCTTTTCGTGCGCTGTCCTCGGGGCGCACGGCATGCAAGGGCCGTGCGGACGCGCCCGGCGACATAGCAAGGGGCTCCTCCGAGCGGAAGGCTCGGGCTGTCAACCGGCCGGTGTCGTAACACCCCCTCGACGGACCGCCGGCCCCGTGCCAGAGGGCGGCATGACCCGCGACGACGCCGAAAAGGATCTCGAACTCCCGCCGGGCACGGCGCCGGCCGTGATCCTCGTGGAGCCGCAACTCGCCGAGAACATCGGCATGACGGCCCGCGCCATGGCGAATTTCGGCCTGTCGGAACTGCGCCTCGTCAACCCGAAGAACGGCTGGCCGAAGAAGGGCGTGCGCGAAGCGGCGTCCGGTGCGACTCACGTGCTCGACCGGGCGACGATCTTCGCCACCGTCGAGGAGGCCGTGGCGGATCTGAACTACGTGTTGGCCACCACCGCCCGCGAGCGCGGGCAGATGAAACGTGTCTTCTCGCCGGAAGAGGGCATGGCCGAAGTCGCCGGCCGCGCCGGGCAGCGATGCGGCATCCTGTTCGGGCGGGAGCGGGTCGGGCTCTCGAACGACGAGGTGTCGCTGGCGGATGCCATCGTCACCTTCCCGGTCTCGCCGGATTTCCCCTCGCTCAACCTCGCCCAAGCCGTGCTCCTCGTCGGCTACGAATGGCGCCGGGCGAGCGGCCGGGCGGTGCTGCCCTTCGCAGGGGAGATGCACTCGCCCCCCGCCTCGCGGGAAGCTCTCGTCGCGCTGTTCGCGAAGCTGGAGGCGGCCCTCGACGCGGTGGGGTTCTATCCGCCGGAGAAGCGCGGCGGCATCGTGCGCAACATGCGCGACAGGCTGCACCGCATGGCCATGACGGAGCAGGACATCCGCACCTTCCAGGGCGCGCTGCGCTCGCTCACTCGTTCGCGGAAGAGCTGATTCCCGCAAGGTCCGGCGGCTTGCCGCCGCCGAAGCAGCGGCCGACCGCCTCCCAGAACGCGGCCTGCTCCTCGTCGGTGCAGCGCCCGACGCGGGCCGCGACCATGGCGAGGCCCGCCTTGGCGTCCTCGCTGTCGGCGACTTCGGACTCGCTCGGCGCGGTGACTCGCTCTTCTGTCATGGCGTTCCTCCGTGGGGGACAACGCCCCGAAGCGTGGGCGCTGTTCCGTCCGCCGCCGCAATCGGGCATGGAGGCACGGCCGGCCGCCTCGATCCGCCGGACGATCTTGAGGACTCCGTGCGGCTCGACGTCGACAATCTCGCCTGCCGCCGATCCGGCCGCCGGATCTTCGCCGGCCTGACTTTCTCGCTGGGGGAGGGCGGGGCGCTGGCCGTCACCGGCCGCAACGGTGCGGGCAAGTCGAGCCTGTTAACAATCCTCTCCGGCCGGTTGCGGCCCGATGCGGGGACCATCGCGGTCTCCGGCGTCGGCGAGGCGACCCTGCCGGAATGCCTCCACGTGGTCGGCCACCGGGACGGACTGAAATCCGCCCTCACGGCCGGCGAAAACCTAACCTTCGCCCGCGACCTTCTCGGCGCGCCGCGCCTGATGCCGGCGGAGGCGCTGGACCGGCTCGGCCTCGGCCACGCCCTCGACCTTCCCGTCGCCTACCTCTCGGCGGGGCAGCGGCGCCGGGTGGCGCTGGCACGGCTTCTCGTCTGCGCCCGCCCGCTCTGGCTGCTCGACGAGCCCACCGCCGCCCTCGACGTCGCCTCGCAGGAGGTCCTGGCCGCGCTGATGGCCGAGCACCGGGCGGGGGGCGGCCTCGTCATCGCCGCAACCCACCAAGCGTTGGGCCTGCACGACGCGATGGAACTGCGCATCGACCGCGCCGCGCCAGAGCAGGCCGCGCCCGCTGCCGGAGCGGATGCGGAGGAATGGCTATGATCCGCGCCGGCCTCGCCCTCCTCGCCCGCGACCTGCGGCTCGCCGCCCGCGTCGGCGGATCGGGGACGCTCTCCCTCATCTTCTTCCTGATGATCGTGGCGCTGGTGCCCTTCGCGCTGGGCCCCGACCTGAACCTGCTTTCGCGGATCGGGCCGGCGATTCTCTGGCTTTCGGCGGTGCTTGCGACGCTGATCGGCCTCGACCGGCTGTTCCAGGCCGACGAGGAGGACGGCTCCCTCGACCTGATGACCGGCGCCCCCGTGCCCCTGGAGGGAATCGTTCTCGCCAAGGTGCTGGCCCACTGGCTCACCACAGGCCTGCCCCTGGCGCTGGCGAGCCCACTCTTCGGCCTCCTCGTCGCCCTCGACGGCACCGCCATGGCGTCCACCGCCCTGACCCTGGCGCTCGGCACGCCGGCCCTCAGCTTCATCGGCGCGGTGGGGGCGGCGCTTACGGCCTCGATCCGCCGGGGCGGGCTGATTCTGGCGGTGCTGGTGCTGCCGCTGATGATTCCGACGCTGATCTTCGGCGTCTCGGCCGCCCAGGCGGCGACGGGCGGGACGGTGCCGTTCCTCGTGCCGCTGGCGGTGCTGACGGGGCTGACCCTCATCGCCGCCGTGGTGGGCACGGTCGCGGCGGCGGCGGCGCTGAGATGGCCGGAGTGAATTGACGGAGAGCCACCCGCTGACTATAGGAGGCGCTTCGTTGAGAGGCCGCGCTTTTCGCGTGCGCTGCGTCTCGGCCATCGCCTGACAACTGATGCGTTGACCGATCCCCGGCCGTGCCGGCCCGTCGGCATCGCCCGACGAGAAACACGAGGACTTACATGGCCAATACCGCTTCGGCCAGGAAAATGACCCGCAAGATCGCCAAGCGCACGGCGATCAACAAATCCCGCCGCTCCCGCATGCGTACCTTCGTGCGCAAGGTCGAGGAGGCGATCGCCGCCGGCAACCAGCAGGACGCGCTGTCCGCCCTGCAGAGCGCCGAGCCGGAGATCATGCGCGCGGCCCAGAGGGGCATCGTTCACAAGAACAACGCCTCCCGCAAGGTCTCGCGCCTCGCCGCGCGGGTGAAGGCCCTGGCGGCCTGACCGCCACGACCCCACCGACCTGACGGTTTCGAAAAAGCCCGGCCATCGCGCCGGGCTTTTTCTTTGCGCGTCCGCCACCTCGGACACGGCCTCACGAAGCGTTAACCCTGCGCCAAAGTTTGCTGCATTGCGGAGTTCACCGGCCCCGTGTAGCTTAACAGAACGTCACCACGCTCAAGCAAAACATGCTGGATCTGGGGATTCCGGCGAATCCTGTGTCGCCGCAAGACTCTAGCTCTTCGCCCAAGCCCGGTTCGGAACACTTGCCGTTGGGAATCTCCGCCATCCCCATAAGTCCCACTGTTAAGGGAACCGCAGGTCTTTGTTGATAGCCTCTTCCAATCGGCAAAAGTTCCTCGTGTCTGGATTGACTCGACATATGGAATCAGTCTCGCGCCGTAGTTGCGAGACGCTGACAGCGTGAATCGTGCGTACACGTTGCGGATGATCTTCGTCAGCAACGTGGGGGAGAGCCAGTGATGCGTGTCGACGGAACAGTGGCGAACGGCGACGAGGAAGGGCGCACCCAGGACGGTGGCGCTCAGGAGACCGCTACCCTGGATTACGGCGCGGCCTGGTCTCGCGTGAAGCGTCGGCTGCGCGCCGAGCTGGGCGAGGACGTGTTCGCCAGCTGGTTCGCCCGCCTGGAACTTGAGGGTGTCGCGGGGGGCGCGGGCCGCCTGACGGTCCCGACGCGCTTCCTGAAGAGCTGGATCGAATCCCACTACATCGACCGCGTGCTGGCCACCTTCCGCGCCGAGGCGCCCGATGTGGACCGCGTCGAGATCGGCGTGCGCGGCACGGCGGCCCCCGTCCGCCCCGTCGCCGCCGCCATGAGCACCGCGAAGCCGGCCGCGACCAGCGGCCCGCTCGCCCGCCTTCACGCCACCCCGGCCGCCACGGCCCCTGTGGCGCCGTCGCCGGAGCCGCGCACCGCCACGGCCGGAGCGGATGCGAACACCGATTTCGCCGGCACGCCCCTTGATGCCCGCCTGACCTTTACGAGCTTCGTCGTCGGGCGTTCGAACGCCCTGGCCCATGCCGCCGCCGAGCGCATCGCCCGGCACCAGGGGGAGGGCTCCCTCTACAACCCGCTGTACCTCCATGCCGGCGTCGGCCTCGGCAAGACGCACCTGCTGCACGGGATCGGCCATGCCGCCCGTGAGAGTGGGCGCCGGGTGATCTACCTGACGGCCGACCGGTTCATGTACGGCTTCGTCAACGCCCTGAAGACGCAATCCGCGCTCGCCTACAAGGAGCGCCTGCGCGGCATCGACCTGCTCATCCTCGATGACGTGCAGTTCATCCAGGGCAAGTCGATCCAGGCCGAGTTCGGCCACACGATCAACGCCCTCATCGATGCTGGCCGTCAGGTCGTCGTGGCCTCCGACCGTCCGCCGACGGAACTGGAAGCCCTCGAGGAGCGGGTGCGCTCCCGCCTCGCGGGCGGCCTCGTGGTGGAGATCGGGTCGCTGGACGAGCAGCTGCGCGTCTCGATCCTGTCGGCGCGCCTCGCCGCCGTGCGGAATTCGCATCCGGGATTCGATGTGACGCCGCAGGTGGTGAATTACGTCGCCCGGGCGATCACGGCCAACGGCCGCGACCTCGAAGGCGCCGTGAACCGGCTCCTGGCTCACGCGACGCTGAGCGGCACCGCCGTCACCGTCGAGACCGCCGAGACCGCGATCCGCGACCTCGTGAAGAACCGCGAGCCGAAGCGGATCAAGATCGAGGACATCCAGAAGCTGGTGGCGAGCCGCTACAACGTCTCGCGCTCGGACATCCTGTCGGAGCGGCGGACGGCAGCGGTGGTGAAGCCGCGCCAGATCGCCATGTACCTTTCGAAGGTGCTCACCCTGCGCTCCCTGCCGGAAATCGGCCGCCGCTTCGGCGGGCGCGATCACACCACGGTGCTGCACGCCGTGCGCAAGATCGAGAAGCAGATCGGCGAGGATACGGTGCTCGGCGATGAGGTCGAGCTCCTGAAGCGGATGCTTCAGGACTGAGGCGGGCTGAGCAGGTCGCGCAGGCTGTCCGGGAGGCGGACGGCCCGGCCGTCCCGCACGCAGGCCACCGTCACCTCGGCGGCGACGAGGATCTCCTCGCCGCGCCGCACGTCCTGGGACAGGGTCATCGAGGCGCCGCGCAACACGCGCGTCGTCGTGCGGACGACGAGTTGGTCGTCCATGTAAGCCGGTTTCAGGAAGTCGATCTTCATGCGGCGGACGACGAAGACGAGGCCCTTCGCCTCTCGGTGCAGGTCGGATTGATCGCCCGCGAGGCCGCGCAGAAGCTCCGTCCGGCCGCGCTCCATGAAGCGTAGGTAGCTCGCGTGGTAGACGAAGCCGGAGAAATCCGTGTCTTCGTAATAGACGCGCACCGGCAGCGCGTGTCCCGCCTCGTCCATCTCAGTCTCTAGTCCGCATGATCGTGCCGTCGGCACGGGGCGGGTCTCTATAGCGTGTTCGCGCCCATCTGAATGCGGCGAAGGCCGCCCCCGGCTGGGGACGGCCTCCACGCGCGAACCTGAGTGGGTTCTGGACTTAGCCGCCGTAGCGCATGGCGAGCGTCGAGGACTCGGCATGCTCCTGGGCGATGTAGGGCAGCGCCTCGTTGGCGAACTGCCGACCCTGGGCGTTCTCGCCGCCCTTGGCGTAGGTGTCGTAGAGCTCCAGCGTCCGGGCGTCGGAGCGGGCCTGCTGGTCGATGTAGGTCCGGTCGAAGGCACGGCCGTTCGGGGCCTGCTGCAGCTGCGACAGGCGGGCCTGACCACGCTCGCCGAGGGCGACGCGACGGCCCGGCTCGGTCGGGCTGTTGTCCACGAGGCCAACGGCGCCGAGGGTGCCGCCCACGATCGAGGTGCCGAGGTTGGCGGCGATCGTCACCGGGGCGAGGAGGATGCCGGCCGGGTTCGACAGGTCGGTGCGGATGCCCTGGTTGTCGGACACGACCGTGCCGCCACGGCTCAGCGAGGTGCCGGCGGGCAGCAGCGCGTCGGTGGTGGCCTTACGCTCGACGAGGACGCGGTTCGCGTAGGAACGGACGCGCGGGTTGCGCGAACGCTCGAGGGCCATGCGGCTCGCCTCGATGCTGGCGGCGTCCGAACGCAGCGCCTCGGCGCGGAATTCCGGGGTCGAGGTGGTGGCCGGGGCGGTCTCGGTCAGGTTCGGGAAGATGCGGACCGGGAGGGCGTCCTGGGCGAGGGCCGGCGTGGCGATGGCGGCGACCGAGAAGCCGAGGGCGGCGAGCGTGGTGTTCTTCATGGGTGGGGAGAATCCTCTCAGAAGGGCGGGTTGAGCGGCGCTGGGCGGCGGAGCCCGGCTGCTTGGCATGACATCCCGCATTCGGGATCAGTCGGGCGCTCAACCGGAGCCACACGCCGCTGTTCCATCGATGTTGCATCGCGATCGCGTGATATTCGACGCAGGCGGCAAGCACGGGATTACGCAGACGTAGCCGTTAGACTGAAAGAATTCGAAGGCGTTACAGCGCCTTGGGCGCAAAATAGGCTACGTAGCTCAAGCAACGGCCAAGCTTGTCTTGCGTGTCGCGTTATGTCGCACAGGAAAGCCTGACCGGAGCGAGATGCATGACGCGCAAGGCGTCAGGCGTCCTCTCCGTTCTGGAACAGGCCGAACTGGTTGGCCGAGTCGCGCTTCGGTTCCGCGAAACCGAGATGGCGGAAGGCGTGCCGCGTCAGGACACGCCCGCGCGGCGTGCGCTGCACGAAGCCCTTCTGGATCAGGAAGGGCTCCACGATATCCTCGATGGCGTCCCGTGGCTCCGAGAGGGCGGCGCTGATCGTCTCGATCCCCACCGGCCCCCCGCCGAAGGAGGTGGCGATCAGGGTCAGGTACTTCCGGTCCATCACGTCGAGGCCGGCGCCGTCGACGTCGAGGAGTTGCAGCGCCCGGTCCGCGATAGTCCGCGTCACCATCTCGGCGTCGGCTACGATGGCGAAGTCCCGCACCCGTCGCAGGAGGCGCCCGGCGATGCGCGGCGTGCCGCGCGCGCGCTTGGCGATCTCGTTGGCGCCCTCCGGCGACATGCCGAGCCCGAGCACCCGCGCGCCCCGGCTGACGATCATTTCGAGCTCGTCGATCTCGTAGAATTCCAGCCGGATCGGGATGCCGAACCGGTCGCGCAGCGGCGTGGTGAGCAGGCCGGCGCGGGTCGTCGCCCCCACGAGGGTGAACTTCGGCAGCTCGATCTTCACCGAGCGCGCAGCCGGGCCTTCGCCGATGATGAGGTCGAGCTGGTAATCCTCCATCGCGGGGTAGAGGATTTCCTCCACGGCCGGGTTCAGGCGGTGGATCTCGTCGATAAAGAGCACGTCGCGCTCTTCGAGGTTGGTCAGCTGCGCGGCGAGGTCGCCGGCCTTGGCGATGACCGGCCCGGAGGTCGAGCGGAAGTTCACCCCGAGTTCGCGCGCCACGATCTGCGCCAGCGTGGTCTTGCCCAGCCCCGGCGGGCCGACGAACAGCACGTGGTCGAGGGCCTGGCCCGTCTTGCGCGCGGCCTCGATGAAGATCTGCATGTTCGCCCGCGCCGCCCGCTGCCCGATGAACTCGGACAGGTTCAGCGGACGGATGGACTGATCCGCATCCTCTCCGCGCTTTTCGGCCGAGAGGAGGGGATTCGTCGGGGGTTTGGGCTTGGTCATGAACCTTTCGGCGCCTGCGCGTCCGGGACCGCCCCTCCTACCGTGTGGAGTGGGGGAAGTCTAAGCGAGAAGGCACCTCGCCTCTGGCGCGAATCGTCGTGAAGCTGCAACCTTGGCAATGCAACCAAATCGGGCCGGTGGACGCTTTACGGATGCGCCCCCGTCGGATCTCTGCACCAGTCCAGGACCATCATGTTGCGATCGCTTTGCCTCGGCGCCGTTTGCGTCGGCCTTGGGTTGGCCTCCGCGCAGGCCCGTTCGACCCGCCCCTCGGTCACGGAGCAGCCCACCGCTCAGGCGGAGGCGACCGTTCGCCCGGTCTCGGCGATGGTCACGGAGAGTCAGCCCATCTGCACGCACACCCGCCGCCGCCTCTGGCTCGAAGGCGAGGGCTGGGTCGTCCGCAAGATCGCGACCTGCCGTTAGGCGGGGTTAACGGGCGGTTACGCAGTCCACGCGGCTGTTGGGGCCGCCGCGCCCGGAACGACATCGGTGGTGACCCGTTCCCGGTTCGAGACCGGCCGACACCGGAGCCCCGTTCATGCGTTCGCGTACACTGACCCTCTTCGCCGTCCTGGCGACCCTGCCCGTCGCGCTGCCCGCCGCAGCCGAGGGCTATCGTTCGTATGGCTATTACGGCACCGGCATCCCCCGTGTGGCCTATGGCCGGGGCTTCGCCGAGCCCTTCGTGGCCGGCGAGTATATCGGGGCGCCCTTCACCCAGGTGCCGAGCCCGAACCGGATCGTCCCGGCGCCGTGGAGTTATGGCACCTACGGCGTGCCGACCGTATCCGGCATCGCGGCCCCGCCGACCGGGGCGCCGACCCTCACGGTGATCCATGCCCCCGGCGCGCGGAAGGCGACGCGCCGCGAGGGTGATGCCGGCGACGTGCGGGTGGTGAACGTCAACGTTCCCCGTCGCTGACCGTCTCGTACCAGCCGGCATAAGGCGTGTTGCGCGCCATGCGCCGGTTGAGGTCGGGCGATCCGTCCTCCCACCAGACCGGACCGCGCTCGCCGAGGGCGACCTTCGCGATATCGACCGACGCGCGTGCCGCCTTCATGGCCGCCGCATCGCCGCTGCGCTTGGCGTGGGCCACGGCCCGCCGGGCGTCCATCAGCTGCGACACGAATGCTTTACGCCGCCCTTCCGGCAGCGACGGATCAGCGCACCTCCACAGCCGTCCGCGGACGACGAAGTAGCGGCAATCGGGCGTGACGGGCGGCGGGGCCTTTGCCGTTCGCGCAGGCTTAAGCTTTTTCGTTTCACGGTGGCCAGAAGGTGAACTGGAACTGCCATGCAGATCGTCGTCGTCGATTCGAGCCAGGTCGTCCTGCGGGTGATCGGCTCGTTGCTCGAAGCGCGCGGGCATACCGTTCACGAGTTCACCGAATCCGATGCGGCCCTGGCCTTCCTCACGGATGTGCCGGAGGTGCGGGTGCTCATCACCAGCCTGGAGGTCCGGCCCATGAACGGGCTCGAACTCTGCTGGGCGGTGCGGCTCCTCGCCGAGGACAGGCGGCCCCTGCACATCATCACGATGTCCTCCGCGAACAGCGTCCACAACCTCGCCGAGGCGCTGGATAGCGGCGCCGACGACTTCATCGAGAAGCCCCCGCGCGCCGAGGAGTTGCATGCGCGGCTGCGCGCCGCCGAGCGCATGGCCAAGCTTCAGGAGGAGCTGATCCGCCTCGCGGAGACGGACGGGCTCACCGGCCTGCTCAACCGCCGCACCTTCCGCGAGCGCATCGACAACAGCATCGCGCGGGGCATCACCGGGCGGCCGCCCTCGCTGATCGTGGTCGATATCGACCACTTCAAGCGTATCAACGATGTGCACGGCCACGATGTCGGCGACGAGGCAATCCGTGCCGTGGCAGGGCTCCTCAACGAGACAGGCACCGTCGGCCGGCTTGGGGGCGAGGAGTTCGGTATCTTCCTGCCCGAGCGTGACCTCGACTCGGCGCTGTTCCACGCCGAGGGCCTGCGGGTGCGCGTCCGTGCTTTGCGCATCGCCTGCGGTGACGGGACGATCGGCCTGACCTGCAGCTTCGGCGTGTCCACCTGGGCCGAGACCGACACCGTGCCGGCGCTGATCAAGCGGGCGGATGTCGCGCTCTACGAAGCCAAGGCCGCCGGCCGGAATCGCGTGATGACCGAGACGCGCCGGAATGGGTTCATTGCGATGACCCGCCCGAACGTCTCGTAACGGCGCGCCAAAATAATTACAATTTTACGCAATCTCGTTTTCGAACATCGCGCCAGGCCAGTTCGCTGAAAACTGCCCCTGGATGTGCGCAGTAATCCTTAATTTCGCTGGTTTGGAAGTGGAACGGATCTTGGAGCTACTTCGGATGACTTGGCCGGAATGTCCCGGTCAGGGAATACGGGGTGCGATAACCATGACCACGCCGATTGGCGTCCTCATCTTGGATGAACCCGAGGATCTGAGCACCACGGTGCGCGCCAGCCTCGAACACATGCCGGAATTTTCGACCATCGGGGAGGAAGACCTTTCCCATGACGGCGGGCCGGCCGTCGCCCTGGTGTTCCTTGACGAGGCCCGTCTCGCGGATGGCGTCGCGCGCATTAGCGGCCTCAAGGAGCGCCAGCCGAGCCTGCGCGTGCTCGTGTCGTTCAAGGCCCTCACGGCCGACGACCTGCGGGCCGTGCTCGCGGTCGGCGCGGATGCCTTCGTGGCGCGCTCCAAGTCGCCGCGCGATCTCGGCGCCGCCATCGTCGCGTTGGCGGAAGGCGCCGATTGCCTCGTGCGGATGGAGCCGGTGCCGGCGGCCGAGGTGATGGACGGGCAGGGCCTGACGCCCCGCGAGGCGGAAGTGCTGCGCTTCCTCAGCGCCGGCTTCAGCAACAAGGAAGTCGCCCGTCGCCTCGCCCTCAGCGTGCGCACGGTGGAGACGCATCGCCTCAACCTCCGGCGCAAGACGCAGACCGGCCGGCTGAAGGATCTCGTCTCCCTCGCGCGCCAGCTCGGCCTGTCGCCCGTGGTCGATGCGGAGCCCGTCCGCCGCAGCGGAGAGCCGCGCCAGGGCTCGCAGGAGGATCACTCCTCCCGCCACTGATACGCGTTCAGGCGGCCTTGGCCGCCGAACGCCGTCTCTGTTTGGTCTTGAGCTCCTTGCGGACACGGGCAAGACGCGATTGCAGCAGGCCGAGCACGGCCGCTTCCTCTGCGCGGAGCTTGCCGGGATCCTCAGTGAGTTCGGACTGGACCGCGCCGCTCATCTGATCGAGCAGCGCCCCTTCGAGGTAGCAATCCAGTACCTCGGGATGAATGTAGCACTTCCGGCAAATGGTCGGGGTGTTGCCGAGGCGCTGGGCGACGTCCTCGATAGCCTGGCGCACGTTGCGCTTGGCGCCGGCCTCGCTGTCGAACGCCTCGAAGGCGCGCAGCGCGAGGGCGGCCAGCACCGTGCCAGCCCAGGTGCGGAAGTCCTTGGCTGTGTAATCCTCCCCCGTGATCTCGCGGAGGTAGGCGTTCACATCGGACGAGGTGACGTCGCGCTGGACGCCGTCCTCATCGATGTACTGGAACAGTTCCTGGCCGGGCAGGTCCTGGCAGGCCTTCACGATGCGCGCGACGCGCTTGTCCTTGAGCGAGACGTTCCATTCCTTGCCGCTTTTGCCCTTGAAGCGGAAGCTGAGTTCCGCGCCCACTACTTTTACGTGCGGGTCGCGGAGCGTCGTCAGGCCATAGCTGCGGTTGGTGCGCGCGTAATCGTCGTTGCCAACGCGGATTAGGGTCGTCTCCAACAGGTGGACAACGGTGGCGAGCACCTTCTCGCGCGGCAGGCCTCTGCGCCGCATGTCCGCATCGATCCGCTCGCGGACTTTCGGCAGGGCGTCGGCGAAGCTCATGATGCGCGAGAACTTGTCGGCCTCGCGCGCTTGCCGGAAATCCGGGTGGTAGCGGTACTGCTTGCGGCCCTTGGCATCCCGGCCCGTCGCCTGGATGTGGCCGTTCCGGCGCGGGCAGATCCACACGTCGACATAGGCCGGCGGGATCGCGAGCTTCTTGATGCGCTCCAGCGTCGCCCCGTCGCGCACGGGCGATCCCTTGGGGTCGCGGTAGCTGAAACCCTTGCCGCTGCGGCGGCGGGTGAGGCCGGGGCGGCTGTCATCCATGTAGACGAGCCCGGCTTCCTCGGCGGCGTGCTTCAGGTCGCCGCCGCGCTCGGCCAATTCCACCGCGGCCATGGTGAAAACCCTCCCATACCGGTCTGCTTGCGCCGGCTTTCGACAACCTCGATGCCGAACCCACGTTCCGGGGTGCGACTTCCGTTTCGGGCCCAGGCGGTGCAGGACCGGGCGATGGAGAACACCGACTCGCCGCGCCGCCTCGTCTTTATCGCCACCGAGGATTGGTTCTTTGCCTCGCACTTCCTGCCGATGGCGCGGGCGGCGGTGGCGATGGGCCTTCAGGTGTCGGTCGTGGCGCGGGTGCGCGACCACGCCGACATCATCGCCGCGACGGGCGCCCGCGTCGTGCCCTTCGAGGCCGATCGGTCAAGCCTCAACCCGATGGCGGCGGGCTATGCGGCGGGGCAACTCGCCGCGATCCTCAAGGCGCTGAAGCCGGACATCGTCCATTGCATCGCCCTGCGCTCGATCCTCGTCGGGGGTACGGCGGCGGCGATGGCGGGGGTGTCGGGCCGGGTCTTCGCCGTCACCGGCCTCGGGCTCATCGGCGCCCGAGAGGACCGCATCGGCCGCACCGGGCGTCTCGCCCTGCGGGCGCTGATCCGGGGGCCGCTCGCCACCCGCCGCACGCGCTTCCTGTTCGAGAACCCGGACGATGCCCTGGCTCTTGGCCTCGACCCGTCCGACCGCACGGTGACGGTGGTGGGCGGTGCGGGCATCGACCCCGCCCTTTCCACGCCGACGCCCCTGCCGCCGCTCCCGCCCCTGCGGGTGGCCCTGGTGGCGCGCATGCTGTGGTCGAAGGGCGTGGACATCGCCGTGGAGGCCGTCCGCCTTGCGCGACAGGGCGGCGCGGCGGTCGAACTCTCGCTCTACGGCGCGCCCGATCCCGGCAACCGCCGGGCGATCCCCGAGGCGACGCTCCAATCCTGGAACGGGGAAGGGATCACGTGGCACGGGGCGACGCGCGACGTGGCCTCGGTCTGGGCCGCGCATCACGTGGCCTGCCTGCCCTCGCGCGGAGGTGAGGGCCTGCCGCGCAGCCTGCTGGAAGCCGCTGCCGCGGGACGCGCCTGCCTGACCACCGACGTGCCGGGCTGCCGGACCCTGGTCCGCGACGGCGTCGAGGGGCTGATCGTCCCGCCGGGCGATGCGGGGGCTCTCGCGGCGGCTTTGTCCCGCCTCGCCGCCGACCCCGCCATCGTCGCTCGGATGGGCGAGGCTGCCCGCGCGAGGATCGAGACCGGCGGCTTCACCGAGACGGCCATAACGGACGCCACCTGCCGCCTTTGGCGCGACCTTCTGGATACGTGACCATGCGCCCGCCCGACGATCCCGAAGGCTTCATCCGAACCAACACGCGCCTGCTGCCGGTGCCGCACGCGCCGGAGATCCGCCTGCACGTCGCCGACGAGGCGACCGCGCTGTGGCAGCGCACGGAGGACGAACTTCAGGAGATCGGCCTGCCGCCGCCTTTCTGGGCCTTCGCCTGGGCGGGCGGGCAGGCCCTGGCCCGCTACCTCCTCGACAACCCGGCCCTCGTGGCGGGCAAGCGCGTGGTGGACTTCGCCTCCGGCTCCGGCCTCTGCGCCATCGCGGCCTGCCTCGCCGGCGCCGGGCATGTGATCGCGAGCGACCTCGACGCCTTCGCCGTGGCGGCGATCCGCCTCAATGCGGCACAGAACGGTGTCTCCGAACGGATCGCGCCGACGCCGGCCAACCTGATCGGCGCCGCCTTCGACGCCGACATCGTCCTCGCGGCGGATGTATTCTACGAGCGGGACCTCGCCGCGACGGTGACGGACTGGCTCGCCGGCCTGCAGCGCGAGGGACGCACGGTGCTGATCGGTGATCCCGGCCGCACCTACCTGCCGAAGGACAGGCTTACCTGTCTGGCCACCTATACGGTGCCGGTGATGCGCAGCCTGGAGGATGCCGAGGTGAAGCGCAGCCATGTCTGGCGGCTGAACGACTGAGCGGAGGTGTTTCGCAACCCGAACGCGCTACTCGACTTGTCTGGTGAGCGGCCCGTTCCTTGCGCCACCGGCCCCACCTGATTCAAAGGTGTACCATCGTGACACTCACGCCGCGCATTCCCCGCGTCGTCGCCTTCGCCGCCAGCGCCAAGCGCCCGGCCCGGACGCGCTTCCTCGTCGAGGCGGTGGCGGCCGAGCTGTTCCGCCTGCGCCGGATCGACCTCCGGGTCTACGATCTCCTCGACGCCGGCCCCGGCCTCGGCGCGACCCAGCGTTCGGACCTGACCCTGCCTGCCGCGCGGATGATCGACGCCATCGAATCGGCGGACGCCCTCATCCTCGGCACGCCGGTCTACCAGGGCGGTTATGCGGGCCTGTTCAAACACGTCTTCGACTTCATCGACCCGGCGAAGCTCGCCGGACGCCCGGTGGTGCTGACCGCCACGGGCGGCGGGCTGCGCCACTCCCTGGTGGTCGAGCATGCGATGCGGCCGCTCTTCGGCTTCTTCGCCGCCCATGTGGCGCCGACCTCGGTCTATGCCGGGCCAGACTGCATCACCCATGAGACCGTGACCGACCCGGCCATCGCCAAGCGGATCACGGCGGCAGCGAGCGAACTCTCCGCGCTCATCGACGTCGCCCGTGCGGCCGAGGTTGCGACAACGACGCGACACACGTTCGAAACCTCCGCAGGTTAGAACCGCTCGACACGCTGCTATGCTCGGTGCCACCCTTCGGCCGCCGCCGCGTCGCGGCGCGCGATCGTCCGGAGGGTGCATGTCTGGTTCCTCGATTCCCTCGCGGCAGGCCGGTGGCCCCGTCCTTCCGGCGACCTACACCACCGCCTCCGGCATTCCCCGCTACAACCCGCTCTCTCAGGCGTTGCACTGGTTGACGGTCGTCCTGTTCCTGGCCATCCTGCCGCTCGCCTGGGTCGCCCTCGCGCTGCCGAACGGCGAAACGAAGGGCACGGTGTTCGTGCTGCATAAGTCGACCGGTCTGACGATCCTCGCGGTGGTGGTGATCCGCATCGTGTGGCGGATGATCAGCCCGGCGCCGGCCGATCCGAAGACTCCGAAGGGTCTCGAACTCATCGCCCGGGTCAACCACTGGCTGCTCTACGCGATCTTCCTGATCATGCCGGTGAGTGGCTACCTGCTCAGCGCTTTCGCCGGCCGCTCGACGCCGTATTTCTGGCTCTTCACCATCCCCGGCCTGGAGAAGAATGAGGCGCTGCACAACGCCTTCGAGACGGTGCACGTCTTCGGCCAGTTCGCCGTGTATCTCCTCGTCGCCCTGCACATCGCCGGCACGGCTTGGCACCTCGTGATCCGCCGCGACGGCGTGCTGGAGCGGATGCTGCCGGTGCAGGACGGACGCGGCAGCCGCTGAGCGCTACGGCGTCACCTTGCGCAGGACCAGGGTGACGCCCGTTTCAGGATCGCGCCGCCAGCCGCCATCCCCGTTCGGGACGAGATCGATCGTGTGGCCGCGCTTGGCCACCATCGTCATGCGGCCGTTGGCGAAACGCCACGCCACGGGATCGAACACCTCCATCCCGTCGTCGTGGCACCCCGGCAGGAGCTTCACCGTGCCATCCGCCGACAGGCCGAGGCGGCAGGTACCCTGCTGGCGCAGCCGGTCGAGGCGATAGGTCCCGGCCTGCTGCAACAGCGCCGGAATGGGGGCGGGTGCCGCCGCCGCCGTGGCGGGCTCCCCCAGGGATGGCACGGCGGCCGGCATCGCGGCAGGCGTCGCCACATTCGGGCCTGGCATCGGTTCGGCGCCGGGCGGGCGCATCCCCGCCGTATCGAGGGGCACGAGGCTGTAGGTCTCGCCGTTCTCCGTGGCGGCATAGCTCCGGCGGTCCTGCCGGCGCTTGAACAGCAGCACCGGGCGGACATTGGCATCCACCAGCCGCACCGCGTCTTCCGCGTAGAGCCAGCCCGCGACATTGGCCATGAACGGCAGCGACCGGCGGCATCCCGCGGGGAAATTCACCTTCTGCCCGGCCGGACCCCTGTCCGCCAGCAGCGTCATCACGCAGCGCCGGTTCGTGCCGTCGCGGGACAGGTCCCAAGTGCCGGGCACCTCCGCGACCTTGGTCGGCAGCGTGTCCTCGGGAAAGGCCGGAATCGACGGGACGGCGGCGGGCGCCGGAGGAGTCGGCGGCGGAGTGACGGTGTCCTCCGGCGGCTGTGCGCCGAGTGAGAAGCCCAGCGCGGGGGACAGCGCATCCTGCTGCGCGAACGCCGCGACCGGCGCGAGCGCCAGGGCCGCCGCGAGGACGAGGGGGGCGGTGGGCGTCACGCCTTCGGGCTCCAGGGCGTCTCGGCGACGGGGGTGATCGGCCCGTGCCCTTCGAACCACGACAGCACGTTGTCTACGACGAGCTGTGCCATGGCGGTCCGGGTGTGCTCCGAGGCCGAGCCGACATGCGGCAGCAGCACGGTGTTCTCCAGCGCCATCAGCTCGGAGGGGACATGCGGCTCCTTCTCGAACACGTCGAGCCCGGCCCCATGGATCGTGCCGGCCTTCAAGGCCGCGATCAGCGCCGCCTCATCGACCACGCTGCCGCGCGCGACGTTGACGAGGATGCCCTCCGGCCCGAGGGCCTGAAGCGCTTCGGCATTCACGAGGTTCTTCGTCTCGGCGCCGCCGGGCGCCACGACGATCAGCACATGCACCGCTTTGGCGAGGCCGACGGGGCTGTCGTGATAGGCATAGGCCACGCCCTCCTGCCGGTTGCGGCCGTAATAGGCAATTTCGACCTCGAAGCCTTCGAGCCGCTTGGCGATGGCACGCCCGATCCGGCCCAGCCCGAGGATGCCGACCCGCCGCCCACGCAGGGAGGCGGTGAGCGGGAAGGGCGCCTTCGGCCAGTGGCCCTCGCGCAGGTAACGGTCGGCCTGGGGCAGACGGCGGATCGTCGCGAGGACGAGGCCGATGGCGAGGTCCGCGACCTCGTCCGTCAACACGTCGGGGGTGTTGGTGACGACGATGTTCCGCTGCGCGGCAGCCTTCGCATCGACCGCATCGTAGCCCACGCCGAAATTCGCGATGAGTTCGAGGGCGGGGAGGCGGTCCATCAGCGCGCCATCGACGCCGCCGCCGACGCACAGGCCCCGGATGCGCGGGCCGACCTCGCGCAGCAGCGCCTCGGGATCGGCCGCGCCGTCGAGGCGATGGACCGTGAAGCGGCTGTCGAGGGTGCTCTCGACCAGCGGGTGCATCCTGCGCAGGAGCAGGATTTCGGCGGGCTCGGCTCCGGGCATCGTGGCGGGCCTCGTGTCGGGAAAAGGCGGAGAGGAGAGCGGTACGAACGAGGGCATACGCTGTTGTGTCGGGCTTCCGCTAGAACCGGCGTGCGCCGCCTCTTCCGAAAACGCCCGCCGATCCTTACTAAGGAGCTTCGGACAGGAGCGACAGCGCCGCCGAGGCCATTCCCGAAGACAGCAAGACCATGACCAGCCCTCGCACCCTCTACGACAAGATCTGGGACGACCACGTCGTCGATGTCCAGCCGGACGGCACCAGCCTCCTCTACATCGACCGTCACCTCGTACACGAAGTGACGAGCCCCCAGGCGTTCGAGGGGCTTCGCGTCGCCGGCCGCAAGGTCCGCGCGCCGGGCAAGACGCTCGCGGTCGTGGATCACAACGTGCAGACCTCGGACCGCACGAAGGGCATCGACGACCCGGACAGCCGCATCCAATTGGAGGCGCTGGCCGAGAACGTGCGCGACTTCGGCATCGAGTTCTACGACGCCCTCGACCGGCGTCAGGGCATCGTCCACATCATCGGGCCGGAGCAGGGCTTCACCCTGCCGGGCCAGACCATCGTCTGCGGCGATTCCCACACCTCGACGCACGGCGCCTTCGGCGCGCTGGCCCACGGCATCGGCACCTCGGAGGTCGAGCACGTGCTCGCCACGCAGACGCTGGTGCAGAAGAAGGCCAAGAACATGCGGATCACCGTCGACGGCACGCTGCCGGCGGGGGTGACGGCCAAGGACATTATCCTGGCGATCATTGGCGAGATCGGCACGGCCGGCGGCACCGGCCACGTGATGGAATATGCCGGCGAGGCGATCCGCGCCCTCTCGATGGAGGGCCGGATGACCATCTGCAACATGTCGATCGAGGGCGGCGCCCGCGCCGGCATGGTCGCCCCCGACGAGATCACCTTCGCCTACGTGAAGGACCGGCCGAAGGCGCCGAAGGGCGAGGCCTACGACCGGGCGCGGGCCTATTGGGAAGGCCTCGTGACCGACGAGGGTGCCCATTTCGACCGCGAGGTGCGCCTTGATGCGGCCAACCTGCCGCCGCTGGTGAGCTGGGGCACGAGCCCCGAGGACGTGATCTCGATCCAGGGCCTGATCCCGGATCCGGCCGCGATCGCCGACGAGAACAAGCGGCAATCGAAGGAGAAGGCGCTGGCCTATATGGGCCTGACGCCGGGCACGAAGATCACCGACATCGCCCTCGACCGCGTGTTCATCGGCTCCTGCACCAACGGGCGGATCGAGGATCTGCGCGAGGTCGCGCGGGTGGTGGGCGAGCGCAAGGTCCACCAGAACGTCTCGGCGATGATCGTGCCGGGCTCGGGCCTCGTGAAGGCGCAGGCCGAGGCCGAGGGTCTCGACAAGATCCTTAAGGCGGCGGGCTTCGACTGGCGTGAGCCGGGCTGCTCGATGTGCCTGGGCATGAACCCGGACAAGCTGCGGCCGGGCGAGCGCTGCGCCTCGACCTCGAACCGCAACTTCGAGGGCCGCCAGGGTCCGCGAGGCCGCACGCATCTCGTCTCCCCCGCGATGGCGGCGGCGGCGGCGGTGGCGGGCCGTTTCGTGGATATCCGCGAGTGGCCGAACGCCTGAACGGAAGAAATTGGCGGCGCGGCGGAATCGCGATTGACGCAGGCCCCTGCGCCGCCTAAACGAACCCCGTCGCCGGCCAAGGCCGACGGCGAGCCCAGGTGGCGGAATTGGTAGACGCGCTGGTTTCAGGTACCAGTCTCGCAAGAGGTGAAGGTTCGAGTCCTTTCCTGGGCACCATCAGCTGCCTAAGCCGCTGATCCGCAAAGAAGTCCTACTAAATCATGTCGTTATCGGGCCCCGCGTGCTACACAGCGGTGCTACACACATGGTTCTTTCGATGGCCCGGCCCCAGCTCCACCCGCGCTCCGGCGTGTACTGGTTGCGTAAGCGCGTCCCTGCCGACCTCGTCGCGTTGATCGGGCGGCGCGAGATCACCCTCAGCCTACAGACCAAAGACCCGGTTGAAGCCCGAACCCGCTACGTACAGGAACTGGCCAAGCTCGAGCAGCGCTGGGCGGGCCTGCGGGCCGGCCCGCGCAGCCTGTCAGAGGTCGAGGCGCACGCGCTCGCCGTGCCGGTGTACGAGGACTGGCTCGCGCGCCACCGGGCCAACCCAAGCGAGCAGGCGTTCTGGCGGGTCGATCTCGCCCCGCGGCTGTGGGTGCCCCCGCCCCCGATGAGCGCGCAGGCCCTGCTCGACGAACTCCGCAATCCCACGATCGACTCGGACGGCCGGCGTGTGCGGGAGATGGAGGCGTGGTGCGAGGAGCAGGCTTCGGGACTTCTCGAACAGCACGGCTTCGGCACCGACGAGATCGGCCGCCGGCGAATGGCTCGGGCGGTGGCCGCAGCCGTGCAGCGAGCAAGCCAGATCCTCCGATCCTTCGCCAGCGGTGAGTACGGTGCCGTGCTCGCAGAGCCGGCGAAGGGTCTGCCCGTTACAGCCCACTCACCCGTGCCGGCGGCAGCCAAGGCGGTCGCCTTCAACGATCTGCTGCAAGGCTGGCAGGCGGAGACGAAGCCGCGGGCCAAGACGGTTTATGAGTGGACGCGTGAGATCGGCAAGTTCGGCACCTTCCTTGGTCATACGGACGCGGCTCGGATCACGGTCGACGACGTGGTACGCTGGAAAGAGTCGCTGATCGCAGAGGGGCTCAGCGCCAAGACCATCGGCGACAGCAAGCTCGCAGCCCTGCGTACGGTCCTGCAGTGGGGCGTCGACAGCCGCCGGCTGCCGTCGAACCCGGCCGCGGGCGTGCGCATGGCTGCGAAGAAGGGGGGCAAGGGCCGGCGCAGCTACACCGATGCGGAGGCCGCAACGATCCTCTCGGCCGCGTTGCGGGAGACGAACCCGGTGCTGCGCTGGGTGCCCTGGCTATGCGCCTACTCGGGCGCGCGCCTCTCGGAGGTGTGCCAACTGCGTGTTGCGGACGTGCGGCTAGTCGAGGGGGTCTGGTGCATGGTCATCGACGGCGAGGCGGGCTCGGTCAAGACCGCGAGCTCCGAGCGGATCGTCCCCCTGCATCAGGCGGTGCTGGACGCAGGCTTCCTCAAATTCGTGCACGTGGTCGGCACAGGTCCGCTCTTTGCCCAATTACCGCCGGACAAGTTCGGCCAGCGCGGCGGCAACGGCACCAAGGTGCTGGGCCCCTGGGTGCGCGAGCTCGGGCTCGACGAGAAACGGCTTGCCCCAGTTCACAGCTGGCGGCACCGGATGTCGTCGCTGGCCCGGCGCTATCGGCTAGCCGAGGACGTGACACGCGCCCTCATGGGACACAGCAAGCGGGACGTGGCGGAGGGTTACGGCGAATTCGAGCCGGCCGTGCTGCACCACGAACTGATGAAGATCCCCGCACTCGCCCTGCCTGCGACAGCAAACTAATAGATGATAGTGGCGGAGACGGAGGGAGTGTCCGCAAACTGCTGTAAGACAAGCAGCAACAATAACTTAGCGTTCACCATTAACATCCCTTGTGTACCACCGCCGTGGACACCCTTCCACAACAATCACCGGAGATAAGTCAGGCCCGTGCGGCAACGACCTGCCCCAATTTGGTGAGCCGGGTTGGAAGTCAGTGCATCGACTGTCTCATGACGATCACGGGGCTGACGAGCGGCGTTGAGCAGCTCGGTTCGGTTGTCCAGATGAAGACCTCCGACACGGGTAGTTGGTGTCGGAAAGGCTCTGGTTTTGTGAGCTCAGCACATCCGCCTGCCGTAGCTTGGCCACGATCTCCTCGGGCTTCCGGTGCTTGGCCATGTCGTCCGTTCTCCAGGTAGGGTCCCCCAGATTCTGGCTCTTCGCTGGGTTTGATGGATTGGGTTGAGAAGAGGAAGCGGCGACGCAGCAAGTCGGGCTTAGCTCGGCCGTACATGGAGCGCTTGAGCAGTATGAGGCGGTTGATCTGCCCCTCGTCCTACCCGCTGATCCAGAGCAGGCGAAGGCTGGCGCGAACGGAAGCCCCGTCTCGATCGAGGCTGACGGGGAAGCTCTTGCTTACCCGCACGCCGCAGGTCCGAGCGTCGGCCAGCCAAGCCTCGAAGGAGGTGATGATGCCGGGCTCGGCTGGTGCCCCGCCGCAGCATCTCGTAGCCTTCGCCGTGGCGGGTGTGCAGGAAGTCGAGAAAAGGACCCAGGACGCTGCGCCCCGGCCCGCGCCGGCCATGGCAGGGGAGGCGTTCGGCGAAGGCGTACTTGCGCACAGTGGCGCGGGCCAACCCGGTCTCGCGGTTGATCTGTTGGAGCGATTGCCCGGCCGCGTGGCGGCGACGAATAGCGTCATAGAGCGCTTCCCATCGCCCGACCGCGGCTTCGCGGGTGAGCGCCTCAGCGAGGGCACGCTTTGGTGCGTCGGCTCGAAGGGATCGGTGTCCCGACCGGAGGCAATAGCTTCAGGCGCGGGTGGATGCAGACTAGCTAGCGCTCGATCATCTGGCGAGAGTTGAGTAGCAAGCGCCAGCGATCGGCCACCTACACGGCGGTGTGTGCGCCGAGCGTGGTGCCGCGCGCATACTCTGTCGAGCGGCCGCGCGCCATGAGTTGGATCTGTGGCTCGCGGCGCAGCCACCCGGCCCAGCTCTCGGCCAAGCGATCAGGCAGCAGATCGATGGGACGACAATGTTCGAGATCGACCACGATGGTGCCGTAGGTTCGACCCCTGCGCAGAGCCCGGTCGTCGACGTCAATGACGTGCGGACGGTCGACAGGCGGCAGCGGCACATTCCGGATTCTGCTCAGCAGGGTCGTGGCGCTGGTCGGCATGGCCATGGCCTGCTTTAGTGCAAAGGCGATCTGCTTTTCTGTCAACCTAAACTTCTTCACGGCTTTGCTTCCCCCTCAGGGTCTCACCAAACCGCAAAACTCGCACTCACGCCGGACCAAAGTGATGGGAGGACGTCACAGCGCTGGGCTCGGCGCCGCCGACCCTGTCCGGCCGGCGGGCTATGGCTCGCCTCCAGGGGCGTGCGCTTTCCTTTGAGTCAAGCGAATGCTCGGGGGCGTTAGACGAATAGTGCGTCGGCGTGGTGAGCGCGCCGACGCACGGACTCATACTAGATCCGGTTATTCCCTTCGGAATTCCGGATTTGGGCTATGGCTTAGGTGCCGCGCGGGATTGCCAATATGGGCTCCGCTCTCCTCGCGCGGAGACCAATTCAGAAAGCGTATCTCACACCGCCGTTGACCGAGTAACCGTCAATCCTGTCACCGAAGCGGACGTCACCTCGAACGAAGCCAAGGAGATCAGTGCCGAGCAACTGGCCCGTGACGCCGACACCGACCTGACCGAACGTGCCCACGCGAGTCGTCTGGATCGGCACGAAGAAGTCCGTGCTGCCCTGGACCGTGCTCGTCGGAAGGAAGCGCGACAGGGCATTGCCCGCGAACTCGTTCCAGATGCTCCCCGTCACGAACGGCTGGAGCGCCAGCGTGTCGCCCGCCACGAACGTCGTGCCGGCACGCACGCCCAAGCGCCCGAGAATGCTGTCGATGTCCGAGAACTGAAGCGCGCCGCCCGTCACGCCGAGATCGCCGATCTGCGTCTTGGTGTAGCTGATCGAGGCGGACGGCTCGATGAAGTACGCCTGCTCGCCGCCGAACAGGCCGGGCAGATCGAAGCGGTATCCGACCGAAGACCCGACCGTATTCGAGCCGATCGGCAGCCGCGTCTGATTGATGCCCGAGAACGGATCGTTGATCCGGGCATCGAAGAAGTCATGCCGCAGCGAGATGTCAGAGGTGAAAGGCCCGTTCGTCAGGGCGGCGTAGCCACCGATGAACGGAACCTGGAAGGCCGCGGTCGTGCTCGACGACAGCAACTCCTTGCCGTTCGCGTAGACGACGCCGCCGGTCAGACCGAGGTGCAGGTTGTAGCCACTGTTCCTGATGTTGAACATCGCCGTGTCGGCGCCGACCTGGAAGCCGGCGAAGTCGATCCGGGTCTTGTTCTGACCGGACAGCGTGGCGCCGCCGCCGAAATCCGCCGTGCTGGTGCTGCGGATGGTCGTCTGGCCGCCGGAGCCACGTGCCCAGAGGCCGAAGCCCATGGTGTTCGGCATGATGCCCGACTCGTTGACCGTGGCCGCGACCGGCGCCGCAGCCGCCTGCTGGTTGAGCTGGGACCACGTCTTGTCGGTCGTCGTCACGCCGACGCTGCCGGTGGTCTGCTGCTGATCACAGAACTTCGAATCCCGCAGCACGTCCTTGCAGTTCTTATGCTCCGCCGGGCCGCCGATGAAGGCGTTGATCGACTGGAAGAAGCCGACGTTCAGCGAGGTGATCAGGCCCGTGACACCCGAGATGGACGTGGCCGCCCGGGACGGATCGATGCGCGAGACGATCTGGTAGGTGCCGCCACTCTGCTGAAGCTCATAGTTGATGAAGCCGTTGCCCTGGATGGTGCCCGGCTGCCTGGCGGCGGAATCCACGACGCTCAGGTTCAGGTTGCCGCCGGCCGAAGACACGACCGGGATCGGATTCGAGAAGAACACGCCGCTTCCCGCGTTCGGGTTGGTGCGGTTCAGGACGAGCGTCGTGTTGCCGGTGCCCGTGCCGTTCACGATGAGCTGGTCGGCGCGGGTTCCGCTGACGCGCGTGAGATCGACATCGAGGAGGAGGCGAGACCCCGTGGTGCCCTGATAGTTGCCGGCCAAGGTCAGGGTATCGGTGGTGACCCCATTGCCGGACAGGTTGATCTGCCCGGTGGCGCCGTTGTTGAAGGTCGCGGCGGCGATCGTGCCGTTGAAGGCGTTGCCGTTCACGATGCCGACTGTGCCGGCGTTGTTGAAGGTGCCGATACCGGAGAAGCCGCTGCTCGTGGCGAGATTGAAGGTACCGTTGTTGTTGAAGGTCGTGACTGGCCCGGCAATGTTGCCGAGGAAATTGAAGGTTCCGTTGTTATCGAACGTCGCCGTCGCGATCGTGCCTCCCCGTGCGCTGAAAATGCCGTTGTTCGTGACGGCATTCGAGGCGGTGAAGTTACCGGTCGTGTCGATGGTGCCGGCGTTGGTCACGGTCGCTGCGGCAAGGGTGCCGTTGGCCCCGAGCGTGTAGGTGCTGTTCGCATTGTTGGCGAGGGTGGTGGCGTTCAACGTGCCGGCGGTCTGGGTGAGCGTCCCGTTGTTGGTGAAGAGCGGGGTGGCGACCGTTCCACCCGTGATCGTGAAATTGCGGCTGTTGGAGATCGCGGCGGTGGCACTCGTGGTGCCTGACGACGTGAAGGTGCCGCTGTTGAGAATCTGGGTCGTTCCGAGCGTACCCGTCGCGGCCACAGTCACGCCGGGATTGGCGGAGGAGGTGTTGTTGAGCGTCGTCACGCCCATGAAGCTCCCAGCCACCGTGAGCGTCGCAGTATCGCTGGTCGAGACGAAGTTGTTCGTCGTGACAGCGGCGCCATTCGACACCGTGAAGGAGCCTGCGCCGAAGTTGGCGATGCCATCATTGAAGGCACCCCCGTTGGCGATGATGGTTCCGGTGTTGCCGGTACCATTCCTTGTGACCGCGGTATTGCCGTTCTGCGTGTAGGTTCCGCTGTTCGCTAGGCCGATGTTCGCCGCGTCACCGTTGACGGAGCCCGAGTTCGTGGCAGTGCCGAGATTAACCAGCGTATTGTTGACAGTGCCCTGGTTATCGAAAGTCGCGTTCGTATCGTTCAGGACGCCACCTTGTATGGTGCCGGTGCTGAAATTCTGTGCATTGCCGAAGTTGAGGAGGCTGTTGTTGGCGGTGCCCTGGTTGAGAAAGCTGGCACCCGGGTTGTTCAAGACGGTGCTCTGAACCGATCCGTTGGTGGCAATCACCAACGTACCGGCGTTGTTCGCCGTTACACCCGTATAAGTATTTGTGTTGGTCAGCGTAAGTGTGCCGGCATTGTTTTTGATGATGCCGCCCGGCCCCGAGATGACCCCGCGCAGCGTCACATTGTTGCCGTTGGTATCAATCGTTCCGTCCGAGTTCAGCCGCACAGCGCGGGTCGCTGGCGAGTCGATGGTGCCGATGGCCCGCAAGGTCGCACTCCCACCAGGGTCTGCGTTGAAAACGAGCGTATTGGTGGCGGAGCCGTCGCCGAGGGCCGCCGACGAATTGGCGCCCAGCGTACCGGCCGCGATGACCGTCGGACCCGCATAGGTGTTGGCACCCGTCAGGTTCATCGTGCCGGCGCCGTACTTGATCAGGCCGACATTGGCCGCCGCACCGGCAATGGTTGAACCGATCGTGGCCGAAAAGCCGGAATCGACGTTCAGGAAGCTTAGGTTTTGAAACGGAACCGTGCCGTTGGCGAGCTGGACCGTCGAGCCAGCCGGCGCGAACGGGTTTCCGGAGGCGATGAGCGTGCCACCCACGATCTGGTAGCCGCTTACAGTGAACTGCAGGCCCTGGAAGGCCGGGAAATCCGGGCTCGCCGCCACCTGAACGAGACCGGGCGTCGTTCCGAACATGCCGATGCCGGAGCGCCAGCGGGCGTTAACCTCACCGCCAGGGAGCGTGGTCCAGTTCGTGTTTGTAGTATTGAACGTCCCGTCACCGCCTTGCGCGCCCGCCATGCCAGTAGGGACACCTTCGACGCCCGCGACGCCGATCATGTCGGTGCCGTCCCAGTATTGGACGGACTGGCCGCCGTTCCTGATGAGGACGTTAACTTGGTTCCCAACGTTCGTGTCGATGACGGCGGTCGTGCCGGGTGAATTGATTGTCGCGAAGGAGCCTGTGAGCGTCCCGCCCTGGTTCCTGAAGTTGTAGTTGAACAGACGATAATCGCCCGACACGACGGGGTTGATGGCCGAGGCGCTGTTGACGAGCGTCAGCGTTCCCCCGAGCTGGAGATTGCCTCCCACGTTGATAAGGTCGTTGGTAGCGCCGCCGACGATTCCCGCCGAGCCGAGCTCGAAGAGGGACGTCGAGCCAGCGTTGAGCGTATAATTCCCCAGGACAGTCAAAGTGCCGGGCGAGTTCCCGGCTGATACGGTGCCGCCGTTGTTGACCAGGACGGAGCCAGCGATCGTCCCTATGCCCTGGAGCGTGCCGCCCGTGTTGACAATTACGTTCGTGGTGTTGGCTACCGTGTTGCCGAAGATACCGTTGATGGCGACCTTTCCGCCATTCACATTGAGATTGCCACCCGCGAATTGACCGGCGGTGGGACTGTTGGTCCCAGTCAGGTTTAGGGTACCAAAGCCGACCTTCGTGAGGTTTGCGTTAGTCCCAGAAATCGTGCCGGCGATAGTGATATCGTTGCCGTTGGTGTCGATGATGCCGGTCGCACCGGTGTTCGCCAGCACGACGCCGCGAGACGATGGTGAGGTAAACGCACCGGTCGCCTGAAGGGTCGAGTTCGCACCGGTGGGTGCGTTGAACACCAGAGTGTTGGTAGCCGAGCCATCGCCGAGGGCGGCGGACGAGTTGGCCTGCAACGTGCCGGCAGTGATGAGGGTCCGCCCTGAATACGTGTTCGCATTGGTCAGCGACAACGTCCCGGCGCCGGTCTTCTGCAGGTCGCCTGCGCCCGAAATGACGCCGCCGATGGAGACCGTGTTGCCGTTCGTATCGATGGTGCCGGCCGTGTTCAGGACCACATTGCGGGAAGTGGGCGAGGCGATGGTGCCGAGGGCCTGGAGCGTCGCAGTCTGGCCGAAGTTCGCATCGAAGATGAGCGTGTTGGTGGCCGAGCCGTCACCGAGCGCGACGGACGAATTGGCGCCCAAAACGCCGGACGCAATCGTCGTCGCGCCAGAGAAGGTGTTGATACCGGTAAGATTTAGCTGCCCCTGGCCGCTCTTCGTGATCGAGCCGTTCCCCGTGATGCTGTTAGACAGAATAACGGTGAACGGCGACAACGCCGCATCGGCAATGCTGAGGGTTCCGCTGACGGCGATGTCGCCGGTCAACGTGTTGCCGTTCGTCCGGAAGCTGAGAGCGTTGCTGCCGCCTGTGAAATTAAGCGCATTTCCTTGCCCGGCGCCATTCGAGCCATCGGCGACGGTCGCGCCGCCCAGGATCACCCCGAGGTTCGAGCCGGTGATCCCGTCACCGTTGAGACCCGCGTTCCCTGCCGTAGCGCCCGTACCGCCCTGACCGCCGGCCCCGCCGATGACCGTTCCGCCGGCGAGTTCGAGCGTGTTGCCATTCCCAGCATAGATGCCGCTGCCGCCCGTACCGCCGGAGCCACCGAAGTTTCCACCCGCGCCACCTGCGCCGCCGGCTCCACCCGCAATCGCGCCGTTCACGAAACGGATATTCTGAGCGGTGCCGGAGAACACGACGCCCGCGCCGCCCGCGCCGCCGCCGCCGCCATTGCCCGTGGTGTTGCCTGTGCCGCCGTCTACTCCGCCGCCGCCGGTTGCCGCCAGCCCATTCTGACTGAGATTCGATGCGCTGATGAGAGGGCCGTGCGCGCCGCCGTTGCCGCCGCCGCCGCCATCGCCCGCCGCCGCGCCGTTCGCCCCTGCGGCGGCACCCGCGCCGCCGAGACCGCCCGCTCCGCCGGTCGTGCCCGCGCCGCCGCCGCCGCCGCCGTCGCCGGGATTGCCCCCGTTCTGGCCGGGACCGCCGGTCGTGGTGAGCGAGTCCGCTCCCCCGGTGCCCCCGGCGGTCCCACCGCCGTTGCCGCCCGCGGCGAAGGCGGGCTGCGCCAGCAGGGGAATCCCTGCGGCGGCGAGCCCGACCAAGCTCATCCCGATCAGGGCGGTGGTGGAGAACAATCCCCGACGGAAATCACGGGTCGGCATCATTGTCCGGAATCCTTCGGCACGCGGGGTGCGGCGTTACTTGAGTGCTCAGTTGAGCCAACGGATAGCTGAGCACTTGATCGGCAGTTCGTCGTTTTCGGTCAAGGCTTGGCAGTAGACTTCGCTCGCGCGAAATCAGCATTGGTGCGAGAGGCTATCTCGCTGCCGACATTGGATTTTCGCCATTGCTGAAGACCCTGCGGGCACCCTGACGGGAGCGGCCGAACTCGGATTTTGAGGATTGGAGTTGCAGAAACGATACACTTTGCAATTGTCAATTGAGGCGACGATAGACAAAGAAGGCCAAGACAACCGGCCGAAGGCATCGGCCTTATTCAAGAGGCCGATTCGCTCCAATAGTTCGAGCGCGCTTCCAAGTTGTCGCCGGCCGGACGCCGTTGGTCCAAGACTTGATAGCCCCATCACAATCGTTTTCGTGCTCGAGTCTCTGCCGGTGTGCCGGCTTCATGGGAGTCCCGGCCGTAGGCAAACCGACAAGTGCTGACTTGATCACCACCAAACCTGCGTTCGGCCGACGCCGCCGTCTGACGAGCGAGGCCCTGACGGCTGCATCTGATCCGCGGGGTGGTGATGGGGTCCCGTTGCCGGGATTCGTCACGGCTGGGGGATCGGGGAGTGCGCGCAGGCGGGGTCCGGCCCGCATTCAGCCCGGAATCGATGACGAAGACTGAATAAAAATTGGAATGCGACACTCTTGCAACACTCCCTCGCCGCCCTGGCGCCGCGCGGTGCTGTTTCGTGTCCGCGTCTTGCGTGGCTGGGGTGGCGACAATCCATGAAAGTCCGGCCGGCGAAGCTCGGGGCTGCACATCCTCGGTGATCGTCTAAGCCGGTGAAGCCCCTATACAAACTTCAGGTGCCCTGCCTATGATTGTGGGTCGAGGATACAAGGATTGGCGCGGAGCGATGTCACGCTTTCGGCCCGCATTAGTGGCCATGGCGGGGGCGGCCCTGTTCGTGGTCCTGGTCGGCCTCGGGGCCTTCGGACTCGTCAGCCTCCTCCCGTCCGCGCCGGTCCCGGAACCCCCGAAAGGCATCTTCCTGGCCGATACGGCCCCCCCGGCAGCCTTGCAGACGGCGCCGCCGCCAGTCGTGCCCGAGCCGCGGGAGGCCCGCCTCTCGGACGAGAAGCCTGTCGAACCGGTGGAGAAGCCCGCTCCCAAATCGTTCGCGGCCAAACCCCCCGTGCAGGCGCAGCCGCCCGTCCGGGCGCCGCGCCGCGAGCTGGCCGCGCTTCCGCAGGAGCCGGCCCAGGCCGCGCCGCGTCCGCAAGCCCCGGTCGCACCGCATCCCGCCGCCCCGGCCCGGGACCCGCGTTACAAGGATGTCCTGACCCCCTCCGAGATCCGGCGCCTCAAGCTCTCCCTTCGCCTCACCGCCGAGCAGGAGCCGTATTGGCCCCCCGTCGAGGCGGTTCTGACCGAGATCGGCGCGCAGCAGATGGCGCTGGCCCGCGCCGGCCAGAACACCGCCGACGCCTTCTCGGGCACGACCTTCCGCATCTATTCCGCGGCCCGGCCCCTGATCGGGCTCCTGCGCGAGGACCAGAAGGCGCAAATCCGCAACCGTGCCCGGGCCATGGGGCTCGATTCGGTGGCCTCTTACCTTTGAGACACGCGCCATCCGCGTGGAGAGGGCAAGCGTGGCCGAGATGAGCGCAAATCGCGCTGCCGTTCACCTGCGCACGACACAACAAGCAACGATTTCGTTCCTGGATCGTTGCCGGAGACAGTATGTTCCGTGCGGGCGAGCGGCGAAGGCTGTCGGTCGGCAGGGCCTGACTTGAAAATTATTCGGATCTCGTGCAACAGCAAGAGACGAGTTGCGTCCGGCTGTTCAGGGATTGTCAAGGCTTCGGCGCATTATTGAACTGAATTCCGAGACGGGCGTCGCCAAGCTTGTGGAGCGGAGAAGCGAAGTGTTGTTGTCTCGCTTTCGTCAATAGCCGCGATCGAGGCGTCGTTCAGAGGAGGTCGAATCATGATCCGAACTGTGCACTTTCTGAGTGCCGCGTGCGCGCTCGCTGTCGTGGCGCTCGGCTCTGGCTCGGCCCTGGCACAGAACGAGGTCGTCGATCCGGCGCGCCTGACGGTGGCCAAGCGGCACATGGCCCAGGTCTGCCAGCCCCTCGAGGCGGCCCATCAGTATACCCGCGCCGTGCGCTGCTTCTCGAACGTGACCGCCTATCTCACGGATCGCTCCGTGCAGCTGATCGCTCCGACGGTGCCGCAGCGGGTGGCGAGGGATGTGGCGCCCGCGCCGACGCGGGTGGCCATGGCGTCCTACCGCCGGCCGGGCGGGCTTCTGGCGTCGAACTTCGTCCTGCTCGGCGTCGGGTACTGATCCCTTCGCACGTCTGCCCGGCGCGTCCGCCGGGCAGCCCCGCTGGCGCGTGAGGCGTCAGCGCCGCCGTTCGACGGCGAGATTGTCCTCAGCCTGACGGATGGCGCGTTCCGCGCCCTGCCGTGCCCGCGCAGCCGCCGACCGTGCGGGAAGCGGACGCGCGGCCTTGGGTGCGGGCTTCGCCTTGTCAGCCGATGATGTCGCCGCCTTGGCCGGTTCGGTCGCGGGCCGCTTGGCGGCACCCTCGGCCGTGGCCGGCTTCGGGCTCGCCGCCGGCGGGGCGGCCTTCTCGGGCGAACCCGTCGCGGCAGCCTGCGGCGCCGAGGGCGCGGGCGGCGGGGTGTCCGACGCGGCCGGCGCGGCGCGCGGCGGCGATACCAGGCTCAACCAGATCGCGGCGCAGGCGCCGAGACCGCCGAGGGTGCGCCTGTCGAGGCGGCCGATGGTCTGTGATGTCGTGTGACGTGCCACGGTGTCCTCCCGTTCCTTCACCGGCTCCGCATTCTGGGCGGCCGGCGGCTTCTCGTTGAATGTCCGGCCAGCCGGCGCCGAACCCTGCGGCGGCGTCGCGGCGAAGCGCGCAGGCGCCGGTTGCCTCACGGGGCCGGCCTCGGGGGTTCCGAGCCGCTGGAGGCGGTCTTGTTCTCGGTCCGCGTCAAGGCGTGGACGTCGCGGTACCGGCTCAGGCGCAGGCCGATCATGGTTTCGAACTTGTCGCGCACGGCGCTGACCGAGAGGCGGCGGACCGTCCCGTCGGAGGCGGACGAGAAGAAGATCGGCCGGTTCGCCTCGGCGGGTTTCGGCAGGAGGTCGGCGGCGGCCGTGTTGGGGGCGTCCACGGCCCGGCTGATCAGGCGCTCGGCGCCGTCCGGGCCGAGGAAGTGGACGAGGTAGGTTTCGCCCCCGGTGAGGGGGCGGCCGAGGCGACGGGCGATCCGGTCGCCGTCCCGCTTCAGCATCTCGGCGGCGAACACGGCCGACAAGTAGGCGTCGCGCCGGAGCGTCAGGATGCGCAGCCGGTCGGCCGGCGGCAGCTCGCCGGCGCAGAGGCGGGCATCCCGCTCCATGCCGTAGTAGCTTCCGAAGTCCCGGACCACGCCCAGCCACGTCTTCTCGATGAACTGGAACAGGCCCGTCGCCGAGGAGGTCTGCGCCTGGACCTCCGTGGCGAAACTCGATTCCTTGTCGGCGATGGCCATCAGCAGCACCGGATCCATGCTCGTGATCCGGGCCGCCTGCACGATCTTCTCGACGAGGTACCGGCGGATCCGCATGGGACCGAAGACCAGGAGTTCGTCGGGGTTGCGGGTCCCGTTGCCCTCCAGCGCGGTGGCCAGCGAGGCGTAGGCGGCGAGTTCGGGCCGGTCCGACGCACGGCGGCGGGCATCCGCGAGGTCGCCCTGGAGGATCGACTTGCCGACCGCCGGCGCCAGCTTCACCGAGGGCCGCGCGATCGGGCGCGCATCGGCCAGCGGCACCCGCTTCAGCTCCACCCCCGGCGGCGCCAGCTTGATGACGGGCGCGAGCGGCGAGGCCGGGGTGGGGTCGGCATCCGTCACGTCGTAGAGCTGGTCCGCGACGTCGGGCGAGACGAGGATGACGGGCTGGTCCGAGGCCAGCGACAGGATGGCCGTCGCCTGGGCGAGGTCCGGGTCCTCGTCCGGCTCGTCCGGCACGACCAGCCACCCGATCCCGATGGCCGTGCACACGAGAAGCGCGATCAGGGCCGAGCCGACGAGGGGGCGCCACGAGAGGTCGGCGGGATGCACGAGGGACACCAGGGTCCGCCACGGGGTCTCGGCGCGGTCGTCCCCGCGCGGATGCACCCGGGTCGCCCGCTCGGCATGGAGGCGCTCGCCCGTGAACGCGGCCACGGCATCGAACCAGTCCACCGGGGGCGTCCCCCGGGGGCCCTCGTCCTCCAGGGCCATGACCCGCGCGCCGATGTGCTCGGCGAGGATGCGCGAGGTCTTGAGGTCGCGGGCCAGCTCGCGGGGGCCGATCGGACGTCCCCGCGCCCGGGCGTCGATCGCGCGGAACCAGTGGTTCAGGGGGGGGTGCGGCTTGGAGAACGGCGTCCCCTGGCAGGGATAGACCTTGTGCCCGCAGCCCGTGCACGCGAACGCCCGGTGCTTGCCGGTGGGCACGAAGTCCCCCGGCCGGCCGCAGGCGTCGCAGCGCGCCACGCCGCGCAAGCGCATCATCTCGGAGAGGCACGCCTCCTCCGTCAGACCGCTTCCGAGGGTGGTCCGCGTCTTCACCGGATGACTCCGCCAGCGTCCGCCGGAGCGTGGGGCACCGCCTCAGCCTCCATTGAGCTTGAAATACTTCACGGTCAGGCCCGGAATTTGGCCCCGTGTCGCCTCCTCGCCGAGGATCCGGCTGAAACGCTCCGCCGTGAGCGGGCCGCCCTTCAGGGCCGCCTGAAGGGCGACCAGGGGGCGGCTGCTCGCCAGCGCGATCAGAAGCTGCGGCGTCGCGTCGGCGCTCTGCTCGGCCGGCATCAGGCGCAGCTTCAAGTTCAGGGTGTTGCCGGACCGGGTGGTATAGTTCGCCAAGTTGTGGACGATCCCATCGTCCGAGATGAGAAGCAACTCCACGGGCCGGTCGGGCCGCGACTCGGCCCGCGCCACCAGCTCGTCCCCCCGGCGCAGGATGAAGGATTTCAGGGTCAGGGTCGGCTGCGGCACCGTCCGCTGGGTGGCGCTCCGGCGGGCGAGGAAGTCGACCATCGGGCACTGGGCCGCCGTCACTTGGCGGAGGTTGATCTCCGGCTCGAAGCCGAGGGTGCGCTGGAACGCTTCGTCGAAGGCCATGAACGGAGCCGGCGTCGCCCCGTAGGCCTCGATCGTCGTGTCGTTGACCGCGACCGTGACGGGGGCGACGAAGAAGCAGCGGCCGCCGGAATAGTCGCGCAGGAAATCGCGGACCTGATCGAGGCTGGCCACGCGGCCGGAGGCCGGCGGCGGGGCGGTCGGCTCGTCGGGGGGCGGCCCCCCCGGTGCGGGGGTGTCGCGCGGGTCGGTCCCGGGTTGAGGAACGTCCTCGGGCCCGGCGCCACCGCGCCTGTCCAGGGCGGAAGCGCCCGGCCGGTCCGTCGCCGGGCCGGGCAGGTCCGAACCGGCCGGCGGCGAGAGCGGATCCGGCGCCTTCGGCGGCAGGTCGACCGTGTCGCCCGGGCCGGGCGCCGGCTTGCTCGGCACCGCGCCGCGGAAGACGCTCGGATCGAGGGCGCCCGTCAGGTAGGCCGCGCCCCCGCCGGCCGCGACGAGGAGCACGGCCGCGAGACCCGCGAGACCCCACAGGCGTCCCCGCCGGCCGCCCACGGGAAGCGGGATCCAGTCCGCGATCTCCCCCATGCTGGCGGGGCGGTCCTTCGGGTTGGGCTGCAGCATCCGCTGGAGGATCTGGCGAAGGATCGGGTCGATGCCGGAGATTTCCGGGACCCGGCGCCGCTTCTCGATCACCTCGACATGGCTCGTGCCCATGTCGAGGTGCTTGCCGCGGGCCGCCTCGGCGATGACGAGGCCGAGGCTGTAGATGTCCGAGCGCGGGCCGACCTCCCCGCCGAAGAGGCCGAGCTGTTCGGGCGAGACGTAGTTCATCTTGCCGGCGAAGCCGCTGCCGATCAGCGTGCCGTCGCCGAGCGGCGAGCGCGCGATCCCGAAGTCGATGATTTTCGCGCGGCTGACATCGCCCTCGGGCACGAGGATGTTGTCCGGCGAGAGGTCACGGTGGATGATGCCGTGCTGGTGGGCGGCCTGCAACCCGAGGGCGAGGCGGTGCATCAGCACCCGGATCTCTTCCGTGCCGAGGGCGCCGCGCCGGAGGATGTCGGAGAGCGCCTCGCCCTCGACGAACTCCATCGCGAGGTAGGGGATGCCGAGAACCGGATCGTTCGTGAACACGAAGTAGCGGACGATCGCCTCGTGGTGCAGGTTGTGCAGCGACGAGGCCTCCTTGCGGAACAGCGAGAGCGCCATCTCGTTGCGGGCCATGTCGGGCCGGATCGTCTTGATGGCCACGGCATCGCGCGTGACGATCGCGCGGCCGCGGTAGATGTCGCCCATCCCGCCGGACGTGATGAACGCCTCGACCTCGTAGAGCCCGTTGAGCCGCGTGCCCGGCGGCAGGCGTCCGTTGGGCGCGGCGACGATGATCGTCTCTTCGCTCATGAGCGGACCTTGTACCCTACGCATCCACCGGGCCCGGCGGATCGACCGCCACGGGCTCCGGTTCGTACCGCACCACCACGACCGTCACGTTGTCCGTGCCTCCATCGGCGAGGGCGAGGGCGATGAGCGCGTCGCAGGCCGCCTGCGGGTCGGCGCCGTCCAGTTCGGCGAGGATCTGCGCGGGCTCGGCATGGCCGGTCAGCCCATCGGAGCAGATCAGGAACACGTCCCCCGCCTCCATCGCCCCGTGGATCATCTCCAGTTCCGGCTCGGCTTGGACGCCCACGGCCCGGGTCACCACGTTGCGGCGCGGATACACCCTCGCTTCCTCGGGGGTGAGCGTTCCGGCGTCGAGGAGCTGCTGGATCTCGGTATGGTCGCGGGACAACTGGGCGATCGCCCCGTCGCGGATCCGGTAGATCCGGCTGTCGCCGAGCCAGACGCAGGCGAAGTCGTCCTCGAAGGCGAGCAACACGGCGACCGTCGTACCGATGATGTGCCCCCGGTCCCGGGCCAGGTCCTGGATCGCCATGTTGGCGCGCAGGATGCGGTCCTGGGTGCGCGAGAACAGGTCGCCGGGGGAGACCGCCGTGCCGATCGAGGCGAGGCACTCGACGGTGGTCGCGCTCGCGACGTCGCCGGCCGCGTGGCCGCCCATCCCGTCTGCCACGGCGAAGACGCCGATCTCGGGAGCGAGGAGGTAGCTGTCCTCGTTGATCTGGCGCACCCGGCCGGTATCGGTCGCGGCGGCGCACCGGAAGGGCGGCCGGTATGGCTTGGCCGGCTCGGCCAGCGGGACGGCGAACGGATCCAGGGATCGCGGCGTCATGCGAGGGTCCCTGCCTCTTGGCTGCTGGTGAGGAAATGCGCGAAGGCGGTGGGATCCGGCAGGCCGGTCGCCATCATCACCCGTGGAGGGAAGGCGGCCCCGCCGGTCGTCCACCAGTAGCTCGATCCGGCGCTGCCGCGGTCGCGGTCCGCGCTGCGCAAGGCGGCGAAGGAGGCCGCCGGGTCGCCGTCGAGGGGACCGGCCAGCGTGTTCCGGCCGAGGCGCAGGAGGCCGGGGACCACCCCCGCGCCGGAGATCGCCGCCGGCGGGCCGAGGCCGGCGAGGGCAGCCGTCACCCCGTCGAGCGTCGCGTCCGGCCCGAGGGCGCCGAGCAGGATGTCCTCGGCCGCGCCGAGCCACGCGTCGTGGGCCTCGGTTTCCGGGTTCGGCAGCGTCTCCTCGGCCTCGGCGCCGGCCGCGAGCACGAGGGGGAAGTACCGCCCGACACCGTCGACGGAGGGCATGAGGGCGCCGAGCGTCGTCATCCCGCAGACCGCATGGCCGATCCAGAAGCGCCAGATCGGCGCGTGCAGGTAGGTGTCCTGCCACGTCGCGCCGAGCTGCGCCCGGCTCGACGCGATCCCCTGCTGCAACCACGGCTCGAAGGTGGCCAGGAAGCCGCGCCAGGTTCCGACGGCGACGAAATCGCGCTTGGCCGGAAGCTTGCCATAGAGGGCGAACCGCATGGCCGTCAGATCCCGGACGGGCAGCGGAAGTCCCGCAACGCCGGAAGGACGAAGGGGTTGGTGAGCGCGCTGACGTTGATCTGATAGGAGAGCTGGCGCCCCCCGACGACGAAGGTCGCCACGATGTTGTCGCCCTGCTTCAGCACGGAGCCGGAATCGAGCGCCCGGAAGAGCGACCAGACCCCGGTCTTCTCCATCACGATGGGCTGCGTGCCGTAGCCGAAATCCAGGGTGATCGCCGTCCGGCCGAGGCCGGTGGGGCCCGGCCATTGCATCGTCACGGGCGCGTTGACGCCCTGTTGCGTCTCCAGCACCGTCCCGTTCACGTCGAGCTTCGCCTTGGACACGTCGGCGCTGAGGGTCAGCGGCGTCACCGCGAAGGCGAAGGCCGGCATGTTCCCGCCCGTCGGGAAGAACGTCTCGCGGATCTCCGAGGCCCGCTGGAACTCGCGCAGCGTGTTCGCGGAGAAGGCCCGCGCCACCTGATCGTCCTGCCGCCAGACCCATTGCGGGCGGGACCGGTCGGCGTGGGAGGCGAGGTTGGTCGCGAAGTAGCGGTCGAGGATGCCCCCCGGGCCGAACAGCCGCGCGAAATCCGCAAGCGGCGTCTCCCGCTCGCTGGCGCGGGCGAAGGGATACCGGTTCGTCACGATCTGCTGGCAATCCCGGATCACCTGCTCGCCGAGGGATTGGGCGACCTGCGAGACCGCCGCGCCGGTGGCGCTGCCCTCGAACTCGGCGGCGATGCCCCGGATCATCGTCTCGAACGGCGGCGGGAACCGGGCCGCCAGGGCGTGGAGCGCGCGGGCCTGGGTGACGAGCGTGTTGTTCGCCTGCGCCGCCTCGTTCGGGTTCAGAGCCTGGAGCGCGGCGGTCTTGATCTCGCTGAGGCCGGCCATCAGCGTATCGACGGCGCGCCGGCCGGGCTCGCCGTCGAGGAGGACGTGATAGGGCCGGAAGGCGGCCTCGATGGTGGCGCCCGGCGCCTCGTTGGTGGGGATCGCGAAGCGCTCCGCCCCGCTGCGGGAGACGATCCCGGTCCCCGCCAGTCCGCCCGGAAGCCGGCTCGCGACGGCCCGTTCCGCCATGTCGGCGGCGGCCTTCCCCACGGCGGCCTTGGCCCGGTCCACCCGGTCGCCCTTCGCGCGGGTGTCGCCCTTGGCGTGGGTGTCGCGCTCCCGGGTCAACTGGGTCTCGTCACGCAGCGATTCGAGGATCTGCCGCAGGGGCGAGGTCGGCGCCGCCACCGCCTGGAGGGCGATGTAGCGGGGCTTGTCGCTCAGGAGGGGACGCATCTTCAGCTTCCCCAGCGCCTGCTTCCAGGCGGGGACGAAGTCGCGGGCGTAGAGCTTGAACAGGTCCCCGAACAGCGACCCGTATTGCGCCGTATAGGCCTGCTGCTCGCCGGCGGGCCCCAGCACCCAGCGGTCGCGCTCGGCGGCCTCGGCGACGTCGCCGAACCGGTCGATGAAGGCTTCGAAGAACCCGTCATAGGTGAAGAAGAAGGGTACGCGCACCCGGTCGAGGTCGCCGCCGCCGACCACCTCGAAGACCAGCGAGGCGTCCGGTCCGCCGGCCTTCAGCGCCGTCCAGTCGCGCTGCGAGGCGGTCCGCGCATCGGAGCGGAGCAGCTCGTAGGCGCGCTCGGCGATGCTCAGCCGGGCGAGCGTGCGCTGGCAATCGTCGACGAGGGACTGGTTGACCGAGACGAGGAGCGGCTGGCCGTCCTCCAGGTCGAGCATCGCCTGAAGGTGCTCTTCGAGGAGTTCGCGGCCCTTGGCGTACCCGGCGCCGGGGAACAGGTTCTCCGCCCAGTCCCGCCGCATCCAGGCGATGATGAGGTCCCGGTCGGGGGGAGCCTCGGGGCGCCCGCCGAGCATCAGGTAGACCTTGAGGGCCTCGTAGAGGAAGCCCGGGTTGTTCCTGTTGGCTTCGAGCTGTTCCTCCAGGCGGAAGATCAGCCGCGGCCTTAAGAGGCGTTCGAGCCCCGCATGGTAGGCGGTGAGCGCCGCCGAATTCAGGCGGTCGCGCTGGCTGAGGCCGAAGGTCGCCAGGACCGGGGTGGCCTCGTGGCGGCTGGAATACCCGGCCGGCATGAAGCGGAGCGTATTGAGGAGGGGCACCACGCGGGCGAGGTTCCGGTCGGCGACCACCGGCTCGCGGAGGATCTCGCTCGCCTCGCCCTGGTACTTCGCCAGGAGCGTGTTGCTCTGCTGCACGAGCTGGCTGTTGCGCAGGTAGCTCGTCCACCACAGGCCGACGAGGACCGCGGAGGTCACGGCGAGCCCGGCATAGGCCCCGAGCCGCATCAGGTTGGAGCGGCGCACCGCGTGCCGGTCGGTGGAGACCCAGCCGGCCTCGCCGATGATGACGGTCTTCAGGAGATCGGTGAGGAAGTAGCTGCGGCCCTGGCCCGAATAGGCGCCGGCGCCGACCTCCTGCGCGCCGAAGCTGCGCGAAAGCGAGCCGATCAACTGGTCGATCGGCGTCCCGTTCTGGGTGCCGGAGGTGAAGTAGAAGCCGCGCAGCGTCGCGCTGACATGGTAGCGCGAGGGTTCGAAGACGCGGTTGAGGAAATCGACGATGCGCGGCTTCGCCGAGGCGATCTGGCTCGGGAAGCCGAACAGCACCACGCGGGAGGTCGGGTTCGGCTCGTCCTGGAGCCTGTCCGGCAGCCAGGCGTTGGCGCGCTCGACGAGCGCATCGAACTCCGCCGGCACGTCGCCGATCATGTTGCGGGTCTTCTCGTCCGTCTGGAACGTATGGCCCCAGACCATGCGCCGGCTCGCCTCGGGCAGGTGGCCGAAGAATTCCTGGAATCCCGCCAGCAGGTCGGCCTTGGTGAACAGGACGTAGACCGGGAAGTCGATCCCGAGGCGCTCGTTCAGTTCGAGGAGGCGCTTGCGCACGGCGGTCGCGTGGGCGGCGATCTCGGCCTCGTCGGAGGTCAGGAGGTCCGCGATGCTGATCGCCACGATGACCCCGTTCAGCGGCTGCCGGGGCCTGTGCTTCTTCAGGATGTCGAGGAAGGCGGTCCAGCTCTGGCGGTCCGACCGGGGATCGGAATCCTGCGTGGTGTAGCGGCCGGCGGTGTCGATCAGCACCGCCTCGTCGGTGAACCACCAGTCGCAGTAGCGGGTGCCGCCGCTGCCGGCGATGGCCTTCGGCGTCGCCGCGCGGGCGAGGGGGAATTTCAGGCCGGAATTGACGAGGGCGGTGGTCTTCCCCGAGCCCGGCGGCCCGATTATGATGTACCAGGGCAGCTCGGAGAGGTGATGGCCCTTGCCGCCCTCCGCGGTGCGGAGCGTCGCGAGGGCATCGCGCATGGATGCCTGGAGCACCTCGCGGTCGTTCTCCGGCACCTCGTCGCCGGCCGCCATCTCGGCCTCCAGCGCCCGGATGGCCCTGTGCCGCCGGTAGAGGACGAAGCCCACATAGCCGGCGGCCCCGAGGAGGACGAGGGCGCAGAGGGGCAGCCGGACCCAGACGGGATCGAGGGGGCGCACGTCCGCCACCGCCACCAGCGGGCCGCCCCACCAGACCAGGGCGCACAGGGCGAGGGCGCCGGCCACGATGAAGCCGAGGCGGAGCCAGGCGACCAGGTTCATCGCAAAACGCTCACGCAGGACGGATCGGGAAGGCGCATCGATTCGGCTCGTCGGCGGACGATGGGAGCGGCTCAGCCGCCACGGGGGATGAGGATCTCGACGCGCCGGTTTCGCGCGCGTCCCTCCGGCGTGTCGTTGGAGGTGATCGGCACGTCCGCGCCCTTCCCCTCGGTGGCGACCCGGTCGGGCTGGCCCACGGCGGCGCCCAGGATCTGCCCGACGGCCTTGGCCCGCTCCAGGGACAGGTGGAAGTTCGACGGGAAGCGGACGTTCTTGATCGGCGCGCTGTCGGTATGCCCGATCACCTTGATCGCGCCGGGTTGCGTCCGCAGCAGCTTGCCGAGCCGTTCGAGCAGGGCCCGGAACTCCGGCTTCACCGTGGCGTCGCCCGGCGCGAACATGGCCGAGGCCAGCCGCAGCATGATCTGGTTGCCCGCCTCGCCGACCGTGATCCTCTGGGCCGCGATGTCGTCCTGGAGGGCGGAGCGGAGCTTCGCCGTGGGGCTGGTGGGCGGCGGCGGCGGAGGCGGGGGAGGGGGCGTGTAGACGCGGCGCTGAATGCCGAGCTCGGTCGTCGGATGCACGGCGACGAGCGCGGTGGCCGTCGCCTCGGTGCTCCCCGCGAGCATGAAGCGCAGCAGGATGTAGAAGCCCACGAGGAGGGCGCCGACGATCGACCCGATCGCCCAGATGGGGATTTCCGCGCGGGCCGTGACGGGCGCGATCGCGAGGCCCTGCCAGCGCGGCGAGATCTCGCGGTCGGCCGGGCGGGCGCGCCGGAGCAGCTCGTAGAGGTTGCGCTGGATCTGCTGGAGGGTCGCGGCACCGCCGGCCGACGTCCGGTGGATCCCCTGGAATCCCATCGCGAGGCAGGCGAACTGGAGTTCGAGCAGGTCGTAGTTGCCCGTCGGGTCGATCCTGGCGCGGTCGAGTTCCTCGAAGAAGCGGACGCCTCCGGTCAGCTCGCCGAAGAACCGGCTCAACATGCTGTACTGCGTCCAGACATGCCGTTCGTTCGTCGGGATGTTCTGCACCACGTCGTCGGCCGTGGCGCAGACGACGTATTTGGCAATCCGCGTCTGGTCGGCCGGGGCGCCGGCGGTGCGGGCCTCCTTCTCGAAATCCTCGATGGCCGCCGCGACCTGCTCCATCAAGTTCGCGAAGGAGGCCCGGGAGAGCTGGACGCGCAAGCGCCCGAACAGCAGCAGCAGGGGGCCAGCGGCCTTGAGGTAGGGGTTCTTGTTGGCGGCGGCGACGATGTCGCGCTTCAGCACGAGCGCCCGCGCCCGCTGGCCCTCCGCCTCGTCGGGCGGCATCGCTGGGGACGGGCGCGGGGCCGCCCAGGCATCGGGCTGGGCTTCGGCGGCCGGCGCGGGCTGGTACGGCATCCCGCCGGGCGGCGGGTAGGGGGGAGGCGCGGGGGGAGGCGCAAGGGGCGAGGACGGCGCCTGCGGCGCGCGGCGGCCCGCGGGATTCGGCACGATGATCGTCCGGTCCCCGCGACCGAAGGGGTCGAACGGGGCGCTCACGGGGCGCGCTCCCGGGGGAGGGCGCCCGGGGCGACGGTGGCGCCCATCAGCGACGTCCCTCCTGCACCGCCCACAGTTCCAGTTGGAGTTCCGGCCAGTCGCCGGCGAAGTGCAGGCCGATGGAACTCGCGACGCTGAATTCCGGCCAGAGCGGCGATTGCCGGTCGAGCAGGAAGTAGACGTGATCGGAGATCGCCCGGATCTGCGCCGGCGGCGTCGGCAGGTGGACGAGGCCGACGCCCGGCAGGTGGGCGTGGACGATCTCGTTCATCTTGGTGTTCGGGCCGACCTTGAACAGGTGGGGAAACTGCGTCTGGATCTCGCTCAGGGGGCGCCGGGCCGAGACCTCGATCACGAAGGCCGAGTTGCGGAACAGGGCGCGGTCCCGGATCGTCGAGATGAAGGCGTTCTGCGCGCGCTCGATCAGTTCGAGGCGGATCGCGCGCCGGCTCAGGGGCGCGCTGAGGAAGTGCTGGATGTCGCGCAGCAGCGGCTCGAACACGGTCTCCAGGTTGTCGTGGTCATAGGCCGGGTAGGTCTGCGCCCGCCGCTCCTCGGTGGCGAAGGTCGCGAGCTCGCCGGCGAGACGGAGGAACTCCTCGTAGAGCCGCTCGGGGTGGACGTAGCGGGAGCCGCGCTGATGGTGCAGGACCGTGATGGTCCGGTTCAGCACCTGGAGCATGAAGTAGTCGGCGCTCTGGAGGCCGCCGCCGGCCGTCGGGTCCGCGGCGTAGCGGGCCAGCTCCTCGAGCTTGTTCTCGATCCAGCCGATCACGCGGTCGATCCAGCCCGTCGCGACGGGATGCGCGGCGCAGACCAGGAGCGGCGGCGCGAAGCGCTCGTCCAGCACGATCGCCCGGTCGCGGACCTCGACCACCCGCCCGATCGCCAGCGCCACGTAGCCCGGCTTGGCGCCCCGGCCGAGATCGAAGGTGAGGCGGGGATGGGCGATCTCGATCTCCTCCTCGACGCGCAGCGCCGAGGTCGAGTCGATCAAGGTCTCGGTCGCGGGGTAGAAGCGGCTCGCGCTCTCCGCCTCGGCGGCCTCGACCTCCCGGCTGTTGGGCGTCGCCACCGGCATCATCAGCCAGAGGATCTTCTTGCCGGCATCCTGCGGCACGTCGAGGGGCGGCGGCAGGGGGGACTGCCCCGGGATGTCGAACGGCGTCCCGTCGGGCATGATCCCCGTGGCGCGGCGCACCGAGAAGCGGCTCTGCTGCGCCAAGTCGCGGTCGATCTCCAGATGGGAGAAACCCCACGGATAGGGCGTCAGATGCCGGACACGGCTCTCGACGAGGTTCTCGAGGTAGCGGTCGGCCTGCTGCAAGTGATGCGGACGCAGGAACAGGCCCTCAGACCAAACGATCTTGCTGTTCCAAGACATCCGCACTGCCCTTACCAAGGATGCTGTATAACCCACCCGGACGAAGCCTGTCAGCCAAGAAACCCGGCTTCCTCAGTAATCCTCGGGCCCGTAATCATGGCGCATCACCTGCCAAATGTGACGTGGGTCGAGGCCCGGTACGATCGGCAAATCCCGTCAATAAGAGCCTCTCACAAATTCGGGGATAGCGAGTGTTCGCCGCGCTACGTGTCGCCCCGATCGTAACATTCCGAGAAGAAGCGCATGAACGCATCTTCCATTCCATCGTCGTGGGCGGCCGTCATCGTGTCCCACCGCGTGGCATAGAGGTCCCACAGGCGCGCCTTGCGTGACCCGAGCAGGGCATTCAACCCCCGGTCATCGCCCAGGGACGCCTCGATGGCGTCCGGGTCGAGGTCCTGGAGCAGCAGGCGCACGGCGTGCTGCATCGCCGCGTAGACCTTGACCTGATGGGCCTTCAGATCGCGAAAACCCTCTTCCATGGCGCGGCGGGGCGGCAGGTAGCCGCTCGTGGGGCGGCCGAACAGGATGCGCAGCGCATCCTCGACGGTCGGCGTGAACTTGAGGGGGTTGTTGTCGAGGGCCTGGATCATGGTCTGGCTCGCCGCGCGGGCCGCCCGCTTCGTCTCGGCCCGCGCGACGAGCAACTGCTTGAGGTTCTCGATGGAGAGCCGCGTCAGGGCGCCGAGATCCTCGGCGAAATCGCCGGGGTCGCGCCAGTCGAACAGGTCGGCGGATACGCCCGCGCCCTTCGCGAACCGCTGCACGAACGCGTCCGCGGCAGCCTGTGGCCCCTGGGGCCCCTGGGGCGCGGCATTCCTGTCGAGGCCGGGGAGCGGCGCGAAGGACTCCTCGAAGGGCGGCGGGGGAGGAGGCGGGGGAGGGGGCGGCGGGCTCGGCATGCGCGGGGGCTCGGCGCGCCGGAGCGGTTCCGTGCCGAGGGTCGGCTGCCCCCAGGGATTGTCGGCCGGCGATGCCGGGCCAGGCCCCCGGCCGGAGGGCGGATCGCTCCAGGGTGATCCCGGTCCGGCAGGCGGGGCGGCCCAGGCGGGCGGCTCCACCGGCGCGGGACCCGGACGGGGCTCGGGGATCGGCGCGAAGGCCGGTTCGGCCGGCGGGGGCGGCAGGTCCATCCGCCAGTCGGGGTAGTCGGCCCGGGCCGGGCGGGGGTCGGCGGCGCGCAGGTCCCCCCGCGAGATCCGCGGCGCCGCGTCCTCGCTCGCCGACCAGGGATCCTGCAGATCGTGGCCCCGGACGCGCTCGGGGGCGGGGACGGGCGCTCGCGGCGCCTCGCCGTCGATCTCGACGCGGACGACGTAATGGCCGATGTAGAGCCGGTCCCCCGTCCGCAGGCAATGCGGCTCCTGGAGGCGATGCATTGTCTGGTTGACGAAGGTGCCGTTGCGCGAGACGTCGTGCAGCCAGTATCCCCCGTCCCGCCAGCGGACCTCGCAGTGGCGCCCCGAGATCGCCCGCGAGGAATCCGGTAGCGTCCAGTCCAAATACTGATCCCGACCGATATCGAGACCGCGCGTCCCGCTGGTCGTGAAACTCAGCGGGCCGCCATCCGGCAGGCTGGTCTCGTTCTCGATGATCAGGCTCAGCGGCATCGTGCCGGACAGGCTCCCGTTCCACCGCGCCGGTCCGGCCGCGGCTCGATCGATGTACCGAAAGGCGCGGGCGCGCGCATCCGGGCGTCTTGATCAGTCCTGATAAAATCTCATCAATCTTACCGCACAAGAAGAGCGGCGATCGATTCAAATCCCGCGCCGCCGACGGGAAAGGGCCGCGCCTACCGGGAAGACCCGCTCCCCGCGCCGGACCGGTATCCGGCTGCGGGCGGACTATGGGGCCTGCATGAGGCGCACGCCCCCTTCCAGGCACTGCCGCAGGCAGGCGGCGCGCTCGCGGGCGACGACCCGGGAGAGGCCCCCGAGGATGGCGACCCGCACCGCCTTGGCGGTGTAGTGGGGCGCGGCCATCACCGTCCCATGCCCCGGCCTCGCAATGTTGCCGCCGGACCAACCTGCGGCCAGGGCGAGCCACGTCGTGGGGCAGCGCCGGTCGCCGCCGGTGGCGCAGGCGAGGGCGGCCAGCCGCTGCTCCTCCTCGGGGTCGCGCACCCAGGCCTCGGCGGCTTGCAGGCCCTTGAACTCCGCCGCGCCCGGCACGAGGAGGCGCACGCACTGGCAGGCCCACCAGACCGCCTCCCGGCGTCCCAGGACATAGGCGCAGAAAGCGATGCCGTCCTCGGGCGTGCGGCTGTCGCCGAGGCGTTGCAGATAGGGGACCGGCGCCTCGTTCGTGGGCTCGGCCTCCATGTCGTCGCGCAGGGTGGGAAGCGCGTCGAAGACTTCCTGAACGGTGCTGAAGCGCAGCCTCGTCATGGACGCCTCAGTTGATCTTGATCAGCGGAGCGGTCTGCTCGATCTCGCTGACGGCCTCGATCTTGATCTGCCCGGATTCGATCTTGAGGGTCGAGACCGTCATGGTGATCTTGCTGGCGCCGACTTCGAGGACGATTTCGCTGCCCGCCTTGAAGTGGATCTTCTCGGCGACGTCCCCGTTCCAGTTCCCGCTCTCGACCTTCAGGGACTCGTCGCCGTTCTTGAGCGTCGTGGCGCGGGAGGGCGAGCCGACGGCGGTCTCGAAGGTTTCGCCGATGATGCGGGTTTCGGCGTGGCGCACCACCGAATCGTGATCCTTCTCGGCCCGGAAGCGGACGTTCTCCTCGTTCTTCTTGTCCTCGAAGACGAATTCGTTGTAGCCGTTATGCCCCTTGCTCGAATCCGATTTGACGCCGGACATGGTTTTGTTCTGGGGTAGCGAGTACGGATACTTGTAATCCTTGTTGTAGACGGCGCCCACGACGATCGGCTGATCCGGGTCTCCTTCGAGGAACTCGACGACCACCTCCTGGCCGACCCGGGGGATGAACTGCCAGCCCCAGGCCTTGCCGGACCACATCTGGGCGACCCGGACCGGGCGGGAGATGCGCTTCTTGTCCCGGTTCCAGTGGAACTGCACGAAGATGCGCCCCTCCTCGTCGACATCGATCTCCTCGCCCTTGGCGTTCTCGCGCGTCACGACGATGGCGGTCTGAGGGCCGCGAATCATCGGCTTCGGCGTGGCGAGGGGGGCCCTGAACGACCGCGAGCTTTTCAGGAGCTCGTAATGGCCCCTGTAGATTTCATCCGCGCCCGAGCCGGCGCCCGTCGCGTAGGCCTCCGCGACGATGCTGTGCACGGAGCGGACGACGAGGTACTCCGCGTCGTCGGTCGGATGCTTGTCCAGCGTGACGAGGCCGCCGGGATACAGGCTGATGGCATCGCCCTGGGCATGCTTGCGGTAGTCCAGCGCCTGCTCGGCCTCCAGCCGGATGCGGGAGAGCGTCTTGCCCCGGTCCCGCTCCGTGAAGCGCCCGGGGTAATCGTAGGCCTCCAGCTTCGCGTCCTTGTAGCCTTCGGAGCCCGAGGAATCGGATTTCAGGTCGGCGGTCGGCTTCATGTAGTCGAAGTCGTTGAGCGTATACTTGCCGGTGCGGAACCGGCGCTCGGCGGTCCACTGGTAGAGATGCTCCGACAGGCGGCGATTCTGGCCCGCCAACTCCACGTAAGGGAGCTTGCCCCCCGGCAGCTCGACCTTCTGGTGGCAGGATTTCGAGTCGGCGACGACCAGAATATGCTGCCCGTCGGAATGTTCGTAGAACGTGTAGAGGCCGAACTCCTCCATCAGGCGAGATACAAAATCCAGATCCGTTTCGCGGTATTGGACGCAGTATTCGATTTCCGGGTAGTCGCCTTCATTTGCCTTGATGTCGTAGCGACCGAGGCTCCCCTCATCGAGGACTTCGCGAAGGATCGCGATGACGGTCTTCTTGTTGAAAATCCGGCAATTGGACCGCCGGCCGAGCAGCCAGAGCCAGGGCCGCAGCACCAAGTGATAGGCATAGAGGCTCTGGCTCATGCCGGTCCACTGTGCTTCGACGAGGATGCCGTTAAAGTAACGGGTCGCCCCGCCATAGCTTCCCACGGTGATGGTGCAAAGACGCCCGATCGAATTGGTGAAATCAATATTCTTGGTGGGACTCAGCGAGTCGATACGATACTCGAACAACTCGCTCAGACCTTCGCTGCCATCCATTTTCAACAAGACTAATTCGTCGCCGGAATTGGGTGTTTTCAGGCGAGCTATCCGTTTTTCCTGCTTAGGAGAGGATTGCATTCGGCTGTCTTCCGGAGTCTTAAAAATTAGGCAACAGGCGTCTTGACAGTACATGAACTGCCACGCATAGTCGACCCACTCACGGTGGGCTTAACGATGTTCCGGTCAAATTTGATTTTTGGTGTCGTTTCGTGCCTGTTGACGACGGCGGCCTTGGCTCAATCGAAGCCGGCCTATACCGCGGCGGATATCGAAAAGCACTTCTCGCGCAAGGATCTCGGCGCATCGCGCTCGCTCTGCATCGGAGCCGAGAGCGAGTGCGCAAAGACGACCGGCACGCGGCCGAAGATCAGCAGCGGTTTCGACCTGATCGTCACCTTCAACTATAACAGCGATACGCTCACAGACGGCGCCAAGGCCAACCTCGACGAGTTCGCCAAGGCCCTGCGTGGGGCGAGCCTGGACCATTCCAGCTTCATGGTGGAAGGCCACACCGACGCGAAGGGCAGCGACGGGTTCAACATGGATCTGTCCTCGCGGCGGGCGCAGGCGGTAGTCCACTATCTGGAGGAGCGCGGCGTGCAGGCGAACCGCCTCCAGGCGAAGGCCTTCGGCAAGAGCCGTCCTCGCACGCAGGATCCCGCGGCCCCGGAAAACCGCCGGGTCGAGGCGCGGCTCCAAGGCGAGTGACGCGCCGCACCCGATCCGATCCGGCCGCGGGACGCGCGCCGGACGGGTCCTTTTCGGCCTGACCGCCTCAGCGGAGCGGTCGGGTTCAGCCCGGGTCGTGGGGAGGCACCGGTGCCGGCAGCGGCGCGGGCTCCCTGTCCCATGTGATCGGCTGCCCGATGGCCTCAATGGATCTTGCCGAGATTGCCAAGCCGGTGTCGCCGGACGATCTGTGCGGCCCGGATCTCGACATCGAGGACGACACCCAGTTCTCGCAGTTCATGGCGAGGGCGGGGTATTTCCTCCCGATCGCCTATTTCGAGCGCAAGCAAACGGGTGAACTCGTCGCCTTCGACCGGACGACGATCGACTTCAAGGCCGAGTTCCGCTCGCTCGACGCGCTCCTCAAGCGCACCCACGATCTTCGGTTGCTCTCGGTCGCGAGCCGCCTCATGGCGCTCGACCGTCAGTTCGCCGACTGCGCGCGCTGCCTCGACCTCGTGGCCGACCTGCTGACCGGGATGTGGGACGAGATCCACCCCCGGGGCGAGGACGGCGATTACGGCTACCGGGCGGTCGTGCTGCAGGAGTTCGACGATCTCCCGTCGATGATCATGCCGCTCCAGCATCTGCCGCTGTTCCAGCATCGCCGCTTCGGTCCGATCGCCTACCGGACGTTCCTCGTCACGACCGAGGCCGCGTCGCCCCGCGACGGGGAAACGGTGCTCGACCGCAGCGAACTCGAACGGGCCTTGCTCGAATCGGATTCCGAGATGCGGGAGGAGGCGCTGGCGGCGGCCCGTGTCATGGCCGGGGCGGTGGCGCGGATCGGCGCCCTCACCGCCGAGCGGATGGGGGACAGGAACGCCGTCCGGCTTCCGCATCTGGGCGAGGTGGCCCAGGGCATCCTGCGGTTCCTGGGCCCGGCCGACGTCGCCGTCGCGGCGCCCGAAGAAGAGGCGGACGAGGGCGCGGACGAGGGGGCACTCGCCCCCGCGCCGAAGCGGGGCGGACCCGTCGCGACCGCCGCCCAGGCCGCCGCGGCGCTGGCCGCCGTCGCGGACTACTTCCAGCGGTGCGAGCCCTCGAGTCCCGCCGAGCTTCTGGTGCGCCAGGCCCGGCGCCTGATCGGCTTGCCCTTCTCCGACATGCTGCGCACCCTGCTGCCGAATCATGCGGACGAAGCCACCCTGTACATCGGCCCGAAGCCGGAAGCGTCGTTCGAGCTGCGCATCGATCACATGATGAACGTGCTGGGCCGGGACGGCGCGAGCCCAGAGCGGCAGGACCTGAGCGGCGCCGAGGCCGGATTCACCGTCGAGTCCCGCGCCGTCGCGGTCGCTTTGTTGAAGGAAGTCAGCGCCTTCTACCGTGCGAGCGAGCCTTCGAGTCCGATCCCCCTCTTCACCGATCGCGCCTGCACGCTGGTGAACAGGGACTTCCTGAGTATCCTGGCGGATGTGCTTCCGGGCATTCGTTTGTCACGCGACGGAGATTGATGTTTGCCCGAGGATCGACAAGCTTGACATCGTAACAGGACTGGATTTTATCGTTTTTTCAGAAAGCGCTGCGCGGGCGAAAAGATAACAGACAAAGTAGAATTGAAATCTCGTTTTTGTGCGGTGCGCATGGTCTGGCAATCTCGGGTCCGTGCGGAATACGTACTCCGCTTCCAGCAAGTTCTCGGCACGAAGCTCAAGTTCTTCACGGTTCACGGCGTGGACTGCAGACGGCGCAGGAGATCGGAATGTCCGATTCGAGTCAGAAGTTCATCAAGCGCAACCGGCCGCCGCGCGTCCACATTACCTATGAGGATCCGTACGACGCCGAGAAGAACATCGAACTGCCGTTCGTCATGGGCGTGCTCGCCGACCTCTCCGGGAACGATCCCGGCGTGGAGAAGGAGAAGGTCGGGGAGCGCAAGTTCGTCGAGTTCGACATGGACAACTTCGAGCGTCGCCTGGCCGCGATCCAGCCGGGCGCGTCGTTCCGGGTGGCGAACAAGCTGTCGGACGACAAGGACGAGAAGCTGTCCGTCAAGCTGCGCTTCAACAAGATGGAAGACTTCACGCCCGGCGCGATCGCGCGGCAGGTCGAGCCCCTCGCCGAGATCCTGAAGGCCCGCGAACAGCTCGCGAACCTCCTGAGATACATGGACGGCAAGGCCGCCGCGAGCGATCAGATCCAGGCCCTGCTGAAGGATCCGGCCCAGATGAGCGCGTTGCTCCAGGCGGCCACCACGACGAAGCCGGCCGCGCCGGCGCCGCAGGACGAGGCGTCCGAGTAGCGGGAAACGGACGCGCGCAGCCCGGGGGCGGGCGCGCGCCGCAGGGTCGGTGGCGCGGGTTCGGTTGCGAGCCCGCGGGCCGGTAGACACCATTCGGGTAACGAGAGGCGACCATGTCAGCAGGATCGGCCGGCCTGGAGCAGCGGCAGGACCAGACCACCGCGCAACCCGGTGGCCTCGGAGAGTTCTCGGATCTGTTGAAGCAGAGCTTCAAGCCGCGCAACGACCGGGCCCAGACGGAAGTCGAGAACGCCGTCGTCACCTTGATCAACCAGGCGATGTCGAACGCGGATGTCGTGAAGAGCGACGTCCTCGACACGATTGAGGAGATGATCGCCCGGCTGGATCAGAAGCTCACGGCGCAGGTCAACGAGATCCTGCATGCCGACGAGTTCCAGCGCATCGAGAGCGCCTGGCGCGGGCTGAACTACCTCGTGATGAATTCCGAGACGGATTCCACGCTGAAGATCCGCGTGCTGAACGCCTCGAAGACCGAGCTGTACCGCGAGCTGCGCCAGTATCCCGGCGCCCGGTGGGACCAGAGCCCGCTGTTCAAGCAGGTCTACGAGGCCGAGTTCGGCCAGCTCGGCGGCGAGCCGTTCGGGTGCCTGATCGGCGACTACTACTTCAACCATCAGCCGACGGACGTGTCGCTGCTGCGCGACCTGAGCAAGGTCGCCGCCGCCGCCCATGCCCCGTTCTTCGCGGCCGCCGACCCCGTGCTCCTGGGGATGGACAGCTACACGGAACTCGCCAACCCGCGCGACATCGGCAAGATCTTCGACACGCCGGACTACGCGGCCTGGAAGTCCCTGCGCGATGCTCACGACTCCCGGTACATGGGCCTCTGCCTGCCCCGCGTGCTGTCGCGGGTCCCCTACGGCGCGAAGACCGAGCCGGTCGAGGAATTCGCCTTCGAGGAGGATACGGACGGGCACCAGGGCGACAAGTACGCCTGGATGAACGCGGCCTACGCCATGGCCGTGAACATCAACCGCGCCTACAAGGATTGCGGCTGGACGGTGCGCATCCGCGGCGTCCAGTCCGGCGGCGAGGTCATGAACCTGCCGACCCATACCTTCCCCACCGATGACGGGGGGATCGACCTGAAGTGCCCAACCGAGATCGCGATCAGCGACCGGCGTGAGGCGGAACTGGCCAAAGCCGGCCTGATCCCGCTGATCCATCGGAAGAACACGGACAAGGCCGCCTTCATCGGGGCGCAGTCCCTGTACAAGCCGAAGAGCTTCTTCGGCGAGAAGGGTGTGGAGGCCACGGCCTCCGACAACCTGTCCTCGCGCCTGCCCTACATGTTCGCGGTCAGCCGCTTCGCGCATTACCTGAAGTGCATGGTCCGCGACAAGGTCGGCTCGACCATGGAGAAGGATCAACTGACGCGCTGGTTGCAGGATTGGATCGTGCAATACGTCGATGGCGATCCGGTCAATTCGTCCGAGAAGGTCAAGGCAAGCAAGCCGCTGGCGGCCGCAAAGGTCGAGATCTTCGAGAACGAGGAAAACCCGGGCTATTACGCGGCGCGCTTCTACCTGCGGCCCCACTTCCAACTGGAGGGAATGGACGTCGGCATGAGCCTCGTCTCGCGTCTGCCGGTCCCGAAATCCTGAGAGCGGTGAGGGTGTCGCCGTCGTCCGGGGATGCCGGACCGGACGGCGCCCCCCCCCTCTCGCGGCGACGAGACCATCGGAGGGGAGGCACGGCCGAGCCTTACCGGGCGCCGGCCCCATCCCTTCCCTCCCCGGCGAGGGGAGGGGACCCGCGCAGTCGGTCCTGCCACTGCTCGCGCGGGCCTCGTTCACACCTTGGCGGAGGGGAGCGACCGGTTCGCGCCCCGTCAACGAAAGTGCAGTCGTCGTCCGGGGTCACGTATCTCGACCCGGTCGGCATCGGTTCTGCGGATACTGAAGAAGGGAGTGACGTGCCATGGCTGTCGATATGTTCCTCAAGCTGGAAGGCATTGAGGGAGAAACGCAGGACAAGGATCAGAAGAGCAAGAAGTCGATGGACATTCTTGCCTGGAGCTGGGGCGGCTCGCAGTCCGGCACGTCCCACATGGGCTCCGGCTCGGGTGCCGGCAAGGTGGCCGTCCAGGACATCAGCCTGACGAAATACGTCGATCGCGCGTCCCCGACCCTGTTCAAGTTCCTCTGCAACGGCAAGGCCATCAGCAAGGGAACGCTCACCGTCCGCAAGGCCGGTGAGAAGCCGGTCGATTACATCACCATCGACATGGAACAGATCATCGTCACCAGCGTCTCGGTCGGCGGGTCCGGCGGCGAGGATCGGCTGACGGAGAACGTGTCGCTGAACTTCCGCAAGTTCACCTACAACTACAAGCCGCAGAAGCCGGACGGCAGCGCCGATGGCGACGTCAAGGTGATCTGGGACATCGCCGAGAACTCGGATTGAGGCTGCCGGCCGGAGCGCACAGGCCCCTCGCATCCCCCCGGGTGATGCGAGGGTGAGGCGTGTCCGGCCGCCGGGCGGCCCTGCCGCCGGTCGGGAACGGGGGCTCGCAAATCGAGGAACCGAGTGTGGCGGTCCGTGTCCGATCCTCAGTCATGGATGTGTTCCGCACCGCCTTCCAGGATCGCGACCGGGGTAACGAGGCTCCGGCCGCCGATCTGGACCAGCGGCGCCCGATCGTGGGCCGCAAGTCCACCGTGGCCGGCGTCGTCTCGGATGGCGAGCTGCTCCAGAGCGTGTGTCGCGATCTCGGGACCCTGCTTAATGCCGTCAACTTCGCGGGCGGCACCGATCTCACGGCTTTCCCCCAGGTCCGTAGTTCGATCCTCAATTTCGGGTTCCCCGACTTGGCCCACCGTTCGATCGACAAGGGAACGATCACCCAGATCGGCGCGGAGCTGGCGGCGGCCCTCTCGATGTTCGAGCCGCGCCTGGCCCGCGATTCGATCCGCTGCATCTGCGACGAGCGCGTCGAGGCCGACATGCTGCGGATCCGCTTCATCGTGTCGGCGGATCTCGACTGCGATCCGCTGAACGTCCCGGTGACGTTCTTCGCCGACCTGGAGCGGGACACCGGCAAGATCCTGGTCCAGCGCCGATGAACCAGGAATTCCTCGACCTCTACAATCGCGAGCTCGGCGTTCTGCGGGAGCAGGGCCGGGAGTTCGCGGAGGAGTTCCCGAGTCTCGCCGAGCGCCTCGGCGGGCTGCTCGAAGAGCGGTCGGATCCCATGATCCTGGGAATGCTGGAGGGCGCGGCGTTCCTGGCCGCCCGCGTCCAGCTGAAGCTGAAGCACGAATTCCCCGAATTCACCGGCAACCTGCTCGAACAGCTCGTCCCGAACTACCTCGCGCCCACACCCTCGGCGCTGCTGGCGCAGGTGAAGCCCGTCTTCGGCGATGCCGCCCTGCGGGAGGGGCGCCGCATCCCGGCCGGATCGCACCTCGATTCCATCTACCGGGAGGCGCAGCGGCAGATCTCGTGCCGGTTCCGTACGACCGCCGACCTGACGATCTGGCCGTTCGAGCTTGTCCAGGCCGAGTATTTCGCCTCGCCGGGCCCGCTCCAGGCGCTCGGCATCCCCACGGGCTCCGAATGCGTCGCGGGGCTGCGGCTGAAGTTCCTCCACCGCACGGCGCCGCGCCGGGAAGAGGAGATGCCCGACAAGGTCGCGGCGCAGGAGCCGGCGAGCTGGGCCGCCGGCTGCCAGATCGAGCGCCTGCCGATCTATCTGGTCGGCCCGGAGGCCGAGGCCGTAGCGATCCTGGAACAGCTCCTGGCGAACCGCATCGGCCTGTTCTTCCGCATCCTCGACTCGACCGGCGACCCTGTGGTGATCCCCGGCTCCCCGGACGCGATCCTGCCGGTCGGCCTCGGCGCCGAGGAGGCGCTCGTCCCGAACGACCTGCGGGTCTTCGAGGGGTTCGACCTCCTGCGGGACTACTTCCTGTTTCCTCGCAAGTTCATCGGTTTCGAGGTCGCCGGCCTCGCCGCGGTCATGCCCCGGCTCCGGGCCCGCACCTTCGAGATCGTCGTGACGTTCGACGAGGCGAATGCCCGCCTCCCGGCGGCCGTGAAAACCGAGGCTTTCGCGCTCTACGCGGTCCCCGCCGTCAACCTGTTCCAGATGTCCCTCGACCGGGTGCCGGTGGTCGCGCGCCAGCACGAGTTCCACCTCGTTCCCGACCGCAGCCGCAGCCTCGATTTCGAGGTCCACCAGGTCCTCGAGGTCCATGCCCACCGGACCGGCATGTCCCACAAGGTCGCGGTGCCCCCCCTCTATGCCGCCTCCCGCGAGGCGGGCAGGGAGCCCGGTCTCGCCTACGCGATCCGCCGTCTCCCGCGCCGGAGGACGGGGGCCGAGCGAAGCTACGGGCATGTCTCGGACTATGCCGGGACGGACGTGTTCCTGTCCCTCGTCGAGCCCGATCGCCTGGACGACGAGCGCGGTGTCGCCGAACTCAGCGTCCGCGCCCTCTGCTCGAACCGGCACCTGCCGGAGCAGCTTCCGGTGGGCGAGCGCCCGGTCGACTTCCACTTCCTCGACGATGCCTCGCTGACGGTCGTGTGCCTGAACGGGCCGACCCGTCCGCGTGAAGCCGTGGTCGCTCCCCTGCGCAGCCGCACCGAGACCGCCTTCACCGGCTCGGTGGCCTGGCGGCTGATCAACATCCTGAGCCTCAACCATCTCGGGCTGGTCTCGCGGGGAGCCGGACGCGGCGCCGAGGCCCTGCGCGAGGTGCTGATGCTGTTCGCCGACCTCAGCCAGGGCTCCACCGAGCGCCGCATCCGGGGCGTGCGGGTCATCGACAGCCGGCCTGTGAACCGGCGGCTGCGCCGCCGGACCGGGACGGGCACCGCCCGGGGCACCGAGATCACGGTCCTCCTGGAAGAAAAGGCGTTCGAGGGGACGGGCTGCTTCATGCTCGGCCTGATCCTCGATCGGTTCTTCGCCGAATATGCCGGGGTGAACCACTTCACGCAGACGGTGCTTCGCACGGTCGAGCGCGGCGAGATCATGCGCTGGCCGCCCCGGGTCGGCGCGAGGCGGCCCCTGTGAGCTACGCGCCCGAGACCCTCCGCGCGGCCCTGGAGGCGGAACCCTACCGGTTCGACCTCCTCTGGGCGATGCGCGTGATCGAGCGCAGCTTCCCGGACAAGCCACGGATCGGCGACAGCGCCAGCCGCGACCAGGATTACCTCGCCCTCGGCGAGAACCCGTTCCTGGCCTTCCCGCCCTCGACCATCGAAGCCGTCGAGACGGATGCGCAGGGGCGCCTGCGCCTGTTCGTCCGGTTCCTCGGGCTCCTGGGGCCCCAGGGGCCGCTCCCGCTCCAGACCACGGACGAGACCTATGGCTGGTGGAGCAACGGCCATGCCGGATTCCCGCGCTTCCTCGATCTCCTTAACCACCGCTTCATCCAGCTCTACTACCGGGCCTGGGCGGATGCCCGGCCGGTCGCGCAGGCCGACCGGCCCGATCAGGATCGCTTTGCCACCTATATCGGCAGCGCCATCGGCCTCGGGTCGCCGATCTTCCGGGAGCAGGATACGGTCTCGGACGCGGCGAGGCTCAACTTCGCCGGGCTGCTCGGGCCCAAGGCCCGGTCCGCGTCGCGGTTGCGCCAGGCGGTCGAGGGCCTATTCGGCATCCGCTGCGAGGTGGAGGAGTTCGTTGGCACGTTCCTGCCCTTCGATCGCGCCGACCAGACCCGGCTCGGAATGGCCTTCGCCGGCCTCGGCGTCGATTGCCTGGTCGGCGCGAGCGTCTTCAGCATCGAGGACACGATCCGGCTGAGGCTCTATGCCCGCGACCGCGACGAGTTCGAGGCCTTCCTGCCGACCGGGCCGCTCTGCACGCCGTTGGCGGACCTTCTCTACTTCTATCTCGGCTGCGAGATCGACTGCGAGGTCGAGATCGCCCTGCCGAGGCGGGCGGTCCGCCCGCTCCAGCTCAACCGGGAGGCGGGGGGGCGACTCGGCTACACCACCTGGATGGTGAGGACGCAGGACGCGGACGCCGAGGGATACCGCTGCGATGCGAGGCTGAACCCGGCGGAGCGCGCCCGGCGCCCCGCCGATGCAGAGCCACAGGGGGATCGACATGGCCGACATCAGTCTTGAGACTGTCACCGGCAAGCTCAACCGCGTCGGCTACGAGGCCTTCTTCCAGGCCTTGCGCCACGCCAAGGGGGCCGGCAACCGGAATGTCGAACTCGGCCACTGGCTGCTCCACCTGCTGCAAGGCAGCGGCACCGACATCGCCCTGACCGCCGATGCCTACAAACTCGACCGGGCCCGGCTGCTCGCCGAGATCGAACGGGCGGTCTCCGCCCTGCGCCGCAACGAAACCGAGATGCCGGGCATCTCGAACGCCGTGGTCGACCTGCTCGACCGGGGCTGGCACTACGCCACCCTGTTCTTCGGCGAGACGCAGATCCGCACCGGCCACATCCTGCTGGCCGGGCTGAAGGCCCCCGAGCTGCGCCGGGCCTTCCTCACCCTCTCACAGGAATTCGCCAAGATCCCGGTGGAGGCGCTCAGCGCCGAGCACCGGGGCATCTGGGGCCGGTCGGACGAGGAAACCCTGCGGCCGATGGATGGCTCGGGCGTGGTCGCGGCCGGCACGCCCGGGGCGGCTGCCGCCGCGGCCAAGGGCCAGACCGCGCTCGATCGCTTCTCGCAGGATCTCACCGCCCGCGCGGCGAGCGGCGAGATGGATCCAATCCGGGGACGCGACGAGGAGATCCGCCAGCTCATCGACGTGCTGATGCGCCGCCGCCAGAACAACCCGATCCTCACGGGCGAGGCGGGCGTCGGCAAGACCGCCGTGGTGGAGGGGTTCGCCCAGCGGATCGCCGCGGGCGACGTGCCGCCCTCGCTGAAGGGCGTGCGGCTCTGCGCCCTCGATATCGGGCTGATGCAGGCCGGGGCCTCGATGAAGGGCGAGTTCGAGCAGCGGCTGCGCTCGGTCATCGACGAGGTGCAATCCTCGCCCCAGCCGATCATCCTGTTCATCGACGAGGCCCACACCTTGATCGGCGCCGGCGGCGCCGCCGGGACGGGGGACGCCGCCAACCTGCTGAAGCCGGCCCTCGCCCGGGGCACCCTCAAGACGATCGCGGCGACCACCTGGGCCGAGTACCGCCAGTATTTCGAGAAGGACCCCGCCCTCACGCGCCGGTTCCAGGCGATCCAGATCGGTGAGCCCGACGTGGCCCGCTGCTGCGACATGGTGCGGGGCCTGCTGGGGCCGATGGAGAAGCACCACGGCGTCCGCATCTCCGACCGGGCGGTGGTGGCCGCCGTCGAGTTCTCGCACCGCTACATTCCCGCCCGCCAGCTCCCCGATAAGGCGGTGAGCCTGCTCGACACCGCCTGCGCCCGCGTCGCGATCAGCCAGAGCGCGACCCCGGCGGCCATCGAGGACGCGCGGGTGGCCATCGCCGCCCTGGAATCCGAGCGCGCGGCCCTCGTGGCGGACCGCGACCTCGACATGGCGGACGAGGAGCGCGTCGGCGAGATCGACGCCGAATTGGAGGGGATGCGGGCCAAGCTGACGGAACTCGACGGGAAATGGGCGTCCGAGCGCGGCCTCGTCGACGAGATCCGGGCGCTGCGCGAGGCCCTCGGCCGCGCGGAGCCCGACGCGCCGGGGCAGCGCGACACGCTGCGCGACCGCTCCGAGGCCCTCGCCGCGATCGACCCGGAAGGGCGCATGATCTACGCCCATGTGGACGAGCAGGCCGTGGCCTCCGTCGTCTCCGACTGGACAGGCATCCCCGTCGGCCGGATGGTGCGCGACGAGATCGAGACCGTGCTCCGCCTGCCGGAGATCCTGAACAAGCGCGTGGTCGGCCAGTCGCACGGCCTGTCGATGATCGCCAAGCGCATCGAGACCAACCGGGCGAGGCTCGAGAACCCGAACAAGCCGATCGGCGTGTTCATGCTCTGCGGCCCCTCCGGCGTCGGCAAGACGGAGACGGCGCTCGCCCTCGCCGATGCCCTCTACGGTGGCGAGCAGAACATGATCACTATCAACATGAGCGAGTTCCAGGAGGCGCACACCGTCTCGACGCTCAAGGGCGCCCCGCCCGGCTATGTCGGCTATGGCGAGGGCGGCCGGCTGACCGAAGCGGTGCGCCGCCGCCCCTACAGCGTCATCCTCCTCGACGAGGTCGAGAAGGCGCACGGCGACGTGCACGAGATCTTCTTCCAGGTCTTCGACAAGGGGGTGATGGAGGACGGGACCGGCCGGCGCATCGACTTCAAGAACACGCTCATCATCCTGACCTCGAACGTCGGCACCGACCTCATCATGCAACTGGCGCAGGATCCTTCTTATCGGAGCGACCCCGCCGCGATGGCGGCGGCCCTGCGGCCGCAACTCTTGAAGGTCTTCCCGGCCGCACTCCTCGGCCGGATCGTCACGATCCCGTACTTCCCCCTCTCGCCCGAGATGCTCGGCGGCATCGTCCGGCTGCAACTCGACCGGATCGGACGCCGCATCCGCGACAACCACGGTGCGGGTTTCGCCTACAACGATGAGGTGATCGCCCACATCGTCTCGCTCTGCAACGACCCGGATTCGGGCGGCCGGATGATTGACAACGTGATCACCAACTCCCTCCTTCCTGACATCTCCGTGAAGATACTGGGTTACGTGCTCCGTGGCGACACAATCGAATCCGTCGAACTGACGATGGGCGACGCGGCGATCGAGTGTCACGTCTCCGGCGGTGCCGGCTCCGCGCCCGCGTCCCCGCCCGCGGATCGATCGTGAGCATCCGCCCAAGCGAGGAGGCAGGGTATGGCGTCCCAATCGCTCCAAGTCGGCCACTACAACGCGAACACCTTCCGCAGGAAATTCGTGGAGACGTTCGCTGGCAGTCCGAAATACGACCCTAAGGCGCTGACCGATGTCCTCGTCCTGCTGGACATGATCGGCCGCGATCCCGGCATCACGGACCGGCGGTGGGCGGCCTATATGTTGGCGACGGTCATGTGGGAGACGACCTCGCTGGAAACCCACCATGTTCAGGCGAAGGACAAGAAGGGCCGCCCGCTCTTCAACAAATCCGGCCACGCGATCGTGTTGAAGCGCAAGGCTTGGGTCTACAAGATGGCGCCGGTCGATGAGGTCGGCCACGGCAAGGGCCGGCGCTACCACGAGCCGGTGAAAGTCCTGCCTCTCGACAACGGCGGGGCGCAGATCACCGAACAGGACGGTGATCAATTCAGTATCTCGAAGACCGGCGTGATCAAGAAACTGACGCAATTCGCGAAGATGGGCTCCAAGTACGGGGGGGCGCATCACAAGGCCTTCGACGAGGATGCAGGGCAGGAACACGCGTATTTCGGCCGGGGCTACGTCCAGCTGACGTGGTGGTCCAACTATGCCCAGATGAGTATCGCGCTGAAGCGTGGATTGGAACTGTTGCTCGCGCCCGAAATGGTCAAGACACCGCAAGTGTCGTATGAAATCATGTCCTATGGGATGCGCACTGGCTTCGGGTTCACCAACGGGCATAAGTTTGATGATTACTTTCGTGGGGGACTCTGTGATTATAAAAGCGCTCGAAGGATGGTCAACGGACAGGACCATGCCGACGACATCGCGGACATCGCGCTGAAATTCGAAGGGATCTTGAAGGAGGCGTCCGCAGGCTGAGCGGGCGCGAGCGAAGGCGCTCGGTCCGTAGGTGTCCGAAGTGCCCAGGTGGGCGGTCTACCCTCGAAGGAACGTCGGGAATGAAGCGTCATCGTCAATGGGGCGTTCTCGGTTGCGCGATAGCCGCAAGTGGTCTGAGCCTGTCGCCCGGTCTCGCGGCTGCAGCGAAGGACGAAACCCGATGCGGCTGGTTCGATAACCCGAGCCCGGGCAACGCCTCGTTCTACGATCGGGATGGCGAATGGACCATCGCAATCCAGGGCGGGCATCAGGCCAAGGGGGATTGGCCGCCAACCTTCCCGCCGGCCCAGTACGTGAAGGCGGGAACCGGCAGCTACGGGCGCGGGTGTGCCTGTTTCGAGGCGAGCTTCGACGCAGCCGAACACGTCGTGGTGGCGATCAAAGCGGCCAGGTCCCGCACCCTGAAGGAGTGTCGCGCGGATCGAAAACTCAAAGAGATCGAGGGGCAGCTGTAGCTAGGCGTGCCGGTAGTACCTGCCAGGATTGATCGAAGAACTTCACCGCGAGCGATGGAAGGCGTGTCATGTCGGAAGGGAACCGGTTCGAACAGGTCGATAATGCGCCCGACGATGCGATGGCTCTGGTGTTGCGCCGCGAAGGAGACCGCTTGAGCGGGTGCATCGCTTGCCCCGCTTCAGCCACGGGGGGGCGGTTGCCGAAGGATTTCCAGGGTGCCGAGTTGCCGTTGAAGGAGGCTTTCCGCGCCGCGATCAAATTCGCGAACGATTGGAAGGTGCCGCTCGTGGTAATTGATCCAGATGCGCTATGGCAGCCGGCCTGGGGGACGCTGTATCGCGACGACCACGACGACGGAGCGGCCTAGCAGCATGTTCGAAGCCCTGAACACATGGATCAATCTAGGTCCGTTTAGGCCGCATTTCGCCGTCCGCTCTACCGCGATGGGGTTCGTGTTTCACCACATCCGTCCCGTCAAGAAGCAGACGGTCGTCCTTGATGACGGCCGCTGGCTACAGATAATGCCGAACGAGGTCTCGCTGATCGGGGGCATCGGTGGCGACGCCTTCATCTGCTTCAAGCGGAAGGGAGATCCCGGGGCGGGCGAACTCGTTAGGCTATATTCTGCCGCCGAGATCATGCGCTACAACGAAGGGTTCTTCATTCAGTGGCGCTTGGCTCAGAACAACTTGTACACTTCCGCTTGGGAGGTGTTTAACGGACCCAATCGCATTACAATCACTTCGGCCCGGGCATAATCGTCACCGGTGGGCCACGCCCCCGCGCCTGAGGGGGCGCTCAACCTGTCGCCCGGTCCGGGCGCCGGCTTGGTCCTTTCACCCGCCGATTAGCACGGTCGGGAGACCCGTTGTGATCACGCCACCGTGGGTGGTCGGATCGCCGATCCGCGCCGCGGGCTGGCCGCCGATCAGGACGGTGGTGGAGCCCATGAGGATGGAATCGACGGGCCCGGTGCACTGGGCGAGATCCCCGACGCGCGCGGCGGCGATGCCACCGATCAGCACGGTCGGCATGCAGGGCGGGAGGATCGGCCCGCCGACATGCGGCACCAGCACCGTGACCATCGGGCAGGTGTGAAGGTCGGTGATGCGGGCGGCGGGCATACCCAAGACTAACTCTCCCACAGAAAGCCGGTTTCCGGACACTATCCCCGCATCGGTCGGTTCGGCAACACCGGCTTCGCCACGCGAATGCCGTTGTCGATAAGCCATACCGGCTTGGAAATGCCCGAATGGCCATCCACACGCGGTCGCTGATCTGGTAGGCTCAGTCGTCCTTACAGGATGGCGGGTCGTTCTGTAGATTTATGGGGAAGGGTGGCGGTGAGGCAGGCGTCGACGAGGATCGGCCGGGCATCCGTCGGCGGTCGCCGGACGGCTTCTGCGCGGTCGTCGTCGCGCTTGGCGGCCTACCTCCTTGCACCGCTCCTGGTCTGGGCGGCGGTAGCGTCCTGGTTCGCTTATGAGGGGAACAGAGAGAACAAGCGGCTGGCCGCCGAGCAGACGAACCAGAAGACGGTTTACGAGGACAAGGTCCGTGCGCTGACCCGGCGCCTCGTCGGCGTCGCGAGTCACCAGGTTCTGGAGCAGGACGGTCTCGCCGGGCGGATGGCGGACATCGTTACCCGCCAGGTTGACCTTGAGAATCGCCTTGCGACTCTTAGCGGCTACGCCCAACGCATGGCGGAGCCTGTCCGGCCGCAGGCCGATGGGTCCTCCCGCGAGCCGGTCGCCGCCGCTGCCGCTGGACGGCGCGGCAGCGAGCCCAACATCCTGCAACTCGGGCGCACCCGCGATCTTGGGCAGACCGGAGTCGGACCGCGCTCGGAGCTCGGCGGATCTCCCGCCGATGCCGAGAGGGATCGGGTGAGGGCACTTCTAACATTGCCGACGCGGGAGCAGTTCGCGGCGCTCGAAGCTTCGCTCGACGGAGTCGACCGCACCGAGGTGCGCGTTCTGGGCGGCTTCGCCCAGCGTGTGCGGGACGCGATCGGCTCTTTGCGGGGAGCCCTCACGGGGATCGGCGTCGCTGTGACACCGCCACCAGCCCCGTCGCCGCCGATGGCCACCGCCCCGAGGGACGCCTTCGAGGCGGCCGCCCGCGCATTCGAGGCCGCGCTCGCCGAGCAGCAGCGGTGGCGGTCCGCGGCCGATCAGGTCCCCTTGCGCCGTCCGATCGAGCAGGCCGAGCGGCATCTCACGAGCAATTTCGGCCAGCGCAAAGACCCCTTCACGGGCGTCGCGACTATGCATGCTGGTATGGATTTCCGCGCGCCGGTCGGCACGGAGGTCCGAGCGACCGCCGCCGGCCGGGTCATCACCGCATCGCCAACTGGCGGATACGGCAACCTTGTGGAGATCGACCACGGGGGCGGTGTGGTAACGCGCTACGGCCACTTGTCCGCTTATGCCGTCTCCGCCGGGCAGACGGTGCGGTCGGATACGGTGATCGGACAGGTCGGCTCGACCGGGCGGTCGACCGGGCCGCATCTCCATTACGAGACACGGGTTCACAGCGTGGCCGTCGATCCGCTGCGCTTCCTCCTAGCTGGCTCAACCCTGCCGGGCATCGGTGCTGTCGCCGAGACAGGGGGCTCCCAAGACTCCGCTGACGAGGGGTCGGACGATTGATGCCCTCCGCGTGCTCCCCGCCCGCACGACAGGCGCCCTCCGCGGGATCCGCGGGCACGACTGCGTTGCACGGTCCTGCCTTTGCCGGCCCCTGCGTCGGGACGGCGCACAGCGCCACGGGCTAGCCATGCAGGCACGCAGGCTCCTCGTCCTAATCGTAAGTATCGTGCTCGCGCTGGCCGTGGAGGCCGCGCGCGCCGCGCCGGTGGAGCGTCGCGTCGCCTTCGTCGTCGGCAACGCTGCCTATCAGCGCTTCCCTTCCCTGCCCAACCCGCGCAACGACGCCGAGGATGTCACGTCGTCGCTTAAGAAGGCAGGGTTCCAGATTTTCGGCGGCACCGATCTAACCCGGGAGGCCCTCCGCGATCAGCTACGGCAGTTCGCCCGCGCGGCGCAGGGAGCCGATGCGGCCCTCGCCTACTATGCTGGGCACGGCCTGCAATACAAAGGCCGCAACTACATCGTGCCGATCGATGCCAAGCTTCAGGACGAGTTCGATCTAGAATACGAGACCGTTCGGGTAGACGACATTGTCGGCGAGCTCAACCGCGCCGACGGAGCGCGGATCCTGATCCTCGATGCTTGTCGCAACCTCCCGCTGAAGGAACGTAGTAACCGCAACCCGTTCGACACGGGACTCGCCAAGATCAGCGGCCGCGGCCTCGTCGTGGCCTACGCGACCCAAGCCAACGCGCTGGCCTATGACGGCGCCGGCCGCAACAGCATCTTCACGAGTGCCTTCCTGAAGGTCATGGATGAGCCGGGGCTGGATCTCCCGCAGTTCTTCCAGCATGTGAGCATCGCCGTCGACACGCAGAGCGGAGGTCGGCAGACCCCGGAACTGTCCTTGTCCTATCCGGGGAAGTTCACGTTCAACCGTAGCGAGACAGACCGCGACGTCTGGCACAAGATCCGCGGCACCAGCGACGCGGTTGTGCTGCGTGACTTCATTGCGCGCTACCCGGAGAGCGACTTCGTCGAGCTCGCGAAGCTCCGGCTCAAGCTTCACGACGATTGGAACGCCCTGGGCGAGCAACTCGAGCGCCGGAAGAAGGACGCCGAGGCACGGCGCATCGCCGACTTGGCCGCCCGGGACTCCGAGGCCAAGCGACGTGCCGACGAGGCGCGCCAGCGCAAGGCAGTAGAGGAGCAGGCCGAGGTAGAGAGGCGCGTCGCGGAGGCCGCACGGCAGGCTGAAGAGGCTCGGCTCGCCGAGGATGCGCGGCAGCGCAGGCTGGCCAACGAACAGGCCGAGAAGGCCAAGCGTGCTGTTGAGGCCGCACGGCAAGCCGAGGAAACGCGCCAGAGGGTATCTGCCGAGCAGCAGGCTGCCGAAGCCCGGCGTGCGGAGGCTGCGGTCCGCGAGGCGGAGCAGGTCCGGCAGGCCGCCGAGGCGCGCCAGCGCAGGGTCGCCGAAGAGCAGGCCGAGACTGCCCGGCGTGCGGCTGACGCCGCGCAATTGGCGGAAGAGACGCGTCAGAGAGTTGTCGCCGAACAGAAGGTCGCGGAGGCCCGGCGGGCCGAGATCGCCGCCCAGGAGGCCGAACAGGCACGTCAGAGGAAGGTGGCCGAGGAGCAGGCGGAGAGGGCTAGGCGCGCCGCCGAAGCCGTACGCCAGGCCGAGGAGGCGAGTCGGCGGGCTCGCGCCGAGGATCTCGCTGCGGAAGCCGAGCGAGCTGCGCTCGCCGCCCGGGACGCGGAGCGGGAGAAGGCCGCCGCAGAGACGCGCCGCCGAGCGCTCGCCGACGCGGAACGCAATGCACAGGAACTCCGGAGGCCGGACCTCCTCGCGAGTGCCGCAGTGCCAAAACCCATGGGTTTCGATGAGCACGAACCGGCAGTGCCAGAACCCGGCCTTAACGGATCGGATAGCGTGGCATCCACAGGGGAAGCGGCTCGCCCGGTCGGGCGCCTCGCGTCGTTCGAGACGCCCGACGGGAATGCCAGCCCGGCTGCGGGCCGGCCCCTCGGGGAGGCACGCTTCGCCTACAACGCCCTCCAAACACCCGATCCGATTCCAAAGTCCGGCGCTGACGGCGCTTTCCCCAGCGATACGATCGTGCGCGACCGCCTCGTGCGCGAGACGAAGGCCGAGCTCGGTCGCATCGGCTGCATTGACGAGATGCCGGATCAGGTCTGGAACGGGGCATCCAGAAACGCGCTGGCGCGTTTTGCACGGCAGGCAAAGCTGCGCCCAGTTCCGCTCGAGCCGACTCCGGATCTTCTGAAGGATCTGCGCGACCGCCCCGCCCATTTTTGCCCGCTTCTATGCGGGGTCGACCACCATGCCGACGGCAACCGCTGCGTTGCCAACGAGAAGCCGAAGGCGCCGGAGCCCAAGCCTGTCGCTCGCCGGCCGAAACCGGAACCCAAGCCCGTTGTTCAGAAGCCGAAGCCAACGCACGAGGTGAGCCGGCCGAAACCGGAACCCAAGCGCGTTGTTCAGAAGCCGAAGCCGATTCAGGAGGCCGTGCGGCCTAAGCCGGCCCCCGTTGTCCGGGCACGCCCTACGCCGACCCCGGCGCCGCCGCAAGCGCCCGTGGCAACGGCAGCCCGGCCGATCTCGCGCCCGATGATGGGTGTCGGATTCTAACGAACGAAGCGCTGATTCGCGGCTGCCGTTCGTGTGGTATTCCATCCTGTGAAGGAATGACGGTCCGACCTTCTTTGCAAGGCAGCAGACTCACTTCGTAACTAAAGGCTTGGCTGTTAGAAATCTGTGGCGATTTGAGAGGCCTGTCTGGGCACCCGCCGGCCGAGCAGCAGGAGGACATGGTCGCAGAGCTCAAGCGGCTGCGGCGCGAGAACGAAGTGCTACGCCAGGAGCGAGGGATCCTGAAGCGGGCTACGGCTTTTTTCGCCAAAGAGGGAAGTCAATGAGGTTCCGCCTCGTCGATGCGGCGAAGAAGGACTTCCTGGTCGCGCGCCTGTGTAAAGTCCTCGACGTCAGTCCGAGCGGCTACTACGCCTGTAAGAACCGCCCGGCATCGACGCGCCAGCGCGAGGATCTCGTGCTGCTCGCCCATGTCCGGTCCGCCTTCACGCCCTCGCACGAGACGTACGGCAGCCCCCGTATGACGCACGAGTTGCGCGAGCAGGGCTTGGCGGTAGGCCGAGGGCGCGTGGCCCGGCTGATGCGGGAGAACGGGCTCGAGGCTCGCCACCCGCGCCGCTTCCGAAGCACGACGGATAGCGGCCACGCTTTCCCGGTCGCGCCAAACCACCTCGATCAGAACTTCACAGCGGCGGGGCAAGATCGGAAGTGGGGCGCGGACATCTCCTACGTCTAGACGCGGGAAGGGTGGCTGTACCTGCCGGTGGTCCTCGACTTGTACTCTCGGCGGGTCGTGGGCTGGGCGGCGGGCGAGCGGCCTCACAAGGAACTCGCGCTGACCGCGCTGCGACGCGCCCTTGTGGTTGGGCGGCCATCGTCAGCTTTGATGCATCATTCTCATTGCATCAGTCAGTATTGTGCAAATGAGTATCAGGCGGAACTACGAGGTCATGGCATCGTGATCTCGATGTCCAGCAGGGGCAATTGCTATGACAACGCGATGGTCGAGACGCTCTTCAAGACGCTGAATAGCGAGGTGGTCTGGCGCACCGCGTTCTGGACGCGATCCGAAGCCATCGACGCGCTGGCCCGTTTCATCGACGGGTTCTACAATCCCCGTCGCCGCCACTCGGCGATCGGCTTCACTAGCCCCCTCCAGTTCGAAAGGGGCATCACCCACCAAACCGCTCTCCATCAAACTGAATCAAGTCCACAGCAGGCCTAGCGCTGGCTGTCTCGAGAAGCTGGCCAAGGATCTGCGCGCGGTGCTGCGCATGGCGTCGGGTCGGGCGCCAGAGCCAACGGCGACCATGCTCGACAGTTGGACCTTACGGTCCTCACCTGAGAGCGGCGAGCGGACCGGCTACGATGGTACCAATCGTAAGAAGGGCTCGAAGCTGCACTTGGTGGTGGACACGCTTGGCCGTCTCCTGGCGCTGCACGTCACGCGGGCCGATGCCGACGACTTGTCTAAGGTCGGCCGCTTGGCCGAGGCCGTGCAGGCCGCCACTGGCGAAAGCGTCGAGGTTGCCTTCGTTGATCATGGCTACACCGCAGAGAAGCCGGCCACGGCAGCACGTGAACACGGCATTGCGCTGGAGGTGGTGAAACTTCCCGAGGCCAAAGGCGGCTTCGGGCTACTGCCACGCCGTTGGGTCGTGGAGCGCTTCTTAGCCTGAGCCACGAGTTTCCGCAGGCTCGTCAAAGATTACGAACGCTACGCCAGCACCTTGGCAGGCCTGCACCTTGTCGCCTTCGTCTGCATGGTGGTCCATCTCCCGCTCGCGCCGGCCATCGATCTAGTTGCGCAGCGTCGAGAGCCCGACGCCGAGATCAGCGGCGACCTCCCGGCGGGAGCGCCCGCTCGTCTGTTCCAACCGCACCGCCTCGGCGCGAAATTCGGGCGTAAAGGTCTGCCTCCGGTCTGCCAACGGAACCTTCCTTCTTCAGGAAAGGAGCTCTCCACTTTCGCGAAGCAAGTTCAGCTCAGAGTTGTAGCCTATCTACCCATGCCAACGAGCGGTCGCCTAAGATGTGCGCTGCTGAAGCTTGGTCAAAGATTGCAGGTGCTATGGTAGCACGCTGGCAGGGATGCTTATGATACGTTCGTCTGTCTCATGTTCAAGAGGCAAAAAGAGTGATGATCAGTTCAGCTGGGCTAGAGCGGTCACCGACCGGATTGAATCGTCTGGGGTTTCGGTCGCAGCGGTGATGTGATTCGATGGACGGCTTTCCGAGGAGGAGAGCCGATGGCGTCTGCCCTGTCCGTTGATCTGCGCGAGCGTGTCGTAGCCGCAATTGAGGCGGGGGCTTCGCGCCGGGAGGCGGCGCGGCGCTTCGAGGTCAACCCGGCCAGCGCCGTGCGCTGGCACGGGGCCTTCGTGCAGGAGGGTCGGACGCAGGCCAAGCCGATGGGCGGCGATCAACGCTCGCATACGATCGAGGCGCAGGCCGACTTGATCCGGCAGACCTACGAAGCGCAGCCCGAACTGTTCCTGCACGAGTTGCGCGACCGTCTGGCCGAACGAGGTCTGCGGGTCGGGGTCAGCAGCCTGTCCTGCTTCTTCAAACGCCACGGCATCACGCGCAAAAAAACACCGGCCACGCCGCCGAGCAGGAACGGGAGGACGTGAAGGCCGCGCGCCTATCCTGGTTCGAGCGCCAACTCGATCTCGAACCGGACAGCCTCGTGTTCCTCGACGAGACCGCCACCAACACCAAGATGGCAGGTCGTTATGGGCGAGCCCCGCGCGGCGAACGCTGCCGGGTCGCGGTGCCGTTCGGGCACTGGAAAACCATCACCATCACTGCCGGTCTGCGTACCAGCGGCCTGATGGCCACCGCACTCTTCGATGGACCGATGACCGGCGCGTGCTTCCGCGGCTATGTCGAAGAAACTCTCGTCCCAGCCCTCAGGCCCGGCGATACGGTCGTGCTCGACAATCTGCCCGCCCACAAGGTCAGCGGCATCCGCGAGTGCATCGAGGCGGCGGGAGCGAGGCTGCTCTACCTGCGGGCCTATTCCCCCGACTTCAACCCCATTGAATTGGCCTTCGCCAAGCTCAAGGCCATTCTTCGTGCCGAGGCTGCTCGCACGATCAGCGACCTCTGGGACACTATCCGACGAACCTTCAGACGCTTCACGCCAGCCGAATGCCGCCGCTATCTCGCCGCCACAGGCTACGACGCATATGATCCAACCTGATCGGATAGCGCTCTAGGTCGCGAACCCATAACGGCTGGCACGGTTGAGGTGCGGCGCTATTAGCCCTCTGAGCAGGAGGGACTTGGATGGCTCGGTTTGATCTGATGGATGCGGAGTGGGCGGTGATCGAGCCGCTGTTGCCGACGGACGTGCGCGGCAAGGAGCGCGTGGATGACCGGCGGGTGCTCAACGGTATCTTCTGGCGGCTGCGTACGGGCGCACCCTGGGCGGACATCCCGGCGCGCTACGGCCCGCATACAACCTGCGGCAACCGCTTTCGACGCTGGCGCAAGCGCGGCATCTGGGATCGGCTTCTGGACGCCGTGTCAAAGGCTTACCAGGGCGACCTGCAGATGATCGACGCCACCAGCGTGCGGGTGCACCAGCACGCCGCCTGCGCCCAAAAAAAGACGGCCGATCCGGTAGCATGGGTCGCTCGCGCGGCGGCCTGACGAGCAAGATCCACGCGCTGGTGGATGCCGAGGGCCGTCCCGTGGCCCTCAAGATCACGGAAGGCCAAGCGCATGACGGACGCTCAGCGGCCGACATGCTGGGCGGGTTGGGTGCAGGTCAGATCCTGCTGGGTGACCGGGCCTACGACAGTGACGCGCTGCGAGCACGGATGGCCGAGCAGGGGGCGTGGGCAAACGTGAGGCCGATACCCAACCGCAAGGAGGTGCTGGCCTTCAGCCCCTTCCTGTACAAGTACCGCAACCTGGTTGAGCGTTTCTTCCGCAAGATCAATCACTTCCGTGCCGTCGCTACCCGCTACGACAAGGATCCCGACAACTTCCTGGCCAGCGTCAAACTCGCAGCCCTGCGTGTCTGGCTGCGTGCCTTATGAGTCCGCGACCTAGCACTACTTTGGCAGATTGAGGGAACGAGGTAGGATCCTTGCGGATTCGCGTGCCATGGCGACGGTCATGGGGGATCACGATGCCCGGTGCTGGCGGATGGCGTGAGGATCTGGAGCGGTGGCTACAGCCGTTCCTCGAGGGCCTGTCGCATCCGGCGCGCCGAGCGATGTGCCCGCTGTACGTGGCGGGGCTGATCGGCCTCGGAGATCGCAAAAGCATCCAGCCGATGGCGGCACGGGCCGAGGGCGTCCCCTACGACCGGCTCCACCACTTCATCGCGGCCGGGATCTGGGATGAGGCGCCGCTGCAGCGGGCGCTTCTCGGCGAGGCCGATCGCCTTGTCGGAGGTGCGGATGCGATCTTGGTCGTCGACGACACCGCCTTGCCGAAGAAGGGCGACCGCTCGGTGGGGGTGGCGCCGCAATACGCCACGACGCTGGGTAAGACCGCCAACTGCCAGACGTTGGTGTCGCTCACGCTGGCGCGTGGCGAAGTGCCCGTAGCGGTCGGCTTGGCGCTGTTCCTGCCCGAGAGCTGGACGAGCGACCCGGATCGGATGGTCTCGGCCGGCGTACCCGAGAGCCTGCGTGCGGCCCGGACCAAGCTGGAGATCGCGGTCGCGGAGATCGACCGGGTCCGGGCGGGTGGCGTGCGCTTCGGCTGCGTGCTGGCCGATGCCGGGTACGGGTCCGCCCCGTTCCGGCAGGCCCTGAGCGCGCGGGGCCTGAGTTGGGCCGTCGGGATCTCGGGACGCAGCAAGGTCTACCCAGCCGGCGTGACGATGATCTTCCCCGTGGCGGGGCGTGGGCGACCGCGCAAGCGTCACGTCCCGGATCAGGTCTCGGTCGCGGCGGAGACGATCCTGGCGGACATGACCGGCCGAGCGGTGATCTGGCGGCGCGGCACCAAAGGCCGGCTGCGCGCTCGCTTCTGTGCGTTACGCGTTCGGATGGCCGATGGCCCGACCCAGCGGATCGGCACCCAAGGCAACCAGCACCTGCCCGGCGACGAGGTCTGGCTGGTGCGCGAGGAGCGCGGCTCGGGCGAGCGCAAGTTCTACCTCTCGAACCTGCCCGCCGACGCGACCCTCAAGCAGCTCGCCGCCATGATCAAGGCGCGCTGGATCTGTGAGCAGGCCCACCAGCAGATGAAGGAGGAACTCGGCCTCGACCACTTCGAGGGTCGCTCATGGACTGGGCTGAACCGACACGCGCTGATGACGATGATGGCCTACGCCTTTCTGCAATCCCGGCGCCTGGCAGCAGCAGGGCGGAAAAAAAAGAATCGGCTGCCCACCGCCTCAGCCCTCGATGCCGGCGATCCGGCAGGCCATCCTCGAATACCTCAGCCGGCCATCACCGCGCCGATGTCCACACTGTGACGCCGCCCTCGATCTGCCGCCCTGACATCAATCTGCCAAAGTAGTGCTAGTGCTCCGACGCACTCACTCCGTTCATGCGAGCAAGCACTAGACATTTCATTTTGCATCAATTTTTCAAGACGCGGCTGAAGCCTTCGTCTGGATCGATGCACTAGATCCAATTGAAATGCATGCTTCCGCTACGTAGCGGAGTGTGATTCTCAGCCATCCGGATTGATGGCCGTGGAGCCTGAGGATGGCCAAGCCGAGATGCAGTGAAGATATCTGGCATACACGAATGCAGTTACCCCTTGGATCTCGAGAATAAACTGATAAGTCCAGAAGGAGCGGATTGCAAAACGCCACAGCTCGGGGCGATCATCAGCTTTGGACACGAGCGGGCACTTGGATTAAAATTGGAGTTCTTTACCATTTCAGCTCCATTTGGGGGAGCGCGTGCCGTAGCACAGTCAAAGTGGGAAGGGGCAAATGACACTGAAGGCGTCAATCAGCGAGATGGCGGTGTCCAACCGGCTCAGCCAGGCTCGGTCACGGGTCAAAACTGCGGACATCGCGTTCGCCCAGATTAGTGACATCGGGCCTGAAGACGTGGCCGCCCTCAAGGAGGCGACCGAGCGCCAAGGCCTTCTCGTCGTAATGCGCTGCCCGAAGCCGGGCGCGGTTGCTTTTCAGGGCGTCTTTCCTGCGAAGCGCGCGGTCGACGGGTATGACAGTAAAGGAAGTGTTGTGAAGTCAGGTGAGAGCGGGCTTGGGGTTCATCCGGAGCGACGCAACTTCTTCGTTTCCGACTACGACATGATGAGTCTCTGGGCCACCGCGGGGGGGGGGCGCTACCGAAAGCTTTTCGCCTCCGCCCTGACACCCACAAGCCGTTCCTGGAGTCGCCAAGCAATGGATGCGGTGCGACTGCTGAACATGGCGCTGCAAAGCAAGCTGCAGCACGGGGCTCAGGACGATTACACTCCACCATCGGGCAAAACGCACCCGGGTGTCTCCCCGTATACCCGCTTTGCAGCTTTTCGCGAGGGCGAGGCGACCTATTTGCGTTCCATGGGCGAGTGCAAGGCTTACTATGGCCGATGGAATCTCTACTGGCCGTACAACGATGCCGGAGAGTTTCTCGAGGCCGCGAAGCCATAACGCGGGAGGAGCCGGATGTTAGCCCTGACCTTGCCCCCTGAAATGCCCTCAGTCTGAAGCTAGGGGCCGTCACGAGGAGATACGGACTATGAGGTAGAGCCGTAAGCGCTCCGTGGCGGCCGCCTTGTGCAGGTAGTGCTTTGCTCCGGATACAAGACCTGGCGTCGGATGGCGCTGTATCGGCCCTGTGTCTGGATCTATGACCCATCCTCCTCACATCGTCGTAGCCAGCACGCGCCGCACGTGGTCGCCCGACACGCGCTGCTCGACCGGTTCGGCCGTCAGAATGGGATCGACTTCAGTCGAACTTCCCTCGACAGCGCCTCGATCGCCGCAAAAAGGGGGGCGCTTCGACGGGCCCGAACCCGACCGACCGGGGCAAGCCGGGCGCGAAGCGCCACACCCTCACTGACGCGAAGGGCATCCCCCTCGCGCTGATGCTGACGGGTGCAAACGTGCACGACAGCCGGATGCTAGAGGCGGTCGTGGATGCCGTCCCGCCGATCCGCTCATGCTGGGGACCGCCGCGCAAGCGTCCCGTGAAGCTGCACGCCGACAAGGCCTACAACCACCGCCGCTGTCGTCAGGCGCTGACCCGCCGGCGCATCCAGACCCGCATCGCCCGGCGCGGGATCGAGAGCAGCCAGCGGCTGGGACGGCACAGGTGGGTCGTCGAGCGCACGTTGGCGTGGTTCGCCCAGTTCCGTCGCCTCGCCATCCGCTACGAGCGACGAGCCGACATCCATCTCGCCTTCTCGACGCTGGCCGCAGCCTTCATCGTCTGGCGCTTCATCGAACGATGGCTTTGTTAGGCGCTCTAAGGGCTCGCCGAGGCGCGTCACTGCCTTCATCGGCCCTGACGGCGCCCCAGGACCGTCCCCGCTTGCCAAAAAGCCGCCGCGCACTGAGTTAGGAAGACTATTCATCTGGCCCGTGCTGCCGTGAGTTCGAGGCAGACAGACGCCCGTCGGTGATCGTGGGACGGCTTGGCTGTCGCAAACTTTCGTCAGCTCATGATGAGACCCTATGCCTGCGTCCCATGATGCAGGGCCCAGCGCGCGCCAATGCGGTCGAGAAAGGCTGGAAGTTGTCAAGGATACGAACTTCGCTGACCGCGTGGTTATTAACACCGCGGGAGTAGGTTAACGCAACTAGATTGCGGAATTTGATAGTTTCGTATCTCATGCCCATTAGACAGAGTGATTCGGCCTGATGGCTACGATACATAAATTAAACATAATCAATATACTGAAGGAATGGCATGATGGGTAGTGCTTTAGAGTGGAAATCGATGCCCACAGGCGGAACATCGACATATAAAGGCGGGCTTTACTGCGGGCCTGGCTGGGGTTTTACCTACAAAGACATTTTAGATGGGAAGATAAAGTCAATGCCAAAAGCGCTGGATGCCATCGACGAGGCCTGTAAAGGCCATGATGAGTGCTACGATGACAATGGCTATATCACTGCAGGTTGCAACTTAGTGCTGACGTCCAAAATGGTCGAAGTCATAAAGAGCGACAGCACGACAACCCAACAAAAAGTCGATGCAGCAGTAATGGCTGCGATATTTTTCACTGAAGGTTTTCTTGTTGACCCTATCGCAAACCCAAAAAAGAATACCAAAGAATTTAGGGACCAAGTTGCAGGCCTCTTTCGTCAAGGCAAATACACGATGGAGCAAGCTATAAATAGGGCAATTCAATTCACTGATAACGGAGTAAAAGAAGCGCTGGGGCGAGGTGGTCTGTAGAGGATGATAATCCTAAGTATGTAAGCGTGCGATTGCAGGAATATAGCTCGGGCAGATTGCTATTATGCTGCGACTCAAGCGCCGAGGGCCCACGAAGCCTTTTTGGTGCTCGCTTTCGGATGGCGATTTTTTTAGCGTTCGCACACGACTGTTGTCCGCCTCGGCGCCAGACACATGGCGCAGACCTCGTAGAAGCTGCTGCCGGTCATCCGACCAGTTTTCAGGCTGATGTAACCGCCCTGCTGGATGCGCGTGGTCACTGCGGTGGCTACACCGTCCATGACTTCGAACTTCCGGCAGGTCCACTACAGGTGATATAGCGGGCGCGCGGGCTTCTCGGCGCGGCGGATGTCGGCCATTAGGTAGTGGGCTCTCTGTGTTTCGGCGTGCAACTTTGGCTCTGACCCACTTTCGCTGATCATCCGGAGGTCAATCCGATCAGGGGAGCTTGCAACAGGTCGATCTTGCCGCGGCCATACATCTGGCGCTTCACCAGCTTGAGTTTGGTGATCTGCCCCTCTGTCTGGCCGTTCGACCATGGCAACGTGATCGCTGTCTGAACCGCAGCTCGGTCCTGACCGACTCCGCGGGCGAACGAGGCGACGAGGCCTGTGCCAGCACGCGAGAGCCACCCTTCGAGCCTGTCCGGTGCCATCGCCCGGACCATCGTCTGGAAAGCGCCCACCACCTCGCGCGCCTCGACCAGCGCCGGCACGCCGTCCTTGACGGCAGCCACGGTCAGCGTCTCCGCCTTGGTCAAGCGGTCGCGACCTGTCGTCAGCCATCGCGCCAGGGTTCGTGCCGACGGCACACGCTGCAGCCGTTCGATCTTGGCCTGCTCGGCTCGTCGACGCCGCGTCGCCCATTCCCCGACCACGCGAAGCGATCCCCGGAAGCCTTGTCCCTTCGCCCTTCGCCAAAGTTCGGTCGCGTTGCGACTGCCAGCATCCCACCGGGCATCGAGCCATGGTAGATAGACGTCGAGCGAACTCTGGCGGACCCGGAAGACGTCGGTACGCTCCCCACGTAGGACCGCACGCACCACCTTGCGGCTGTGGCCAAGACGTTGGCAGATCCGGCGGATCGGAACGCCTGCCTCGCCGAGCGAGCGGATGGCTGCGTCCGCCTCCTCCCGCCGCAGGTAACCCTCGTACTGGATGCGCTCAGCTGCAGTGAGTAGCGCCGGATCGATCTTGGCTGCGCCGACGACCTCGCGAACCTGTCGCATCGACCTGCGCACGGCATCGAGGAAGCCACGGCTGGCATTCTCCATGAGGTGCCATCGGTCGGCGACCTGGATGGCCTGCGGCAGAGCACGGGCGATGGCCTCGCCATATCCACCCCCGCGGTCGCGGGCGACGATCTGGATCGAGCCGTTCATCTTCAGCCAAGTCTGTGCGGTAGCCTGCTCGCGGTCGGGCAAGAGCGATACGATGCGGCGGCGTTCGAGATCGCAGACGAGGGTGCCGTAGCGGTGGTTGCGCCGCCAGGCGAAGTCGTCGATGCGGATGACGCTGAGTGGATCGGAGTGTGTCGCCGCCCGACGGCAGATCATGCGCAAGAGCGTGTCGCGGCTGACCGGCAGCATCAGGCGCTGAGCGAGGCCTGCACCGGGCCGACCACCGAGTGCGAGCCCGAGGTGATGGACGATCTGCTCCAGCCGCGAGGTGCGTCGTGCGAAGGTAGGCAGGACGTCCTCGGAGAAGCGCTCGGCGAAGATCTTCCGCCCACAGGCCGCTGTGTCACACCAGAAGCGTCTCACCATGACTTGAAGTTCGACGCGCCGACCACCGAGCGGCAGGTCGGCGGCGCGGCGCTGGTAGCGGCTTTGAATGCGACGTGACGAGGTCCGGCAGTCTGGGCACGTCGCCGTCGCAGATCCAGACCTCACGACCAGACAGATCCGATCGGTGCCGACATCGAGGTGATCGGCGACGAATCCGGCAAGTACGAGGCTCGACGGTCTGAAGCGAGGGCGCATGCTGCGGCTCCATCGTGGATATCCGCAACCTCAACGCCGCCGGCATCAGCGAAAGTGAGTAAGAGCCAAAGTCCAACGCAGATCCAGGGTCAAAGTTCAACGCCGTTTGACAATCAGTCCCCCGTCGCCTGCCGCCGAACGCGGTCGCGCATTCCGCAGGTCCGGGCTGCCCCCGTCACGAACGAGAACTCCGCGGGAGCGTCGCGCGCACGTGCAAGCTCGGCTAGGGCGAGCGGATGGAGATCAGCGGATGCGGTAGTGGCCGTCGCTGCGTACGACTACGCGCGCGCCCGCTAGGCCAAGGCGGCCACAATCCCTGCTACGATCGCGGGGGCCTGCAGCCAGCGGTTGGCGTGGAGCGTGAACAAGTCTGCGCCTGGATCGTAGACAAGCCGCCCGCGCGGGTGCTCGTCGTACTCGCTCCACGCGAAAGCCTTCGGCAGGCCCTCCCCCGCCGCAGGCCCTCCGCGCCCAGCCGGCTCCACCCCTCCCACACCTCGTAGTGCCCGCGCGGATGAGTCAGCATTGCCCCGTAGGCTTCGGCTTGCGCGAGCGGCGTGGCGTCGGTGATGAGCACAGGCGGTCCCCCGTCGTCGCCCGGCACCCGCCAGAAAATACCAACCGATAGGCCCGCGGGGGATGCGCTCAGCACGCTCTCGCTCCAGCCTTCGAATCACGCCGGACCAGCTGGTCGGCGAGGTCGGTGATGCGTGCGCGCCAGGAAAGCGGCGCGAGCCAGCGGTCTGGGATGGCCGAGGCCCCGTACACCGCCCCGGCGAGCTGACCGGTGACGGCCCCGACCGTGTCGGCGTCGTCCCCGAGGTTGACCGCCAACACGAGCGCGTCCTCGAACGTCGCGGTCGTGCCCACCGCCCACAAAGCTGCCTCCAGCGTGTGCACGACGTAGCCGGACGAACGGATCTTGTCCCGGCCCTTGCCCCGCCACGAGCCCCGGGCGAGCGCGTCGATCGCCGCCTCGCCGTCCCGCGCCACCGGCATCAGCGTGTCGTCCATCCCGCTGAGGTAGTGCCTCGGGCGCAGGCCGTCGGTGTCCGCCCCGATCCAGGGGCGCGGACGCAGCACATCGGCCTCGCCCCGGATCGCCCCGCGTAGCAGCTGCACGAAGTAGGCGCAGGCCTCGACCGCCTGGGGGGCGCTGTGCGTCGTGCGGCTCTGGTCCCCCGCGATACGCTCGGCCTCTCCCGGGTCGTCGAGCGTCACAAGAGCTACGGGGGCCAGCCGCATCAGCGAACCGTTGCCCGCCGTGTCCGGGGCGGGCGAGCCGGCGAACGGCTCGCCCGTGCGCTCGTAGCGCACCAGCGCAGCCCGCGTTGCGATGCCGATGTCGAAGCACGAACCAGTACACGAGTACGTCCCCTGCCGGTACCAACTGATGAACCGGTCCATCAGGTCGCGCGGGTCGAGAGCGGGGTTGGTGGCGAGGCTCTCTGCCAGCGCCAAAGCCATGCTCGTATCGTCGGTCCACTCCCCGGGCCGCAGCCCGAACGGGCCGTCGCCTAGCATCTCGGTGTGGCGGGGGTGGGTGTCGCGGCGGGTGAACTCGAGGGTGGTACCGAGCGCGTCGCCCACAGCGAGGCCGAGCATCGCCCCGCGGGCGCGGTCCAGCACAGGGTCCGACATGGTGGAAGGCGTGATGGCGTGGGACAGGGGGCAGCTCCTGGGATCAGGGGGGTGTGCGGCCGACGATACCGCCGGCGGCCGGTGAAGGTGGGGGGAGCGAGCTACTGCGCGGCCACGGCCTCAAGGTACACTTGGTCCCGGGCGGGGGACGTCCAGCTTAGCCCGTAGCCGTACAAGCGCACGCCGCGGGAGGTGTAGAGCCGCGCCGAGTAGGAGCGCACGGCCTCCGCGTTCTCGCGCATCCCCCGCACGGTGGCCGCGAACTGCTCCGGGGGCGTGCCTTGAGCTGGGCGCAGTGCGTCGATGCTCCGGCGGACGGTCTCAGCGTGGTCGGTCATCTCGGTGATCGCCTGGACGCGGATCGGCCCGGTGAGCGCGGTGGCTTGATCCTCGACCGCCTGGCGCAGCAGCCGCTGAGCCAGGGCGGAGTCGCAAGCCGGCAGCTGACCCGGCACGGCGCCTGGGGCCGACACGGAACCGCCGTCGGCGCGGTGCCACAGGCGGTAGCCACCGAGCAGGACGAGGGCGGCCAACCCGCCGATCGCCGCGGCGCGGCGGGTGCGAGCACCGTCGGGCGCGGCGGCGTTGGCCCTGTAGCGGGCCCGCATCCGCGCGAAGAGGCGGGGGGTCGGGGTCTCGGGTCCCGTCTCGGGGGGGCTCGGGCGAGGTTGGGTGCATCGGGCTCTCCGGGTGCCGGCGCGCCTGCTGCGCCGGTCCGGAAGATTCAAAGGAGGCCTCCAGAACTTGCGGCTTCAGAGTGTTGCAGGCGGCACGGTTGTGGAGTCGTCAGTCCTCCCGAGGACCATGTCCGCACTCGCCGGTTGCAGGTCGGTGACGAACAGCGCCACGAATCACCCGAGCTGGCCGCCCTTGTCGCCGATTGCGGCCCCGCGTAACCGCGCGCCGTCGGGGCGCGTGGCGGTAATCGCGTAGGGCGTGAGGAGCTCGCCATCGCTTATGGCGTCGTAGTCGTCGATGTGCACGCCGGTGGCGGCCGGCGCCTCCCGCAGGGTGTGCCGGTGTGCACCACGCCCGGGTGGTTCGACGTGACGCCAACGCTCTCAACCGGCACGTCGGTGAGTGCGTTCGAAGGACGGCCGGGCGACGCGCTGAGCGGGCGCGGTCTCGTCACGTGGAACCTGCGGCGGGTACGGGTGGCGCAGAGAGTAAGCCAGGAGCGACTGGCGGCGGACGCGGGGGTCGACCGGGCCTATCTCGGCGGTCTGGAGCGTCTGACGCGGAACCCGACAGTCGATTTGCTCGACCGGGTGGCGGGCGCGCTCAGCGTGCCGCTGGGCGAGCTGTTCGTGGCGCCGCGGCTGGGGGAAGCGCCGCCGTCGCCGTTGCGGGGCGGCCGACGGAAGGGGTGATCGTCCAGGCCGGAACCGCTGGCTAGCTTAGGGAACGAAGCTACTGCTTTGCGCCAAGAGCAGACATAAGCTCGCTGCCCGAAACCAGACGTTCGGCTTCGCGCCAAATCAGACATTCAAATTTGCTTGAGATCTTCTTGGAAACGGACGTCAGCGATCGCTCCTTAAGCTTAGAGATTTGGATCACATCCATCAACCAATCGGCTACTCCGATATGTATATATTTTTTATATCATTAGTCCGTAATATACTTAGAAATGTTGGCCGTGAACACGTTCTGTTTGTGTGATATATTTAAGATAACTTCATGAAATGATTAACATGCGGAAGATTTCATAAAATTTTTTGTGAGAGCCGTTATACTCATTCGTTCTGGCAGGCTGATCGGGCAAGTAGCGGCTGGATGGCTTCTTTCTAGAACGCCACATACATGACCGGGATAATTTAGCAACTTTGCTTTCCTAAATATCATCAAAGTATCTCACCTATTTGTGATGAGTAAAAATCAAGGGTGAGATTGCAATAGATTGTGCGCAAGATTAATACCCGCTTAAAGCGAGCTCTAAAGCCGCTACTTAGGGGGGTGGCTCGTGGCCGATAACTCAATTTCGACGGCTCGCACCGCTGGCTATACGCTTAAAAGCAATAATAGCGGTGCTGACGATACGTTGACTGTCGCGGCCAGCGGCTCCCTCAAGACCGCAACCACCGCTGTAGGCCTTGATGCGACGAACGCGCCGGCAGGAGCCGGGATCGTCATCAACAACAGCGGTACAATTAGCGCGACGGGCAAGCGCGCCCTCGATGTGACCAGCACGACGGCAGCTGTCGGTACCAAGATCACGCTGAACAATTTCGCCGGGGCTGTGATCTCAACGAGTGGTGGATCGAGCGATAAGGACGACGTTTTCCGCATCGATCCGGATCTGCCGCAGGGCGTGGTCACGGTCTACAACGCCGGCACGATCCAGACGACGGGCACGAGCAACGACAGCCAGGGCCTGCGGTTCGGCAAGGTCTACAGCGACGCCAGCATCACGATCACCAACACCGCGACCGGGCTCATCAAAACGGCGAATGCCGACGCGATTCGGGCTGGCAACAACAGTACCATCACGAATGCCGGCACGATCATCGCGCAAGCTTCGACGGATCCTTCGCCGGGGCCGCTTTACTCGGCGCACAACGCGATCGACATCAGCATCGGCCAGAACGCCACCGTCATCAACACGGGCACGATCACTGGTGACGAGAGCGCGCTCGGCACCGAAGTTAGCTACAACGGTCTCAAGACGGCAGCCACCGATCTGCCTGCCAACTACACGGTGACGAACCGGGCCGGCGGCACCCTCACCGGCAACAATTCCGGGGCCATCGTGTCCACCGGGACGGCGACCGTCGTCAACGAGGCCGGCGGGACCATCAAGGGGCTCGGCGCCGGCAGCTACAACGGCGGCGCCACCGCCTCCAGCAAAGCGAATTACGACGGCGACGGTATCGACGTCGCGGGCCTCGCTCAGATCAGCAATGCCGGCCTGATCCAGGGCGTGCGCTCGGCGGGCATCAACAACACTGGGCGCAACAACTATTCCGAAGGCCTCGACATCGGTGGCGGCACGGTCGTCAATTCCGGGAAGATCGAGGGCGGTTCGTTCGGCATCACCGTCAACAACACGAGCAACAGCGATCAAACCCGTAGCGGTACCGGCGCCCTGACCCTGACCAATCAGGCCGGGGGCGTCATCGTCGGCGACACAGGCTACGCCATCCGCTCCGAGAACAAGACGCCGGACGGAAGCGCCAAGGCCGCGCTGACCAACGATACGGTCACGAATTACGGCACGATCATCGGCAACGGATCGGTGCCGACAAGGACCGTGTACCTCAACGGCGGCACGACGACCGCCGACCCGAACACCATCGGTACCCTGAACGGTGCGACCTATACGAGCGCGGGCAATGCCGGCAGCGCACGCTTCATCCTCGGCGACGGCGCGGCGATCCAGCTCGGCGAGGGCGACGACACGCTCACGAACTATGGGACGATCACCGGCAATTCCGGCCGCGCGATCAGCCTCGAAGGCGGCAACGACACCCTCAACCTGATGACGGGCGGCACCGTCACCGGCCTGATCGACGGCGGCACCGGCACGGACACGCTCAACCTCGGCCTCGGCACCGCCTCCGCGAGCGGCACGCTGGTCAATGTCGTCAATTTCGAGGTGCTGAACGTCACCGGGGGCACCTGGACGGCCGCCGATGCCGAGAGCTTCGCCAACGGCGTCACCATCGCGGCGGGGGCGAAGCTCGTCGTCGGGGCGGCGGGCTCCGTCACGGGTTCGATCACGGACAACGGCACCCTGGCCTTCGCTCACGCCGACACCTTCACCGTCTCGGGAACGATCGGCGGCAGCGGCAGCGTCGTCCAGGCCGGCTCGGGCACCCTGGTGCTCTCGGGGGCCAACACCTATTCCGGCGGCACGGCCCTCAACAGCGGCAGCCTCGACATCGCCGCCGCAGGCGCGGCCGGCAGCGGGGCGATCACCTTCGGCAGTGGCGCCGAGACCCTGCACATCGAGGCGGCCGCCCTGACGCAATCGGGCGGGGCCGCGAGTTTCGGCAACATCCTCGCCAACTTCAACGCCCAGGACACACTCGACATCGGCGGCATCGGCACCGCCACCGGCGTCGCCTACGACGCGACGGCCCATACCCTCACCGTGACCGGCGGCACCGAGACCGTGACGCTTCAGCTCGATGCCGCCGCGACGCCGGGGGCGGGCTATGCTTATGGCGTGGTCTCGGATGGAAACGGCGGCAGCACCATCGCGATCGAGGCAATGCCCACCGTGACGGGGCTCAGCGCCAACCCGGCGAGCGGCGCGCTCAAGGCCGGCCAGATTGTCAACTTCACCCTCACGACGAGTTCGGCCGTCACCGTGTCCGGCGCCGCGCCGGTCCTGCACCTCAACGACGGCGGCACCGCGACCTACGACGCGGTCCATTCCACCCCGACGAGCCTCGTCTTCACCTACACCGTCGCGGGCGGTGAGAACGCCGCCTCCCTCTCCCTTACAGGCGTCGACAACGCGGCGAGCGTGCAGGACGCGGCCCATGTCGGCCTCGACTTCGGTCACGCTTTGAACCAGGCCGGCATCGGCCCGCAAATCGACACGACGCCCCCCGTCGTCGGCTTCACCAGTGCCGGCGGCCTGACCAACCAAGCGACGCAGACCATCTCGGGGACCATCGGCGCGGTCGATGCCGGCGCAACCGTCACGCTCACCGAAGGCGGCACCGTCCTCGGGACCGCGATTGCGGGCAGCGACGGCTCATGGTCCGCCGCAGTGATCTTTACCGGCAACGGCGACCACACGGTCATCGCCTCCGCCACGGACGAGGCCGGCAACACCGGCACAAGCGGCGGCCTGACCTACACCGTCGACACCACGCCGCCGACCGTCACCTTCACCAGCGCTGGCGGCCTCACCAACCACGCGAACCAGACCGTCTCCGGCACGGTCGATTCGGGCCACGCCGGCCTCACGGTCACGATCGCCGAGAACGGCGCCGCCATCGGGTCCGCGACGGTCCAGGCGGACGGGTCCTGGAGCACGGGCGTCTCCCTGTCCGGCGACGGCGTCCACACGCTGCTCGCCTCCGACACCGACCTCGCCGGCAACACCGGCACGAGCGCGCCGCTGCGCTTCACCCTCGACACGGCTGCGCCGGTCATCGCGCTGACCTCGACGGGCGGCCTCACCAACCAGCTGAACCAGACGGTGGCGGGCACGGTCGGCACACAGGATGCGGGATCGACGGTCTCGATCAGCGACAACGGCCAAGTCGTCGGCACCGCGACCGTCCAGACCGACGGGACCTGGAGCACGAAGGTCGTTCTGTCGGGCGATGGGGCCCATACCCTCGTCGCTTCGGACACCGACCAGGCCGGCAATACCGGCCACAGCGCGAACCTTACCTATACCCTCGACACGACCGCGCCGACGGTCGCCGTGACCTCGTCGGGGGGGCTGACGAACCAGTCCGGCCAGACGATCACCGGCACGGTCGGCGCCCAGGACGCTGGCAGCACCGTCACCCTCACGGATGCCGGGCAGGTCGTCGGCACCGCGACGGTCCAGACGGACGGGACGTGGAGCACGAAGGTGACGCTCGCCGGCGACGGCACGCACAGCCTCGTCGCGACGGACACCGACCAAGCCGGCAACACCGGGACGAGCGCCACCGTCTCCTACACCCTCGACACCACGGCCCCGACGGTCACGCTGACCTCGGCCGGCGGGCTCACGAATCAGCCGAACCAGACCGTCACCGGCAAGGTCGGCGTCCAGGACGCGGGCAGCGTGGTGACTGTGACGGACAACGGCCACGCGATCGGCACGGCGACCGTGCAGGGCGACGGGTCCTGGAGCACGAAGGTGACGCTTGCCGGCGACGGCACGCACAGCCTCGTGGCGACGGACACCGATCAGGCCGGCAATACCGGCCACAGCGCCACCGTGACCGCCACCCTAGACACCACGGCACCGGATATCGACTTCACGAGCTACGGCGGCACGGTGCACAGCGCGACCCAGACCGTGCGCGGCACGGTGGGCGTGGAGGACGCCGGCGCGACCGTCACGATCTTCGAGAACCAGCAGCTCGTCGGCACGGCCGTCGTGCGCGGCGACGGGCGGTGGAGCTCCACCGTGACGCTTTCCGGCGACGGCACCCACACTCTGACGGCCTCGGCCACGGATGCCGCCGGCAACACCGGGACGACGGACGAGAGCCTGAGCTACAGCCTGTCCGCAACGTCGCTGACCTTCGACACCGGCAACCTCGTGCTGAGCGTCTACGGCAACAGCGACGGCAGCGGCCCCTACGGCGACAACAACGCCACGCCGATCACCCTGGAGCAGATCACCACGGGGGGCGACCTCGTCAGCCGCTTCGTGCTGCCGCAGACGACGACCGTGACGAACGGCGTTACCAACTCGGTCATCTCCGGCGAGTACGGCTCGTCCTCGGAGGGGTCGCTCCAGCTCTCGGGCGACGGCCACTGGCTGGTCATCGGCGGCTACGGCATCAACGCCGACACCTACAACGACGGCGGCGCGGCGATCTACGGCGACGCGCGCCTCGCCCAGTCGACGAGCGTCCAGGGCGGCCAGTACACCGCCGTCCCACGGGTGATCGCCAAGATCGGCGCGGACGGCAGCGTCGATACCAGCACCATCCTCTACAACGTCTACAACACCAACAACCCGCGCAGCATCGCGACGGTCGACGGCAGCGACTTCTACATCTCGGGCCAGGGCAAGAAGGGCGACACCACGCAGGGCGTCTTCCTCGTGCACGACGGCGGCACCACCGCGACCTCCATCGACCACAGCACCGACACCCGCACCATCGAGATCGTCGATGGCCAGCTCTACGTCTCCCGCGACAGCAAGCAGGGCACGGGCGGCACCTCCAACCTCGGCACCTACGGCGCGCTGCCGACCGGCGCCACGGTGGCGACGCCGCTCAACGGGATCAGCACGAGCGTGCAGCTCGGCACCGGCCAGGGGAACAACGTCAACGGCAGCGCCGTCGGCACGAAGGTCGCCCTCAGCCCCGAGAACTTCTTCTTCGCCAACGCCACGACGCTCTACATCGCCGACAGCGGCAACCCGAAGCAGGGCGGGCTCGGAGACGGCGGCCTGCAGAAGTGGGTGTACCAGGGCTCGCAATGGGTGCTGCAATACACCCTTTCGGATGGGCTCAACCTCGTGCCCAACTCGGCGGCTGAAGGCACCACCGGCCTCATCGGTCTGACCGGCCGGGTCGTCGGAGGGACGGTGGAACTCTACGCCACCAACTCCACGGTCGGCGACACCGACCAGACCTACGTCTTCGGGATCCACGACCAGCTCGCCGCGACCTCCGGGGCCGGGGAAAGCTTCGTCACGCTCGTCACCGCCGACGAGAACACCAACATCCGGGGAATCTCCTTCGCGCCGACCCCCGTGGGCCCGCAGGTCACGCTCACCGCGACAGGCGGCCTGACCAACCAAGCCGCCCAGACCCTCGCCGGCACCGCCGGTAAGGCGCTCGCCGGGACGATCGTCTCGATCCTCGACGGCAACACAGTGATCGGCACGGCGACCGTGCAGGGCGACGGGACCTGGAGCACGAAGGTGACGCTCGCCGGCGACGGCACGCACAGCCTCACCGCCACGGATGCCGACCAGTACGGGACTGTCGGCACCAGCGCCGCCGTCACCTACACCCTCGACACCACCGCGCCGACGATCACGCTCACCTCGGCGGGCGGGCTAACCAACCAGGCGAGCCAGACGATCTCCGGCACGGTCGGCGCTCAGGATGCCGGCACCACCGTCACTGTGACCGAGAACGGCCAAGCCATCGGCACCGCCATCGTCCAAGGCGACGGCACGTGGAGCACGAAGGTGGCCCTGTTCGGAGATGGTACCCACAGCCTCGTGGCGACGGACACCGATCAGGCCGGCAACACCGGCACGAGCACGACCGTCTCCTACACCCTCGACACCGCCGCGCCGGTCGTCACGCTGACTTCGGCCGGTGGGCTGACTAATCAGCCGAACCAGACAGTCACCGGCAAGGTCGGTACGCAGGATGCCGGCACCACGGTCACGCTCTCCGACAACGGTAAGGCCATCGGCACCGCCATCGTTCAGAGCGACGGCACCTGGAGCACCAAGGTGGCTCTGTCCGGCGATGGGACCCACACCCTCGTCGCGACGGACACCGATCAGGCCGGCAACACCGGCACGAGCACGGCCGTCACCTACACCCTCGACACGGCCGCGCCGACGGTCTCGCTGACCTCGGCGGGCGGGCTGACCAACCAGCCGAACCAGACGATCACGGGCTCAGTCGGTGCGCAGGATGCCGGCAGTACCGTTACGCTGACCGACAACGGCAAGGCCATCGGCACCGCCACCGTCCAGGCGGACGGGACGTGGAGCACGACGGTCGCGCTATCGGGCGACGGGGCGCACAGCCTCGTTGCCTCCGACACCGATCAGGCCGGCAACACCGGCACGAGCACGGCCGTTTCCTACACCCTCGACACCGCTGCACCGGTCGTCACGCTGACCTCTGCCGGCGGGCTGACCAACCAGCCGAGCCAGACTATCACCGGCAAGGTCGGCATGCAGGACGCCGGTACCACGGTCACGCTGACCGACAACGGCAAGGCCATCGGTACCGCCACCGTCCAGGGCGACGGCACGTGGAGCACGAAGGTCGCGCTGTCGGGCGACGGCACGCACAGCCTCTTCGCATCCGACACCGATCAGGCCGGCAACACCGGCACGAGCTCGGCAGTTTCCTACACCCTCGACACCACCGCGCCCGTCATCGGGCTGACCTCGGCGGGCGGCCTGACCAACAAGCCGAGCCAGACTATCGCGGGATCGGTCGGTGCGCAGGATGCCGGCTCCACCGTCACGCTGACCGACAACGGCAAGGCTATCGGCAAGGCGGTCGTCCAAGGCGATGGCACATGGAGCGCCAAAGTCACGCTGTCGGGCGATGGCCAGCATAGTCTCGTCGCCTTCGACACCGACAAGGCTGGCAACACCGGAACGAGTGCCGCCGTCACCTACACCCTCGACACGGCCGCGCCGACGGTCTCGCTGACCTCGGCGGGAGGGCTCACCAACCAGACGAACCAGACGATCTCCGGCAAGGTCGGCGTGCAGGATGCCGGCAGCACCGTCACGGTGAACGACAACGGCAAGGCCATCGGCACCGCCACCGTCCAGACGGACGGGACGTGGAGCACGAAGGTCACGTTGTCGGGCGACGGGGCGCACAGCCTCGTCGCGACGGACACCGATCAGGCCGGCAATACCGGCACGAGCTCGGCCGTCACATACACCCTCGACACGGCCGCGCCGACCGTCTCGCTGACCTCGGCGGGCGGCCTGACCAACAAACCGAGCCAGACGATCACCGGCAAGGTTGGGGCGCAGGATGCCGGCACCACCGTCACGCTGACCGACAACGGCAAGGCGATCGGCACGGCGCTCGTCCAGAAGGACGGGACGTGGAGCATCAAGGTGACCCTGTCGGGCGATGGTCCGCACAGTTTCGTCGCCTCCGATACCGACAAGGCTGGTAACACCGGCACGAGTGCCGCCGTCACCTACACCCTCGACACGGCCGCGCCGACGGTCTCGCTGACCTCGGCGGGCGGGCTGACCAACCAGCCGAACCAGACGATCTCCGGCAAGGTCGGCGTGCAGGATGCCGGCAGCACCGTCACGCTCACCGACAACGGCAAGGCCATCGGCACCGCCACCGTCCAGGCGGACGGGACGTGGAGCACGAAGGTCACCTTGTCGGGCGAGGGGACGCACAGCTTCGTCGCCTCCGACACCGACAAGGCCGGCAATACCGGAACGAGCGCGCCCGTCACCTACACCCTCGACACCACCGCGCCGACGATCACGCTGACCTCGGCGGGCGGGCTGACCAACAAACCGAGCCAGACGATCACCGGCAAGGTTGGGGCGCAGGATGCCGGCAGCACCGTCACGGTGAACGACAACGGCAAGGCCATCGGCACGGCGCTGGTCCAGAAGGACGGGACCTGGAGCACCAAGGTGACCCTGTCGGGCGATGGCCAGCACAGCCTCGTCGCCTCCGATACCGACAAAGCCGGCAATACGGGCGTGAGCGCGCCCATCACCTACAGCCTCGACACCACGGCGCCCGTTGCTCCGAGCCTGCTGATCGCGGCTCCGGTGGGCAACGCGCTGCCCCGGCCCGCCTTGACGGGCGTGGCCGAGGCCGGGACGACTGTCTCGCTCTACGATGGCAGCGTCGTGGTTGCGACGGCGGTGGCCGATGCCGCCACCGGAGCCTTCTCCTTCGCGACGTTGCCCGCCTTGAGCGCGGGGACGCACACCCTGACGGCCCGCGCCCAAGACGCGGCGGGTAATCTTAGCGTCAGCTCGATCGCCGAGACCGTCACGGTGAACGGCGCTGGTACGCCGACGGCGGTGACGCAATTCCACGCCGACAAGTCGAAGGACGTGTTCCTGTTCAACGTGACCGGCAAAAGCTACGCGGCAGAGCACGACGTCTACAACGCAGCTCAAACGATCACCGAAGTCACGCGGACCCACACGGACGGCACCTTCGACTACCACTTCGTCCTCGCCGCCGACGGGACCAAAACCACCGATCAGTACGATGCGGGCGGCGTGCTCAGCTCGCATGTCGTTGTCAGCCCCACCGGGCTGTCGGACAGCGTCTCCTACGCCAATGTCGGTGGAAAGGCCGTGCTGGCCTCCAAGACGATTAAATACGCCCCCGGCGGCTCAGAGGTCTCCAACGTCAAGGTCTACGCGACCGCGAGCGGCCAGCCGGTCCTGACGAGCGAGACACAGGTTCACGCCGACCAGTCGAAGGACGTGTACCTGAGCCACATCACCGGCAAGACCTACACCGCCGAGCACGACGCCTATAACGCCGCGGGCAAGCTCGCCTTCGTCGACCAGACGAACGGCGACGGATCCCACGCGCAGACGGCGTCCCTGACCGGTGTGACGCTGACCTCGACGGCCACGGCGAGCGATCTGTTCAAGAGTGTCGGCAGCGATACCTTCGTCTTCGCTGCTGGCTTCGGAAAGGACACGATCCTCAACTTCCGCCCCGGTTCGGCGAGCGGGCACGACACGCTGGTTATCGACCGGTCCGAGTCGTCGAGCTTCGCCGACCTGCAGGCTTCGCACATGAGTATGTCGGGGAACGACACGTTGATCACGCTGAGCTCGACTGACAGCATTTTCTTGAAGAACGTGAAAATCGGCCAGCTCTCATCGGACGACTTCCACTTCCAGGATCACGGCCTCTTCCACGCATAGCGGAAGGTTTCCAGGCGCGCCGGCCGTGGTCCTGTGACCGCGGAAGACGCTCCTGGCGATGACCCCAACGGCGCGTCCCGCCCTCACCTACCCGCCGCCGGACACAGCGTCCGGCGGCGTCCTCCGGGCGCCGGGCTCGCCCGTCGATCTGCCCGGCTCGGGACGGATACCTCGTCCGTCGCCGAGCCCTCATCATCCCTCCACCGCGCGACACCATCGCCCCTTCTTCGCGCGCCGGAGGATCAGCCGCATCCGGGATCCTCGGAGAACACCCCGTGCCGCCCACGACCGAATTGCACCGCGCCCTGCGCACCGTGCGCGCGCCGCTCATCGGCATGGCCGGCCTCAGCGCGCTGGTGAACCTGCTCTATCTCACCGGCTCGTTCTTCATGCTCGAGGTCTACGACCGCGTCGTGCCGAGTCGGTCGCTCCCGACCCTCGTCGGCCTGTGCGTGCTCGCGCTGACGCTCTACGCCTTCCAGGGGGCCCTGGAGACCTTCCGCGCCCGCATCGCCGGCCGTCTCGGGCTCGTCCTCGACGAGCGTCTGGCGCGCTCGGCGTTCGCGCTCACCCTTGAGGCGCCGCTGCGGATGGGGGCCGCCGGCGATGGCCTCTTCGCCATCCGTGACCTCGACCAGATCCGCGTCTTCCTGGCCGGCGGCGGCCCTTCGGCCCTGTTCGACCTGCCGTGGATGCCGGTCTACGTGGCGATCTGCTTCCTGTTCCACCCGCTGATTGGAGCCGCCGCGATCGGCGCGGTCGCGGTGCTGGCCACCCTGACGGCGGCCACCGAGATCGTCACCCGTGCCCTCCACCGGGCTTCGACAATCCACGGCGCCCGGCGGATGGGGCTGGCCGAGGCCGGACGGCGCAACGCCGAGGCGGTGGCGGCGATGGGCATGCAGGGGGCGCTCTTCGCGCAGTACGCCGCCGCCAGCGCCGACTATCTGCATGCTCAGCAGCGCCTCGCCGACCTCACCGGCGGGTTCGGCTCGGCCTCCAAGGTGTTCCGCATGGCCCTGCAGTCGGGGGTGCTGGCGCTCGGCGCGTGGCTGCTGATCGAGGGGCAGGCGTCCTCGGGCATCATGATCGCCGCTTCGATCCTGGTGTCCCGGGCGCTGGCCCCAGCCGAGGTGGCGATCGCCAACTGGAAGGCATTCGTGGCCGCCCGGCAGGGCTGGGCCCGGCTCGCGGCGGCTCTTGCGCGGCTGCCGGCGGAGGCCGACCGCCACGCGCTGGAGCCCCCGCGCAAGAGCCTGACGGTCGAGGCGGTGAGCGTTGCCCCTCCGGGCACGCAGCGCCTCGTGGTGCAGGAGGTCGGCTTCACCCTCGCGGCGGGGCAGGCCCTCGGGGTCATCGGCCCTTCCGCCTCCGGAAAATCAAGCCTCGGGCGAGTGCTCGCCAAGATCTGGACCCCGGCCCGGGGCACGGTCCGCCTCGACGGCGCTGCCCTGGATCAGTGGTCGCACGCCAGCCTCGGGCCCCATCTCGGTTATCTGCCTCAGCACGTCGAGCTCTTCGCCGGCACGATCGCTCAGAACATCGCCCGGTTCGATCCCGCGGCGTCGGCGGAAGCGGTCACCGCGGCGGCTCGGGCGGCCGGCGCGCACGAACTGATCCTGCGCCTGTCGGAGGGCTACGACACGCCGATCGGTCCGGACGGGGCCGGCTTGTCCGCCGGCCAGGGCCAGCGCATCGGCCTCGCCCGCGCGCTGTACGGAAATCCCTTCCTCGTGGTCCTCGACGAGCCCAACGCCAACCTCGACGGCGAGGGCGAGGCGGCCCTGACCCAGGCGATCGCCGGGGTCAGGACGCGCGGCGGGATCTGCGTCGTGATCGCCCACCGCCCAAGCGCGCTCGCCGCGGTCGACCTCGTCCTCGTCATGGGCGAGGGACGCGCCGTGGCGTTCGGTCCGCGCGACGAGGTGCTCCGTCAAGTCATGCGCCCCGCCCCCGTGCCGTCGCCGACAGCGAAAGCTGCCCCGACCGCCAATTCGGAACGTCCCGGCCATCCCCTCAAGGAGAGCGCCTGATGCCCATCGCCCTGTCCTATTTTCCGCCGTCGCCGGCCCCCGCCGCCGGGGCGATGGCCTCCGTGCGGCGCCAATTCGCCATCGTGGCCGGACTCGCCAATGTTCTCGTGGTCGGCATCGGCGGCTGGGCGATCTTCACTACCTTCACCGGGGCAGTGATCGCCCCGGGCCAGCTCGTCGTCGAAAGCGACGTGAAGAAGGTCCAACATCCCACCGGGGGCGTGGTCGGCGCCCTCCTGGTCCGCGAGGGCGACAGGGTGAAGACCGGCGATGTGCTGATCCGCCTCGACGAGACGCAGACTCGGTCCAACCTCGACATCGTGAGCAAGGCCCTCGACGAACTCGCTGCCCGGCGCGCCCGCAACGAGACCGAGCGGGATGGCGCCGCCCAGGTGACCTTCCCGCCCGATCTCCTCGACCGGCGCGAAGGCAGCCCCGAGATCGGCATACTCCTCGATGGCGAGAGCCGGCTTTTCGCCGCGAGGGTCGCCGGCCGTGAGGGCCAACGTGCCCAATTGGCCGAGCGTGCCGCGCAACTGGAGCAGGAGATCAACGGACTGTCCGAGCAGGTCGGGGCGAAGGGCCGCGAGATCGCGCTCATCGGTAGCGAGTTGAAGGGAGTGCGCGATCTCTATGCTAAGAACCTCGTGCCGCTGTCGCGGGTGACGGCGCTCGAACGCGACGCCGCGCGGCTGGAGGGCGAGCGCGGGCAACTTGTGGCCGCCATCGCCTCCTCACGCGGCAAAATCGCCGAGACGCGGCTGCAGAGCCTGCAGGTCGATGCCGAGATGCGGGCCGAAGTGGGCCGCGACCTCGCCGAGATCCGGGGCAAGTGGTCGGAACTCGTCGAGAAACGCGTGGCGGCGCTGGATCAGCTCAAGCGGGTCGAGATGCGGGCGCCGCAGGACGGCATCGTCCATCAGATGAGCGTCCACGCGGTGGGTGGCCTGGTTGTGCCCTCTGAGCCAGCGATGCTGATCGTTCCAAATGCCGACCGGCTGATGGTCGAGGCGCGGATCCAGCCGCAGGATATCGAGAGCGTGCGGCTGGGCCAGCCGGCGCTGCTGCGGCTCAGCGCCTTCAACGCCCGCACTACGCCGGAGATCGACGGCACGGTTGCGCGGATCTCGGCCGACGTGAGCACGGATCCGAAGACAGGGCAGAACTTCTACACGGTGCGGGTGGCGATCCCGCCCGAGCAGATCGCCCGCCTCGGTATGCACGATCGCCTCATTCCCGGCATGCCAGTGGAAGCGCACCTGCAGATCGGCGAGCGCACCGTGATGAGCTATTTGACGAAGCCGCTCACGGATCAGGTCACAAAGGCGTGGCGAGAGCGATGACGGCAAATGTCGCCGTCTTCGCCGACAGAGTTTGCTGCAGTCATGATACTCTGACTGAGCTAAATCATTAAAGTATCGACCGCTCTTCCGCTCGGCGATCATCAAGGCAGACCAGCCGCTTTCGGCCAGTCAAAGTCATTCGTCGCCGATGAACTATGTCTGCTTTTGGACATAGAATTTGGGCCGCGACAGCTTGAGAAACCGTCGCGGCAGTCGTCAAATGTCAGTCTGCTCAGACATCACCAGGGCATCGTCTGCTTCGATGCCGAGGTAGCGCACCGTGCTTTCAAGCTTGGTATGCCCGAGCAATAGCTGACAGGCGCGCAGATTGCCGGTCCGCCGGTAGATAAGCGCAACCTTGGTCCGGCGCAGGCTGTGCGTGCCGTACCCTGCGGGGTCGAGCCCAATCAGCGCCACCCACTCATCGACGAGTCGGCCGTACTGTCGTGTCGTCAGATGTTCGCCAGGACGGCTTCGGCTGGGGAATAGCCAATCCCCAGCACGTAGACCCCGAAGCTTGAGCCAGGCGGCCAATGTCTCTCGTGTTGTCTCTGTCAATTCGAACGGGACCGGTCTGCCCGTTTTCTGTTGCACGATGGTAGGGCGTAGCCGCATGCCATCCCCAAGATGAACATCAGCCACGCGTAGGCGGACGAGGTCGCACCCGCGCAGCTTGCTATCGATTGCGGTGTTAAAAAGGGCGAGGTCGCGTATGCGGCCCTCGTGCTGCAGACGGGTGCGGATCGCCCAGATGTGCTTAGGCTTGAACGGCGGCTTGGGTCCGATGAGGCGTCCAAGGTTCCAGGGCCGGCGGGAGGTGTCGATAGTCGAAGACATGCTGATACTCCGGTTGAGAAGCCATCAGCATCCCTCTCAGACCAGCGATTCGCCCCCACCGCAGCGGTCCAGAAGCCGAAATGGGGTGCTTGCCCGGAAGCGGGCCTTCGCGGCCAGTCTCGATCTCCTCCTTCTCGCACGTATGTGCGCTGCTATATCGTCCTCACCATAAGCTCGATCCGCTTTATCTGTGACAGCCCAAACACATCGTGTTGCAAGGCTTGAGTTGAGCCTGCAGGGTGTATGCACGGGAGACCCTGCATGCATTCTCGATATCAGCGAGCTTGGGGCGGCATCGAGTGGCAGGAGTATGCCTTTCGGCTCGTGCAGATTCGGCACGGAGCGACGAATGTTCAAAGGGTCCCCGACAGGGTCCGAGGAGACGGCGGCCTAGAGTTCTTCACGACTGACGGCTGCTTAATACAGTGTTATGCACCAGAGGAGACCTCTGATACCGCGAAAGCTGCCAGTCGAATGAAAGCAAAGGCGACGAGGGACCTGCTGAAGCTGATTAGTAACCGCAATGTCATTGATAGCATGCTCGGCGGCATTAAGGCGAGTCGTTGGTTTCTTTTATGCCCGTTCCTGGACGACAAATCGGTAATCACTCACGTCCGAAAAAAGGCTAGCGAAGTTGCGGCGAAGGGACTGCCATTCCTCGACGCTGACTTTCAAGGCTTGGTCCATTGCCAGGAGGACTTTGCCTCACAGATAGACCTCCTTCGGGCGCAAGCAGTGGGGCCGCCGATATCTGTGCACCTACCAGACCAGGCCGACGTCGACCGAACGGCGACGTCGGCCGCTTCAGAGACTCTGCTGAGAAAACTTTCGCACGCATTCCCCGGCGCATCTGCTGAGGAGCTTGAACGTAGGAAGATGGAGTTTGTAAAAAGCCTAATTCATCACGAGAATACTTTAAATGCGTTGAAAAATGATCATCCGACGGTTTGGGAGCAAGCCTACCGAACCATAGCATCGGAGGAGAAGCATCTCCTGTTGGTAGGCGCGTCTGGCAACGCCCCACGCGAACAGCTTGTTCGGAGCCTCGACAGGATCACGGAGGGGCTGAAGCACGACTTGCCGACCCTATCGCACTCCATGAAGCAGGACCTCTCCCAGGGGGCTTTGAGCGATTGGTTGATGCGCTGTCCTCTCGACTTCCACTGAGCCTCGCAACATGGCCGACATTGGCAGCGCCGAAGCGTTCTCATTTCGCGAAAGGCCTACCCCGGTACCGGGCGATCTCCGCATCCGCTGGCGGGTCGCCCTACTCTTGCTGCTGCTCATGAGCTCCCGTGGCAAAAAGGCATCCCTCGCAAAGCTCTATGTCCTGTCAGACTCCGTGCAGTCGGCGGAAGCACAATCCGATCTCGTTGCCATTCTCCACCATCAACGCTCGGAGTTGACCTGGCGCCTTCGCGTCGAGCCAGCCCTGGCGCGTGCGCTCGACCTGATGGTTGGCGACAAGCTGGCGGATTGGACGACTGTCAGCGACCGCGTGGGCGTCTGCCTGACCCCTAAGGGCGTAGCGGCAGCGAAGGCAGTCGACGAATGGGAGGATGTCCTGGCGGAGCAGAAGGCGGCCCTGGAAGCGGTTCGGTCCGCCATCACCGAGGCCTTTGTAACCCGCCTCATCTCCGCGAAAGCGTGACGACATGCTTTTATTGGTCGAGCTGAACCTCGTGTCCCGAACGGCAAGCCAAGTCTACTCGGCGCACATCCCGTTCCTCCCGGGACTGAACGTGGTCTTGGCGCCCAACTCAGCCGGGAAATCAACGTGTCTCCAGGCGATCATCTACGCATTGGGACTAGAGCGGATGCTAGGCCCCCGACTCGAAGTTCCTCTCCCCCATGCGATGCGGGAAAAGATTCACGCCGTCCCCGATACGCCCTACGAAGCGGTGGTGGAGTCCTTCGTGGAGCTTACCATCGAAAATACGGCGGCGCGCGTCCGTATCCGTCGGGACATCGTTGGGGGAACGGACAGGAAGCTCATGCGCACGGCTCTCGTGTCCGGTACGTCCGACGATTTCCAATCCGTGACGGAACGGGACTTTTTCCTTCATGACGGCGGGTCCGCCCGAAGGGATGCCGGCTTCCATCGCTTCCTGGCCAAGTTTGTCGGCTGGTCACTGCCGATGGTCCCGCAGTTCGACGGCGGCGAGGTGCCCCTGTACCTCGAAGTCATCTTCCCGCTGTTGTTCGTGGAGCAGAAGCGTGGCTGGTCGGCCATTCAGGGACCGTTACCGACCATGTTCGGCATCCAGGACGTGAACCGCCGCGTCCTGGAGTTCCTGCTAGACCTTCAGATCGGGCACCTTAGGCGTAAGCATGCGGAGTTGAGGACCGTGGTCGCGCAACTCCAGCAGCGCTGGAAGGAGCTCCGAAAGGAAGCCATCGAGAGAGGGGGGCCCGGGACGCGGGTCACGATCCTCGAAGACGAGCCGACCCAGGAGTTCGTCGATGACCCGCGATTGAACGTGGAGACTTTCTCCGACCAGGAATGGGTGCCGCTGGAGGTCGACCTGGACGAGACGCGGAAGGAACTCGCTCTTCGCGAAGCCCAGGAGCTTCCCCAGACCGAGACAGTCGCCGCGGAGCTGGAGACGGAGCTCTCGAAAAAGAGGTCCATCCTTGAGGATCTCACAGCGAACATGGAGGTCTTGCGCCAGGAATGGATGGCCAACCGCGACGACGTCGAGGCCATCCTCCAGCGAATATCGACCCTCCAGACCGACCTTTCGAGAAACCAAGATGCGAAGAAGCTTCGTCGTCTCGGATCGATCCTCGGCTCCGCCGCCGACGAACACAAATGTCCGACCTGTCACCAACATCTCGACGCGGAGTTGCTGCCAACGGTTCCGGTCAGGGCCATGGCCCTCGAAGAGAACATCAGCTTCATCAAGTCCCAGCTCGACCTGTACAAGGTCAGCCTTTCCGTGAGCCGCACGCAGCAAGGCGACATGGACCGACGCTATGCGGCGATCTCCACGCAGGTAGCCGAGATACGCCAGCGCATCAGGGAATTGAGGCAGGCCCTGGTGCAACCGTCCTCAGCCCCGTCCCGGACCTTGATCGAACGCATCGTTCGACTCCAGTCGCGCATCGACAGGCTCACGGCTGTACGGGGCAGCATCGACGCGCTCTTGGACGAGGCCCGGTCCGTGGCGCGCCGGCTGTTGCAGGCGCGGGCGGAAGTGACTGCCCTCAAGCACCAGGACCTAGGAGCGGACGACAAGAACAAGCTCGACACGCTCTTAAAGATTATTCGCGAGCAGTGCAGGATATTTGGCTTCAAGAGTTACAGCCCGAGCGAGATCGAGTTGTCCGATGATAATTTCAGGCCGATACGCGAGGTCGAGGAAAATGGCGAGGTTCGGCAGCGGGAGCTCGGCTTCGAGCTTTCCGCCAGCGACGGCATCAGGCTCAAGTGGGCTTACTATCTCGCCCTCATGGCCGTCGCCGTCGCGCCCCGCGGCGAACATCCCGGTTTGGTGATCTTCGACGAGCCCGGACAGCAAGCCATGGAAGCCGATAGCCTAAGGGCATTTTTTATGTGCGCCGCCGCGATCGGCAAGAAGGGACAGGTCATCACGGCTATCACGACTGAGAAGGCCGAAAGTTTCATCGACGAGGTGGAAGCCAATGGCGCCCACGTCAAGCGGTTTGACGGTCTAGTCCTCCAACCGGTGGACGGCACCTCCCGTCTTAACGAAAGCCTGTTCGACTGACCGCCTCTCTTCGCGTTTCAAACTGTCGTTGCCCGATTCAGGCTGCTGGCACACATTCGACAGACGCAAGCAGACGTTGCGAGGGACTGCTTTGGGTCAGGTTCGGCCTTCACAACACAGCTCACGAAGGGCCGGTGGCGGCCTAAGCGGAGACAGGAACGTGCGGGACCTCAACCGTGCTGCATTGAGCTGAGGTAGTACGTGTTTTCCTTATTTGGGGCCGCCGGGGGATCCTTTGCGAGCTGCTCGCGAAATAGCCGCCCGAACGCGTGAGGAGGCATGCCTGCCACCGCGGCACGGAAGTACTCGACCTCCTCGTCGCGCAGCTGGTCCTTGTCGGGGTCATCGGGGCGCGCACCCCGACACACCCGCAGGTCGGAGGCCGCTTACTGGGACTGCACCGCGAGCGCGGACAGGGTGTGCGTCCACAGCCTGGCATCGGTGCTGCGGAGCATGGCCTAGTCGATGACGTGCTGGGTGTAGGCGGCCACCCAGGTGGCTAGGCGCAGGATGAAGTGACGGGAGTCCGTGTCGAGGTCGGGGGCGAGGCGGGCGAGGAGCGCATCGATGGCCGCGGGGGTGGTGGCGCCCTCCGCGACCACCGTCTCGTGCAGGCGGATCGCGGCGGGGAGAAGAACGTCGAGGAATTGGGTGTCGGTCGCGAGCATGGGCGGGGTGTCCGGACGGCTGTAGGGATCGGTGATGTGCGGCGGGCAGAAGGCGTCGTCGGTCCGGCGTGAAGGGTGCGGGGGGCTGAGCCCGCGGGATCAGTGCGAGCGGTAGGGCAGCGTGTCGTCGTCGGGGGCGTCGATGAACATTGCCGACAGCGGGATTTCGGTGCCAGAGGCCAGCCGCGGGTTGTGGTCCGGCTCACGGGGTGGCGGTGCGGTTAGTTAAGGCACTTGATGCGTTCCCGGCGGATCCTGTCGTTCCCAGCCTCGGTGCCGGCGATGAAGGCGCGCGCGGTGGCGATGCACGCGGCGAGCAGAGCCGCCGCGGCATCGTCGGAGGCTCCCGGCCGACCCTGGGCCTGCTGGCGGGCGACCAGCCGGGCCAGCCGGGCGCGCGCGGCGGCGGTCGACTGCAGGACCCGATCGAGGGGGATCGCGGGGTCGCCGGCGGAGATAATCTCGATGGGGTGGGGGAACGGCGCGTCGTCGTCCTCTTCCTCCTCACCGCTGAGCTTCATGAAGCTTTGGTCGGGTTCGTGGCGGTAACGGGGGTCCTCGCCGTCGCGGGACGGCGCGAGGGCGAGGGCGCGGAGGTCGGCGAGGCAGGCCGTCGCGATGGCCGCGGAGCCGGCCTGAACGGCTTCATAGAGCGCATGGGCGAGGGTCCACGCCTGGAACGGCAGGAGGTCGGCGTCCTGGCGAAAGCATCGGGCGAGCGCGGAGTGAAGCGCCTCGCGCATGCGCGGCGGCGGCGCGAGGTCGAGATGCGCGGTGGCGATGACGACGGGGGCGTAGAGCAGGTCGGTGAGGTCACGGGCGAGCGCGTCGGGGCGGCCGAAGTCGTCGAGGCACGCGTTCATATCGTAGAACGCGCGCTCGAGCTGGTCGTCCACCGGGAGGCGCCCGCGGATGCAGTGCACGAGGGCGGCCGCGACGGCGTCGAGGCAGCAGTCGGCGGCGACCTGCACGTCGTCCGGCGACGCAGCGAACACCGTGAGGGCTGCCGCGAGCGACTCGTGCGGCGTGTCGTCGAGCGGGACGAAGCGAGTGGGATGAACCGTGATGTCCGGCATGGTCTGACCTTTGAGCGCCTCCGAGGTGGGAGAGGTGAGGCGCCGTGTAATATAATCGGTCAAGTTCAGAAGTAATACTGGCGTTTTGCAGAGTCATGCCAGCGTTATGTATTACTGGTTCATCGTAAAGTTTTACTGGCGGCTCGGCCTGTACTGCTGGAGCGAGACGAAAGTAGGGTGTGGTGGTATGCTTGCCCGGAGGGCGGCACGGGAGCGCCCTCAGACGACGCCGAGGCGACGCAGCCACGTGGGGTGGCCGTGCGCGCAGACCCCATCCGGCTCAAGCGGGAAGCAGCCGTCGGTGGCCTCGGCGCAGGCCTCGATGAGCTGGCCGGCCAGCGCGACGAAGTCCGGCTCGCGGCTCGTGAGGTCGGGGTAGGCGCGGCCGATCGCAGGGTCGTGGGTGACGTGCGGCACGGGGGCGTCGTCGGGGTCGTCCCAGATGGTGGTTGGGGATGAGGACGCTGCCGTGGCGGGGAGGACGGATGTACGGGGCATGTCAGCGGCCCTCCGCTGCCGTGTCCCCAGTCGGATTGGCGGTGATGCTGGACGTGGCGGTAGTCGACCTTGCGCGTGCCCGGCGACCGCGGGACGCGGGTGAGGCGCTCGTCCGTGGTGCGGACGTCGGCCGACCGGGCGCCGTCGCGGGACCGGGGCGTGGCCGGGCGGTCCGGCGGCGGGATCGAGTCGGGGCGGGCGCTGATGAAGCCATGGCGGCCGTTGGTGCCGCCGATGTCCCCGGAGATGCAGGCGGGGATGAACGCTGGGGTGGTGGCAGGAGGAGCGGCGCGGCCGGGCCGTTGGGCGGCGGGGACAAAGGGGTGCCGGAGGCGTCCGGCCCGAGGGCGAGCGCTGCGACCCGGTCGAGGTCGAGGTAGCGGGCGTGGAAAGCGCGCGCGGTATCGGTCGCGCCGGCCGCGGCCAGGGCGGTGACGATGGCATCAAGGGTGAGGTGGCTGAAGCCGACGCCGCCCCGGGCGCCGGTGGGGTCGACGAGGTAGGCGCGGTAGGCAGTTGCGGCGGCCGCGACGCGGGGGTTCAGGGCGGGCCCGAGCAGGATGAAGTGCGCGCGGCCGGCGAGCCCGCGGGGGAGGGCGAGGTGGAGGAGAGTATGCTCGCGGCGGAGCTGCTCGAGCCCGGGGCGGTAGAGGGCGGGGGCGTCGGGGTCGACGAACAGGCCGCTGGCGCGGGCGACCTCGTAGTAGCGGTCGCGGTGGGAGGCGCCCGGACCTTGAAGGTTCTCGACGTACTTGCATTCCAGGCCGATGAGGCCGGGGATGCCGTCGGGGTCTACGAAGTCGATCCGGGCATCCCAGGCGGTGCCGTCCCCGAGGAGGGTTGGGTCGTCGCGACCTATGCTGCTCTCAAGCGTGATGCCGGTGATCGTGTGCACGGTATCCGGCATCAGAGTGCGGAACACTGTGGTGGCGAGATCTCGGTCGCGGGCTAGCGGCGCGAGGAGGTTGATCAGGAGACCTTGTGAAGACAGCAGGTGGCCTTGGATCTTGGGGACATCCCAGGCTGAGCCCGGCTCTCTCAGAACGAGGGCGCGATGAAGGAAGGCGCGGGTGGCGGGCTCGAGGAAGGCGGCCCCGGCGCGGGCGGTGTCTGTCAAACAGCGTTGAATTTTGACCCTGGATCGGCGTCGAACTTTGACCCCTCTGACGTGTGTGCCTCGACGCCCCCTGATCAGACCGGCGTAGCGGGTCGGGGTAGCGCAGCCGGGCTGATCAGGG
>NZ_JBBXMY010000006.1:0-289158 GCF_038442315.1 Methylobacterium litchii | reverse complement strand
CGACGGTCGGGGCGCGGCTGGAGGAGGCGTCGAAGCCGTAACCGGCGTTGAAACCGGCGTAGAAGCCCGTCCAGGTGAAGACCGGCACCGGGGTGAAGACCGGCGGCGGGGCGGCGCGGCGCGGCAGATCGGCGGCCGAGGCAGCGGCGGTCAGGCCGGCGAGAACGGTCGAAGCAAGGAGAAGCTTTTTCATCGGGGTACCAAATCCTGGGTTGGCTTAGGCCAGCGGCCTTCTAGGCGCTTGCGGCGAACGGGTCTGTCGCTTTCCTGCAACAAGCAGGGTCAGATTAGCCATGTCGGGTCAACGAAAGGTGAAGGTTATGAGGACGTAACAGTGACCAAGGACCGATGTGCTCTGCCGCACAGCGGTACCACTCGAAGTGATGACGCTTGAACTATCGTTCCGTCCCAATTGAAAATGAGGCGAAACCGCGGCGGGCCTTATCGAACATTTAATCCGGTCGAGGCGCAGCACCGCAGGCGTCGCGTTTTATTTTAGGACGCTGCGGCATGCTGCCTCGCGCGCGGTGCTAGCATTTGCTTAACCTCAGACGCGTCGTCCGCCGCGATGGCGTATTGCCACGCTTCTACAGGGGAAACGGGCAGCCCATCCCCCGTCATCCCGCCCTTCCGAAGCCCGCAAGATTGACAAGTCGACGCAAGGCTCTAGGTGAAGCGGTAATCGCTCGGCGGCCGCGGTTGTGCCCGTGCGTCCGCTCAATCCCGGATCGTTGCCGCGACGATGTCCATCGCGCCGGCCGGGTGCGTGAATGTTGCCGACACGAAATGCCGTTCTCCGATCTGGGACTGAGTGAGAAAGTCCTGCAGGCCGTTACATCGGCCGGTTACACCGAGCCGACGCCGATCCAGGCGCAGGCCATTCCCCATGTGCTGGCGCGCCGCGACGTCCTGGGCATCGCCCAGACCGGCACCGGCAAGACGGCGGCGTTCACGCTGCCGATGCTTACCCTGCTGGAAACCGGCCGCGCCCGCGCCCGGATGCCGCGCACGCTCATCCTCGAACCGACCCGCGAACTCGCGGCGCAGGTGGAGGAGAGCTTCGAGCGCTACGGCACCAACCACAAGCTCAACGTCGCGCTGATCATCGGCGGCGTGTCCTTCGCCGATCAGGATGCGAAGCTGACGCGCGGCACCGATGTGCTCATCGCCACGCCCGGCCGCCTGCTCGACCATTTCGAGCGCGGCAAGCTCCTGCTCACCGGCGTCGAACTCCTCGTCATCGACGAGGCCGACCGGATGCTCGACATGGGCTTCATCCCGGACATCGAGCGTATCGTGAAGATGGTGCCGTTCACCCGGCAGACGCTGTTCTTCTCGGCGACCATGCCGCCGGAGATCGAGCGGCTGGCGGACATGTTCCTGCATACGCCGCAGCGGGTGGAGGTGGCGCGCGCCTCCTCCACGGCCACCACTATCACCCAGCGCCTCGTCGCGACCTCGGGCGAGGACCACGCCAAGCGCGACCGTCTCCGCCGCCTGATCCGCGCCGAGGATGGGCTGACCAACGGCATCATCTTCTGCAACCGGAAGCGCGATGTCGCGATCCTGCAGAAATCCCTGGTGAGCCACGGCTTCGATGCCGCCGCCCTCCACGGCGACATGGACCAGCGCTCCCGCACCGCCGCCCTCGACGCGTTCCGCAACGGCGAGACGGCCTTGCTCGTGGCCAGCGACGTGGCCGCGCGCGGCCTCGACATCCCGGCCGTGAGCCACGTCTTCAACTTCGACATCCCCCGTCACCCGGAGGATTACGTCCACCGCATCGGCCGCACCGGCCGCGCGGGCCGGGCCGGCGCCGCCTTCACCCTGGTGAGCCCCGAGGACGACCGGTCGCTCGGCGCCATCGAGGCGCTGATCGGCCAGCCGATCCCGTGGTTCGACGGCGACCTGACGACCGTCACCTCATCCGATTCCGAGCCACGCAGCCGCCATCGCGGTCGCTCGAGCGAGGGACGTCGGAGCCGGGGCGGCGAGCGCGGCGGCCGCGAGGATCGCGAGCGCAAGGAGGCCCGCGAGCCGCGTGAGCCGCGCGTCGCGCGTGAGCCCCGGTCGGAGCCCCGCGAGCGTGCCGCGCCCCGTGCCGAGGCGGCCCCGACGCCGAAGCCCGAACAGACCCGTCGCGAGGCCCCCCGCCGGGAGAACCGGCGCAGCCCACGGGAAGAGAACGACGGCGACTCGCCGGTCGGGCTCGGCTCGCACGTGCCGGCCTTCCTCCTCCGCGCACCGACCGTGAAGCGCGAGCGCTGAATCCCGGCGGCATCCGCCGAGATTGTTTTGGTCATGCACGAAATCGTTCTATTCAGCGCTCGAATCAGTTCAAGGCGCTAAATCGCTAGGGCTCGATCAAAGCCGGTCCAGCCCCTGCGCCTTTAACTGCGCGTGTACAAAGTTTAGCTACAACCCTGGCTCATGAGGCGATGCCCGAGCGGGCAAGCTCGCCCCGATGTGGGTTGAGGATGAGCCAGGACGCTTTCCCTGATCGTGACCGGTCCTTCGCCTTGGCGAAGCGAACGAACGAGCTCATGCGGGACTACGGTCCCTCGGCCACGCCGAGAGCCTATGCCGTGTGGTACACCTACGTCTCGGGCGAGGTGCCTCTGCTCAACGACGCCGTCAAACGGATGACGGCCGAGAAGGGTCATCTCACCGAGATCGACGTCGATCACTTACACGAGAGCTACCTCGACGGGCAGCGCCGGGCGATCGATGCGAGCGTCGTCAGCAAGACGGTGCTGGCCGAGCTGGCGGCGGTGAGCGAGGTGCTGGACCTCTCCCTCGGCTCCACGCAGCAATACGGCGAATCCCTCTCGACCCTGACGCACGACCTCGCGCAGGCGCAGCTCAGCCGCGCCCGCCTCGCCGAGATGGTCGCCTCGCTGGCGGCGGCCACGCGGGAGGTTGTGGCCGACAACCGCGTCCTCGAAGCGCGTATCCGCGAGAGCCGGGACGAGGTCGAGAGCCTGCGGGAGAAGCTCGAAGCCACCCGCACCGAGAGCCTGACCGACCCGCTGAGCGGCCTCTCCAACCGCAAGCATTTCGAGGAAATGATGCACACGGCCGTGGCTGCGGTGCGGGCCGGCGGGCGCCTCAGCGTGATCGTCGTCGATATCGATTACTTCAAGCGCTTCAACGATCAGTTCGGCCATCTGACCGGCGATCAGGTGCTGCGCCTGGTGGCCGTGGTGATGCGCGAGAGCGTGCAGGCCAACGCGCATCTGGCCCGCTTCGGCGGCGAGGAGTTCGGCATCATCCTGCCCGGCGCCAACCGCCTTGATGCCGTGCAGATCGCCGAGACGATCCGGCTGAGCATGATCGGTCGGGAGCTCGTGAAGCGCTCGACGGGCGAGTCCCTCGGCAAGGTGACGGTATCGCTCGGCGTGGCCGAACACCGCTCCGGCGACACGCCGGCTTCGCTGCTGGAGCGGGCCGACCTGTGCATGTTCGCGGCCAAGCGCGGCGGCCGCAACCGCGTGGTGGACGACGCCTCGATCTCGGCGCCGTCCCAGGCCGCCTGAAGGCGGCCCCGCTCCTTAGGCCGAGGCCGGCATCAACTCGGGCGAGACGGGCGTGATGGCCACGGACTCGCCGCAGCCGCAGGCCGAGGTCTGGTTCGGGTTGTTGAACACGAACTGCGACGCGAGCTTCGTGGTGGTGAAGTCCATCTCGGTGCCGAGCAGGAACAGCACGGCCTTCGGGTCGATGAAGACCTGTACGCCCTGGTCCTCGACCACATCCTCGCCGGGCTTGCGCTCTTCGGCATATTCCATCGTGTAGGTCATGCCGGCGCAGCCGCCATTGCGCACGCCGACGCGCAGGCCCGCCATCGGCTTGTCGGCCTGGGCCATGATCGCCTTGATCTGATCGGCGGCGCGATCGGTCAGCGAGAGGACCTTGAAGTTTGCAATCATCGTCTCTCTCCGGCCCGAACGGGTTCAAGGCCCGTGGGACGTGGGGTGTCGTGTCCGTTCAAGATAAGCATCCCGGCCGTCCGGGTCCACACGATCCGCATGCTCAGGCGGCGGGCGAGACGAGATGCGCGAAGGACGCGATGTCGACATTGCCGCCGCTGATGACGATGCCGACCCGCTTGCCCGCCACGTCGAGCTTGCCGTGCAGCACCGCCGCCGCCGCCAGACATCCGGTGGGCTCGGCCACGAGCTTCATCCGGGCGGCGAAGAAGCGCATCGTCTCGACGAGTTCGTCGTCGCTGACGGTGACGATGTCGGTGACGCGCTCGCGGATGATCGGGAAGGTGAGGGCACCGAGATAGGTCGTTTGCGCCCCGTCCGCGATGGTGCGCGGCACCGGGATCGTCACTACTCTGCCCTCGTGGAACGAGCGGCGCCCGTCATCGCCCGCCTCCGGCTCGACGCCGTAGATCGCGATGCCGGGGGAGAGTTCCGACGCCGCCAGGGCGCAGCCGGCCAGTTGCCCTCCCCCGCCGAGGCAGGCGACCAGCATGTCGAGGGGCCCGGTCTCCTCGATGAGTTCGAGGGCCAGGGTCCCCTGCCCCGCGATGACGTCGGGATGGTCGTAGGGCGGGATCAGGGTCAGGCCCCGCGCCTGCGCGATTTCCCGGCCCAGCACCTCGCGGTCCTGGCTGTAGCGGTCGTAGGAGACCACCTCGGCGCCGTAGCCGCGCGTCGCCTCGACCTTCACCTGCGGGGCGTCCTCCGGCATCACGATCACCGCCGGCACGCCGAGCAGGCGGCTTGCGAGGGCGATGGCCTGGGCGTGGTTCCCCGACGAGAAGGCGATGACGCCGCGACGGCGCACCTCCTCCGGCAGGGCGCTGATCGCGTTGTAGGCCCCCCGGAACTTGAAGGCCCCGCCCCGCTGCAGGTTCTCCGCCTTGAAGAACAGGCGTGCCCCGCTCATCGCGTCGGCGGTGCGGGAAGTGAGCACGGGGGTACGATGGGCCGTGCCCGCGATGCGGCCGGCGGCGCGCTTCACATCCGCGAAGGTCGGCAGGGCAGGCGTATCCGGGGCCGGGACGGGCATGGTGAGACTCTCGTGGACCGCTTGGCCGCCCCGAGAACCCGAGCGGAGCCATTAGCGTCGCCGGGGATTATCTCCCGTATGGGGGAGCACACAATGGCACGGCTCGAACGAAAGCGGGCATTCGCACGGATGCCGGCATGACGCAGGACGAAACCCGTCTGTCCGGTACGCCCGTCACCTTCCGGGGCCGGGGGCTCGGGCTGCGCCTCGGCGCGCGGCTTCTGGTCCTCGTTTGCCCTCTTTGCTCACAGCGCAACGCGGCGCGCGGCGCCGAGCGGGGGATCTGCGAATGGTGCGCCTACGTTCCGTCCGAGAAGGACGAGGACCCCGCGCGGAAATGAACGGCCTCGCCCCCGGGGGCGTTACTCCCGCAGAGCCCTCTTCTGAGGGACAACGATAAGATTTCGGAGACGCAGCCATGAAGACCACCACCCTCCTCGCCGCCGCCGGCCTGCTCGCCCTCGGCACCAGCGCGTTCGCGGCCGAGAGCGGCCCGAGCACCCAGAGCACCACCGGCAACGCCGTTGGCCGGATGCAGGGTTCGCCGAACGCCGCCGGCTTCGGCAAGGGCGAGACCACCGGCAGCACCACGGGTGCGTCGAGCGTCGCGCCGGGCCATGAGATGAAGAACGACGGCAAGATGCAGGGCTCGCCGAACGCCTCCGGCTTCAACGGTGGTCAAGGCGCCACCGGCCGCTGATCTTCCGACTCCGAACAAAGAAACGGCCGCCCCTCGGGGCGGCCGTTTCCGTTTGCGGCGATCAGGTGTGGATCACCTTGCCGTACGCGTCGAGGACGCTCTCGTGCATCATCTCGCTGAGCGTGGGGTGCGGGAACACCGTGTGCATCAGCTCTTCCTCGGTGCTCTCGAGGTTCATGGCGACGACGTAGCCCTGGATCAGCTCCGTGACCTCGGCCCCGACCATGTGCGCGCCGAGCAGCTGGCCGGTCTTGGCGTCGAAGACGGTCTTGATCATCCCGTCCGGCTCGCCGAGTGCGATGGCCTTTCCGTTGCCCGCGAAGGGGAAGCGGCCGACCTTCACTTGGAAGCCCTGCTCCTTCGCCTTGGCCTCGGTGAGGCCGACGCTGGCGATCTGCGGCTGGCAATAGGTGCAGCCGGGGATCTTGCCCTTGTCCATCGGGTGGGTGTGCAGGCCCTTGATGGTCTCGATGCAGATGACGCCCTCGTGCTCGGCCTTGTGCGCCAGCATCGGCGGGCCGGCGACGTCGCCGATGGCGTAGAGGCCCGGCACGTTGGTCCGCCCAAGCCCGTCGGTGACGATGCAGCCCCGGTCGGTCTTCACCCCGAGCTTCTCCAGGCCGAGATTCTCGATGTTGCCGACGACGCCCACCGCCGAGATCATCTTCTCGGCCTTGATCTGCTGGCTCTTGCCGTCCCCGCCCTCGATGGTGGCGGTGATCGAGTCGGCGGCCTTCTCGACCTTCGTCACCTTGGCGCCGGTGAGGATCTTGATGCCCTGCTTCTCGAACCGCTTGCGCGCCATGGCGGCGATCTCGGCATCCTCCACCGGCAGGATCTGCGGCAGAACCTCGACCACCGTCACCTCGGCGCCCATCGTCTTGTAGAACGAGGCGAACTCGATGCCGATGGCGCCGGAGCCCATCACCAGCAGGCTCTTGGGCATCGTCTCGGGGACCATGGCCTCATAATAGGTCCAGATCTGCTTCTTGTCGGGCTCGATGCCCGGCAGGGCGCGGGGCCGGGCGCCCGTCGCGACGATGATGTGCTTGGCCTGATAGGAGCCCGCGCCCTTGGCGCCCTTCGGCGGCTCGGCGCGCTTGCTCTCCTTCACAGTGACCTGGCCGGGCTGGTTGCCCTTGGCGACGGACTCGACCGTGGCCTCGCCCCAGATCACGTCGACCTTGTTCTTCTTCAGCAGCATCCCGACGCCGCCGTTGAGGCGGGCCGAGACGCCCCGCGAGCGCTTCACGATGGCGGCGGTGTCGAACCCGACCTTCTCCGCCGTGAGGCCGTATTCGCCCGGATGCTGGAAGTAGTGGAAGATCTCGGCCGAGCGCAGCAACGCCTTGGTGGGGATGCAGCCCCAGTTCAGGCAGATGCCGCCCAGATGCTCGCGGTCCACCACGGCGGTCTTGAAGCCGAGCTGCGCGGCGCGGATGGCGGTGACGTAGCCGCCGGGTCCGGCCCCGATGATGAGGACGTCGTAGGTCTCAGACATGAAGGGCTCTCCTCAGACGAGCATTCCCATCGGGTTCTCGATCAGCCCCTTGAAGGCCGAGACCAACTCCGCGCCGAGCGCCCCGTCGAGGACGCGATGGTCGCAGGAGAGGGTGCAGGTCATCACCTGCACGACGGCCGGCGCCCCGTCCTTCACGACGACGCGCTTCTCGCCCGCGCCCACCGCCAAGATGCTCGATTGCGGCGGGTTGATCACCGCCGTGAAGTGCTTGATGCCGAACATGCCGAGGTTCGACACCGAGGTGACGCCCCCCTGGTACTCCTCGGGCTTCAGCTTCTTGGCGCGCGCGCGGGCCGCGAAATCCTTCATCTCCTTCGAGATGGTGGAGAGCGTCTTCTCGTCGGCGCGGCGGATCACCGGGGTGAACAGGCCGCCGTCGATGGCCACCGCGACGCCGACCTCGGCGTGCTTGAAGCGCAGGATCCGGTCCTCGGCCCAGACCGCGTTGGCGGCCGGGACGCGGGTGAGGGCGAGGCCCATCGCCTTGATGACGAAGTCGTTCACCGAGAGCTTGAAGGCAGGCTTGCCGTCCTTGTCCTTGCCGGCGGAGCCGTTCAGCGTCTCGCGCAACTTCATCAGCGCATCGAGCTCGCAATCGACGGTCAGGTAGAAGTGCGGCGCCACCTGCATCGCCTCGGTGAGGCGCTTGGCGATGGTCTTGCGCATGCCGTCGAGGGGGACCTCCTCGTAGGCGTCCTTGGCGTAGAAGCCCTTGACCTGATCGGTCGTGAGCCCGGCGGGCGCACCGCCCGCGGGAGCGGCCTTCGGCGCGGGGGCAGCCGCCTTCGGGGCCTCGGCAGCGGCGGCCTGGGGCGCAGGTGCCTTCAATCCGCCGCCGGCCTTCGCCGCCTGGACGTCGCGGGCGATCACGCGGCCATGGGGACCGGTCCCCTGGATGGCGCCGAGGTCGATGCCGTCCATCTTGGCGAGGCGCCGGGCGAGGGGCGAGGAGAACACGCGGCCCCCCTCCCCGCCGGAGGCCGGCGGCGCGGCGGGCTGACCGGCTGCGGGGTTGACCGCCTTGGCGGCGTCGGGCGCCTCGTTCGAGCGCGCATAGGACATCTGGGCGTTGTCGGTCGTCTTGGCGTCGGCCTTCGGCGCCTCGGCGGGGGACGCCTTCGGGGCCTCGGCCTTGGCGCCGCCGCCGGGGGCCTGGACGCTGCCCGGATCCTCGCCCTCGCCCGCGATGAGGGCAATGAGGTCGTTCACCGGCACGTCGGCCGTGCCCTCGGGCACGATGATCTTGGCGAGGACGCCCTCATCGACGGCCTCGACCTCCATGGTCGCCTTGTCGGTCTCGATCTCGGCCAGCACGTCGCCGGACTTGATCGAGTCGCCTTCCTTTTTCAGCCACTTGGCGAGGTTGCCCTTCTCCATCGTCGGGGACAGGGCGGGCATCAGGACGTTGATCGGCATGGTCAGGTCTCGGGCGTGGCCGGATCGGCGAAGGGGAAGAGATCGTCGAAGGGGAATGACACGGCGTCGAAGGGCGCCAGCGAGACGGGCTCGCCGCCGACCACCGTTCCGAGCAGGAGCCATCGGCCGCCGGTCAACGCGAACCCTTCGAGGGTGCGCTGGTCGGGGTCGAGCAGCCAGAGATGGCCGATGCCGGCCTCGGCATAGATCCGGCGCTTCGGCCCACGGTCGAGCCGGAACGTCGAAGGCGACAGGATCTCGCAGGCCCAGTCCGGCGGGGTCGTAATGAACGCGTCCTCCGGCTCGGTCGGCATCCGCTCCCGGCGCCACCCGGCGAGGTCCGGGACCACGACATGCGGACCGAGATGCAGTTCCGGCTCGGCCATGAACACCCAGCCGCCCGGCCCGCCACGGCCACGGCCGAAGGGCATCTGCAACTCGGCGCCGAGGCTCACGGACAGCGAGGCGTGCATCGGCCTCGGGCGCGGATGCGTCTCCAGCGTTCCGTCCACGATCTCGGCGACGAGGTGCGGCGGCACCGCTGCGAGGTCGGCGTAGGTGGCGAGGCGCGGAGCCGCCTGGGCCATGCGGGCCCCCGTCAGTTGAACTCGCCCGGAGCGAGGCATTCCGCCTCGATCGCGGCGCGGATCCGCTCGAACGCCTCGTCCTCCGACATGTCGGTATCGACCGCGTAGGCGTGCGCCGCCTGCCGGGCGAGATCGACCAGCAGCCGGCCCCAGGTCGCCGGATCGTCGAAGGAGCGGCGCAGGGCGACACTCACCGCGCCGTCCACCACCGCCGCGCGCAACACCTCGACGCCGCCCTGTTCGAGGGCGTCGGGCGGTGCGGCGAGTTCGGCGAAGTTCGCGCTCATCGGACGGGACCGGGTTGCGTTGTCCCGCCGGCGGGGCGGGAGGACGGGGTGACGGCGAGCCGAGCCCTACGACTTGTAGCAGACGGCCTTGGCCGCCTCGATCACCTCGGCCACGTTCGGCAGGGCGAGCTTCTCGAGGTTGGCGGCGTAGGGCATCGGCACGTCCTTGCCGGTCACCCGCAGGACGGGGGCGTCGAGGTAGTCGAAGGCATCGACCATCAGCCGCGCCGAGATCTCGGCGCCGACGCCGGATTGCGGGAAGCCTTCCTCGACGGTGACGCAGCGGCCGGTCTTCTTCACCGATTCGAGCACCGTGTCCGTGTCCATCGGGCGGATGGTGCGCAGGTCGATGACCTCGGCCTCGATGCCCTGCTCGGCCAGTGCCTGCGCGGCCTTCAGGGCGTAGGTCATGCCGATGGAGAACGAGACGATGGTCACGTCCGACCCCTGGCGGTGCACCCGCGCCTTGCCGATCGGCAGCTGGAAGTCGTCCAGCTTCGGCACCGGGAAGGATTGCCCGTAGAGGATCTCGTTCTCAAGGAAGATCACCGGGTTCGGGTCGCGGATCGCGGCCTTGAGCAGGCCCTTGGCATCGGCGGCGGTATAGGGCGCGATGACCTTCAGGCCCGGCACGTTGGAGTACCACGCGGCATAATCGTGGCTGTGCTGGGCGGCGACGCGGGCCGCCGCGCCGTTGGGGCCGCGGAACACGATGGGGCAGCCGAGCTGGCCGCCGGACATGTAGAGGGTCTTGGCCGCCGAGTTGATGATCTGGTCGATCGCCTGCATGGCGAAGTTGAAGGTCATGAACTCCACGATGGGCTTCAGCCCCGCCAGAGCCGCGCCGACGCCGATGCCGGCGAAGCCGTGCTCGGTGATCGGGGTGTCGACCACGCGCTTGGCGCCGAACTCCTGCAGGAGGCCCTGGGTGATCTTGTAGGCGCCCTGGTACTCGGCGACCTCCTCGCCCATCACGAAGACGTCGCCGTCGCGGCGCATCTCCTCGGCCATGGCGTCCCGCAGGGCCTCGCGGACGGTCATCGTGACCATCTCGGTGCCGGTGGGGAATTCCTCCATCACCGGATCGTTCGCCTTGGCGGTGATCTTGGCCGGAGCGGCGGGAGCGCGGGGGGCGTCGTCCTCGGTCTTGGCGATCGTGGCCGGCTTGTCGCCGCCCTGCTCGACGGAGGTGTCGTGACCGTTGGCCTTCGGCGCCTCGGCCGGCGGCTTTCCGCCCGACGAGGCGGCCGCCTCGACGTCTTCACCCTCGTCCGCGATGATCGCGATGGGGGTGTTGACGGCGACACCCTCGGTGCCCTCGTCCACGAGGATCTTGGCGAGGACGCCTTCGTCCACCGCCTCGACCTCCATGGTCGCCTTGTCGGTCTCGATCTCGGCCAGCACGTCGCCGGACTTGATCGGATCGCCGACCTTCTTGAGCCATTTCGAGAGCTTGCCCTCCTCCATGGTCGGAGACAGGGCGGGCATGAGGATATCGGTCGCCATGGTGAGTTCTTCGCGTCGCTCTCGTACGGGGGCGGCCTAGGGGTTCGGCGGCGCGGTCAGGCGCCGACTTCGAGCAGGATGTCGGTCCACAGCTCGGAGGGATCCGGCTCGGGATCGTTGGTGGCGAACTCGGCTGCCGCGTTCACCGTCTCGCGGACCTTGGCGTCCGTCGCCTTGATGTCCGCCTCCGGCACGCCGTGCAGTTCGAGCAGGCGCTTGCGCACCATCTCGATCGGGTCGTGCTCGTCCCGCATCTTCGAGACCTCGTCCTTCGTCCGGTACTTGGCCGGATCGGACATGGAGTGGCCGCGATAGCGGTAGGTCTGCATCTCGAGGATGAAGGGCCCCTTGCCGGAGCGGGCATGCTCGATGGCGCGGCTGGCGGCTTCGTGCACCGTGCGGACGTCCATGCCGTCCACCGACTCGCCGGGGATGCCGAAGGACAGGCCGCGCTTCGAGAAATCGGTCTGCGCCGAGGCGCGGGCGACCGAGGTGCCCATCGCGTAGCGGTTGTTCTCGATCACGTAGACGACCGGCAGCTTCCAGAGCGCCGCCATGTTGAAGCTCTCGTAGACCTGGCCCTGGTTGGCGGCGCCGTCACCCATGTAGGTGAGGCTCACCTTGCCGTTGCCCCGGTAATGGTCCGCGAAGCCGAGGCCGGTGCCGAGCGAAACCTGCGCGCCGACGATGCCGTGGCCGCCGAAGAACTGCTTCTCGCGGCTGAACATGTGCATCGAGCCGCCCTTGCCGCGGCTGTAGCCGCCGCGACGGCCGGTGAGCTCGGCCATCACGCCCTTCGGCTCCATGCCGGTGGCCAGCATGTGGCCGTGGTCGCGGTAGCCGGTGATGACCTGATCGCCGTCCTCGGACGCCATCTGCATCCCGACCACCACGGCCTCCTGGCCGATGTAGAGGTGGCAGAACCCGCCGATGAGACCCATGCCGTAGAGCTGGCCCGCCTTCTCCTCGAAGCGGCGGATCAGCAACATCTCGTGGTAGGCGTGGAGGTCTTGCTCGCGGGTGAATTGCGGCATGTTCGGAGCCGGCTTGTGGGCCTCGGCCGCCGATGCCGACGACGGGCCGGCAGCGGGCTCGGTCTCGGCCGTCTTGCCAGCATCCATGTCGCTTCTCCCGCACTCTCGCTGTCGTGAGGCGGGTGTAGGCTAGGAACAGACCGAAAGCGAGGCCCGCCCCTCTGACAGGCAAGCGCCGATGTCAGAGGGGCGGCGCAGCAAATCCACAGGGCTGTAGCGGATTGCCGGCTACAGCCGCACGTGCGGCAAGAACTCTCAAGGATCGATGATGACCACGTCGTTGGCGTGGACGCGGCCCAGCACGATCCGGGCCCGTTCCTCCAGCAGGTCGCGGTCGATCTGGTCGCTCTTGAGCAGGGCGACGCGATGCTCCCACACGGCGCGCTCGGCCTTCACCGTGGCCAGTTCCTGGTTGAGGCCGAAGGCCCGGATCTTCAGCGCCCGCTTGGCTTCGAGGCCGCGATTGCCGCTCTCCGCCTGGACGATGAAGTAGCCGCATACCAGGGCCGACAGGGTCCAGAGACCCAGCGGCAGCACGATCATTCTGACGCGGCGGCGGACAACCATGTGGGAACACTGGCGCGGGAAGGTTAACGGCTGGTTGCCGTCCGCCCCCAAACGAAAAGGCCCCCGGCGCCGCGTGGACGTCGGGGGCCTCTGTTCGGCCGAGGGAGCGATCAGCCCTGCGCGATCTGCTTGATCGCGCCGCGCCCGGCATAGAGCGCCTGCGGGCCGAGGCCCTCCTCGATGCGGATGAGCTGGTTGTACTTGGCCAGTCTGTCCGAGCGGGCCAGAGAGCCGGTCTTGATCTGCCCGCAATTCGTCGCGACCGCGAGGTCGGCGATGGTCGAATCCTCGGTCTCGCCCGAACGGTGGGACATCACCGCCGTGTAGCCGGCGCGCTGGGCCATATCGACGGCGGCCAGGGTCTCGGTGAGCGAGCCGATCTGGTTCACCTTGATGAGGATCGAGTTGCCGGTGCTGTTGGCGATGCCGCGCGACAGGCGCTCGACATTGGTCACGAACAGGTCGTCACCCACCAGCTGGCAGCGGGCGCCGACCTTGTCCGTGAGCAGCTTCCAGCCCTCCCAATCGTCCTCGGACATGCCGTCCTCGATGGAGACGATCGGGTACTTGCCGACGAGCTCGGCGAGGTAATCGACCTGGGCGGCGATGTCCCGGGTCTTGCCCTCGCCCTCGTAGAGGTAGGCGCCGTTCTTGAAGAACTCGGTGGCCGCGCAATCGAGCGCCAGGGCGATCTCGGACCCCGGCTTGAAGCCGGCGGCCTGAATCGCCTCCATCACGAAGTCCAGCGCGGCTTCGGCGGAGGGGAGGTTCGGGGCGAAGCCGCCCTCGTCGCCGACATTGGTGTTGTGCCCGGCCTTCTTGAGGGCGCCCTTCAGCGTGTGGAACACCTCGGAGCCCATCCGCACCGCCTCGGCGATGGAATCGGCGCCGACCGGCATGATCATGAATTCCTGGAAGTCGATCGGGTTGTCCGCATGGGCGCCGCCGTTGATGATGTTCATCATCGGCACCGGCAGGACGCGGCCCTGGACGCCGCCGACATAGCGGTAGAGCGGCAGGCCGGAGGCCTCCGCCGCCGCCTTGGCGACCGCGAGCGACACGCCGAGAATGGCGTTGGCGCCGAGCCGGCTCTTGTTGGCGGTGCCGTCGAGCTCGATCATCGCCTCATCGACGGCGACCTGATCCTCCGCATCCATGCCGCCGATGGCGTCGAGGATTTCGGTCTGCGCGGCCTCGACCGCCTTCAGGACGCCCTTGCCGAGGAAGCGGGACTTGTCGCCGTCGCGCAGTTCGACCGCCTCGTGGGCGCCGGTCGAGGCACCGGAGGGAACCGCCGCGCGGCCGAAGGAGCCGTCCTCCAGCAGCACATCGACTTCGACGGTCGGATTGCCGCGGCTGTCGAGGATTTCACGGGCGCTGATATTGGTGATCGCGGTCATGGTTGTCTCCCCGAGGGCCGCGGGCCGTTCGTCGCGTCGGCCCAACGGCCACGCGTCGCGGGCGGCTTATCCGCCATGCTCGGCCCCCCGGCAACCCGGCGCGGCCTCGCTTCCCGGCGAAATCTTTGCGAATGCCGCTCAAGGCTTTCCAAAGCCGGTCCCCACGCTATAGGGAGCCATGACCAGCACATCCGACCTTCAGCTGGGGCAGGCGACCCCCCTTCCCCAGACTCCCGAGGAAGCCCGGCTCGACCGGGTGCCGAATCCCCATGCGGACACGGATTACGTCGCCCGCTTCACCGCGCCGGAATTCACCTCGATCTGCCCGGTGACGGGCCAGCCCGACTTCGCGATCCTCGTGATCGACTACGTGCCGGGCGAATGGCTCGTCGAATCGAAGTCGCTGAAGCTCTATCTGGGCTCGTTCCGCAATCACGGCGCCTTCCACGAGGATTGCACCGTCACCATCGGGAAGCGCCTCGTGGAACTGCTCGCGCCGCGCTACCTGCGGATCGGCGGCTATTGGTACCCGCGCGGTGGCATCCCCATTGACGTGTTCTGGCAGACCGGCACGCCGCCTGCCACGATCTGGCTCCCGGAGACCGGCGTCGCGCCCTATCGCGGGCGCTGACGTCACGCACGAAAAAGGGCGGCCGGCTCGCGCCGACCGCCCCTTCGATTCAACCGCTAGGACTTAGTAGCCGTAGCCGTAGGCCGGCGCACCGTAGCCATAGCCGTAAGCCGGGGCGCCATAGCCGTAGCCATAGGCCGGACGGCCGTAACCGTAGGCGTCACGGGCCGCACCAGCGGCGATCGCACCGGCCGCGAGGCCGGCAATGCCCAGGCCGACAGCTGCGCCGGTCCCGATACCGCGACGGCCACCGTAATAGCCATGATGCCCGTAACCGCCATGGAAGCCGTAGGGGCGCGCCTCGGCGCCGGTCGTGGCGGCAATGCTGCCGACAGTCAGAGCGGCGGCGGCGGTGATGAGAGCAAACTTGCGCATGATATCCTTTCTCGATCACTGATCGATGATGTCCCAATAACGTAGGGGCAGCGTGGGGGTTCCAAAGGATTCGCGACGCGTTTCTTAACGCCGCAAAATCATGAACGCCTGTTCATCACGCGATCACGCTCGAATTCGATGCGTGATGCCTGTCCCGTGTTCACCGGAAGCTGGGCCGTTGAGGGCGGGGACTTGCCGGCATTGGATCGGCGTTGGCGGATGCTCGAACGCCATTCAGAGGACGGATCCCTGCACACGGCGATTTGATCGAAGTCCGATTCTGCCCAAGCGGGATGCACGAACGCGCGAACCGGCGCATAGGTGAGACGCGCCGGGCATCGGCGTGCCGGAGTTCGGGTTCGATGGACGCCCTCACGCTCATCCGCGAGACCTTCGCGCCCCTTGCCGACCGGGCGATCCTCGACATCGGCTGCGGGACGGGCACCCTCGCCCGCGCCCTGAGCGAGGACGGCGCGGCCGTGACCGGCATCGATCCCGGTGCGGAGGCCCTCGCCAAGGCGCGCACCCTCGTCCCCTCTGCGCGGTTTGAGGCGGCATCCGCCGATTCACTGCCCTTCGCAGATGGGCAGTTCGACGGGGCGGTAATGCTGAATTCCCTGCATCACGTCCCCGATCCGGCCAAGGCGCTGGCCGAAGCGGCGCGGGTGCTGCGGCCGGGGGGACGGCTGGTGGTGATCGAACCGCTTGCCTCGGGCACGTTCTTCGATGCGCTGAAGCCCATCGAGGACGAGACTGCGATCCGCGCGGCGGCGCAGGCGGCCATCGCGCACGCCGTTGCAGAGGGCGCCTTCGCCTGCGAGCGCGATCTCACCGTCGAGCGGCGGGAATCCTTCGCGGACAGCGAGGCGTTCTTCACCCGCGTGACCGCCGTGGACCCCGACCGTGCCAGGGCGATCCGCGAACGGCGCGACATGATCGAGGTGGCCTTTTCAGGCGCTGCCGTCAGGGGCCAGGAAGGACGCTTCGCCCTGGTCCAGCCCCTGCGGATCCACGTGCTTCTGCCGAGGGGCTAGCTCAGAGGCCCTTCGCAAGCCGGTCGAAGGCGATCAGCTGTTCGAGCAAAGCCGGCATGTCCTTCAGGGCGACCATGTTGGGCCCGTCCGAGGGGGCGCGGTCGGGGTCGGGGTGGGTCTCGATGAAGACGCCCGCCACGCCGACCGCCACCGCCGCGCGGGCGAGCACGGCCACGAACTCCCGCTGCCCGCCGGAGCTGCCGCCCTGGCCGCCCGGCTGCTGCACGGAATGGGTCGCGTCGAACACCACGGGCGCGCCGCCCGTGACCTCGGCCATGATCGGCAGGCTGCGCATGTCCGACACGAGGGTGTTGTAGCCGAAGGAGGCGCCACGCTCGGTGACGATGACGTTCGGGTTGCCGGCCTGGGTGATCTTGGCGGCGACGTGCTTCATGTCCCAGGGGGCGAGGAACTGGCCCTTCTTCACGTTCACCACCCGCCCCGTGGCAGCGGCGGCGAGGAGAAGGTCGGTCTGGCGGCAGAGGAAGGCCGGGATCTGCAGGATGTCGACCGCCTCGGCCACGGGGGCGCATTGGGCGGCATCGTGCACGTCGGTGAGGACCGGGAGCCCCAGGGTCTCGCGGATCTCGGCGAAGACCGGCAGGGCGCCGTCCAGCCCCATGCCACGCGCAGCGCCGCCGGAGGTGCGGTTCGCCTTGTCGAAGGACGCCTTGAACACGAGGCCGATCCCGAGCCGCGCCGCCAGCTCCTTGAGGGCGGCCGCGATCTCCAGGCCATGCTGGCGGCCTTCGAGCTGGCAGGGCCCCGCTATCAGCGACAGGGGCAGGTGGTTGGCGAAGGCGGCGTCGCGGGCGCGGACGACGGGGCCGGTCAGAGCGTTCGACATGGCGCGGGTCTAGCCGGCATGGCGCCGACGGGGAAGAGCGGCGGGGGCGATCCGGCAGACGGTGAGGTCCCCGGCGAGCGCATCCTGGCGGGGACCGGTCTCGCACAGCAACAGCGCCCGGCCGGTGGCGCCCCGGCGGGGGGCGTCGGCGAGCAGGCTGTCCTGATGGAGGTTGAGCGCCAGCACCTCGGCGCGCTCCGCATCGGTGCCGGTCAGCGCCCGCGCGGCGAGGCCGACAAGGGCGAAATACGCCTTGTCCGGCTCGCGATCGAGGGAGGCGAGGGTGATCCGCGCCGGGCTCCGGCAATCGAGGCTCATCCGCTCGGCATCCTGCGCCCGGAACACCGCGTATTCGCCGGTACGGCCGGCGAGCGAGGCGCCGGTCACGCGGATGACCTTCGCCGTCAGGACATCGCAGGCATCGGCCGCAGCAGCCGGCGTGGCGGCGAGGAGGCCGGCGATCATGAGAAAACGGAGCATCGGGTTTGTCCGGAGGGGGCTTTCCTCCCGCTCTTATAGGGCGATGTGATGGGCCGGTCCCATCCGGAGTGCTCATGCCCCGTCTCGCCCTCGCCCCGGCCCTTCTCGCGCTGAGCCTCACCGCCCTGCCCTGTCGGGCGGAGACGGCCTACGGGCCGGAGCTCGAAGGGTTCGACTACCCCTTCCCGGTCGAGCGCTTCGCCTTCACCTCGCAGCGCCAGCCCCTGCAGATGGCCTATCTCGACGTGAAGCCGGACAAGCCGAACGGGCGCACGGTGGTGCTGCTGCACGGCAAGAACTTCTGCGCCGCGACCTGGGAGGGGCAGATCCGGGCCCTCACCGGAGCCGGCTACCGGGTGGTCGCGCCGGACCAGATCGGCTTCTGCAAGTCGAGCAAGCCGGGCGCCTACCAGTTCACCTTCCGGCAACTCGCCGAGAACACTCACGCCCTGCTCGACAAGCTCGGCGTCGAGAAGCCCATCGTGGTCGGACATTCGACCGGCGGGATGCTCGCCGCCCATTACGCCCTGTTCTACCCGAAGGAGGTCGCGCGGCTCGTCATGGTCAATCCGGTCGGCCTGGAGGATTGGAGCGCCAAGGGTCTGCCCCCCGTCTCCATCGCCCGCTGGTACGAGCGCGAACTGAAGACGAGCGCGGAGTCGATCCGCAAGTATGAGACCGCGACTTACTACTCAGGCCATTGGGAGGAGCGCTACGAGCCCTGGGTGCAGATGCTGGCCGGGCTCTATGTGGGCCCCGGCAAGGAGGCCGTCGCCTGGGATTCGGCGCTGCTCTACGACATGATCGTCACGCAGCCGGTGGTCTATCGCTTCCCGCAGATCGCGGTGCCGACGCTGCTGATGATCGGCCAGAAGGACACCACCGCCATCGGCAAGGACCTCGCCCCGCCGGAGGTGCGGCCGACGCTCGGGCATTACCCCGAACTCGGCCGCGCGGCCGCCAAAGCCATCCCCGGCGCCCGCCTCGTGGAGTTTCCCGAGTCCGGCCACGCGCCTCAGATGACCGAGCCGGAGGCCTTCAACCGGGCGCTGATCCAGGGGATCGGCGACTAGAAGTACGATTGCAGCGTGCCCCGGCGGCGCACGTCGAGCGTGGCGCAGTGGAACGAGCCGCCGAACGGGCCGTAGCTCAGGAACGGCGCGGGGATCGGGTCGAAGCCCCAATCCTTCAGCGCCTTGATGAGCGTCGGCTGGCTCTGGTCCACGACGATCTTCTTCTCGGTGATCGCCAGCACGTTGATCGAGGTCCAGGGCGAGCACATCGAGATCTTGCTCATGAAACCCTCGACCGGGTCGGGGCGCGGGGCGACGAGCACGTCCCACTTCTTGAGCACGGCCGGCAGGCGCTCGATGTCCACGTAATCCGGGTTCACCAGCACCTTGCCCGGCGCCAGCGGCATGAACGACGAGTCGATGTGCATCGGCTGCGGGCAGCGGCTCTCGATCTCGTGGATGCGGAAGCCGGAGCCGAGGTGGCGGCGCAGCCACTCGATGCCCATGAGATTCGTGACGTTGGAGCGGGTCACGAACAGGTCGCGGCCGCAGCGCACGAAGTCGGCGGCGTCGAAGACCGGCTCGAACTCGTTCACCGTGAACTGCATGGGCTCGCCGGCCTTCAGGTTCGGCACCCGGTAATCGTAGTTGTAGAGGTCGTCCGTCAGCTGCGGGCGCGGGGCCGAGGTCCAGCGGGCGCCGTTACGGAAGTATTCCTTGAACAGCGAGCGATAGGCGTCACCCTCGAAGTAACGGGAGCGCCAGCACATCGGGCTCTCGATGATCTCGTCGCCGATGACCAGATACGGGTCGCGCGGGCAGGCCACGCAGAACCCGCGCGAGGACCAGCGCGGCGCCTTGAACTTGCGGGAGAAATCCACCGTGTCGGGCCGGCGCACCTTCACGCCTTCGCCCGCGAGGATGGTGATGAAGTTGTCGAGCTCGGCCTGGGCGAGCTTCTTCATGAACTTGGGATACTTCCAGCCCGAAGCCAGCCGGTAGAAGGGCTGGGCCGCCCGCGGCAGGTTGAAGATGACCGTGAGATGGTGGGTCGGGATCGTCGCCCCGTCGAGGGAGCCGACGATGACCTCCTCCAGCGGATCCCACTCGTTCCACGCCATCACGGGCGAGTGCGGCGCGGGCGTGGAAGGCTCCCGCGAGTGGGTCGCGAAACCCTCGACGCGCGCGGATTCGTCCACGGCCTCGGCGGCCGTGATGGGTGATTCGCGGTCCATGACGTGTGCCCCTTCTGCGACGTTTCGCGGTCTCATGTCCGGGACGTCAGGCCCGTTCGCCGCTTTGCCCCTCGGTGTAGCAAACGGGTGATAGACAGGGCTCATCCATGCTGCAACGTGGCGGAATAGCTTGTTGGGGCCGCTCGGACCTATTTCCGCCGCGACCGTGACCGATTTCCCGCATCAAGCCACTTGCGAGCTTGAAAGACGAAGATGAAGCGTCTCACGACACTGGCCTCGATTGCCGGTCTCTGCACGGTCGTGGGCCTGTTCGCGTCCTCGGGACTTGAGGACGTGTCGGCCGCCGTTGCGAGCGCCGGATGGGGCGCCCTCCTCGTCGTGCTCGCGAGGATCGTCGCCGTCGCCTGGGCGGGCCTCGGCTGGTACGTCGTCTTCCCGAAGGCGCCGACCCCCCTCCTGCGCGACTGCATCTCCCTGCGTTTCGTGCGCGAGGGCATCAACACGCTGTTGCCGGTGGCGACGGTGGGCGGCGACTTCGTCGGCGCGCGCCTTCTCGCCAAGCGCGGCGTCAGCGGTGCCCTGGCCGGCGCGAGCATGTTCGTCGACCTGATGACCCAGGCGGTGACGCAGCTCGTCTTCACCGTGCTCGGCCTCGGGCTGCTGATCTGGCTCGTCGGGGACGGCCCGGTCGCCCGCACCGTGTCGGGCGGTGTCGCCCTGGCCGTGCCGGCGCTGGCCGCCTTCTACCTGATCCAGCGCCGGGCCGGTCACCGGGTGATCCAGGCCCTCGTCAACCGCTTCGCCTCCGGGCGCGAGTGGCGGGCGCTCGGCGCCGTGGACCAGCTCTATGACGGCCTGCGCCGGCTCTACGGCGCGCCGGGCCGGGTCTTCGCGGCCATCGTCGTGCATTTCGGTGGCTGGATCATCGGAACGCTCGAAGTCTACCTGTGCCTGCACTTCATGGGTTACCCCGTGGACTTCATGCAGGCGCTCGTCATCGAAAGCCTCGCGCAGGCGGTACGCGGCGCGGCCTTCGCCGTGCCCGGCGCCCTCGGCGCGCAGGAGGGCGGCCTGATCGCCCTGTGCGGGCTGTTCAACATCCCCGCCGAGGCGGCGCTCGCCCTCTCCCTGGTGAAGCGTTTCGCCGACCTCGGCGTCGGCCTGCCGAGCCTGCTCCTCTGGCACCGCACCGAGGCCGCGATCCGCGCCAAGGGCGAGGAAGAGACGGAAGAGGCCGAAGCCGAATCCGACCCGGACGGGGCGATCCGTTTCTCCCGCCGGCCCAAGCCGACGACTCATGCGGCGACCCTCGGTCCGTTCTACAGCTATGCCCCGCCGCGCATGGGCGCCCGGCTGGACGAGAAGGACCTGAAGAAGTGCGCTTGATCCGCCGCTTCGCCGTCGCCGCGATCCTGGCCCTGCCCCTCGCCGCCCCCGCTCAGGCGGGCGACGAGGCGGCGATCCAGAACGTGCGCGACCTCTATGCCGCCTTCTCGGGCGCGGTGAAGGACGGCGCGGGCCCCCTGCCCGCCCGCGTCGAGGCCGTGACCCCGGTGATCGACAAGGTCTTCGACTTTCCCGCCATGGCGCGCATCGCCGTGGGCTCGAAATGGTCGGGCTTCACCCCCGAGCAGCAGCAGGCGCTGACCAAGGCGCTCAAGCGCAGCCTCACCGTGACCTACGCGAACCGCCTCAGCCAGGCGGCGGGCGGCCAATTTGAGGTGATGCCGAAGATCGAGATGCGCGGCGCGCAGCGCGTCGTTCCGACCAAGGTCACCACGGTCGGCGGCGACGATTCCGAGGTCGACTTCGTCGTCAATGCGGACGATAGGGTGCAGGACGTCCTCCTGAACGGCGACGTGAGCGAGTTGGCGGCGCAGCGCACCCTGCTGTCGAAGCCGCTGGCGAGCGGCGGTGCGGACGGGGCCGTCAAGTTCCTCAACGAGCGGGCCGACGGCATGCTCGCCGCGAAACCCGCTTCCAAACCCGCCCCCGCCAAGGCCGCTCAGTAGTCGCCGCCCGCAACGCCGCAGCCGGCGGCCGGACATTCACGGACCCGACGGATGGATCTGACTTCCCTGGCGTCGCAGGCGCTGCTCTGGCTGTCGCCGCTCTGCCTGCTCCTCGCCGGGGCGGGATGCCTCTACGGACTTGCGGCGTCGTTCTTCGTTGGCCGCTACGGCGCCCGCCGGATTCCTGCCCTCCCCGGTGACGCCCGGCCGGCGGTGACGGTGCTGAAGCCCCTCTGCGGGCTGGAGCCGAACCTCTACCAGAACCTCGAGACGGTGCTGCGCCAGGATTATGCCGGCGCGGTGCAGGTCGTCTTCGGCGTACAGAACGCGGGCGACCCCGCCATCGGCGTGGTCCGGGCGTTGCGCGAGGCTTACCCCGACAAGCGGATCGACCTCGTGATCGATGCGCGGCAGCACGGGTCCAACCGCAAGGTCTCGAACCTCATCAACATGTCCGAGGCAATCGCCCATCCGGTGATCGTTCTGGCCGACAGCGACATGGTGGTCGCGCCGGATTACTTGGAGCGCATCGTCGCTGAACTGTCCCAGCCGGGCGTGAGCGGCGTGACCTGCCTCTACCACGGCGTGCCGGCCTTCCCCGGCTCGATGGGGCAGCTCTCGGCGCTGGCCATCGACGTGCAGTTCCTGCCGAACGTCGTGATGGGGCTGAGCCTAGGCCTCGCCAAGCCGTGCTTCGGCTCCACCGTCGCCTTCACCCGCGAGAGCCTGGACGCGGTCGGCGGCTTCCGCCGCTTCCGCAACGACCTCGCGGACGATTACGCCATCGGCGCCGCCCTGCGCGGCCTCGGCGGCCGGGTGACAATCCCGACCTTCACCATCGGCCATACCTGCGTCGATACCGAGCTTCACGGCATGTGGAAGCACGAGCTGCGCTGGAACCGCACGATCCGCACCGTGGATCCGGCGGGCTATGCCGGCTCCGTCGTGACCCACGCTTTCCCGCTGGCGCTGATCGGCGCCGTCCTGCCGGGCGCAGGCACCCTGTCGCTGGTGGTGGCGGCGAGCGCGCTCGCCAGCCGCATCCTGCTGTGCCGGCAGGTCGAGCGGGCCTTCCGCCTGCCCCCGCACGCCTACTGGCTGTTGCCGATTCGCGACATCCTCTCCTTCATGAACTTCTCCTGTGCCTTCCTCTCGGGGTCGGTGACATGGAAAGGTCACGATTATCACGTGGTTGCGGACGGTACGCTGATCCCCGACGCAGACCTCGGCCGCGATGCCGGGGCTCCGACCGCCTGATCCGCCCGAACCCGACCCCATGCCCAGCATTGAGGCCTTGAACCCCATGCGCACGCTTTTCCTCCAGGCCCCCACCTTCGACGGGTTCGATGGCGGCGCGGGCTCCCGCTACCAAGCCAAGCGCGAGATCAAATCGTTCTGGTACCCGACCTGGCTCGCCCAGCCGGCCGCCCTCGTGCCGAACTCGAAGCTGATCGACGCCCCGCCGCACAACATCAAGCTGTCCGAGATCGTGGCCCAGGCCAACGATTTCGACCTCGTGGTGCTCCACACCTCGGTCCCGTCCTTCAAGTCCGACGTGAAGACGATCGAGGCGCTGAAGGCCGCCAACCCGAAGCTGATCGCCGGCCTGATCGGCGCGAAGGTGGCCGTGGACGCTGCCGGCGCCATGGCCCAGGCCCCGGTGGTCGACTTCTGCGCCCGCAACGAGTTCGACTTCACGGTCAAGGAAGTCGCCGACGGCGTGCCGATGGCGCAGATCAAGGGTCTGTCCTATCGCGATGCCAACGGCACCGTGGTCCATAACGAGGACCGCGAGATCATGACCGATATGGATCAGCTCCCCTTCGTCACCAGCGTGTACAAGCGCGATCTGGAGATGGAGAAGTACTTCATCGGGTACCTGAAGCACCCCTACATCTCGTTCTACTCGGGCCGTGGCTGCAAAAGCCGCTGCACGTTCTGCCTGTGGCCGCAGACGGTCGGCGGGCACACCTACCGCACCCGCTCGGTCGCGCACGTGATCGAGGAGATCAAGTACTGCCTGAAGGAGTTCCCCCAGACCAAGGAGTTCTTCTTCGACGACGACACCTTCACCGACAACCTGCCGCGCGCCGAGGAGATCGCCCGCGAGCTCGGCAAGCTCGGCGTCACGTGGTCGTGCAACGCCAAGGCGAACGTGCCGCGTGAGACTCTGAAGGTCCTCAAGGAGAACGGCCTGCGCCTCCTCCTCGTCGGCTACGAGTCCGGCAACCAGCAGATCCTTCACAACATCAAGAAGGGCATGCGCGTCGAGGTGGCCGAGAAGTTCACCCAGGATTGCCACGACCTCGGCATCGCCATCCACGGCACCTTCATCCTCGGCCTGCCGGGCGAGACGAAGGAGACGATCCAGGAGACGATCGCCTTCGCCAAGCGGATCAACCCGCACACGATCCAGGTCTCCCTGGCGGCGCCCTACCCGGGCACCTTCCTGTACAAGCAGGCGGTGGAGAACGGCTGGCTCGACATCGAGAACGCCGAGCTGGTCGATGAGAACGGCGTGCAGGTCGCCCCGCTGCACTACCCGCACCTGTCGCACACCGAGATCTTCACCTCGGTGGAGGAGTTCTACAAGAAGTTCTACTTCCGGGCTCCGAAGATCGCCTCCATCGTCAGCGAGATGGTGCGCTCGCCCGACATGATGAAGCGCCGCCTGCGCGAGGGCGTGGAGTTCTACCGCTTCCTCAAGGAGCGTCAGGGCACCGCGAAGGCCGCGTAAGGATCGGGGGTCCGGGGCCTCAGGCCCCGGACCCGCGAGAGGGCTCGCCCTCTCGACACCCTTTACGAGGTCATTGTGAAGCGTCTCGTCGTTACGGCTGATGATTTTGGGCTGAGCCTCGAGGTCAACGAGGCCGTCGAACAGGCGCATCGCGAGGGGATCCTCACGGCCGCCAGCCTCATGGTGTCCGCCCCTGCCGCCGCCGATGCGGTGGCGCGGGCCAAGCGTCTGCCCTCACTCCGTGTGGGATTGCATCTCGTTCTGGTCGAGGCGTGGCCGACCCTGCCGCCCGCTTCGCTTCCCGATCTTGCCGGGCCGGATGGCCTGCTGCGCGCCGACATGGCGAAGCTCGGGCTCGATTTCGCCCGCCGTCCCGCCGCGCGGCGTCAGCTCGCCGCCGAGATCGAGGCCCAGTTTGAGGCCTACCGGGCGACCGGCCTGCCCCTCGATCACGTCAACGCCCACAAGCATTTCCACGTCCACCCGCTGATCGCGGGCGCGGTGCTGCGCATCGGCCGGCGCTATGGGATGCGCGCGATCCGCGTGCCTCGTGAGCCGCGCGAGATCCTGCGCCGCGCCGAGCCGGAGGCACGCCCCCGCGCCGCCCTCGACAGCGCCCCCTGGGCCGCCCTGCTCGCCGTGCGCGCCCGTCAGGCCGGGCTGCTGATCCCCGACCGGACCCTCGGGCTCGCATGGTCCGGTGCCATGACGCCGCCGCGCGTGGCCGGGCTTCTCGCCCATCTGCCGGATGGCCTGACGGAACTCTACACGCACCCGGCGACCGGCGGCGGCTTCCCCTGTGAGGCGCCGGGCTACCTCTACGCGCAGGAGCGCGATGCGCTCATCGCCCCGGCGAGCCTCGCCGCGGCCCATGCGTCGGGCGCCGTCCGAGGCGGGTTCTCGGACTTCATTCGATGATCGGTGTGAGCCGCGCCGCGAACGGATGATCCGCGAGAGCGTGATCCAGCGTTACGAGCCGCCGATCCTCTACGATGCACTGCGCCAGCAAGAGCCGGTTGAATGGGTCTCGTGTGGCGGGGAGCGGTGAAATTTCCGCGAGTGCATGCGATGCCGTGATCGGCAGCATCGTGAAACCCATCGCCGTAATGGCCTGAGGAAGGAGACCGAGGTGCATGCCCGGCTCCAGTTTGCCGAGGCGGGTCTTGATCGCGATCTCCCAGAGGCTGGCCGCGCTCACGCAGGCATCGATATCCGGCCGAGCCATCGCTGCAGCGACCGAGGGGGCCGTCGCTTCGAGCGTCTCCTTCAGGAGGCCCAGCAGGGTATGGGTGTCGAGGAGCAGCCTCACGGCCCAGGAGAGGGCCGCAGCAGGAAATCTTCAGGAAGCGGATCGTCGAAATCGTCCGCGATGTATCCGAAAGGCTTGTCGACTCCCCGCGCGCGAAGAAACGCGGCGCCCGCCGCCAGATCGATCCGGCGCGCCGGCTGAGGGTGCGGGACGAGGTCGGCCACGGGCTCGCCGTCGCGCGTGAGGACGATATGCTCGCCCTTTTCCGCGCGCGCGACGAGGTCCGCGAGGTCGAGATCCGCCTTATCGAGCGCCACCGATTCCATGGCACTCAAGGTAAGCGCCGCCAAAGAAGGCGTCCAGCGTGCCGGCTACTTCGCCGGCACCGGCTCCGCGCGGCGCTTCCCGAGGATCGGGCTCTTGCCGGCCGCGTCGCCTTCGGGGCGGTTGCGGTCGGGCTGGGCCGGGGGCTCCCCCAGCGTCGCCGGGACCACGAAGAACGCGGCCAGCAGCGTGAAGAACAGCGACAGGGCCAGCAACTCGCCCATGCTCGCCGTACCCGGATGGCTCGACAGCACCAGCGAGCCGAAGGCGCTGCCCGTGGTCATCGCCGAGAAGAAGATCGCCCGCGTCAGGCTGGAGGCCAGCATGTCGGTCACGCCCGCCCGCCACGCGATCACGTAGTAGATGTGGAAGGCCACACCCACCGCGAGCATCAATGGCAGGGCGATGATGTTGGCGAAGTTCAGCGGCATGCCGATGATGCGCATCGCCATCAGCGTCCACAGGGTCGCGATCACTAGCGGGCCCAGGGTCATCGCCACGTCCCACGGCTTGCGCAGGGCGACCGAGAGGATGACGAAGATCAGCACCAGCGCGGTGACGGCGGCCTGCACGAAGGCGCCGAGGATCGTGTAGCTCGACCGGGTGGTCGAGACCGGCGCACCCGTGGCGTGCGGGGCGACCTTGAGCACTTCGTCAGCGAAGTTGCGCAAGACCTTGTCGTTGTTCGAATCCCCCTTCGGGTGAACCTCCACGCGAGCGCGGCCGTCGGCAGCGACCCAGTCGGCCTTCAACTGCGGCGGCATGTTCCCCAGGGTGATCTTCTCCGGATGGAGCAGATCGCGCAGGCGCGACAGCAGCGGCCCGAGATCCTTGGTCAGCGCCACGGAGGCCGCTTCGCGCTTCTGGACAGGGCCGTCCGCGAGGGTGTCGAAGGTACCAGCGAGGTGCTTGGCCGTGCCGGCGCCGGGCGTGCCGGCCTTCGCCTCGTCCGCGACGCCCTTCAGGGCGGTCGCCGCGTCCTTCAGCGCCTTCACGTTGTCGGCGTCGGTGGGGGGTGGCGGCTTGCGGGCCGGGTTGAGGACGGGGTCGAGAAGCTGTGCCGTGTCAGCGACTTGCGCCAGCTTCTTATCCTGGTCCGGCGGGACGAAGGTGTTGATGCTCGTCACGAAGTCGGCGGCCGGCAGGGTCTCGAGCTTCTTCGAAACCTCGGGGATCGCCGCGACGCTTGGGGCCAGCACGTCGATGACGTTGGGGCTCGTCTCGGGATTCTTGATGAGGTCGAGATAGGTGGCGATCGACTCGACCTTCGGGCTGCGCAGGTGCATCGGGTTCGAGTCGAACGGCAGCGACCACAGCAGCGGCATGCCGGCGAGCGTCACCAAGCCGACCGCGATGAGGATCGGCTTGCGGTTGCGGATGATCCACGGATCGACGCCCACCAGCCACTTCGTCTCGACGGCGACCTTCTCGCCCTTCGGCCGGAACACGGCGATGAGGGCCGGCAGCAGGGTCAGGGAGAAGAGGTAGGCCACGATCATGCCGACGCCGGCGATGAGGCCGAGTTCGGACACGCCCCGGAAGGCGGTGGGCAGGAAGGCGAAGAAGCCGGCGAGCAGGGACACGGCCGCCAGCGTCAGCGACCAGCCGACGCCCCGTGCGGCGGCGCGGATCGCGGCCTGCAGGGTCGGTTGCTCGTAGCGGTCGGCGCGGTAGCGCACCGAGAACTGGATGCCGAAATCGATGCCGAGCCCCACGAACAGGGCGGCGAACGCCACGGAGATCGGGTTCAACTCGCCGACGAGCACCAGCCCCAGGGCCGCCGTCACGATCAGGCCGGCGAAGGTCGTGATGATGACGGCGATGACGAGCGGCCCCGAGCGCAGGGCGAGCCACAGGAACAGCACGATGGCGCCGACGATGATGCTGTTATTCAACAGCGCATCCTCGGAGAGCGTCGCGAATTCCTCGTCGGCCACGGCGACGGGGCCGGTGAGGCGCATCCGCAGGCCGTTGGCGGCGTCGATCTTGAGGTCGCGGGCGACCTCGCGGATCATCTTCGTCGCCTCGTAGCCGGGCTCCAGAGCGTTGAAGTCCAGCACCGGCTGGATCATCACGAATTTCAGCTTGTCGGTGACGCGGGTCTCGCCGTTGGCGAGCAGCGTCTGCCAGGACAGGCGCGCCGGCTCGCCCTTCAGGACCTTCTGAAGCGTGGCGTCGATCTGCGCCATCGGCTTGTCGAGGTCTTGCAGCGTCGCGTCGCCCGACTTCACCCCTCGGGCGCCGAGGGTGAGCACGCGCATGATGCCGCGCAGCGACGGGTCGGCGGCGAGCGGGCCGAGCAGGCCCTGTTGCTGGGTCAACTGGTCGAGGGTCTTGTCGAGCTCGGCCTGCGGCATGAGCAGGAGGCCGTTCTTGTCGAAGAACGGGCCGCCATCCGGCCGGTAGACGGTCTCGATGAGGTTCTTGCGCTCGGAGAGGGCGCGGGTGAGCGAGGCGGCGGCCTCCTCGGTCTCCTCCGGCGTCTGCCCGTCGATGACGGCGACGATCAGGTTCGAGCGCTGCGGGAAGGCCTTCTCAAAGGCGATCTCGTCCTGCCGCCAGGGCTCCTTCGGGTCGATGAGCCGTTCCACATCGGTGTTGATCCGGAACAGGTGGGCGGCGACACCGAGGCTCGCGACTGTCATCACCGCAATGAGGGCGATGACGGTCCAGCGGAAGCGGACGGAAGACGCGACGAGACCTTCGATCACGAGTATCCTGCCAGTTCGTCCGACGCGAAGGGGGAGATCCCGCTCGTTCCGGAAACGCTTGCCGGGCCGAACGGCTCTGAGAACCGCCGGACCCGTGGTCGTCGAGGGACTACGCGCGGGGCAAGCCTGCAACCGGTGCGGAGTTCCCCCCGCGCCCGGCGCCTTCTTGCGGCGCAGTCGCTTGGCTCAGTAAAGAGGCGGGCTCAGGATTGCAACGCGAGGGGGCCCCGCGTCACCTTCCGGCCACAGGCGTGCGTTGCCGCACCGTAACCGCGACGAGGTTTGCGCAAGCAAACGGAATGGCCGTAATGCGGTCGCATTGTGCGCGTGGAAGTCGTGCACCGTCCGGGGTCGAGGCCGCCGGGATGACGGCGACTGGCATCAGCCATGCGTCTGCCTGTGGCGCCGATGCGTCAGCCTCGGACTAATGAGTTTCTACAAGTCCTCTACACCGTAGTTTGAGAGTCGTTCCAAGCTACGTTGCTGGAAATCGAGATCTTTCCACGCTATGCACCCCGCCTGTCCGGGGCCGACGCAACTAAGGAGCCGCAACTTGGGTATCCCCCTCCGGTACGTCGCGAAGATCGGCGGCTACATCCTCAAGCAGCATTTGACGGGTCGCAAACGCTACCCGCTCGTGATGATGATGGAGCCCCTCTTCCGCTGCAATCTGGCCTGCGCGGGCTGCGGCAAGATCGACTATCCCGAGGAGATCCTCAACAAGCGCCTGCCGGTGGACGAGGCGCTTGAATCGGTGCGCGAGTGCGGCGCCCCGGTGGTGGTGATCGCGGGTGGCGAGCCGCTTCTCCACAAGGATCTGCCGCAGATCGTGGAAGGCATCATTGCGCAGAAGAAGTTCGCGATCGTGTGCACGAACGCGCTGCTCCTCGAGAAGAAGATCAAGGAGTACAAGCCGAGCCCGTACTTCACCTGGTCGATCCATCTCGATGGCGACAAGGAGATGCACGATCAGTCGGTGTGCCAGCGCGGCGTCTACGATAAGGCCGTGGCGGCGATCGCGAAGGCCAAGGAGATGGGCTTCCGCGTCACCATCAACTGCACCTTCTTCAACAACTCGAAGCCGGAGAAGATCGCCGACTTCTTCGACAGCGTGACCCGGATGGGCATCGACGGCATCACCGTCTCCCCCGGCTACGCCTACGAGCGCGCCCCCGATCAGCAGCACTTCCTGAACCGCAAGGCGACGAAGGACCTGTTCCGCGGCGTGTTCCGGCACGGCAAGGAGAAGGGCCGCGAGAAGTGGACCTTCCAGCAGTCGGGCCTGTTCCTCGACTTCCTGGCCGGCAACCAGACCTACCATTGCACCCCGTGGGGCAACCCAACCCGCACCGTGTTCGGCTGGCAGAAGCCCTGCTACCTGCTCGGCGAGGGCTACGCGGCGACCTTCAAGGAGCTGATGGAAGACACCGATTGGGATTCCTACGGCACCGGCAACTACGAGAAGTGCGCCGACTGCATGGTCCACTCGGGCTACGAGGCCTCCTCGGTGGTCGATTCGGTCCGCAAGCCGTGGAAGCCGGTGGTGCAGATGCTGCGCGGCATCAAGACCGAGGGCGACATGGCCCCGGACGTCAGCCTTGCGAACCAGCGCCCGGCCGAGTTCGTGTTCTCGCGCAACGTCGCGCAGAAGCTGTCCGAGATCAAAGCCTCGGGCGTGGACACCAAGCAGGAAGCCCGCAAGCGCACCGCCGCCTAAGGCGCTTTACTTAGCGAACGAGAAGGGCCGTCGCGGTGCATCCGCGACGGCCCTTTTTTCATGCCGCTTCCGGCGGCTCGTCGTCGCTTGGTGCAGCGGGCGAGTTGAGCAGATCCTCCAACTCGTCGATGAGCCGGTCGATCTGATCCTCGGTGGCGAGCACCTTCAGCACTTCGCCGGTCTCGGCCTCGACGGCCAGCTCGATATGCGGCCCGACGCGCACCGCCAGCATCCGCGCGAGTATCTTGATGGCGCTCATCGAGTCAGGTCCTCCGCGATAAGGCCGACCGCCACGGCCGGGCCACAGGTTGAAATCCAAGTGGACGCCGCCTCCCCCGCTCGCGCGGCGAGGAGGTCGGCGAGGCCCGTGCGCCAGCGCCCGAGCCGAACAGCGAGCCGGTCGCCGACGAAGGCTCCGGCGCCGCAGGTCACGAGGGGGGCGCCCGCCGGCATGTCGGGCCGCGAGAGCAGGGTCGCCGCCGCATCGTGCAGGAGGCGCAGCTGCGCCTCCGCGAAATGGCCCGCGAGGGCGACCCAGGACGAGGCATCGCCCTCCCCCCGGTCGCGGCCGACGATGCGGGCGAGGCGCGTCTCGCTCTCCGCCACCGATTTGCCCTTGCGGTCGCCCGTGCCCTGCTGATCGGCCTCCGCCGGCAGGTCGCCGAGGATGCGGTAGACATCCGCCGCGTGGGCGAAGGTTTCGGTCATCAGCTGGGTGCGGCGTCCCAGGAACGGGGCATGGTCCGTCAGGCCGATGAGGGGCGTGCGCACCACGCCGGTATAGACGAGTTCGCCGGTCTCCAGCCGTTCGGCGTCGCTGTAGCCGGTGGCCGCCGGGCGCCCTCCCAGGACCGGGATCAGGTCCGCGGTGGTGGAGCCGATATCCACGACGAGCGCATCGGGGGCGAGCCGGCCTACCAGGGCGGCGGTGGCGTACCAATTGGCCGAGGCGATCTCGAAGGACGCGGCGGCCGCCTCCTCTGGCGCGACGAAGCCCGCGCGGCCGGCGAAGATCCGCACCGGACCCGCGAGCCGTTCGGCGGCCCAGCCGGCGAGCGCCGCGACGCCCTCCGTCCGGTCGGCGAAGCAATCGGTGAGTTCCCCCGTCATGGTGACGGCGTGGTGCGCTTCCTGCCGCGTCCAGTCGGGCAGCGTCGCCAGTGTCGTGTCGAGCGCCTTCAGACCCTGCCATAGGGGACAGGGCGCCTGCACGGCGGCCTGCACGCGCCCGTCGCGAATCAACGAGGCCTTGACGTGGACCCCGCCGAGGTCCCACCCGACGATGGTGCTGGCAATCGACATGCGCGGATGACGAGCTTCGAGAGAGTGGGGGACGCGGCCGGGGCTCCCGGCTTCGCGGTGATTCCGGTGCTGGACCTGCGCGGGGGCCGCGTGGTTCGGGCGCGCCGGGGCGAGCGCGCCACCTATGCCCCGATCGAGACGCCCTTGGCAAAGGGATCCGACCCCGCCGCCGTGGCGTCCGGCCTGCTGCGGGCATGGCCGGCGCGGTGCCTCTACGTGGCCGATCTCGACGCCATCATCGACGGCGCCGCGCCGGACCTCGCGGCGTTGCGCGCCATCGCCGCCGCCTGCCCCGGAACAGGCCTGTGGGTCGATGCCGGATTCGCGCGGACCGATGGGGTGGAGGCGTTCCTGGCCGAGGGGCTGGGACGCCCGGTGATCGGCACCGAGAGCCAGGAGGATGCCGCCCTCGTGACGGCCCTCGGCGACCGGGCGGTGCTGTCCCTCGACACGCGCGGCGGCGAGCGGATGGGCCCCGACAGGCTGCACGAGGACGCCGCCCTCTGGCCCGCCGACGTCATCGCCATGACGCTGGCGAGCGTCGGCGCCGGGTCCGGTCCCGACCTCCCCGCCCTCCAAGCTATCCGCGCGAGGGCGCCGGGCCGCCGCGTCTACGCGGCGGGCGGGGTGCGGGGGCAGGAGGACCTGCGGGCGCTGGCGGCGGCGGGCATCGCGGGCGCCCTCGTCGCCTCGGCCCTCCATGACGGCACCCTGCGGCGGGAGCACGCCTGAACTTCCGGCCCGGCCAAGAGGCTGCTACACCGGAGCGATTCCAGAAACCCGACCGGCACCAAAGAGACGATGGACAAGTTCACGACCCTGGAGGGCGTCGCGGCGCCCATGCGGACGATCAACGTCGATACCGACCGGATCATTCCGGCCAAGTATCTCAAGACGATCAAGCGCACCGGCCTCGGCAAGAGCCTGTTCGCGGAGATGCGCTACCGCGAGGACGGCTCCGAGAACCCGGACTTCATCCTGAACCAGCCGGCCTACCGCCAGTCCAAGATCCTCGTGGTCGGCGACAATTTCGGCTGCGGCTCGTCCCGCGAGCACGCCCCCTGGGCGCTGGCCGATTTCGGCATCCGCTGCGTGATCTCCACGAGCTTCGCCGACATCTTCTTCAACAACTGCGCGAAGAACGGCATCCTGGCGATCCGCGTCGCGCCGGAGGATCTGGAGAAGCTGTTCGAGGATGCCGAGCGCGGCGCCAACGCCACGCTGACCGTCGATCTCGAAACCCAGACGATCCGGGGCCCGGATGGCGGCACCCTGCATTTCGACATCGAGCCCGGCCGCAAGCACAACCTGCTGAACGGGCTCGATGAGATCGGCACGACGCTGGAGCGCGGCTCGGCCATCGACGCCTACGAGCAGAAGCTCGCCGCGCGTGAATGGGCCTGAGGCCTCGGGCGACTGGGGGTGACGGGCGTTTCGTCACCCTTCGTTAACCCTCATGCCGCCTGAATCCGCGCCCAGATTCCGCCTGCCGACATGAGGATTCCCGCCATGCCGAAGCCGACCAACGGACAGGGGCTCGCCGTGGCGCTGAGCCTTCTCGCCGGCCTCTCGGCGGTGCCCGCCCGCGCCGATTTCGACGGGTGTCTCGCGGGCCTGCGCGCCCAGGCCTCCGCCGCCGGCATCTCGGGCCGGGCGTTCGAGGCCGCCACCGCCGGCATCGCCTACGACGACAAGGTGATCGAGCTCTCGCAGGCGCAGCCCGAGTTCAAGACGCCGATCTGGGACTACATGGCCGCCCTCGTGGACGACGAGCGGGTCGAGGACGGGCGCGCCGCCATGCGCCAGCACGCCGACGCCCTCGCCCGCGCCGAGGCCCGCTACGGCGTGGACCGCTACACCATCGCCGCCGTGTGGGGCGTGGAATCGAACTTCGGCAAGAACCTCGGCAAGATGCCGCTGGTGCAGTCGCTCGCCACCCTCGCCTGCTCCGGCAACCGCCGCCGGGACTTCTTCCGGGGCGAGCTGATGGCCACCCTGAAGATCATCGACCGGGGCGACATCGCGCCGGAGCGGCTGACCGGCTCCTGGGCCGGCGCCTTCGGCCAGACCCAGTTCATGCCGACCACCTACCAGCGCCTCGCGGTCGACGGCGACGGCGACGGGCGCCGCGACGTGGTCGATTCGGTGGCGGATGCCGTCGCCTCCACGGCGAACTTCCTGCACGTCGCCAAGTGGCAGAACGGCCAGCCCTGGGGCTACGAGGTGCGCTTGCCTTCGGGCTTCAACGTCTCCGCCGCCGGCCGGAAGAACAAGAAGCCGGTCTCGCACTGGGCGTCGCTCGGCGTCACTCGCCTCGACGGGCGCCCCCTTTCGGGCGAGGGCGCGGCGGGCATCATCGCCCCGGCCGGCGCGGGCGGCCCGGCCTTCCTCGTGACGCGGAACTTCGACGCGATCTATTCCTACAACGCCGCCGAATCCTACGGCCTCGCCATCGCCGTCCTGTCCGACCGCCTGCGCGGCCGTCCCGGCGTGCAGGTGGCATGGCCGACCGACGATCCGCCCCTGTCGCGGGCCGAGCGCCGCGACCTGCAGGTGCGCCTCACCAGCATGGGCTACGATGTCGGCGAGCCGGACGGGAAGGTCGGCCAGAAGACCCGCGACGCAATCAAGGACATCGAGCGCAAGCTCGGCATGCCGGCGACCGGCCGTCCCGGCGGCAAGGTGCTCGAAGCCCTGCGCCGCTGAGCCTTCGAGCCGCGACGGCGATGGGCTAGGCTCGGCGGATCGATTCGCCGGGTTCCGATGTCGCTCTCCGTCTATCTCACCTTCGTCGGCGCCTCGGTCGGGCTGATCCTCCTGCCCGGCCCCAACGTGGCGCTCATCCTCGCGACGAGCCTCAGCCAGGGCCTGCGCGCGGGGCTCGCGACCGTGCTCGGCGCCGCCCTCGCCATGGTGCTGCAATTGACAGTCGTCGTCCTCGGCGCCGGCATCCTGCTGGAGATGTCGGCGGCGTGGTTCGCGGTGCTGCGCTGGATCGGTGTCGCCTATCTCGTCCTGCTGGCGGTCCATGCTTGGACCGCGCGGCCGAAGCCGGCGGCGACGCAGCCGGCCGGGACGGGACGCAGCGTGGCCAAGGGGTTCTTCGTCTCCCTGACGAACCCGAAGACGCTCCTGTTCTTCGGATCCTTCCTGCCGCAATTCGTCGAGCCCGGCCCCGATGCCTTCGGGCAGCTCGTGCTGCTGGCCGCGACGTTCGTCGCTCTGTCCCTGATGCTCGATTCGGTCTGGGCCCTCGCGGCGGGGCGGCTGCGGGCCTTGGCGGCCATGCCCGAGAGGCGGCGCAACCGCCTCGGCGCGGGCTTCTTCCTCGGCGCCGGCATCGGTCTCGCCCTGGCGAGGCATCCCTGACAGCCGATCCGGCGCGGACATGAGAAAGCCCGCCTCGGCCAAGCCGGGCGGGCTGTTTCATGTCGGCCTGGGCGTCGAAGAATTACTCGGCGGCGGCGGGAGCCGGGGCCGGAGCGCCCTTGGCGGGCTTCGCGGTCCGGTCGACGCGCTCGACGATACGGGCCGACTTCCCGCGACGGTCGCGCAGGTAGTACAGCTTGGCGCGACGCACCTTGCCGCGACGGACCACCTTGATCGAATCGATCATCGGGGAGTGGACCGGGAAGACGCGCTCGACGCCCTCGCCGTAGGAGATCTTGCGGACGGTGAAGCTCTCATTGAGGCCGCCGCCAGAACGGGCGATGCACACGCCCTCGTAGGCCTGGACGCGGGTCCGCTCGCCTTCCTTCACGCGAACGTTGACGATGACCGTGTCGCCCGGCTCGAAATCGGGAATGGTCTTGGCGAGGCGCGCGACTTCCTCGCGCTCCAGCTGCTCGATGATGTTCATGACAATGCTCCAGCCGTTGCGCCCAACCGCCCCGAGGGTGGCGAGCACCAGGATTTCGGCGATCCTGTTGTGAGTTGGCGCGGTCCCTACACCAGCGCGGCGCTCTTGTCGATGCCCGTCAGACCTCGCCGGCGGCGGCTTCGATGCGGTCCATGTCCTCGTCGGAGAGGCCGAAATGGTGGCCGATCTCATGGACCAGCACATGGGTGACGAGATCGCCCAGCGTCTCGTCGTGCTCGGCCCAGTAATCGAGGATCGGCCGGCGATAGAGCCATACGGAGTTCGGCATCCGCCCCGTCTCGACCTCGCCGGACTGCGCGAGCCCGACGCCCCGGAACAGGCCGAGAATGTCGAACTCGCTCTCGCAGTTCATCTCGTCGAGCGTCTGCTCGTCGGGGAAATCCTCGACATGGATCGTCACGCCCGCGCAGCGGGTGCGGAAGGCCAGCGGCAGGGCGGCGAAGGCGTCGTGCGCCAGGGCCTCGATCTCGGCGAGGTCCGGCGCCCGCAGTCCCGCGAGGCCGCTCATGCCGTGCCGACCACCGGCTGCACGCAGGTGGTGAGGAAGCCCGCGAGGTCGTCGGTGATGTGGTCGATATGCGGCTCCTGCACCGCCTCCTGCTCGAACGCCTCGCGATAGGGGTCGATGATCCGGGGCACCACGAGGACCGTCGCCATGCCGAGGTCGTGCGGCACGGCGAGGTTGCGGGCGATGTCCTCGAACAGGGCCGAGCGCGTCGGCTCGACGCCATGGGCCTTCAGGAAGCGCTCGTAGGTGACGCGCTCGGGCTTCGGCACGAAATCGGCCGCCGCGATGTCGAACACGTCCTCGAAATGGTCGAGGATGCCGAGCTTGGCCGCGACATTCTCCGCGTGGCGGCGGGAGCCGTTCGTGAGGATCAGCTTGCGGCCGGGCAGCTTCTCGATCGCCGCGCCGAGGGGGGCGTCGAGCTTGATCGTCGAGTGGTCGATGTCGTGGGCGAAGTCGAGGAAGTCGTGCGGATCCACGCCCTCCTCGACCATCAGCGCCTTCAGGGTCGTCCCGTAGCGGTGGTAGAAGTACTTCTGCAGGGCCCGCGCCGAGATGGCATCGAGCCCGTAGAGGCGCATCACGTAGAGGGTGATGCGCTCATCGACCTGCGGCCAGACCCGCGCGTCGCTCGGATAGAGCGTGTTGTCGAGATCGAACACCCAGGTGTCGACATCGCCGAAGCCCCGGGCACCCGGGGCGGTGAAGTGGTCTTGCGTCGGCTGATACAAGGAATCCGTCGCAGGAAAGAGGGGCGGCCCGAGGCCGGGCGACGACAATGCGCGGAGACGGCCGAGGTTGCTAGCCCCGCCGAATCAGCGTTCCGGCGCCGTAATTCGTGAACAGCTCCAGCAGAACCGCGTGGTTCACTTTCCCGTCGAGGATGACCACGGCCTCCACGCCCCGGTCGAGGGCGTACATGCAGGTTTCGATCTTCGGGATCATGCCGCCGGTGATGGTGCCGTCCGCGATGAGGCGGCGGCAATCCTCGACAGTGAGTTCGGGAATGAGCTTCTTGTCCTTGTCGAGCACGCCCGGCACGTCGGTCAGCAGCAGCAGGCGCTTGGCCCGCAGCGCCCCGGCGATGGCGCCCGCGAAGGTGTCGGCGTTGACGTTGTAGGTCTGCCCGTCGGCCCCGTAGGCCACGGGGGCCAGGACCGGGATCAGCTCCGCCTTCAGAACCGCGTCGAGGACGCCGCGCTCGACATGCTCGGGCTCGCCGACGAGGCCGAGGTCGAGCACCTGCTCCTCGTTGCTCTCGGGATCGCGGAACGTCTTCATGGCGCGCTTGGCGCGGACCATGTTGCCGTCCTTGCCGCACAAGCCGATGGCCCGGCCGCCCTGCCCCGAGATCCAGCCGACGATCTGCTTATTGATGGAGCCGGCGAGCACCATCTCCACCACCTCGACGGTGGCGGCGTCGGTGACGCGCAGGCCGCCCCGGAATTCGGATTGGATGCCGAGCCGGTCGAGCATCCGGCCGATCTGCGGCCCGCCGCCATGGACCACGAGGGGCTTCAGGCCGGATTGTTCGAGGAGGACCACGTCCTGCGCGAAGGTCTGCGCCGCCTCCGCATCGCCCATCGCGTGGCCGCCGTACTTGATGAGCACGATCTCCTGATCGTAGCGCTGCATGTGCGGCAGCGCCTGGGCGAGGATCTCGGCGCGCACGTGCACGTTCGGCAGTTCGGTCATCGCGGTCCTTTGCCAGCTTTCCCACCCGGGTTCGGCGGGGGCTCGGGTCTCAGGGCGGTGTGCTTCTACAGGACTTGTCCGGGCCGTTGAAGCCGCCATCGGCGCGTGGCGCGCATTCCGGCGCTGTCAAAAAACCGTCGTGATTTCGCGGTGTTGCTGCGTGGCTACAGATCGGGTCGCGCGAGCGCGGCCCGGTTGCGCCGACGCCGTGAGCGGCACATGCTGCGATGCGGCACGCCGCCCGGTCGGCTGCCGGGAGATTGGCATGCGTATCGCGATGATCGGGGCGGGCTATGTCGGACTGGTGTCCGGTGCCTGCCTCGCGGATTTCGGCCACGACGTCGTCTGCATCGACCGCGACCCGGCCAAGATCGCCGCCCTCGAACAGGGCCGGATGCCGATCTACGAGCCGGGGCTCGAATCCCTCGTCGCGGACAACGTGCGCCAGGGCCGGCTCTCGTTCCGCACGGAACTGCGTGAGGCGGTGGCCGGCGCCGACGCCGTGTTCATCGCGGTGGGCACGCCCTCCCGCCGGGGCGACGGCTTCGCGGACCTGTCCTTCGTCCACGATGCGGCGCGCGAGATCGCCGGGGCCCTGTCGGGCTACACGGTCGTCGTGACCAAATCGACGGTGCCGGTGGGCACGGGCGACGAGGTGGAGCGCATCATCCGCGAGACGGTGCCGCAGGCCGAGTTCGCCGTGGTGTCGAACCCGGAATTCCTGCGCGAAGGCGCCGCCATCGGCGACTTCAAGCGCCCCGACCGGATCGTCGTCGGCACCGAGGATCCCCGCGCCGAGGCGGTGATGCGGGAGGTCTACCGCCCGCTCTACCTCAACGCCTCGCCGATCCTCGTGACGGGACGCCGCACGGCCGAACTGACCAAATACGCGGCCAACGCATTCCTGGCGGCCAAGATCACCTTCATCAACGAGATGGCCGACCTGTGCGAGGCGGTCGGCGCCGACGTGCAGCAGGTGGCACGCGGTATCGGCCTCGATGGGCGCATCGGCACGAAGTTCCTCCATGCCGGGCCGGGCTATGGCGGCTCGTGCTTCCCCAAGGATACGCTGGCCCTGGCCAAGACGGCGCAGGACCACGGGATGCCCCTGCGCATCGTGGAGACGGTGGTCGCCGTCAACGACCAGCGCAAGCGCGCGATGGCGCGCAAGGTGATCCGCGCCTGCGGCGGTTCGGTGCGCGGCAAGACCATCGCCCTCCTCGGCCTCACCTTCAAGCCCGACACGGACGACATGCGCGAGGCGCCCTCGCTCGCCATCGCCGCCGGGCTGCAGGACGGCGGCGCCAAGGTGCGGGCCTACGATCCCGAGGGGATCGAGCAGGCGCGCCCGCTCCTGCCCGCCGTCTCCTTCGCGGAGGATGCCTATTCCTGTGCAGAAGGGGCCGACGCGGTGGTGATCGTCACCGAGTGGAACGCCTTCCGCGCCCTCGATCTCAAGCGTCTTCATATGGCGATGCGCACGCCGGTTCTGGTCGATCTGCGCAACATCTACGACCCCGCTATCGCAGCGCAGCATGGATTTGCCTATCAGGGCGTCGGTCGTAGCGCCGGGACGGCCTCGACGTCCGAAGCCTGAGTGAATCGCACCGGCGAACGACCGGGCGATACTGGCGATGACCGTGGGCCGGCGCGGCCGTGATTTGCCGCGCGTCAACGGATAGACTGTCGCAGCACAATGCTTCCAAGCAGAGCAGTACCGAGTTCGGATGATGAATCAATCATCACGGTAGCGCTGCCCTGGATTCGAAATTGGCTTTTATGCGGCAGCGATTGTGGATTGCGCTGATGAATACATGTCACATCGCGGCGCAAATTCTCTCTAGGTGGAAGTCCTAGCCCGGCGCGAGGTTGGACACCGCATTGACGCCATACTAAGGGACCAGATGGTCCTCACTCGTCGAGAGCCGAGCCACCTTACCTTCACGAGCGCCCGCGAACCGAACGTGACACAACGCACAGATATCGCGATCGTCGGACGCGCCTGCCGACTCCCCGGGGCGCCGAGCGTCGAGGGCCTGTGGCAGCTGCTTTCGGAGGGCCGCTGCGCGGTCACCACCCTGCCCCCGGACCGCTTCTCCCTCGAACGGTTTCTGCATCCGCGCGCCCATGAGCGCGGCAAGAGCTACACCTTCGCGGCGGGCGCGCTCGAGGACGTCTGGTCGTTCGATCCCACCGTGTTCGGCATCTCCCCCCGTGAGGCCGAGCAGATGGATCCGCAGCAGCGGATGCTGCTGGAACTGACCTGGGAAGCGCTGGAAGATGCCGGTCTGCGGCCCTCGGCCGTCGCGGGCAGCCAGATCGGCGTGTTCGTCGGCGCCTCGTCGCTGGATCACGGCAACCTGCGCATCATGGATGCGCCCTCGGGCGACGCCTACACCGCCACCGGCAACACGCTTTCGATCCTCTCGAACCGTATCTCCTACATCTACGACCTGAAGGGTCCGAGCTTCACCGTCGACACGGCCTGCTCGTCCTCTCTCGTCGCCTTCGACAACGCCGTCCAGGCGATTCGCTCCGGCCGGATCGACACCGCCATCGTGGCGGGCGTGAACGTGCTGGCGAGCCCGTTCAACTTCATCTGCTTCTCCGCCGCGCAGATGCTCTCGCGCACCGGCTTGTGCCAAGCTTTCTCCAAGAACGCCGACGGCTACGTGCGCTCCGAGGGCGGCGTGGTGCTGGTTTTGCGCTCGGCCGAGGCAGCGCGCCGCGCCGGCTCCACCGTGCGCGCGGTCGTGGCCGCCTCCGGCGTGAACTCCGACGGCCGCACCACCGGCATCTCCCTGCCCTCCGGCTACGCCCAGGCGGCGCTGCTGGAGCAGGTCTATCGCGAGGCCGAAATCGCCGTCGATGACCTCGCCTTCATGGAGGCGCACGGCACCGGCACGCCGGTCGGCGACCCCATCGAGGCGTCGGCCATCGGCACCAAGCTCGGCAAGGGGCGCGGCGTCCCGCTGCCCATCGGCTCGATCAAGACCAATATCGGCCATACCGAGCCGGTCTCGGGTCTCGCGGGCCTGATGAAGGCGACTCTCGCCCTCGAACACAATCTCGTGCCGCCCTCGCTGCACGCCGCCGAACTGAACCCCGAGATCCCCTTCGGCGATCTGAACCTGCACGTCGTGCGGCAGGCGCTGCCGATCACCCGTGGCAGCCGCCAGCGCTTCGCGGGCGTGAACTCCTTCGGCTTCGGCGGTACCAACGCCCACGTCGTCATCACCGATGCCGACCCGGTCCCGGCCGTGGCGGGCGAGGCGGCGCGCGCGCCGCAGGTGCTGATGATCTCGGCGCAGAGCCGCGCCGCCCTCAACGAACTGGCCCTCGATTACGCCGAGCGCTTCGAGGCCGAGCCGGAGGCCGTGGCCGAAGTCGCCGCCGCCATCGCGCATCGCCGCGAGCGGATGCCCGCGCGCCTCGCCGTCTCGCTGGATGGCCCGGCAGACGTGGCCTCGGCCCTGCGCGCCGTCGGCGAGGGCGAGGATTCCGAGGTGGCGCATACGGGCACCGCCGTAGACCGCGCCGCCGAGGTGGCCTTCGTCTATTCCGGCAACGGCAGCCAATGGGCCGGCATGGGCCGCGAGGCCTACGAGCTGAACACGGTCTTCCGCGACGCCTTCGACAAGATCGACACGCTGTTCCAGACCTACGCCGACTGGTCGCTCAAGGACGCCCTCTACGCCGACGACCTCGATGAGCGGCTCGTCCTGACCAGCGTCTCGCAGCCGCTGATCTTCGCCATCGAGAGCGCTTCGACTACCTCTCTGCGCGCCAAGGGTCTCGTGCCGGCCTACGTGCTCGGCCACAGCGTGGGCGAGATCGCGGCGGCGGAGGCGGCCGGGATCCTCACGCTCGAGGATGCGGTCAAGGTCATTTACTACCGCAGCCACCATCAGGAGACGACGCACGGCCAGGGCACCATGGCGGTGCTGCTGATGCCGGTGGAAGAGGTTCCGGCCTTCCTCAAGGATTTCCCGAGCCTCGACCTCGCGGCGACCAACAGCCCGAAGGCCGTGACGGTGGCCGGGCCGGTGGCCGACATCGACGCCGCGCTCAAGGCGCTGTCGCGCAAGCGCCGCCGGGGCCGGAAGCTCGACCTCGCCTACGCCTTCCACGGAAGGCTGATGGACCCGACCGAGAAGCCGCTGCTGCGCGACCTCGCCGGCCTGCGCCCGCAGGCGGGCGGCACGGCGATGATGTCCACCGTGACCGGCGCGAAGCTCGACGGCTCGACCGTCGGCCCGACCTACTGGTGGCGCAACATCCGCGAGCCAGTGCGCTTCAGCGACGCCGTGCAGGAGGCGACCCGCCAGGGCGCCCGCGTGTTCGTGGAAGTCGGCCCCCGCGCGACCCTCATGTCGCATGTGGGCGATGCGGTGGAGCCGCTCGGCATCGAGATCGCCACCGTCGGCGTCATGCACCGCAAGGCGTCCGGCAGCGACCCCATCGCCAAGGCGGTGAACGCAGCCCTCGTGCTCGGCGCGGCCGTCGATGACGACAAGCTGTTCGGCTCCGCGCCGCGCGGCGACGTGCGCCTGCCGACCTACCCGTGGCAGCGCCGCCCCTTCCGCCTGAACGACACGACCGAGAGCGTCGGCGCCCTGAGCCCCCGCCCCTACCACCCGCTGATCGGCTCGCGGGCCGAGGCGGATGGCCTGGAATGGCACGGCTACGTCGATCCCGAGACGCTGCCCGAGTTGGAGGATCACCGCGTCGAGGGGCAGGTCATCATGCCCGGCGCGGGCTTCGTGGAGATGGCCCTCGCCGCCGCCCAGATCGCGCTGCGCGACGATTCCGTGGTGCTCTCCGAGTTCGAGATCGTCGCGCCGATGATCTTCGCGGAGGACGCCCTGCGCGAGGTGACGGTGCGCCTCGCCGGCTCCGGCAACGGCATCCAGGTGCTGAGCCGCCCGCGCCTGACCCAGACGCCCTGGCAGCTTCACGCCCAGGCGAAGATCGTCGAGGGCGAGTTCTCGCCCCCGCGCAAGCCGGACCTCGACGGGTTCGACTTCGACACGGCGGGCGATCACGTCCTCTCCGGCGAGGCCCTGTACGGCCGCGCCGAGGCGGCGGGTCTCGGCTTCGGCCCGAGCTTCCGGCAGGTCGCCATGGCGGCGCGCCTCGATGAGGCGACCATCGTCGCCGACCTGAAGCCCGCCGAGGCCGATTCGCGCTTCGCCCTCGTGCCCTCGCGGCTCGATGCCTGCTTCCACGGCCTGATCCTGCTCTTCGCCGACCTCCTCGGAGACGGCGCGGGCAAGGCCTACATCCCCGTGCGCTTCGGCGAGATCCGCCTCGTGCGGCCGGGCGCCGTCATCGCGCGGTCGGTGATTCGCACCCGCCGCGCCAACGAGCGTTCGATCCTCGCCGACTTCACCCTGCTCGACGCCAAGGGCGAGGTCATCGCCACGATCCGCGAGGGCCGGTTCCAGGCCCTGCGCACGAAGGGTGGCGACGAGCTCGCGGCCTACGCGATCACCCAGCGGGCGGAACTCGCCACCGAGCCGACGGCGATTCCGATGGAGCGTCGCCCGAGCGTCGCGGCGCGCCTGCGCCCGCTGACGCAGCCGGTGAAGGGCTCGGCCGACGCCAGCCTGTCGCCGGGGCACTTGCTCCTCGAAGGCTGGGCGACCTCGCTCGCCTTCCGCCTCGCCAAGGGTCTGGCGGAGCAATCCGGTCAGGTGGCCCTGAGCGATCCCCGCCTGCCGGCGGCGCTGCGGCCCTGGCTCGTCAACGCCCTTTATGCCCTCGAAAGCAGCGGCCTCGCCGAGCACGAGACCGACGCGTGGCGCCTCAATGACGGCTCGGCCCTGCCCGCGCCCGACGAGATCATGCGCTGGATCGCGGCGGACCATCCCGACCTCTCGGCCGAACTGGTCCTGATCGCGGATGTCGGCGCCACGGTGGACCGCATTCTCGCGGGTGACGTCACCGACCTGCCGAACCTGCCGCAGAGCGCGGTGGATGCCTTCATCCTGCGTTCGGCCACGTCCCGCCATTCGGCCAACGCCCTGGCGAGCCTGTTCGACGGCGCCCTCGGGCAGCTTCCGAAGGAGCGGGCGCTGCGGGTGCTGCAGGTGGGCTACGGCCCGCTCTCGGCCCAGGCCGCCGCCTTCGCCACCTCGGCCGAGGCGCGCTTCACCATCTTCGAGACCGATCGGCGGCTCGCCGAGCGGGCGCGTCTCTCCTTCGGCCGCGCCGCGACCCTGATCGAGTCGACCGACGAGCTCACGGCCGGCGGGTTCGATTTGATCATCGGCGCCGGCAGCCTCCACCGGGGCGAGCGCGGCCTCATCGGCAACCTCTCGACGGCCCTGGCGACGGGCGGCCTGATGGTCGCCGTGGAGCCCGGCATCTCCCTGTTCCGCGATCTCGTCTTCGGGCTCACCCCCGATTGGTTCGAGGACGGGATGGGTGGCCTGCCCGTGGGCCGGCTCGACGATGTCGGCGGCTGGCAGCGCACCCTGAGCGCGGCGGGCCTCGTTTCGGTCTCCGTCGATCGTGCGATCTCCGGCAACGGCGACGACCTGCTCCTCGTGGCCGAGGCGCCGGCCCGGCCGGTCCCGGCCGCCGCGCAGAGCTTCGCCTTCATCATCGGCTCGGACGACGATTTCGCCGCCGAGACCGCCTCCTCCCTCGCGACGCTGCTCGTCGCGGGCGGCGTCCATGTCTCGATCATCCTCGATTCCGAGACCTCGCTGATGGAGCTGGAGAAGGAGACGCCGGACACGGTGGTCTTCCTGGCCGGCGCCTTCATGCGCGGCGGCGAGGCGGCCGAGCGCCTGCGCGACCGCTGCCTCAGCCTGAAGCGCTGCGTCGAGCATCTCGGCGCCCGCCAGACCTGCCTCTGGGTCGTGTCGCCCGGCGCCACCCGTGATCGCGGCGGCCAGGCCACGAACGTCGAATCCGGCGTGTGGGCGTTCACCCGCACCCTGGCGAACGAGGTGCCGAACCTCGACATCCGCCGCATCGATCTCTCGCCCGAGATGTCCTCGAAGCGCGCCTCCGAGCGCCTGCGCGACCTCATCCTCTCCGGCACGCCGGAGACGGAGATCGTGCTGGACGACGAGAGCACGCAGGTCGTGCGCTTCCATGCCGGACGGCCGCGCCACCGCGACCCGGCCGACACCGTGCCCGCCCCAGCCGCGCGGCTGGAGCGCAGCAACACGGGCGGCCTCAACGAGATGGTCTGGGGTCCGGCCGAGCGCGTCGCGCCCGGTCGCGGCGAACTGGAGATCGCGGTCGAGGCGACGGGCCTGAACTTCCGCGACGTGCTCTGGGCGCTCTCGATGCTCCCGGAGGAGATCCTGGAGGACGGCTTCGCCGGCCCGCGCCTGGGTCTCGAATGCGCCGGCCGCGTCACGGCGGTCGGGCCGGGGGTGAAGGGCTTCAAGGTGGGCGACGCGGTCGTCGCCTTCGCCCAGTCCGGCTTCTCCACGCATATCGTGGTGCCCGATCTCGTCGTCGCGCCGATGCCGCAGGGCGTCGATCCGATGGCGGCGGCGACGGTGCCGGTGGCCTTCCTCACCGCCTACTACGCCCTCGTCTCCTGTGCCCGGATGCGGCGCGGGGAGTGGGTGCTGGTCCATGGCGGCGCGGGCGGCGTCGGCCTCGCCGCGCTTCAGATCGCCAAGCTCAAGGGCGCCCGCGTCATCGCGACGGCGGGCTCCCGCGAGAAGCGCGCCCTGGTGAAGGCGCTCGGTGCCGAGCACGTCCTCGATTCCCGCTCGCTCGCCTTCGTGGACGACGTGCGGGCGATCACGGGCGAGGGCGTCGACATCGTGCTGAACAGCCTGTTCGGCGAGGCGATGGAGCGCTCCCTCAACGCGCTCCGGCCCTTCGGGCGCTTCGTGGAGCTGGGCAAGCGCGATTACGTCGCCAACACCCATATCGGCCTGCGGCCGTTCCGGCGGAACCTCAGCTACTTTGGCGTCGATCTCGATCAGGTGATCCAGCACCAGGGCGACGACGGCGCGCGGATGTTCCGCGAGGTGATGGCCCTGTTCAACGACGGCGGCCTGAAGCCCCTGCCCTACCAGCCCTTCACCGCGGCCGAGACCTCGGACGCGTTCCGGCTGATGCAGCAATCGGGGCATATCGGAAAGATCGTGATCAGCCCGCCCAAGGCCGGCACGGTCCTCAAGGATGTGGCCAAGCCGTTCGCCGTCTCGGGCGAGGGCGTGCACCTCGTCACCGGCGGTCTCGGCGGCTTCGGCCTGGAGGCGGCGCGCTGGCTCGCGGATCGCGGCGCCCGACACATCGTCCTCTCCGGCCGCAAGGGCGCGACGACCGACGAGGCCAAGGCCCTGCTCGCCGAGCTGACCGGGCGCGGCGTCAAGGTCGAGGCCAAGGCGGTCGATATCACCAGCCGGTCGGCGGTGGACCGGATGCTCGCCGAGATCGAGCGCGGCGGCGCCAAGCTCGCGGGCGTGATCCACGCGGCGGCGGTCCTGCAGGACGGCCTGATCGCCAACATCGACGTCTCGGCGCTCGACGCGGTGATCGGCCCGAAGGTGATCGGCGCCCAGCACCTCGACGCGGCCACCCGCGACCGGCCGCTCGACTACTTCGTGCTGTTCTCCTCGGCCACGACCTTCATCGGCAATCCGGGCCAGGGCTCCTATGTCGCCGCCAACGGCTTCATGGAAGGCCTCGCCCGCCAGCGCCGCCGCCGGGGCCTTCCGGCTCTGGCCGTCGCCTGGGGGGCCATCGGCGATGTGGGCATGCTCGCCCGCAACAAGGCCGTGATGGAGACCCTGGCCGGTCGCGTCGGCGTGACGCCGATGGAAGCCCGCCGCTGCCTCGACCTGATGGCCGACGCCCTGTCGAACCAGGGCACCGCCCCGGACGAGGCGGTGATCGCCATCGCGGCGATGCATTGGGGCAAGGCGCGCGAGCGGCTCGCCACCATGCGCTCGCCGAGCTACGCCGAACTCGGGTCCGACCAGCAGGCGGAGGCCGGCGCGGTCCAGACGATCAATATTGCCTCGCTGCTCAAGGGCTCCGACATCGACACGGTGCGCAAGACCGTGTCGGACGCGATCGTGGACGACATCGCCCGCATCCTGCGCCTGCCGAAGGACGACATCAGCCGCGTGCGTCAGCTCTCGGAGATCGGCCTCGACTCGCTTATGGGCGTGGAACTCGGTGCGAGCCTTCAGGAGCGGTTCGGCCTCGAGTCACCGCCTGCGGGGCTTTCGGCGGGCATGACCGTCAACGAGCTGTCGGATTCCTTAATTCAGGCGGTTTCCGCGCCCATGGACGACACGGCGGGCGTCGCGATGAGCCTCATGGCCAAGCATATCGGCGGTGAGGTGAGTGCGAGCGTCATGGCCCCTCTGCGCGACCTGATCGAGGCGCGCGAGAACGAGAGCAAAGAGACCCAGCGATGACGCAATCTGCGCGGCCCGACGGTGGGCGTGCGGCCCTGGCCGGCTTCGTGACGAACCGCCTCGGGCGTGCGACCCCCCGGCCCGCCCAGGCCAAGGCGCCTGAGGCATCGCGCGTGAGCGCGGCCCAGAACTTCGAGAATCTGCCGGGCTACCGGGAGCTCAAGCTCCAGCGCTCGGCGGCTGAACTGATCGGCCTCGGCAACCCGTTCTTCCGCGTCCATGACGCCAAGGCCGGCGCCACGACGCGGATCGACCAGAAGACCTTCACGAACTTCTCGTCCTACGATTATCTCGGGCTGAACGGACACCCGAAGGTCAGTGGCGCTGCCCGCGAGGCCATCGAAGCCTATGGCACCTCGGCCTCCGCGAGCCGCGTGGTGGCGGGTGAGCGTCCGGGCCATATCAGTCTTGAACAGGCACTCGTTGCTCATTATCGCACCGAGGGCTGCGTGGTGATGGTGAGTGGGCACGCCACCAACGTCACGACCATCGGCGCCCTGCTGGAAGCCGGCGACGTGGTGTTCCACGATGCCCTCTCGCACAACAGCATCGTCACGGGCGTGCAACTCTCGGGGGCGCAGCGCCGCTCCTTCGCCCACAACGACCTCGACGCCTTGGAGAACCTGCTCCAAGCGACGCGCCACGAGCACCGCCGGGCGCTGATCGTGATCGAGGGCCTCTACAGCATGGACGGCGATGCCCCGGATCTCGCCGGCTTCGTCGCCCTGAAGAAGCGCTACGATGCGTGGCTGATGGTGGACGAGGCTCATGGCCTCGGCGTCACCGGCCGCACGGGCGCGGGCCTGTTCGAGCATTGCGGTGTCGATCCGAAGGAGGTCGACATCTGGATGGGCACCCTGTCAAAGACCCTCTCGGGCTGCGGCGGCTACATCTGCGGACCCATCGCACTCATCGAATACCTGAAGCACTCGGCCGGCGGCTTCGTATACAGCGTGGGCATGTCGCCGCCGATCGCGGCGGCCGCCGAGGCCGCGCTCGAGGTGATGCACGCCGAGCCGGAGCGCGTGGAGCGCCTTCGCCGCAACGGCAACCTGTTCCTCGCCACCGCGCGCAAGCTCGGCCTCGATACGGGGACCAGCCTCGGCCTCGCGGTGATCCCGGTGATCGTGGGCGATTCCCTCAAGGCGGTGACGCTGTCCGACCGGCTGTTCAAGCGCGGCATCAACGTGCAGCCGATCATCCACCCGGCGGTGCCGGAGCGCGGCTCGCGCCTGCGCTTCTTCCTGACCTCCGAGCACACGCCGGAGCAGATCACGGACACGGTCAATGCCGTCGCCGAGGAGATGGCTGCCATCGACAAGGGTGGCTCGCTGATCGAGCAGCTTCTCGCCAAGCGCTGACAGGCACCGACCGGACATGACAAAGGCCGCGGACCGTGAGGTCCGCGGCCTTTGTCGTTCGGGTTCGCCTATCGCGAGTAGCTGTACACGGCGGCCGCCGAGGCGACGGGCCCCGTGACGGTGGACAGAACGCCCAGAACCTTCTGGACCTCGGTGAACGGCGCGTTCGAGACGTAGACGAGATCGCGGTTGCGCATCCGGAACGCCTGCGCCGTGAACAGGCTGTTCGGGTCGCGCATGTCGATCCGGTACACCACCGGCACCAGCGGCGTGCCCGTCAGCTTCGAGCCCGGGGAGAGACGCCGCACGATCGCCGCCGGCTCGAAGCGGAAGATGAACGTGCCGGCCGGATCGGCCTGGAAGTCCGACAGGCCCCGCGCCTTGGCCAGCGCCTGCGCCAGGGTGATCCCGTCCGCCGAGAACGGCAGTTCGGTCGAGTTGCCCAGCGCCCCCACCGCCAGGAAGGTCTGCGGATCGCGTACCAGCGTCAGCACGTCGTTGGGCCGCAGGTAGATGTTCTCCTTCGGGTTCGACACCACCGTGGTCAGCGGCACCGTCGCCGTCACGGGACCGCGCGACAGCCGCACGAAGGTCTCCGAGACCGGCGAGCGCACGCCGCCCGCCGTGGCGATGACGTCGAGCAGGCGGTCGCCGTGGCCGGTGAGCGGCAGGCGGGCGCCGGCCACGGCCTCGCCGGTCACGGTGACGGTCTGCGAGATCGGCTTGGTGACGGAGACGAGCACCTGCGGCTGGATGGCCTTGCCGGCGAGCTCGTTCTCGATGAGCGCCTGCACGTCCTGCGGGCGGCGGCCGGCGACGGCGATGCGGCCGGCGTAGGGGACGGAGATGGAGCCGTCGCGCCCGACCGGCTGCTCGGGGATGAGGGCGGACTTGGAGCCGGCGGAGAAGCGGTCGGCGACGAGGGGGCCGGAGAACAGGCCGCCGGACCCGGCCTCCCAGACGGAGACGGCGACCATGTCGCCGATGCCGATGAGGGGTTCGGCGGAGGGGCGGTGATCGCCGAAGGAGGCGAGCAGGCTGTCGAGGGGCCGTCCGCGTAGCGCCTCGATGGTGGCGGGGTTGATGTCGATGATCTCGTAGCGGGCGAGCAGGCCGCCCCCGGACTCCGGCACCTCGGCGCCGGCCTGGATCGCCGTGGCCGTCGGCCCCGCTGCGGGCAGCAGCGTGCAGCCCGACACCGCCAACGTGGCGATGCAGGCCGACGAAACGGCAAGGTTCCCCAAACGCATCATTCAGAAATCCGCTGTGCCGGGCCCGTCGACGCGGCCCGCCGCCCCATAAGGGGGCTGAAGGACTGCCATCAGCTTAACGGTGAATTGAGGCCGGTTCGAGGATCGCATCTTTCGCGGCCCGATGGCGTGCCATCTGCGCAACATTCATCCCCAACCCATTGCCGCGTTCCGCGCGACCATGATGCTGCCGCGTTTTTCGCGGCAGGACGGGATGAGAAAACGCGGCGGGATTCGGCGCGACGGAGCGCCGTTCCGGCTCCGACGGTGCGCGATCGGAAAGTGTGGCTTTCATGGCATTGATCCCCGCCCCCGGCCCTATCGAGCGTGGCACCACGGGCAAGGCGGCCTCCCGCCAGGGCGGACGCCAGGTCTTCCTGTTCCTACAGGGTCCGGTCACACCCTATTTCGCCGACACGGCGAACGAGCTCGAAGCGCGCGGCCACCGCTGCCTGCGGGTCAACCTCTGCTTCGGCGACTGGCTGTTCTGGCGCCGTCCGGGTGCGGTGAACTATCGGGGCCGCCGGGAAAACTGGCCCGCCTTCATCGCCGACCTGATCGACCGCGAGGGCGTGACGGACCTGATGTTGCTCGGCGAGCAGCGCTTCTACCACAAGGTGGCAATCGCGGCGGCCAAGGCGCGCAACCTCAACGTCACCGTGACGGATTTCGGTTATCTCCGGCCGGATTGGATCACCCTGGAGCGCGACGGCATGTCGGGCGACAGCTGCTTCCCGCGCGAGCCGGAGGCGGTGATGAAGCTGGCCGAGGGCCTGCCCGCGCCGGATCTCGAGCCGCGCTACGGCGACAGCTTCAAGACCCAGGTGATCTGGGACATCGCCTACCACATGCTCACCAACTGGCTGTGGTTCCTGTACCCGTTCTACCGCTCGCACCAGCTCTACCATCCGGGGCTCGTTTATCTCGGCACGGGCCTGCACATCCTGCGGGCGAAGTTCAGCTCGCCGAAAGTCGACCGCTTCGTCGGCAAGCTGAAGGCCGAGAAGGCGCCCTATTACGTGCTGCCCCTGCAGATGGAGAACGACTTCCAGCTGCGGGCCTACTCGCCCTATTTCGACTTCAAGGCGCCGATCCACGCGGTGGTCGCCTCCTTCGCCAAGAACGCGCCGGCCAACAGCCGCCTCGTCATCAAGGCCCATCCCCTCGATCCGGGGCTTCGCAACTGGGCGCGGATTGTCCGCCGCTCGGCCGCCAAGCACGGCGTCGCGGGGCGGGTGGATTTCGTGGATGGCGGCAACCTCGCCGTGATGCTGGAAGCCTCGAAGGGCTGCATCACCGTGAACAGCACGGTCGGCCTCTGGTCGATGCGCGTCGCGGTGCCGACGATCACCCTCGGCACGGCGGTCTACGACATCGAGGGCCTGACCTTCCAAGGTCCCCTCGACCAGTTCTGGACCGAGGCGAAGCCCCCGCGCCAGGACCTGTGGCACGCCTTCGTGCGGGCCATCGTCGGGCATATCCAGATCCGCGGCGTGTACTATGCCAAGGAAGGCCTCGCCGCCGCCGTGCAGGCGACCGCCTCGCGCCTCGACCTCACCGAGGGCGCATGGCTCGAAATGCGCTCCCGTGCCCGCCGCAACGCCGCCGTGGCGGAACAAGCCGTGCCGGAGCACGGCTTCGAGTTCCAGAACGTCTGAGCCGGTCCTCGGCAGCGCCTAGCGCCGCCGGAGCAGGTGGCGCGAGGCCAGCGACCAAACCTGCTTCATCGCCGCCTCGACGGTCGGCTCGCGCCGCATCAACCCCGCATCGCCCTCCGACAGCCGCTGGATGATCACCTCCGGCGGACAGGGCAGGCCCGTACGCGGATCGACGTAATGCGGGTAGACGATGAGCGCCCCTGCAACCAACTCGTCGAGGGTCACGCGCCGCGTCCGCCTCGGGCAGGCCGGGCTCTCCGTGAGGCCCCAGCCCGCGTAGAACGGCAGGCCGTGGGTCGTGACGGTCTTGCCGCGTAGCAGCGCCTCGAACCCGATCAGCGATGAGATCGTCTCGATGTGGTCGGCGGCCTCGATGGCATCGGCTGCCGCCACGTCGCGCAGGACGATATCCGCGTGGGCCGAGATTTCGTCCGGCGCCACCCGGCCCGGCCTGAGCCCGGCTTCCACGTCCGGGTGCGGCTTGAAGGCGATCACTGCGTCGGGATGGCGCTGGCGGGCGAGCTTCAGGAGGTCCACGTTGCGGGCGACGGTGGCGCCGCAGAGCTTGATCGAGGCGTCGTTCTCCACCTGCCCGGCGACGAGCACGACCCGCGCGCCTTTCGGGAGGGTCGGCATCGGCGCCGCGCCGACATTGTACTTGCTGAGCTTGGCTTCCACGACTGCCGCGCGCAGGCGCTTGGCGCGGTCCAGTACGTCGGCGGGGAAGCCGCCCTCCTCCAGGAGGCGTTCGAGGTCGCTCGGCCCGCTGGCGTCGTAATAGATGCCGGTGGCGTCGATGACGTGCGAGGCGCCGGGGCGCAACGCCACGCCGAGGCCGATGGAGCGGATGAACCCGTCCTCCATCCGCAGCAGCGGCACGCCGGCCGCGCGGCAGGCGGCGCCGAGGCTGTCCGGCGCGCGGCTCGCCCAGGCCACGACGCGCTCGTAGCGGGCGATCTCGGCGGGCTTCGGCTCATGGCGGGGGGCGGCGATGGCGGGGATCCGACCCGGCGAGGCCAGCGCCCGCGACAGCCAGCGCCGCTTCCACGCGGCGAAGCCGATGCAGAGGGTGCGGGCGGCGTTGGCGCGCTGCTCCTCGACGACGAGGCGCAGGATCGCCGCCGCCTCCTCGAAACGGCAGGTCTCGCCGCCATAGGGCTCGAAGTAGCGTGAGCAGATCAGGTAGACCGCCGCGAAGACTTCCGCCGGGGTGCGGTTGCGGCTGCGCCGGATCGGATCGAGCCGGTCGTCGGTGAAGCCCCAACCGGCATAGAATGGCACGCCGAAACAGCTCACCGGCCGCCCCGCCAGCGCCGCCTCGAAGCCGATATGGCTCGTGACCACGTAGAGCCGCGCGGCCGCTTCGATCACCGACCACGCCTCCACCGGCTCGTAGACGGCCCGCGCGCCGGCGGCTTCGATGGCGGCGCGTTCGAGATGGCCCATCGTTCCCGGCCGCGCGGCCGGGTCCATGATGACCACGCGGTCGGCCTCCGGGTGCTCGGCGGCGGCGGTCGCGAGCATGGTGGCGAAGCCGGTCTCGCTGGCGAGCCCGAAGCCGATGGTCGGGTCCTTCTGGACCTGATCCACGATCACCACGAGGGGGCGCGTCGTGTCGCGCCCGTCGAGGAGGGTCGCAAGGTTGGCGCGGCGGGGGTCGTTGTCGAGGCTGAGCCGCGCCTCGCGCAGCAGGGCGATGCCGTCCTCGGCGCGGGCGAGGATCTCGTCGTTCTCCCAGCCGCCCTCCTGAAGGATGATCTCCAGTTCGCTGCGCGCGGTGGCGTCGTAATAGATGCCGAGACCGTCGACGATGGAGCTCAGCGGGCGCTGCGTGCGGGCGCCGGGCAGGCGCAGGAAGCCCTCGTCCCAGCGGTCGGCATGGCCGACCCGGCGCGAGACCGGCTCGCTGCCGAGGCGCCGCACCGGGCGGCCGCCGGGCATCTCGATCTCCGAGAGCGTCCGGGGCCACAGGCGCTTGAGCTTGCCACCTTCCATCCGAGAATCATCCATCACCGGAACCGTTGAGCCGCACCCGCCGACGTGGATAACGGCCCGGAAGGCGAGCGTTTGGGCATAGCACCGCAGGGGGCCAGGCCGAAATGGCTTCCCCTCCGGCGGGGAGCACTCTACGAGGCCCGCGACGGCGCGCGGCCTTCCACATCGTTTCGACAGCGTCAAGCGAGACGGGACGGGGCGCACGCCGGAGAGGGAAAGTGGGGATCATGGCGGAAATGACCAGCGGCAGGCCGGGCGGCGCCCGGTGAGGACGATTCTGATCACGGGGGCTTCGAGCGGCATCGGCGCCGCCCTCGCCCGCCATTACGCCGCCGCCGGAACCCGCCTCATCCTCGTGGCCCGCAACGCGCCGCGCCTGGAAGCCGTGGCGCGGGATTGCCGCGCCAAGGGCGCGGAGGCCGAAGTCGCCCGGGGTGACACCCGCGACCGGGCGGCGATCCGCCGGCTGCTCACAGAGGTCGATGCCCGCTCGCCCCTCGATCTCGTGGTGGTCAACGCAGCCATCAACGGTGGCGGCAAGGAGGGCCGGGTCGAGACCGAAGAGATGGCCTTCGAGACCGCCGACATCAATTACACCGGCTCGCTCAACGTGATGCTGCCGACCCTGAGCCTGATGCTCGCCCGGGGCCGAGGCCAGATCGCGCTCATGTCGTCGCTCGCGGCCTATGCGCCGCTCGCCGACGCGCCGACCTATAGCGGCGCCAAGGCGGCGCTGATCGCCCACGGCCTCGCCCTGCGCCAGAAGGTCTGGCCGCTCGGCGTGCGCATCAGCGTGGTGACGCCGGGCTACGTGAAGACGCCTATGGGCAGCGAGCTCAAGGGCTGGCGTCCCCTGGAGATGAGCGCCGAGCAGGCTGCCGCGATCATCGCCAAGGGCCTCGCGAAGGACCGGGACGTGGTGTCCTTCCCCCTGCCGCTGGCGGTGCTGGCCCGCTGCGTGCTGCTGCTGCCCGAATGGGTGCGGCGGGTCAGCCTCTCCGCCTTCAAGTTCAACCAGCGGTGACGGCCTTGCGGATCGCGCTCCTCGTCCTCGAAGCCCTGCCGAATGCCCGCACCGTGCGCCGCCTCGTGGCGGATCGCGGGCATGAGATCGTCCTCGTCGGCCTCTCGAACGCGGAGCGGCCGTCGAGCGGCGGCCTGACCGGGCAGCTGCGCCGCCATCTCGGCCGCTCGGGCACGGGGATCCTGCCCTACCTCGCGGTGAATTTCGGCCTGCCCGATCTGCTGCGCCCGCTCGCCCCCCTCACCCAGGCCGCCGCCGGCAGCGCCGAGGTGCCGGAGGCGACGCCGCTCGCGACCCTCTGCCGCCGGATGGGCATCCGCAGTGTGAAGGTCGATGACGTGAACGGGGCGGAGATGCACCGCGCCCTCCGCGAGGCCGCGCCCGACGTGATCCTCACCTACCATTTCGACCAGATCCTGAAGCCGGAGACCATCGCCCTGGCGCGGCTCGGCGGGATCAACGGGCATCCCGGCCTGCTCCCCCGCCATCGCGGGCCGGTGCCGACAATCCACGCCCTCGCGGAGGGGCCGGATGCGTTCGGCATTACCCTGCACCGGCTCGCCGCCGCCATCGATGCCGGCGCGATCCTCGATCAGGAGGCAGTGCGGATGCCCGCCGATGTGACGGCGACCCGCGCTGCGATCCTGCTCCACCAGCACGGCCGCGCCATGCTCGACCGGCTGCTCGACACGGTGGCCGCGACCGGCGCCCTGCCCGAGGGGCGGATGGCGGACGTGCTGCCCTACTGCCCGTTCCCCGACCGGGCGATGCTGGCGAGCCTCAAGCGCAGGGGCCTGCGGCTCACCGATGCGGCCGATCTCGCGGCGGCGGCGAAACTGTCGCTGCGGTAGGGCGGGCCTCAGCAGGCGACCGCCCCCTGCACGCCGACATACAGGGCGTAGACGGAACGGGTGGAGGTCATCAGCAGCCGGTTCCGGCCCTGGCCGCCGAAGCAGAGGTTGGCGCAGCGTTCCGGGAGGCGGATGCGGCCGATCATCTTGCCTTGCGGCGAGATGATCACGACGCCGTCCTCGGCCTCGCCCATCCCCCAGCCGCACCAGAGGTTGCCGTCAGCATCGACGCGGAATCCGTCGGCCGTGCCCTTCCCGCAATCGAAGAACACACGGCCGTTCGCGGTCGCCCGGCCGCCATCGACCACGTCGTAGACGCGGATGAGCCGGTTCGGCTCGGCCCGGCCCTCGACGACTTAGAGCCGCGACTCGTCGGGGGAGAAGGCAAGTCCGTTCGGGCCGTTGATGCCGGCCACCGCCACCGTGGCGCGTCCCGTCGCGGGATCGATCCGGTAGACGTTCCCCGGCAGCTCCGGGGCCGCCATCCGCTCGTAGGGGTTCGGCCCGAACGCCGGGTCGGTGAACCACACGGATCCGTCCGACCGGCAGACGATGTCGTTGGGCGAGTTCAGCGGCTTGCCGTCGAAGCGGTCGAGCAGGGTGGTGAGGCTACCGTCGTGCTCGGTGCGCGTGACGCTGCGGGTCTGGTGCTGGCACGTCAGCAGACGGCCCTCGCGGTCGCGGGTGTTGCCGTTGGCGAAGGAGGAGCCTTGCCGGAAGACCGACAGCCGGCCGGTCCCGGCCTCCCAGCGCATGATCCGGTCGTTGGTGACGTCGCTGAAGAGCAGCATGTCCATGTCGCCGAACCACACCGGGCCCTCGGCCCAGCGCAGGCCGGTGGCGATCCGCTCGATGGCCGCGAGGCTCAGCCGGTACTTGGCGAAGCCCGGATCGAGGATTTCCACCGCTGGGTCGGGCAGGCGCTGCGACGGCTCCCAGGCCGCCCTGGCGTTCCGCGCCGTGGTGAGGACGGCCCCCGCCGCAGCGGCCCCCGTCAGCACGAGCCTGCGGCTCACGATCTCCGACATGACGTTCCTCCGATGACGCGGCCCATCTCGTGGCTCGTTCGCGAGCGCGGCGGGTCGTCGTTGCGCCTCATCGGTGGGACGGCGTCGCGGAGCTGTCCAACGTCAAAATTGGATCAATCGATGCGCCGCCCGCAACAATTGCCTCAGGCGCTGCCAGCGGAGCGTGCGCGCCTGCGCCCGTACCCGTAGAAGATCGCGAGGCCCACGCCCGTCCAGGCGGCGAGGCGCAGCCAGGTCTCGGCCGGCAGGGAGGCCATCAGGGCCGCGCAGGCGAGGAGCCCGAGGGCCGCGACGAGGTCGGCGGCCGGGACGCGGAAGGGCCGGTGGCGGTCCGGCTGGAGGCGGCGCAGGATCGGCACGCTGGCGCAGACGAGGCCGAAGGCCAGCAGCGTGCCGATGCTCACGAGTTCGCCCAGCACGTCGATGGGCACCAATCCGGCCACGGCGGCGGTGCACAGGCCGATGGTCATCTGGCCGGTGGCGGGGGCGCGGGTCTGCGGGTGGACGCGGGCGAAGACGTCGGGCAGGAGGCGATCGCGGGCCATGGCGTAGAAGATCCGGCCCTGTCCGTAGAGGGCGGTGAGCGTCGAGGTGGTCAGCCCGACGAGGGCGCCGAGCTTCACGAACAGCGAGAAGCCGGGATGGCCGATGGAATCGACCGCCTTCGCGATCGGGTCCGGCACGCCGAGTTCGCGATAGGGCACGAGGCCGGTGAGTACGGCGGCGACGGCGACGTAGAGCAGCGTGCTCACGACGAGCGAGCCGATCAGCCCCTTCGGCGCGTCGGATTGCGGATCGCGGCACTCGCCGGCCGCCGTCGAGACGGTCTCGAAGCCGATGAAGGCGAAGAACACCACCGCCGCACCCCGGAAGATGCCGCTCGTCCCGAACTCGCCGAAGGCGCCGGCATTCGCGGGCACGAAGGGGTGCCAGAGTTCGGGCCTGAGATGGGCGGCGCCGATGCCGACGAAGGCCAGGATGATCGCCACCTTCAGCGCCACCAGGGCGGCGTTGATGCCGGAGGCTTCGCGCACGCCCCGCGTCAGCAGGACGGTGAGGGCGAGCACCACGATCACGGCGGGCAGGTCGATGAGACCGCCCGCGCCCGGCGCGGCGGCGAGGGCGGCCGGCAGGCGCAGGCCGAAATCCGCGAGCAGCGATTGCGCGTAGCCCGACCAGCCCGAGGCGACGGTCGCCGCCGCGAAGGCGAATTCGAGCACGAGGTCCCAGCCGACGATCCAGGCCGGCAGCAGGCCGAGGCTGACGCGGGTATAGGCGTAGGTGGAGCCGGCCTCCGGGATCATCGCCGCGAGTTCGGCGTAGCACAGGCCGACCAGCCCGCTGACGAGGCCGCCGATCAGGAACGATAGGATCAGCGCCGGCCCGGCATAATGCGCGGCCGCCGTGCCGGTCAGGACGAAGATGCCCGCGCCGATGGTCCCGCCGAGGCCGATGCAGACGAGCCCCGGCGCGGTGAGCGCCCGTTCCAGATCCTGAGAAGACCCAGCCGGCGCGCTCGATGATCCTGACATGCCTCTTCCTTCCATCGGTGGCGACAGGGCAAGTCCCGGGCCGGGGGTGGCATCCGCGCCCGTTTCGTGTATGGATCCCATAGCCTCGACCCGGTTGACCGGGCGGGGCTTGAACCGCTTGCGGCAGACCGTGCTGGACGACATCCCGGCTCAGGCCGGTCCGCAGGCTCAAGGCGCCCCGCAGGGCGCTCCACCGTACGAAACACCCGAAAGGTACGCGATGTCGATCACGGCAGAGCGCAAGACCGCGCTCATTAAGCAGCACCGCACGGACGCGAAGGATACCGGCTCCCCCGAGGTGCAGGTGGCCATCCTCTCCGAGCGGATTTCCAACCTGACCCAGCACTTCAAGACCCACGGCAAGGACAACCATTCCCGCCGCGGCCTCCTGAAGCTGGTCTCCCAGCGCCGCTCGCTTCTCGACTACCTGAAGCGCAAGGACGAGTCGCGCTACCGTTCGCTCATCGAGAAGCTCGGCATCCGCCGCTAATCTCACCCGACGCGGCTTCCGGGTTCCGGGGCCGCGTTCGACTTTGGCAGGTCCGGGCATGGGGCTCGGGCAGGCCGAACGGGCCGCCCCTCGCACGAGATCGGGGCAGGATCGCCGGGGGCTTCGTGAAGCCCCCCGTCGTCTTGCCCCCGCCGTGCCGGGCGTAGCCCGCCGCATGAAGGCAAGGACAGACAGACCATGTTCGACGTACAACGCGAAGAGCTGATGTGGGGCGACCGCAAGCTCGTCCTCGAGACGGGCAAGGTGGCCCGTCAGGCGGACGGCGCCGTCGTCGCCACCTACGGCGAGACCTCGGTGCTCGCCTGTGTGGTGGGCGCGAAGGAGCCGAAGGCCGGCATCGACTTCCTCCCCCTCACCGTGAACTATCAGGAGCGCGCCTACGCCGCCGGCCGCATCCCGGGCGGCTACTTCAAGCGCGAAGGCCGCCCCTCCGAGAAGGAGACGCTGGTCTCTCGCCTCATCGACCGGCCGATCCGCCCCCTCTTCGTCGAGGGCTGGCGTAACGACACGCAGGTCACGGTCACGGTGCTGACCCACGACCTCGAGAACGATCCGGACATCGTCGCCATGGTGGCGGCTTCGGCGGCGCTGACCCTCTCGGGCGTGCCGTTCATGGGCCCGATCGGCGCGGCCCGCGTCGGCTACATCAACGGCGGCTACAAGCTGAACCCGCTCGTCACCGAGACCAAGGAAGAGTCCTCCCTCGATCTCGTCGTCGCCGGCACGCAGGACGCGGTGCTGATGGTCGAGTCCGAGGCCAAGGAGCTCTCGGAAGACGTGATGCTCGGCGCCGTGATGTTCGGCCACAAGCACTTCCAGCCGGTCATCGAGGCGATCATCCGCCTCGCCGAGAAGGCCGCCAAGGAGCCGCGCGATTTCTCCCCGCCGGAGAACGCCGACGTCGAGAAGGCCGTCCTCGACGTGTGCGAGGCCGAGCTGCGCGCCGCCTACACCAAGACCGTCAAGCAGGAGCGCTACGCCGCCGTCGATGAGGTGAAGGCCAAGGTCATGGCCGCCCTCTGCGCCGACGGTGCGGAGAAGTTCCCGGCCGAGAAGGTCAAGGCCGCCTTCAAGGAGGCCCAGTCGAAGGTGGTCCGCTGGAACATCCTCGACACCGGCTCGCGCATCGACGGCCGTGACGTGAAGACCGTCCGCCCGATCCTCTCCGAGGTCGGCGTGCTGCCCCGCGCCCACGGCTCTTCGCTCTTCACCCGTGGCGAGACGCAGGCCCTCGTGGTCGCGACCCTCGGCACCGGCGAGGACGAGCAGTTCATCGACGCGCTGGAAGGCACCTACAAGGAGCGCTTCCTGCTCCACTACAACTTCCCTCCCTATTCGGTGGGTGAGACGGGCCGCATGGGCTCGCCGGGTCGTCGCGAGATCGGCCACGGCAAGCTGGCGTGGCGCGCCATCCGTCCGGTTCTGCCGCCGGCTCACGAGTTCCCGTACACGATCCGCGTCGTGTCCGAGATTACCGAGTCGAACGGCTCGTCCTCGATGGCTTCGGTCTGCGGCGGCTCGCTGTCGCTGATGGATGCGGGTGTCCCGCTGCGCCGTCCGGTGGCCGGCATCGCGATGGGCCTCATCCTCGAGGGTGAGCGCTTCGCGGTCCTGTCGGACATCCTGGGCGACGAGGATCACCTCGGCGACATGGACTTCAAGGTGGCCGGCACGGACGAGGGCGTGACCTCGCTCCAGATGGACATCAAGATCGCCGGCATCACCGAGGAGATCATGCGGGTCGCCCTCGATCAGGCGAAGGACGGCCGCGCCCACATCCTGGTGGAGATGGCCAAGGCCCTCACCGCCGCGCGTCCGGAGCTCGGCGAGTACGCGCCGCGCATCGAGACCATGCAGATCCCGACGGACAAGATCCGCGACGTGATCGGCACCGGCGGCAAGGTGATCCGCGAGATCGTCGAGAAGACCGGCGCCAAGATCAACATCGAGGACACCGGAATCGTGAAGATCGCCTCGGCCGACGGCAAGGCGATCAAGGCGGCCTACAACTGGATCCGCTCCATCGTCGCGGAGCCCGAGGCCGGCACGATCTACGACGGCACGATCGTGAAGTGCATGGAGTTCGGCGCCTTCGTGAACTTCTTCGGCGCCAAGGACGGTCTCGTCCACATCTCGGAACTCGCCGCCCAGCGGGTCGCCAAGGTGACGGACGTCGTCAAGGAAGGCGACAAGGTGAAGGTGAAGTTCCTCGGTCAGGACGACCGTGGGAAGATCCGCCTGTCGATGAAGGTCGTCGATCAGCAGACCGGCGAGGACATCACCGACAAGATCAAGGCGCAGCGCGACTCCGAGCGGTCCGAGCGTGGCGACGAGCCGCGTGAGCCCCGCGAAGGCCGCGAGGGCGGTCGTGAGGGTGGCCGCAGCCACCGTGGCGAGCGCCGCCGCGAGGCGGGCGAGTAATCGCCCTCCCCTTCACGATCTGACGTGACGACGAAGCGCGGTCCCCTCGGGGGCCGCGTTTTCGTTTGCGGCACAGCACGGAACGCCCCCGCCCCCTCCGCGTTCGCCCCGCGATTGGAAGCGGAGGAGCCCGATGGCCCGAGACATGATCCACGACATCTTCAGCGGCACGCCGAACCTGAGCACGACGGAGCGGGCGGTGTCCGTGGCCCTCGGCCTCGGCATCGCGGCGGCGGCCGCCCAGCCGCGCCCGAACAAGTGGCTGAGCCTCGCGGCCCTGGTGGTCGGCGTCGGCCTCGCCATGCGCGGCGCCACCGGGCATTGCGCCGTGAAGTCGATGGCGAACGAGTTCTGAGACAAAAAAGGGGCGCCCAGGGCGCCCCTTCCTTTAGCCCGCTGCGGCGGAGCTTCTCAGTAGGTGGTGGTGCGACGGCTTGCGACGAAGCCGTAGATGGCGAGCACGATCACCGCGCCCACGATGGCTCCTATGAAGCCCGCGCCTTGATTCGGCCCGTACCAGCCGACCGCCTGACCGATGAAGGTCGCGACGAAGGCGCCGACGATGCCGAGAATCGTGGTCAAGATGAAGCCGGCAGGCTCGTTCGGCCCCGGCATGATGAACTTGGCGATGACCCCCGCCAGGAATCCGATGATGATGGTCCAGAGAATGCCCATGTGTCTCCCCGCTTTGGGCCGCTGACGCCCTCTGAACGTTTGGATTTTCCAACCGGTTGCTCCGACTCGTCATCGCGGTGCGGATTTTTTTCGCGGTTCCCGTCTGCGACACTGGTGACCGCGCCCGCCCTTTACGCCAAGCCGTCCTCGGCGGCAGATACGCCGCCGCCGGACGTCGTCCGGCGAACCCTTCAGGATGGACGGAGAGAGCGTATGGCGATCAGGCGGATCGAGCCCGGGGCACGGATGTCCCAGGGCGTGGTGTATGGCGATACCGTCTACCTCGCCGGGCAGGTGGCCGACGAGCCGGTGGGCCGGGGCGTCACCGCGCAGACCCAGAACATCCTGGAGCAGATCGACCGCCTGTTGGCCGCCGCCGGCACCGACAAGGAGCAGCTCCTGACGGCCACGATCTACCTCGCCGACATCGCGACCTTCGCCGAGATGAACGCCGCCTGGGACGCCTGGGTGTCGAAGGAGAACCCGCCGACCCGCGCCACCGTCGAGGCGAAGCTCGCCGCGCCGGAATACCTCGTCGAGATCGTCGTCGTCGCCGCGCGGGCGGCCTGAACGTGGCGCTCCGTCTTCCGAGGCGGGGGCGGCTCGCCGCCCTCGGCGCCTGCCTCGCGGCGGCGCTCGGCACCGCCCTGTTCGCCGGCGCCGCGCGCCCGGCGAACGAGAAGGTCGTCAACATCTACAATTGGTCGGACTATATCGACCCGCAGGTGCTCGATGCCTTCACCCGGGAGACGGGCATCAAGGTCGTCTACGACACCTACGACAACAACGAGATCCTGGAGACCCGGCTGCTCGCCGGCCGCTCGGGCTACGACATCGTGGTGCCGTCGGGGCCCTATCTCCAGCGCCTGATCCGGGCCGGCGCTTTCCGGCCCCTCGACAAGGCGAAGCTGAAGAACCTCGGCAACCTCTGGCCGGACATCATGAGCCGGCTCGCGGGCTACGACCCCGGCAATGTCTACGCCATCGACTACATGTGGGGCACCACCGGCATCGGCTACAACGTCGCCCTGGTCCGGGAGAAGCTCGGGCCGAACGTGCCGGTCAATTCGTGGGGTGTTGTGCTCAATCCGTCCTCCGCCGCGAAGCTGAAGGAATGCGGGCTGATGATGCTCGACAGCCCCGAGGACCTGATCCCGAGCATGCTCCCGTTCTTCGGCGCCAAGGCCGACAGCAAGCGCTGGGACGACATGACCCTCGTCACCGACGCCCTGTACAAGGTGCGCGGCAGCGTGCGGAAATTCCATTCGTCGGAATACATCCAGGCGCTGGCCAACGGCGATATCTGCATGGCCGTCGGCTATTCGGGGGATGTGCTGCAGGCCAAGAAGCGGGCGGACGAGGCCAATAACGGCGTCGAGGTCGCCTACGTGGTCCCCAAGGAGGGATCGCTGATGTGGTTCGATTCCTTCGCCATCCCGAAGGACGCGCCGCACCCGGACGAGGCCCTGGCCTTCCTCGACTACATGATGCGGCCCGAGGTGGCGGCGGCCAACACGAACTTCGTGTCCTACGCGAGCGGCAACCTCGCGGCGAAGGCCCGCGTGAAGCCGGAGATCCTGAACAATCCCGGCATCTACCCGGACGAGGCGACGATGCAGCGCCTCTCGGTGAACACTGCCTGGGACGAGCGCACCCAGCGCTTCGTCACGCGGCTCTGGACGCGGGTCCGCACGGGGCGCTGAGCAGAGGCGCCCTCCCGTGATCCTAGGGTCACGGGAGGGCCGCGGGACTAGTGCTTGAGGTCGTCCGGCACCTTGCCGCCGTTCTCGGCGAGCTTCTGCATCACCTGCTTGTGCAGCCAGATGTTCATGGAGGCGGAGTCCTCCTTGTCGCCGGTGTAGTGCAGTTCGTCGGCCAGCTGCTTGCGCGACGCGAGGCCCGAATCGAGGTCGAGGAGCTTCATCAGGTCCACGATCGAGTGGCGCCAATCGAGCTTCTGCGGGTTCTTCTCCGCCATGCCGGTGAGGACGGCTTCGACATCCACCGGATCGCCGCTGCTGCCACCTGCGCTACCCGTGGGAGCGGGCGTGCTGGTCTGGCCGGAGCTCGATGTCGTGGAGGAGGGGGCCGCCTCTGCCTGTCCGCCACCGAACGGGTGGAGGATCTTGCTGACGATGTTGCCGAGAAGGCTCATGGGTCTACTCCGTCCTACGCCGCGACCGTCGTGGCGCGATGCACCGACAACATGTCGCATCGATGTGACGTTCCACTGGCGGCTGCCTCAGCGGGAAATACGTAGACTGACCCCGAGGAGGCACAGGCCGACGATCAGGCAGATCCCGCTCCAGCGCTCGAGGAAACCGGCGCGCGAGGGATCCCGAACCGACAGCGCAGCGAGAATCACGCCGCTCAGAAGGCTTCCGAGGCAGATCGCGATCAAGAGAGCTTCTATTGCGAGACTCGATGACACGCCGCATCCATAATCGCAGAAGCGCATCGTGCGAAGATACGTTCGGCTAAGTCACGTATTTATACGCAATATTCGTGGTGGAGAGATAATTCCGATCACGGAGTGTTGAAGTCAATACTCGGCATGCGGTTGTTCCGCCCGCCAACGCAAAGTGTGATCGCTTCCAGCGCCTGAGACAGGGAAATGGACGGAGCGGCCAGTAAAAATCTGCTTTATGTTTGTCTCAGATCGTCGAACGATCGGCGTGTGACGCGCTCCGGCCCCCAGGCCTGCTTACGGCCACGGTTGCGGGCTCGAAGCGATCCTTGCGCACGACCAGGTTGTGGCGCCATTGCATGATGGATGCATCATTCGCCCGCCCGCGCGGGAGGCGGGGTTTAACTGCGCAGGTTGCGCCAGGGAAGCGTTGACACGGCGCCACCCCCCCACCATAAGGGCGGCGCGGGACGGCCCCAGGCGGGCCTCACCGACCTTGGGGGAATGTCCCGAGCGGCAAAGGGGGCGGACTGTAAATCCGCTGCGTAAGCTTCGTAGGTTCGAGTCCTACTTCCCCCACCAAGTTCCTCACCCACACCATCAGCGCGATTTCGCCAGCGCGGCCTCGATGCGGGCCGCGGCGACGGCGGAATAGCCCTTGCCTTCCAGCGTCTGGCCCGCCTGCGCGACGCCCGACAGGCTGCGCGGCGCCCGGCCAGTGAGGTGGCGCGCCCGCAGGGCGTGGGAATCCCGGTGGCTCGCATGGGTGACGGCGATGGCCAGCGCGTCCGCCGCGTCGGCCACGCGGAATTCCGCCTTCGGCAACAGGAAGCGCACCATCGCCTGGATCTGCGCCTTGTCGGCATGGCCGGAGCCCGCCACCGTCTTCTTGATGAGGTTGGCCGCGTATTCGAACACCGGATGCCCGGCCAGCGCCGGCACGAGCAGCGCCACCGCACGGGCATGGCCGAGCTTCAGGGTCGCCTGCGCGTCCTTGTTCACGAAGGTCTCCTCCACGGCGACTTCGTCGGGCTGGAGCGTCTGGCAGATCCGGGTCAGCCCCTCGAACAATTCGCGCAGCCTCAGTGCCAGCGGCAGCTCGCCATCGGAGGTGATCACGCCGCAATCGTGATAGGTCAGGCTGGTCCCTCGGGCGGTGATCAGGCCCCAGCCGGTGCGGCGCAGGCCCGGATCGATCCCGAGGATACGGACCGGAGCGTTCGTGCCGGTTGTCATGGCGGTGCTCATCATGCTCGCTCGGGGGCTCGTGAGCCCGATTTCAGGACGCAGGCCGGCTGCCCCACCCGTACCGTGAAGCCGGGCCTCTCACCAGACGAGGACGAGGATGCGCCACGACACTCCGATCAGCCGCTTCCCGGTGCCGTCGCTGGCGGAGATGCCCGCCGACCTGCGGCAGCGCATCGAGCAGGTGCAGGAGAAGGCGGGCTTCGTGCCCAACATCTTCCTGGCGCTCGCCCACAGGCCGGAGGAGTTCCGCGCCTTCTTCGCCTATCACGACGCGCTGATGGACCGGCCCGGTGGCCTCAACAAGGCGGAACGGGAGATGATCGTGGTGGCGACGAGCGCCGCGAACCATTGCCTCTATTGCGTCGTCGCCCACGGGGCGATCCTGCGGATCCGCGCGAAGGACCCGCTGCTCGCCGACGAGATCGCCACCAACTACGCCAAGGCCGCCATCTCGTGGCGCCAAAAGGCGATGCTCGACTTCGCCGTGAAGCTCGCCCTCGATCCGGGCGCGGTCGGCGCGGAGGACCACGCGCTCCTGGAGGAGCAGGGATTCTCGCAGGACGACATCTGGGACATCGCCGCGATCACCGGCTTGTTCGCCCTGTCGAACCGCCTCGCCAGCGCCACGGATCTGCGGCCGAACGCCGAGTTCTTCGGGATGGGCCGGGCGTGAGAGCCCCTACCGGCCGCGCCCATACAGGATGATCCCGGCGCCGAGGAGACACAGCGCGGCGCCGAGCCCGTCGCGCAGGTCAGGGCGTTCGCCCTCCACGAACCACATCCAGGCCAGCGACGCGGCGATGTAGACGCCGCCATAGGCCGCGAAGGCGCGGCCCGCCGCCTCGCTCTCGACGAGGGTCAGCAGGCCCGCGAAGGTCATGAGCGATGCGACGCCCGGGACCGCCCACCACGCGGAGTGGCCGAGCCGCAGCCACATCCAAAAGGCGTAGCACCCCGCGATCTCGGCGAGCGCCGCGCAGCAATATACAATGTTGCTCATAAGATAGTATTTCTAAAATTTTTAGAAGGATATAGAATCGTCGGGCAAGTGACTTGCCAATCAAATCCCATTTCGTGCATCTTTGCCGGAACGTTTGCGAACGAAGGGTTAGGTCTCGTGGAGATCAGGCGGATCGGTACGCGGCCCTGCAAGGAAGGCCCGGCGGAGTGGTTCACGGGCAGCGTCACGATCGACCCCTTGTTCGGCCCCACGGATTCGTCCCGCGCCGGCGGGGCCTGGGTGACGTTCCAGCCCGGCGCGCGGACGGCCTGGCACACCCATCCCCTCGGGCAGGCGCTGATTGTGACCGATGGCACGGGATGGGTGCAAACGCTCGGCGGCCCGGTGGAGGAGGTCCGGACCGGGGACGTGGTGTGGTTCGCCCCCGACGAGAAGCATTGGCACGGGGCGAGCGCCACGTCGTCCATGAGCCACATCGCTGTGCAGGAAGCCTTCTACGGCTCGCCGGTCGTATGGCTCGAACAGGTCTTGGACAGCGATTACACCCGCTGAAGCGGTGCGTTAACGCCGTCGCGCTCTGATGGGGGCATGCCCCCATCGTCCGCTTCCGACGCCCCTGCTGAAATCCTTCTCCCGCCAGGGGACGGCCCGCTGCGGGCGGCCGTCGCGGGCTGGACCGATGCCCTCGCCCGCGAGCGGCGGATGTCGGCCAACACGGTCGAGGCCTATGACCGCGACCTGCGACAGTTCCTCGTCCATCTCGAAAGCCGGCGCGGCGCGCCCACCATCGCCATGCTCATCGACCTGAAGGTGCGGGACATCCGCGCCTTCATGGCGGCCCGGCGGGCGGACGACATCTCCGGTCGCTCGCTGATGCGGATGCTCGCCGGCCTGCGCTCCTTCGGGCGCCACCTGGAGCGCGAGGGCCACGGCGCGATCTCGGCGCTCGGTGGCGTGCGCTCGCCCAAGGTGCCCCGGCGCCTGCCGCGCCCTCTGCCGGTGAACGCGGCGGTGGCGCTGACCGATGTCGGCATCCGCGCGGGGGAGGACCGCGAGCCCTGGATCTTCGCCCGCGACGCGGCGGTCCTCGCCCTGCTTTACGGGGCGGGCCTGCGCATCTCCGAGGCGCTCGGCCTGCGCCGGGCCGATGCGCCCCTGCCGGGGGTCGATCAGGTGACGGTGCTCGGAAAGGGCGGCAAGGAGCGGATGGTGCCGGTGCTGCCGGTGGTCGCGGAGGCGGTGTCCGCCTATCTCGCCGCCTGTCCGTTCCCGTTGCCGCCGGAGGGGCCGCTCTTCGTCGGCGCCCGGGGCGGACCGCTGTCGCCCCGGATCATCCAATACGCGGTGGCGCGGCTGCGCGGCGCCCTCGGGCTGCCCGACGAGGCGACGCCGCATGCGCTCCGCCATTCCTTCGCGACCCACCTCCTCGCCCGGCAGGGCGAATTGCGGGCGATCCAGGAACTGCTCGGCCACGCCTCGCTCTCGACGACGCAGCTCTACACGCAGGTCGATGCCGCCCGGTTGATGAGCGCCTACGAGGCGGCCCATCCCCGGGCGCGGTTGCGCGCCTGACCCCTCAGACGTGGATGGCGCGCTTGTTCACCGCGAGCGCGGCTTCCTTCACCGCCTCGGTGAGGGTCGGGTGGGCGTGGCAGGTGCGGGCGATGTCCTCGGACGAGGCGCCGAACTCCATGGCCACCGCCACCTCGGCGATGAGGTTGCCCGCATCCGCGCCGACGATGTGCACGCCGAGCACACGGTCCGATTGCGCGTCGGCTAGCACCTTCACGAACCCGTCCGTGGTCCCGTTGGCCTTGGCGCGGCCGTTGGCCGTGAAGGGGAACTTGCCCGCGTTGTAGGCAATGCCGTCCTTCTTCAGTTCCTCCTCCGTGCGGCCGACCGAGGCCACTTCGGGGAAGGTGTAGACGACGTTCGGGATCACCGCGTAATTCACGTGGCCCGACTGACCCGCCAGGATCTCGGCCACGGCGACGCCCTCGTCCTCCGCCTTGTGGGCGAGCATCGGCCCGGCGATCACGTCACCGATGGCGTAGATGCCGGTGACGTTGGTTGCGAAGTGCGAATCGACGTGGATGCGGCCCTTATCGTCCTTCTGGACGCCGGCATTCTCCAGCCCCAGGCCCTCGGTGTAGGGCACGCGGCCGATGCAGACGAGCACCACGTCCGCCTGCAGCGTCTCGGCCTCGCCGCCGGCAGCGGGCTGCACCGTGACGGTCGCGCCCTTCTTACCGACTTCGACGCCCGTGACCTTCGTGGAGAGCTTGAACTCCATCCCCTGCTTGCCGAGGATGCGCTGGAACTGCTTGCCGACCTCGCCGTCCATGCCCGGCAGGATCCGGTCGAGGTATTCGACCACCGTCACCTCGGCGCCGAGACGCCGCCAGACCGAGCCGAGTTCCAGGCCGATGACGCCCGCGCCGATGACGAGGAGCTTCTTCGGCACGCGGTCGAGCTCCAGGGCACCGGTCGAGGAGACGACGACCTTCTCGTCCACGGTAATGCCGGGCAGGTTCGCCACGTCCGAGCCCGTGGCGATGACGATGTTCTTCGTCTCCAGCATCTGGTTGCCGCCGTCCTCGGACAGCACCTCGACGCGGCCCGCTCCGGCGATCCGGCCGGTGCCGTGGAAGGTCTCGACCTTGTTCTTCTTCAGCAGGAACTCGACGCCCTTGGTGTTGCCGGCGACGCCGTCGGCCTTGAAGCTCATCATCTTCTTCAGGTCGAGCTTCGGCGTGCCGACATCGATGCCGAGGTCGCCGAAATGCTTGCTGGCCTCCTCGAAGGCCTCGGAGGCGTGGAGCAGCGCCTTCGACGGGATGCAGCCGATGTTGAGGCAGGTGCCGCCATGGGTCGCGCGTTTCTCGACGACGGCCGTCCGCAGACCGAGTTGCGCCGCGCGGATCGCGCAGACGTAACCGCCGGGGCCGGTGCCGATGACGACGAGATCGTAGGACATGATCGTTCGTTTCCTTCTCCGGCTTGAGGGGCCGGACGGGTTGTTCCGTAAGGCGATGGGACGTCAGCGGCCGCCGGAGACGAGGATGTTGGCGCCGGTCGTGTAGGCGGCGTCCTCGGACAGGAGCCACACGATGGGAGCCGCCACCTCTTCCGCCGTGCCGGCCCGGCCCATCGGCTGGTCCGGCCCCAGCCGTGCGACCCTGTCGGGTTGCCCGCCGCTGGCGTGGATCTCCGTATCGATGATGCCCGGTGACACCGCGTTGACACGGATGCCCTCCGCCGCGACCTCGCGGGCGAGGCCGGTGGTGAAGGTGTCGATGGCGCCCTTCGAGGCGGCGTAGTCCACGTATTGGCCGGGGCCGCCGAGGCGGGCCGCGACCGAGGACAGGTTGACGATGCCGCCGCCATGCCCGCCGTGCCGGGTGGACATGCGCCGCACCGCCTCGCGGGCGCAGAGGAAGCTGCCGACGATGTTCGTCGTCATCATCCGCTGAAGCCGCGCGGCGCTCATCTCATCGACGCGGCCGGCGACATCGACCACGCCCGCGTTGTTGACGAGCGCCTTCAGCGTCCCGAGCCGGTCGGCGGCCTCGAACAGGGCGAGCACGTCGGCCTCGACGCCGACATCGCTGCGGACAGCCACGGCTTGCCCGCCTTTGGCGGTGATCGCCTCGACCACCGCCTGGGCCGCCCCCGCATCGGAGACGTAGCTTAGGCAGACCGCGTAGCCGCGATCCGCCAGCATCAGGCACACCGCCCGCCCGATGCCGCGGCTGCCGCCGGTCACGACGGCGACGGGGGTGGTTTGTCCGCTCACGTCTCCGCTCCTCATGGGTTCAACGGGATCCTCAGAGATCCAGCACGAGCCGGGCCGGATCCTCCAGGGCTTCCTTCACGCGCACGAGGAAGGTGACGGCCTCCTTCCCGTCCACGATGCGGTGATCGTAGGACAAGGCGAGGTACATCATCGGGCGCGCCTCGATCTTGCCGGCGCGGACCACCGGGCGCTCCTCGATCCGGTGCATCCCGAGGATGCCCGATTGCGGCGCGTTGAGGATCGGCGTCGACATCAGCGAGCCGTAGATGCCGCCGTTGGTGATGGTGAAGGTGCCGCCCTGCATGTCCTCGATGGAGAGCTTGCCCTCGCGCGCCTTCTTGCCGAAGCCGGAGATCTTCTTCTCGATGCCGGCGATGGACAGGTCGTCCGCATCGCGCACCACCGGCACGACGAGGCCCTTATCGGTCCCGACCGCGATGCCAATGTGGTAGTAGTTCTTGTAGACGAGGTCCTGCCCGTCGATCTCGGCGTTCACCGCCGGCACGTCCTTGAGGGCGCCGATCACCGCCTTGGTGAAGAAGCCCATGAAGCCGAGCTTCGTGCCGTGCTTCTTCTCGAAGATGTCCTTGTACTGGCTGCGCATCGCCATCACGGCGGACATGTCGACGTCGTTGAACGTCGTCAGCATCGCCGCCGTGTCCTGCGCGTCCTTCAGGCGGCGCGCGATGGTCTGGCGGAGCTTCGTCATGCGCACGCGCTCCTCGCGGGAGGCGTCGTCCGGGGCGGACGGGGCGCGCGGCATGCTCGGACGGGCTTCCTTGGCCGGGGCCGGGCTGCTCGGCCCCTTGGCGATGGCGCCGAGCATGTCGCCCTTGGTCACGCGGCCGTCCTTGCCGGAGCCGTTGACGCCGGACGGATCGACGCCGGACTCACGGGCGAGCTTGGCGACGGCCGGGCCGTTGTCGCCCACCGGGCGCTGCTGGGCCGGGGTGCCCGCGTCGTGGTTGCCGTAACCGGCGCCGCCTTCGGGGGCCTTCGCCTCGGTGGGCTTCGGGGCCTCGCTGCGGCTCTCGGCCTTCGTCTCGGCGGTCTGCTTCGGGGCTTCCTTGGCGGCGGCCTTCGGCTCCGGCTTCTTGGGAGCGCCCGAACCCTCGACGATGGAGCCGAGGATCGCGCCCGGCTCGACGGTCTCGCCGTCCTTCACGAGGATCTCGCCGAGTTCGCCCGCCGCCGGGGCGTTGACCTCAAGGGTGACCTTGTCGGTCTCGAGTTCCACCAACGGCTCGTCGGCCGCCACCGCGTCGCCGGGCTTCTTGAACCAGCGGCCGATCGTGGCCTCGCTCACGGATTCCCCGAGCGTCGGGACGAGGATGTCGGTTGCCATGGTCTCGCTCTGTCAGGTCGGCGGGTCCCCGGGGGACCCTGGATGGGATCGGCGGTCGCTGAGCGCGGCCGCCGGAGTCTCGGGACGGATCAGACGGCCAGCGCCTCGTTGAGGAACGCCTGCAACTGCGCCTGGTGCTTCGACATCAGGCCCACGGCCGTGGAGGCCGAAGCCGGGCGGCCGACGTAGCGGGCGCGCGACACGGGGGAGTTGGCCTGGCCCAGCACCCATTCGAGATAGGGCTCGACGAAGGACCACGCGCCCATGTTCTTGGGCTCTTCCTGGCACCACACCACGTCCGCGTTGCGGAAGCGGGCCATCTCGTTGGCCAGCGCCTTCAGCGGGAACGGGTAAAGCTGTTCCACACGCATCAGGTAGACGTCGGTGATGCCGCGCTTCTCGCGCTCTTCCAGCAGGTCGTAATAGACCTTGCCCGAGCACAGCACGACGCGGCGGATCTTGTCGTCGCGGACCAGCTTGTACTCGCTGCCCTCGCTCTCCGCCTCGTCCCAGAGGACGCGGTGGAAGGTCGAGCCCTCGGCGATGTCGCTGAGCGTCGACACGGCGCGCTTGTGGCGCAGTAGCGACTTCGGCGTCATCAGGATGAGCGGCTTGCGGAAGTCACGCTTCAGCTGCCGGCGAAGGATATGGAAGTAGTTCGCGGGCGTCGTGCAGTTGGCGACCTGGATGTTGTCCTCGGCGCAGGCCTGGAGATAGCGCTCCAGGCGGGCCGAGGAGTGCTCCGGCCCCTGCCCCTCGTAGCCGTGCGGCAGCAGCAGCACGAGGCCGGACATGCGCAGCCACTTGCGCTCGCCCGACGCGATGAACTGGTCGAACACCACCTGTGCGCCGTTGGCGAAGTCGCCGAACTGCGCTTCCCACAACACCAGCGCGTTCGGCTCGGCCAGCGAGTAGCCGTACTCGAAGCCCAGCACCGCCTCTTCCGAGAGCATCGAGTTGATGATCTCGATCTGCGCCTGCCCGTCGCGGATGTTGTTGAGCGGCGTGAAACGCTGCTCGTTCTCCTGATCGATCACCACCGCGTGGCGCTGGGAGAAGGTGCCGCGCTCGACATCCTGGCCGGACAGCCGGACCCGGTTGCCGTCCAGCAGCGTCGCGCCGAAGGCCAGGGCCTCGGCCGTCGCCCAATCGATGCCGGCGCCGGTCTCGACGGCCTTGGCGCGGTTGTCCATGAAGCGCTGGATCGTGCGGTGCAGGTGGAAGCCGGGGGGCGCCTGCGTGATCTTGCGGGCGATCTCCTGGATCGTCTCGGCCGGCACGGCGGTGCGGCCCCGGCGCGGATCGTCCACGTCCTCGTGGACGGCCTTCATGTTCGACCAGCGCCCGTCGAGCCAATCGGCCTTGTTGGCCTTGTAGTTCGTGGCGATGTCGAACTCGCTGTCGAGCATCGACCGGAACTCGGCCTTGCGGGCGTCCAGCGCCTCCTGCGAGAGGGTGGCGTTGTCCACGAGCTTGCGGCCGTAGGTCTCCAGCACGGTCGGATGCTTGCGGATCCGCTGGTACATCTTCGGCTGGGTGAAGGCCGGCTCGTCGCCCTCGTTGTGGCCGAAACGGCGGTAGCACAGCATGTCGATCACGACCGGCTTGCCGAACTTCTGGCGGTACTCGACCGCGATCTTCGCCGCGAAGGTCACGGCCTCCGGGTCGTCGCCGTTGCAGTGGAAGATCGGCGCCTCGACCATCTTCGCCACGTCCGACGGATAGGGCGAGGAGCGCGAGAAGCGTGGATCGGTGGTGAAGCCGATCTGGTTGTTGATGATGAAGTGCACCGAACCGCCGGTGCGATGGCCCTTAAGGCCCGACAGGCCGAAGCACTCGGCCACCACGCCCTGACCGGCGAAGGCCGCATCGCCGTGGATCAGCAGCGGCAGCACGGTGCGGCGCTCGACGTTGGGCTTCGCCCACTGGTCCTGCTTGGCGCGGACCTTCCCGAGCACCACCGGATCGACGATTTCGAGGTGGGACGGGTTGGCGGTGAGCGAGAGGTGGACGTTGTTGCCGTCGAACGCCCGGTCGGACGAGGCGCCGAGGTGGTACTTCACGTCGCCCGAGCCCTCGACTTCCGCCGGGGAGGCCGAGCCGCCCTTGAACTCATGGAACACCGCCCGGAAGGGCTTGGCCATCACGGTGGTGAGGGTGTTCAAGCGGCCGCGATGGGCCATGCCGAACACGATCTCGCGGACGCCCAACGCGCCGCCGCGCTTGATGATCTGCTCCAGCGCCGGGATCATCGCCTCGCTGCCGTCGAGGCCGAAGCGCTTGGTGCCGGTGTACTTGAGGTCGAGGAACTTCTCGAAGCCCTCGGCCTCGATCAGCTTGTTGAGGATCGCGCGCCGGCCCTCGGGGGTGAAGGAGATTTCCTTGTCCTTGCCCTCGATGCGCTCCTGGATCCACGCCTTCTCGGCGGGATCGGAGATGTGCATGAACTCGACGCCGAGCGTCTGGCAGTAAGTCCGCTCCAGGATGTCCACGATCTCGCGGATCGTCCCGAATTGCAGGCCGAGCACGTTGTCGAGGAAGATCGGCCGGTCGTAATCGGCTTCGGTGAAGCCGTAATGCTGCGGGTGCAGCTCCTCGTGATCGCCGCGTGGGGCCAGCCCCAGCGGGTCGAGCTTGGCGTGGAGGTGGCCGCGCATGCGGTAGGAGCGGATCAGCATGATCGCCCGCACCGAATCCTTGGTCGCCTGCTCGACGGAGACGCCGGTGGTGGCCAGGACGCCGCCGGCCGCGGCATCGACCGGCTTGCCCGGCAGGGCCTCGCCCTTCTTCTCCTTGGCGACGATCTTGTCGCCGATGGCCTTTTCCAGGGCGGCCCAGTTGCCGTCCATGGCCGAGACCAGCTCGCCGTTCAGCGGCACCGGCCAGTTCGGCTTCTCCCAGGAGGCGCCGGCGGCGTTCTTCTCGACGAGGGTCTCGTCTTCACCGAGGGCCTTGAAGAAGTTCTGCCACTCGGGATCGACGGAATGCGGGTTGCGCGCGTAAGCCGCCTGCAATTCCTCGATGTAGGCGGCGTTCGCGCCGTAGAGGAACGAGGTTTCGAGGAGCGCTTCGTTCACGTCCTGGCGTGCCATGGTCCGTCCATCCTGTCGCTCGGGCGGGCGGCGGAGCCACCCGCATCGCGGTGCCGGAACGTCGCCGGCTCTAGAAAGCGGTGAAGGGCGCCGCGCGCCCCTCACCCGATTGCCTTGCGCCGGGCGGCCGCGAGAGGCCGCCGGGGAGGTCGTCAGCCCTTCAGGACCTCGACCAGGGTCGAGCCGAGGCGCGCCGGCGACGGGGAGACGCGGATGCCCGCCGCCTCCATCGCCGCGATCTTGTCCTCGGCGCCGCCCTTGCCGCCCGAGATGATCGCGCCGGCATGGCCCATGCGGCGGCCGGGGGGCGCCGTGCGGCCGGCGATGAAGCCGACCATCGGCTTGCTGCGGCCGCGCTTGGCCTCGTCGCGCAGGAACTGCGCCGCCTCTTCCTCGGCCGAGCCACCGATCTCGCCGATCATCACGATCGACTCGGTCTTGTCGTCGGCCAGGAACAGTTCGAGCACGTCGATGAACTCGGTGCCCTTCACCGGATCGCCGCCGATGCCGACCGCCGTGGTCTGGCCGAGGCCCGCCGTCGTGGTCTGGAACACGGCCTCGTAGGTCAACGTGCCGGAACGCGAGACGATGCCGACCGAGCCCTGACGGAAGATGTTGGCCGGCATGATGCCGATCTTCGACTGGCCCGCCGTGACGATGCCGGGGCAGTTCGGGCCGACGAGACGGGACTTGGAGCCCACCAGGGCACGCTTCACGCGCACCATGTCGAGCACCGGAATCCCTTCCGTGATGCACACGATCAGCGGGATCTCGGCCGCAATGGCCTCACAGATCGCGTCCGCCGCGCCGGGCGGGGGCACGTAGACGACGGAGGCGTCGGCGCCCGTGGCCTCGCGGGCCTCGGCGACCGTGTCGAACACCGGCAGGCCGAGATGGGTGGAGCCGCCCTTCCCGGGGGACGTGCCGCCGACCATCTTGGTGCCGTAGCTGAGCGCCTGCTCGGAGTGGAAGGTCCCGTTCTTGCCGGTGAAGCCCTGGCAGATGACCTTAGTGTTGGCGTCGATCATCACCGACATGATCAGGCTCCCTTCACGGCGGCGACGATCTTCTGGGCGGCGTCATCCAGGTCGTCGGCCGGGATCACGTTGAGGCCGGAGGCGCGGATGATTGCCTTGCCCTGCTCGACGTTGGTGCCTTCCAGGCGCACCACCAGCGGGACCTGCAGCCCCACCGCCTTCACCGCCGCGATCACGCCGTTGGCGATCACGTCGCACTTCATGATCCCGCCGAAGATGTTGACGAGGATGCCCTTCACGTTCGGGTCGGCGGTGATGATCTTGAACGCCGCCGTCACCTTCTCCTCCGAGGCGCCGCCGCCCACGTCGAGGAAGTTCGCCGGGCTCTCGCCATAGAGCTTGATGATGTCGAGGGTGGCCATGGCCAGACCCGCGCCGTTCACCATGCAGCCGATCGTGCCGTCGAGCGCGATGTAGGCGAGGTCGTACTTCGACGCCTCGATCTCCTTGGCGTCCTCCTCGGTCTCGTCGCGCAGCGCCACGATGTCGGGGTGCCGGTAGAGGGCGTTCGAATCGAAGGCCATCTTGGCGTCCAAGCACTTCAGGTGCCCGTCGCCGGTCAGGACCAGCGGGTTGATCTCCAGGAGGCTCATGTCCTTCGACACGAAGGCCTTGTAGAGCTTGTCGGTGACGTCGGCCGCTTCCTTGGCCTGGGCACCCGTGAGCCCCAGCGCCTTGGCGACCGCCCGGCCGTGATGGGGCATGACGCCCGTGGCCGGATCGACCGGGATGGTGTGGATCTTCTCAGGGGTATCGTGGGCGACTGCCTCGATATCCATGCCGCCTTCGGTGGAGACCACGAAGGCGACGCCGCCGGTCTCGCGGTCCACCAGCATCGACAGGTAGAACTCGGCGGCGATCTGTGCGCCTTCCTCGATATAGAGACGGTTCACCTGCTTGCCGGCCGGGCCGGTCTGGATCGTCACCAGGGTCTGGCCGAGCATTTCGCCGGCATACTGCTTCACCTCGTCGATGGACTTGGTGACGCGCACACCGCCCTTGGCGCCCTGCGGGGCCCCGACGAACGTGCCCTTGCCGCGACCGCCGGCATGGATCTGGCTCTTCACGACCCAAACCGGACCGCCGAGTTCCTTGGCGGCTGCCTCGGCCTCGGAGGGGTTGAAGATCGCCACGCCGCGGGAGACCGGCAGGCCGAACTCCCGCAGGACCGCCTTGGCCTGGTATTCGTGAATGTTCATCGGAGCCTCTTTCAGAGGAGCGAAGAGGGAGGGGCGAGTGGCTTAGGCCAGCGAGCCGTCGACGGTCTTGCAGGCTTCGATGAGGCCCTTCACCGAGTTGACCGACTTCTCGAACATCGCCTTCTCGTCGCCGTTGAACTCGACTTCGAGGACCTTCTCGACACCGCCTGCGCCGATCACCACCGGCACGCCGATGAACAGGCCGTCGATGCCGTACTGGCCGTCGAGATGGGCGGCGCAGGGCAGCACGCGGCGCTTGTCGCGCAGGTAGCTCTCGGCCATCGAGATGGCGGAGGAGGCCGGGGCGTAGAAGGCCGAGCCGGTCTTGAGCAGGTTCACGATCTCGCCGCCGCCCTTACGGGTCCGCTCGACCATGGCGTCGAGCTTTTCCTGGGTGGACCAGCCGAGCTTGATCATGTCGGGGAGCGGCACGCCCGCGATGGTCGAGTAGCGGACCAGCGGCACCATGTCGTCGCCGTGGCCGCCGAGCACGAAGGCGGTGACGTCCTCGACCGAGACGTTGAACTCCTCGGCCAGGAAGTGGCGGAAGCGGGCCGAGTCGAGCACGCCGGCCATGCCGACGATCTTGTTCTTCGGCAGGCCGGAGAACTTCTGCAGTGCCCACACCATCGCGTCGAGCGGGTTGGTGATGCAGATCACGAAGGCGTCCGGCGCGTGCGCCTTGATGCCCTCGCCCACCGCCTGCATGACCTTGAGGTTGATGCCGATCAGGTCGTCGCGGCTCATGCCGGGCTTGCGCGGCACGCCGGCGGTGACGATCACCACGTCGGCCCCGGCGATCGCCGAGTAGTCGCTGGCGCCCGCGAGCTTCGCGTCGAAGCCCTCGACCGGGGCGGCCTCGGCGATGTCGAGCGCCTTGCCCTGGGGCACGCCGTCGACGATGTCGAACAGCACGATGTCGCCCAGTTCCTTGAGGCCGGCGAGAAGGGCCAGGGTTCCGCCGATCTGGCCGGCACCGATGAGGGCGATCTTGCTGCGTGCCATGTCGGGTCTGCCTCCTTTGAAACTGTGCGTTCGTAGCGCGTAGGGTTCGCGCCAGCGTGCATTGCGCCGGCTCGGTCGCGTCCGAAATTCTGCGCGGCTGTGTGGCCGAAAAGCACCGTCGCTTCAACCCGATGCGACTTGGCCAAAGGGCCGGATCGCGCCGGAAGGCCGTCCGGGCACGCGCAGGACCAGCGCGGAAATCGCTGTGCTGCAAAGGTTTTAGGTGCGGTGCAGCGAGCCGGAAGGTCGCAATGACAGAATGCCGAACCTGTCAGTTTCACATTTTCGAGGGGCGCCTTGGCGCGACTCGCGGCCCGAAAACGAGAAGGGCGGGGTCGCGTCTGCCGCGAACCCCGCCCTGGTCTTTCAGAGCACCCCAGCGCGTAAGACTCGCTGGATGGCGTGGATCACGGCGCCGAACCGCGCCTCGATCAGGTCTCGCGGCACGTCCGCGTCGTGCTGGATCGCGAGGGGATGCGTGAAGCGGTAACTCGCGTCGAAGATGTAGGCGATGGCCCGTTCCCGGTCCCGCGCCGAGAAGATGCCGGAGGTGATTCCCTCCTCGACCACTCGCTCCACGAGGCTGCGCAGGCGCACCCGGTGACGTCGGGCGATGGGGCGGGCCGCGACGGTAGCGTCGAGATGGACCGCGAACAGGTTCGGTTCGTTGGCCAGCGCGTCCCGCTGCAGGGCCGCGAGGGCGACGAGCAGGCGCTCGATCTTGTCGTCGGCCGGATCGGGAGCGTCGGCGATGCCGGCGAGCCGCGTTTCCACATCCCGCAGCCAGCGCCCCGCCACGGCGTCGAGCAGCGCATCCTTCGAGGGGAAGTACCGGTAGACGTTGGCGTGCGTCATGCCCGCCTCGGCGGCCACGGCGACCACCGTCACCCGTTTGGGACCGAGCCGCGCCAGATGCTCGGTGGCGATGCCCAGAAGGCGGATATCGGCTGAAACGGGAGCCCGGGCCTTGGTGGGCCCCGTGGCCTCGGCGCCATCACGCGACGCGGCAGGCGGAAGACCGTCGATTCCCGGGAGGCTTACCTTAAGGCCGGGCTCGTCATCCTTCGAGGATTCGACATCCGACCTGAGGAACGGAAGTGGAAGGCGGGAAGAGGACAGGTGGTAGGGCGAGGCGGACCCCCATCGTTCCGAAAGAAGCGCCGGGGCGCTTCCGGTTGACTCTGCGGTGTCCCCCCGGGAGCCCGCGTGCTCATGCAGCTTCGCTGCCGCTTATGTGTCGTATGTTCAAAATGATTTGAGAACGCAACAAATTTTTCCGTCTCAACTCGCTCAGAACCGATCCTTCCACGACCTTAGAGTGACGAACACCTTCTCCGCGCTCGTACCTGCTGGCAGATCGACGCCCTGTGCCAGTTCTGGGCTTTCACTCCTCAGAAAGGGATTGGTGCGGCGCTCGTGAGCGAGAGTCGAAGGGATGAGGAAGCGGCCCTCGCGCTTGGCTTGCTCGGCCTCCGCGACACGGGCGCGCAGGGCCTCGTTGTTCGGGTCGGCGGCGAGGGCGAACTTGCCATTCGACAGTACGTAGTCATGCCCGCTGAAGACTTGGGTGTCGTCCGGCAGCGACGAAAACCGTTGAAGCGAACGCCACAACACTTCCGGCGGGCCTTCGAGGACGCGGCCGCAGCCGAGGGTGAACAACGTGTCCCCCGCGCAGACGAGTCCCGCCTGCTCGAACCAGTAGGTGATGTGGTCGCTGCAATGGCCGGGCGTCTCCCAGACCTGCGCCGTGAGCGACCCGACGGAGACCGTATCACCCTCGCCCACCGCGACATCGACGCCGGGGATTTCGCCACCCGCCTTGCGCGGAGCGGTGACGCGGGCGCCGGTCTTCTCCTTCACCTCCGGGATGCCGGCGATGTGGTCGCCGTGGCGGTGGGTGACGAGGATGTCGGTGAGGCGCCAGCCGGTCTCGTCGAGGGCCCGGAGGACGGGGCCGGCTTCCGGCACGTCGATGGCGGCGCAGGCGCCGGTCTCTGAATCGTGGATCAGGACGCCGATATTGTCCGAGCGGCAGAGGAACGTCTTGACCTGCGCTGACACGTCCGCGTCTCTCCCTGCTGCCTCGCGACCGATCCCGTCCAAGGCTCCGGTTGGAAAAAGCCGCTTTCGCGCAGCGAGGTTCCGCCACGCCTTGCCGCGGGCCATTCCCGCCACCATTGATGGCCCTGGACGCGGGGCGCACGCCCCGCCGGGATCAGCGGCAGCCTGCAGAAGCGCGTAGAACGATCATGCGCCTCGACGTCAACGGCCTGAGGGCCTTCTATGCCACGCCCCTCGGCGCCACGACCCTCAGGGTCGTCGGCCGTTCGGTGCATGGCTTCCTCGGGTCGGTCTCGGGCCTGCGCGTCCTGGGGATCGGCTACGCGACTCCCTACCTCGCCCCCGTCCATTGCATCGCCGAACGGACGCTCGCCTTCATGCCGGCCTCGCAGGGGGTGGTGAACTGGCCGGGCTCCGGTCGCTCCTGCACTGCCCTCACCGACCCGACCATGATGCCCCTGCCCGAGGCGGCCATCGACCGGGTGATCCTCGTCCACGCGCTTGAATCGGTCGAGAGCCCGACCGAACTGCTCCAGGAGGTTTGGCGCACCCTCACGCCGGGCGGGCGCATGGTGCTGGTGGTGCCGAACCGGCGCGGCATCTGGGCTCGGCGCGAGGCGACGCCCTTCGGCCACGGCCAGCCCTACAGCCGTTCGCAGCTCGGGCGGCTGATGCGCGACACGCTGTTCTCGCCGGAGGGCTGGGCCGAGATCCTGTACATGCCTCCCGTGCGCTCGCGGGTGCTCCTGCGGACGGGGCCGATCTGGGAGGCCTGCGGCACGTCGCTCGCCATGCCCTTCGCCGGGCTCCACGTCATCGACGCGACGAAGCAGCTCTACCGCCCGATCGCCGTGGCACAGGTGCGCCGCGCCCGTCGCCTCGCCCCGGCCCGCGTACTCGTCCCGGCGCCCGCACCCGGCTAGACCTTCCTCCGAACGGAGGGCGGAGCCGGGTGAGCGTCGATTCCACGATCCAGCATTTCCTGCTGGCCTTTTCGGGCCTGATCGCCATCGTCAACCCGATCGGCGGCTCGCTCATCTTCGCGCAGGTCGCGGGCGGCTTCAGCCATGCCGAGCGGGTTCTGCTCTCGCGGCGGATCGGCGTCTACGCGGCGATGATCATGCTGGGCGCCCTCTGGGCGGGCACGCCGATCCTGAACTTCTTCGGCGTCAGCCTCGCGGCCCTGCGCATCGCCGGGGGGCTCGTGGTGATGTCCTCGGCCTGGACGCAACTCAACCGGCCGGAGGCGCGGGAGGCCCGCAAGCAGGCTGAGGCGTCGGGCTCGCGGGACAGGCGGGCCCAGGACCTGCCGGTGGAAGCGCCCTCCGGCAACCTCGCCGAGATCGCCTTCTTCCCCCTCACCCTCCCCTTCACCACCGGCCCCGGCACCATCGCGGTGGCGATCACGCTGGGGGCGAGCCGGCCCGAGATGCTGGCCGACCGGATCGGCTTCTACACCGGGGTCTCGCTGGCGGCGCTCGGCGTCGCCCTGCTCGTCGCCCTGGTCTACGGCTCGGCGGACCGGGTGGTCGCCCTGATCGGGCCGGCGCGGGCGCGGGTGTTGGGGCGGCTCTTCGCCTTCCTGCTCCTCTGCGTCGGCACCCAGATCCTGCTGACCGGCCTGAACGACGCCTTCGCGTCATTCGGTCGGTCTCGCTGAGGGGAGCCTAGATCACCGGCAGTTCCGAGAACCCGCCATACATCGCGGCGTGGCCGAGATAGTAGAGCAGGAGAAAGCCGGCGAGGGAGGCGGCGTACCAGGCTGGGGCGAGGACCGTGTCGCGGACCCGGACCTTGGCCCGCACGTCGTCGGCGGCGATGCCGAGCAGGACCACGATGATGCCGGAATGGCCGATGGCGTCGATCTTGCCGAACTCGAAGATGGCCGAGATGAACACGCCGGCCAGGATCAGGGCGGAGGTGCGGCGCACCAGCGGGGTCCAGATCAGGGCGAAGGCGAGGGTGAACTCGATGACGCCGGCCGCCTGCATGAAGAGCTCGGGGCTCGCACCCATCGTCATGGAGGGCTTGGCCGCGATCAGCGGATCCGTCCATTGCGGGTAGGCCCACTTCTCGACGGAGGCCCACATCAGGGTGATCGCGGCGGTCCAGCGGACGATGTCGAGGGGGCGGATGCCGTAGGGCGACACGTCGAGGCCGCGCAGGATCAGGTAGGTGGCGACGCCCAGGAACACCGGATAATCCGCGAGGTGGAACAGGCCGTACTGCGCGGTGGCGTAGGAGAACAGGAACACGATCCCGAGGCCAGTGATCGGCATCGTCCTGCGCCAGATCAGGCATCCGGCGAGGGCGAGCTGGAACCACGGGATCCAGGCGACGTCGGTCTTGAGTTCGGGCGTCAGGATGACGCCGCCGAGGCCCCAGAGCGAGACGAAGAAGAAGCCGACCGTGGCGCGCACCAGAAGCTCGGTGTCGGTGCGGATGCGAGTCGTCACGCGGTCGAGGGCGTTGAGCAGCGCGGTGCCGAGCGGTGTGCCCTCGGCGAGGCAGCCGAACATCAGGCAGGCCAGGGCCAGCGCCACCAACCATTCGAAATTGAGGCAGAGGACGTTCTCAAGACCGCGCGGCTGGCCCGATACGTCGTAGGCGCAGAACCACTTCACATGCGCGCTGGCTTCGCCCGACAAGGCTAAGCTCAGTGGGACCGCGGCGGCGAAGGGCGAAAGAAGACCAGAAAACAACTTCCTGGGGGACTGCATAAGACCCTCGCCCTGATCGGCCGTGCTCTATGAAATGAATTTAAATCGATTCCGCCTCCCGACGCTAAGCCTTTGTTAACATGTCTACCCAAAAGGTTAACGCTGTGGATTCTGTGTGTCTTAGAGCACGCACTGTCCCCAGCCTGCGAGGAACGGCCGCTGGAAGCATGCGGTTAAGGCTTGGCGCCTAGCGTGGCCGTAGCGGTCGCGCCGGGGCACCCGGAGAGCCTTGCGGAGAAGTCGTTCATGATGGGATTGGCGAGCGCTCTCAGCCTCTGCCTCGGCGTCGCCCTCGCGGCTCACGCGCCGTCCGCAGGCCTGCGCGCCGAAGCCTTCGAGACCTCGGGCGGCGTATTTCTCGTGTCGGGTCTGGTTCTGCTCGGCTCCGGCCTGCCGGTCTTCCATTAGACCCCGCAAGCGAAGCCTGCGGCGCCCTCAGGGCGTCGGCGCCTGGGGCGGGAAGACCGCCGAGGTCTCGTCCCGGTCCCCCTCGGCGGTGAGCGTGCCGAGGAAGGCGAGAAGGTCGGCCTTCTCCTCGGCCGTGAGGTTCAGGGGCTTGATCTGCCGGGAGCGGCTGGGCCGCTCGATCCCGCCCTTGTCGTAGAGATCGATCACCGCTTCGAGCGTCGGGATCGAGCCGTCATGCATGAAGGGCGCCCGCTTGCCGACCTCGCGCAGGGTCGGCGTCTTGAAGGCATAGCGCAGGGCGACCGAGTTCGGCATCAGCCGGCCCCGGCCGATGTCGTTGCCCGTGGCGGTGCCGATGTCGTGGAACGAGCTGTCGGTGAACGACCAACCGGAATGGCAGCCGGAGCAGCCGGCGCGGCCGTTGAACAGATCGAAGCCACGCTTGGCCGCGTCCGGGATCGCCGCCTCGTCGCCGGAGATCCAGCGGTCGAACGGCGCCTTGCCGGCCACGATCAGGCGCTGGAAGGTCGCCAGCGCCGCGTCGAGACGCTCGGCGCTCACCACGGGATCGCCGAAGGCGGCGGCGAAGGCCTCGCGGTAGCTCTCGTCCGCCGAGAGGCGCTGCACCGCCTCGGGGATCTTGGAGTTCATGTTGCCGATTCCGGTGATCGGCGCCCGCGCCACGAGTTCCAGGCTGTGGAACTTGCCGTCCCACCCGAGCGGCCCGTCCTGCCATGCGACGTTCAAGAGCGTCGGCGTGCGCAGGTCCATGTCGCCGCCCACGAGGGTGGAGGCGCGCGCCCGCCCGTCCGACCACGCGAGGTCTGGCCGGTGGCAGGAGACGCAGGCGCGGTCGTTGTTCCCGGACAGGATGGGGTCGAAGAACAGCCTGCGGCCGAGATCCGCCTTGGCGGGGGAATAGGGGTTGGTCTCGGGGAAGGGGATGACCGAGGGCGGGCGGTAGGCGGCCCGCCACACGGCGCGGCGGTCATCCTCCGAGGTCCCGGCGGGACCCGTCGCGGCTGCGAGCGCAGCGAGCGCCACCGCGGCAGCGCCGTATGTCCTCAGCTGAGACCACATCATCGAATGACTTATGCGTGGTTCGGTTGAGAATTCGTGAATTGGATCAATTACGCTACAGTAAAGCTTGCTTGACACCAATGCCTGCAAATCATTCAATCCGTACGGCCACGCTGTCGGTCGCGCCGTTTGCGTCGAGAACGGAGATGCGGGCGAAGCCTGCACCATCCGGCACCCAGGTCGATTGACGCCGGATCGTTCGGTCGACGGGCATCCCATCGATCATCCAGGTGAGGGGCGGTACGCCGCCCGACGCCTTCAGGATCACGCCCTCCCCCGTCCTGCCGCCCGGCGCGGCGAGGCCGAGATCGACCCGCGCCCCGTCCGGCGGATAGGCGATCTTCAGCGCCGGCGCGCCCTCCTGTGCCTCGTCGTGGGCGAGGCGGCGCAGGGGCGGCGGCAGGGTGGCGTTGGTTGCGACCAGGGCTTCGGCAGGGCGCGGACCGAAGGTCGGCTCGCCGCCGTAGCGGGCGAAAGCGTCGAACAGGGCCGGGGCTGCGACGATCCGTCCGACCAATCCCGGGACGGCTGCCCCGTCCGCCCGCCCGACCCAGACGGCGATGGTGACGCGCCGGTCGAACCCGACCGCCCAGGCGTCCCGATAACCGAAGGAGGTGCCGGTCTTGTAGGCGATACGGTTCGGCAGGGCGTTGTCCGGCGGTGGCGTGCCGCGCAGGATGTCGGCGACGTACCATGCGGCCACATCCCCCGCGATCCGCTTGGCGTCCACGGGCGGCGGCATCCGCCCCTCGCGGGCAAGGCCGGCATAGAGCCGGGCGAGGTCGGTGAGGGTCAGGCCGAGGCCGCCCAGGGCCACCGGCAGGCCGGGGGCGGCCTCGCGGGGTAGGCGCAGATCGGCCCCCGCCGCGCGCAGATGCGCCACGAAGCGCGCCGGGCCCACCGCCTCCATCAGCGCGACGGCCGGCACGTTGAGCGAGAGTTGCAGGGCCCGCCGGGCGCTGACCGTGCCCTGGAAGGTGAGGTCGAAGTTCTCCGGCGCGTAGCTCGCGGAGAAGCGCGACGGGCGGTCCTCGATCAGCGTCTCGGGATGGGCGAGCCCGGCGTCGAACGCCATGGCGTAGACGAAGGGCTTCAGCGCCGAGCCGGGCGAGCGGATGGCGCGGGTCATGTCGATGGCCCCCCGCCGGCTCGCGTCGAGGTAGCCGGCGCTGCCGACCTGAGCGAGGAGTCGTCCGTCGCGGTTGTCGAGCACCACGATGGCCGCCGACAGCACCGGCCCTGCCGAGGCGGCCCGCTCCGTGGCCAGCGCTTCGAGGCTCGCCTGCAAGCGCCCGTCGAGGCTCAGGCGGATCACCGGGTTCGACGGGTCGGCGGCGACCGCCTCCTCGGCGGCGTGGGCGGCGATCATCGGGAAGGGGCGACGGCCCTGCGGGACGGGCTCCGCCCGCGCCTGCGCCGCCTCGTCGGCGGTGAGGAGGCCGCGCGCCTGGGCGATGCCGATCACCCGGTCCCGCGCCGCCCTGGCCCGTTCGGGGAAGCGGTCGGGTCGGCGGGTCTCGGGCGATTGCGGCAGGGCCACGAGCAGGGCCGCCTGCGCCACGGTGAGCCGGGCGGGCTCGCGGCCGAAATAGGCGAGGCTCGCCGCGCGCACGCCCTCCAGCGAGCCGCCGAACGGCGCGAGGGCAAGGTAGAGGTCGAGCACCTGCGCCTTGCCGAGCCGGCGTTCCAGGCTCACCGCCCGCACCGCCTGCCGCAGCTTCGCGGCCACTGAGCGCTGCGCCCTTGGCTCCACGAGGCGGGCGACCTGCATCGACAGGGTCGAGCCGCCGGAGACGATGCGCCCGTGGCGCAGGCCCTGCAGCGCCGCCCGCAGCACAGCGGCGGGGTCGATGCCGGCATGGTGGTCGAAGCGCCGGTCCTCGTAGGCGCGCAGCATCGCGAGGTAGCGCGGATCGACCGACCCGGCGCTCACCGGAAGCCGCCAGCGGCCATCCGCCGTCGCGAAGGGGCGCAGCAAGTCCCCTGCCCTGTCGAGCACGACCACCGAGCGCGCCCTTGCGGCACTCAGGTCGAGGGGCGGCAGAGACAGGGCGTAAGCGGCGAGCGCTGCCAGTCCCAAAAGCGGCAGGATGCCGAGGGCCAGGATGGGGAGCCGCAGCCTGCCCATGCCCCGGCCCCCGCCCGTGTCAGGCGGCCTCGGGGGCGTCGGCGCGCTCCCGGGCCAGCTTGTCGAGGGCGACGAGGTCGATCTTGCCGGCGCCGAGCAGGGGGATGTCCTCGCGCACCACCACCTCGGCGGGGATCGAGACGTCCGAGGCGCCCTTGCCCTTGGCGAAGCTCTGGAAAGCGGCGCGGGTCGCCTCCTTCGCCTGGGTGAACAGCACCAGCCGCTCGCCCTTGCGCGCATCCGGCACGGCGGAGACGGCGCTCAAGCGGTCGGGCCACAGTTCCGAGGCCAGCGCCTCGACGGCGGCCAGGGAGACCATCTCGCCCGCGACCTTGGCGAAGCGCTTGGCCCGGCCCCGGATGGTCACGAACCCCTCCGCATCGATGGTGACGATGTCGCCGGTATCGTGCCAGCCCTCGGGCGGCGGCTGCAAGCGGCCGGGCTGGTCGGATTTCAGGTAGCCCAGCATGATGTTGGGCCCGCGCAGGACGAGCCGCCCGCCCTCGTCGATGCCCGGCACGGGATCGAGCCGGGTCTCGATGCCGGGGAGGATGCGGCCCACCGTGCCGAAGCGATTGAACATCGGCGTATTGAGGGCGACCACCGGCCCGCACTCGGTGACGCCATAGCCTTCGAGGATGCGCAAGCCGAACTTCTCGAGCCATGTCCGGCGTGTCGTGTCCTTCACCGCCTCGGCGCCGGCCACGACATAGCGCAGGGAGCGTAGATCGTAGGAATGGGCCGCGCGGGCGTAGCCGGTGAGGAACGTGTCCGTCCCGAACAGAACGGTGCTGTTCGAGCCGTAGATCAGCTCCGGCACGATCCGGTAATGCAGCGGCGACGGATAGAGATAGACCGGAACGCCGGAGACCAGGGGCAGGACCGTGCCGGCGGTGAGCCCGAAGGCGTGGAACACCGGCAGCACGTTGAATACCTTGTCCATCGGCCCGAAATCGATCCGCGCCGCGACCTGCGCCACGTTGGCGAGCATGCAGCGGTTGGCGAGCACGACGCCCTTGGGCGTGCCCTCGCTGCCGGAGGTGAACAGCACCGCTGCCGGATCCTCGCCGCCGCGCTTCACCAGCGGCTTGCGAGGGGCGAGGAAGCCCCGGATCTTGTCCGCCGTCGTGATCGTGGCGCGCAGGTCCTCGAGGTAGACGAGCTTCACTGTGTCCTTCATCGCCTCCACGAGGGTGCCGAGGCGGCCCTTCTCGATGAAGGCGCGGGAGGTCAGCACCGTGGAGACCTCCGCCGTGGCGCAGGCCGAGAGCACGTTCTTCGGCCCCGCCGAGAAGTTGATCATCGCCGGCACCCGCCCCGCCGAGGCCAGGGCGAAGAACGTCACAACCGTGCCGTTGGCATTGGGCAGCATCAGGCCGATGCGTCCGCCCTCGGGGGCGTAGGCCATCAGCTTGCGGCCGAGGATGTTGGCCGCCATCACGAGCCGCCCGTAGGTCAGCCGCCCGGTGACGGGATCCTCCAAGGCGTTGCGACGCCAGCCGTGGTTGTCGCCCGCGTCGATCAGGGCGGCCATCAGCCCCCGGTCGATCTCGGTGGTTCGGAAGAGCAGTTCCGACATCGCGTCGTAGAGTTCCGCGCCCGCCGCCTGCCGCCGGGACTTGCCCTTCAGCGCCGGATCGACGCTAAGCCGCAGAGGTGGCATGACGGTGACAACCACCTTCGGCCACCAGCGGCGGCGCACTTGCCGCCGGGACAGGCGCGAGAAGACGGTCTGCTCCAGGCCGTCGATCTTCACCGGCACCACCATGGCGCCGGACTTGTCCGCGATGAGCCCGGCCCCGTCATAGACCTTCATCAGGCTGCCGGTGACGGTAAGCCGCCCCTCGGGGAAGATGATCAGCGTCTCGCCGGAGCGCACGGCGTTGATGAGCGTGCGGGTGGCGAGCGGCCGCGTCGGATCGAGCGGCATCGCCTTCGTCATCCGGAGGAAGGGCTTCACCCACCAGCGCTTGGCGATGCCGCTGTCGATGGCGAAGACCGGCTCCTGATCGAGGAGCGACAGGGCCAGCGGCGCATCGAGGAACGAGACGTGGTTGAGGGCCACGATGCAGTTCGGCCCGGCCTTCTCGATGTTGTCGAGGCCGCGCACCTCCAGGCGGTAGAAGGCCCGGAACAGGATCGAGATCGCGTCCCGGAATGGGCTCGTCGGCAGGGTGGCGAGCACCACGGCGCCGACCACGAGGTTCAGCACCGCTACGAGGGCGAGGAGGCTCGCCATCGACAGGCCCGCCGCCTGGAGCGCCGCCAAAGCCAGCGTGCCGCCGACCATGAAGGCGGCGGTGATCACGTTGACCGCGCCGATGATGCGGGCGCGCATCGCCTTGTCGGCCCAGGCCTGCACGGCCGCGAAGGAGGGCACGATGTAGAGGCCCCCCGCCATGGCGAGGCCGAGGAAGTCGATCACCGTGCGCAGGCCGTGTTGGCTGCGCAGGAACGCGACGGGGCCGATGGCCTCCGCCGGGACCGGCGGCAGATGCGAGACCGTCCAGGCGAGGTCGAAGCCGAACAGCGCCATCAGCACCGCGCCGACCGGCGTCGGCAGCAGCACGATCCGCCCGCTGGCGAGCCAGGAGGCGAGGCCCGATCCTAGGGCGATGCCAATGGAGAAGGTCGCCAGCAGCAGGGTGATGACCGTCTCGGTGCCGTTGAAGGCGTTGCGCACCAACACCGGCAGCAGCGACAGCACCACCACGCCGACCAGCCAGAACCAGCTCACGATGAGCGAGCCGCGCCACAGCCGCGTATCGACCCAAAGGTCGCGCAGCAGGCTGGCGGTGGAGCGGGCGATGTTGCGGTCGACCTTCAAATCCGGTGCGCCCTCCCCCGTCGCGGGGATCATCCGGGCGGAGAGCCAGCACAGCACGGCGAAGGCCATGACGAGGGCGGCGAACAGGGCGCCCGAGCCGCCCATGGCTGAGGCGGTGCCCGCCGCGATGGTGCCAAGCAGGATCGCCAGGAACGTCGCGGCCTCGACCAGGGCGTTGCCGGCGGGCAGTTCTTCCCGGCGCAGGTGATCGGGCAGGATGCCGTACTTGATCGGGCCGAACAGGGCCGCGATCGTCCCGAACAGGCCGAGCGCCACGAACAGCACCGGCACGGAATGGAACAGGAAGCCCGCGACCGCGCAGCCCGCCGCGAAGATCTCCGCGAACTTGAGGCGCCGGGCCATCAGCGCCTTGTCGTAGCGGTCGGCCCATTGGCCGCCGAGACCCGACAGGATGAAGAACGGGCCGATGAACACCGCGCTCGCCAGGGTGACGAGCACGCCGGCATGGCCCTCCTCGGAGGCGCCGGCCTGGCCCCCGATCCCGAACAGGATGAGGAAGGCGAGCGCGTTCTTCAGGAAATTATCGTTGAAGGCCGAGAAGAACTGGCACCAGAACAGCGGCGCGAAACGCCGCGCGGTCATCAACGAACGGAACATGGTGGTCTCCGGCCTCGCGCCATGACTGACCCAGGCTTGGCGCCAAGGTCAAATCCTGCGTGACCCGAGATTGTTTTTCCTCAGCGGCGGATGAGCCGTGCCCGCAGCATCGCGCCGGCCTCGTAGGAGCGATAGGCGTGCTGCGTGAGGATCGCGATGAGCACCACCGCCACCGCCGCCGCCATGCAGGGCAGCGCCAGGAGGAGGATCAGCACCGAGCCCACCGCCGTCCGCTCCCCGAGGGAGGCGCGGGGCCAGGGATCGATGGGCCACCGGTCGAATGGAAGCCGAATCGTGCGTGCTGTCGTCATGGGCGGGGGTCTCCCATCCGCACCGAGGCCGCACTGTGTCCCGGTTCGAGGCCGGCGTCGAGCGGCCGATCCGGACGGCGATGTCGCGGCGTGGTCTGGAAACCGGGCCGGGCGGGGACAGTTTCAGGCGGTGCGCTCACCGCTGCGTGAGGGCGGAGGACGCGAGACGATGCCCGGATACCTGCCCTTCGCGGGCGCCCTGAAGCTGCCCGCCTACACCTGCGACAATTGCGGGTTCTGGCAGCGGCATTTCGAGACGCCCGCCGCCTGCCCGATGTGCCTCGACGCGCGCCACGTGGTGCCGCAGGACGGCTGGCGCTTCCGCACCGAATCGGAGGCGCAGGACGCCTTCCCCTGCCACTGGCAGGAATTGGAGCCGGGCGTGTGGCGTTTCTGGAACGAGCCGGTCTCGGGGATCGGTCCCTCCGCCTACCTGATCCAGACCGAGGCCGGGAACATGGGCTTCGAGGGCTGCCCGGTCTTCAGCGAGGCGGCGCTCGACCAGATCGCCCGCCTCGGCGGGATGCAGTTCCTCTCGGCCTCGCATCCGCATTCCTATGGGGCGCTGGTCCAGTTGCAGGACCGGTTCGACCCGGAACTCTGCTTGCCCGCCGCGGACTTCACATGGAGCGCCGCGCTTCAGGTGAGCTGGCCCTACGACGACTTCCTCGAACCGCTGCCGGGCCTCGAACTCCACCGCACGGCGGGGCATTTCGACGGGCACGCCGTGCTGTTCGACCGCAAGCGCCGGATCTGCTTCTGCGGCGACGCCCTGAAGTTCGAACTCGACTCGGAGGATTTCCGCCGGGCGCGGACGATCTCGGCGCACAAGGCCTTCGTGCGCGGCGTGCCGCTGACGATCAACGAGCTGCGCCACTACCGCGACGTGTTCGCCCGGCTCGACTTCACCCAGACCTGGACGCCCTTCGAACCCGCCGCCAATTGCGGCCGCGCCGAGGTGCTGGCGCTGATCGACGCGATGCTCGCGACGAGGCCGCACGCCTATCCGGTGCCGCTGGACGAGTTGCGGAAGTAGAGCGCGGTTCCGCTCACACCCCGTCATTGCTTCGCTAGGCTCGCAATGACGGACGAGCGTGGTGCTCCGGGTCGTTCTCCAAAAGAATGGGCTGGCCGTGGGGCGTGGCGTGGGCCGCGCGCAGCCAAGCTTCGGCACGTGCCGCGACGCTCGCGCCGTCCGTGACGCCGCGCTCGGCGAGGAGGCGTTCCAGCGTCTCCAGCCAGCGGCCGTAATCGGCCGCCTGCTCGCCCGCCCCGTCAGGCCGAATCGTGCGGCCGAGCGCGTCGGCCCATTCGCCCCAGGTGAACAGGCCCGCCTCCTGCAGCGAGACGACCATGGCGAAGACCTGCGCCTCCCACGGCGCGGAGAAGGGCCCCTGCGGGCGTGGCGTGCTCATGCCGGGTCGAAGTAGGGCTCGAAGGCCGCGATGGTGACGCGCCCGCCGGGATCGGCCTCCGGCCCCCACAACTCGGACGCCGTGAAGGCGACCGTGTAGAGCCAAGCCGGATTCTCGCCCTGCTTGTAGGCATTGGTGTCGGGGAAGACGAAGGCCCCGTGGATCGCCTCGACCACGCCCCGCCGGCCCCGGACGTAGCGCGGCAGGCGCGTATGCCCGACCGGATTCATCACCTTCGCGACGACGGTCTCGCCGATGGCGAAGCGGGCGGGCCCTTCGGGCTCCCGGTCGCTCGGGAAGCCCGCCCGGAAGCGCGGTTCGAGGATGTCGGCGGTGAGCACGCGGGCGACGGGCTTGGGCGGCTCGGCTGCACGGCCGGCGACGATCTCCTCCCGCGTGGCAAGCCCGTTCGCGAGGATCTGCGCTTCCAGGGCTTCGAGCCAGATGTCGTAGTAGCTCGACGCGAGGTATTGCGCGGGCGGCAGCGATTCCCGCGTGGCGCGGCTCCCGTCGAGGTTCCAGGTGCCTGTGAAGCCCATCGCCATCGCCATGGCGAAGACGCGCTTCTCCCAGTCCGCATGGAAGACCGGTTCGTTCGGCTCCGGCCGCACAGGCCCGAACCCGTGTGCGCCGCCGAGATCCTGCGCGCCGTTCATGGCTGGATCTCCGCGCCGGGCGAGAGCGGCAGGCCGGTTCCGATCATCGAGTCTCGGGTGACGAGCGCGGCCAACGCCTCTTCGGAGAACCCCTCCGTGCCGGCGGGCCGCATCGGCAGCACCATGAAGCGGGTCTCGGCGGTGGAATCCCAGACGGTGATCCGCGTGGTCTCGGGGATGCCGACGCCGAAATCGCTCAGCACGCCGCGCGGGTCGATCACCGCGCGGGCGCGATAGGCCGGCGCCTTGTACCAGACCGGCGGCAGACCGAGGACGGGCCACGGATAACAGGAGCACAGCGTGCACACGACCATGTTATGCACCTCGGGCGTGTTCTCGACGACGACCATGTGCTCGCCGCCCCGTCCGCCGATGCCGAGTTCGGCGATGGTCGGCGTAGCGTCCTTCAGGAGCCGTTCGCGATAGGCGGAATCGGTCCAGGCGCGGGCGACGACGCGGGCGCCGAGATGGGGGCCGACCTTGGTCTCGTACATCTCGACCAGCGCATCGAGGGCGGCGGGCTGCACGTAGCCCTTCTCGACGAGGAGCGATTCCAGTGCCCGCACCCGCGCCTCGACGGGCGTGAGATCGCTGCCGTGCGGATGGTCGTGATCGTGGTGGTGATGGTCGTGCGTCATGGCTGATCCTCGGGCCGGGAGGATGCACCCCGCGTCCCCGCGATGCCAAGCCTGAAACGCCACCGGATTGGACTTTCGGACAATCCCGCAAATCCGTCCGCGGTTGTTTAGCAGCGGTTCATGCGGCGGCTCGTACGAGACCTTAGACAAATTCCAATATTCAATCTGTCGAGGGAGGCGGGATGATCGCCGATCTGCCGGAAGGAGTAACCGAGGCCGGGCCGTCTCACGGCACCAGCGATATCGGGCGCCATCTGTCCGCGCCGCTGAAGGATTACTTCGCCCTCACGACGAATGACGCGCTGCCCGAGCGGCTGTCGGGACTCGTGACCCGGCTCGAAGCCCTTTTTGCGGGCGCCGACGACGCGCTGGCCTTCGATTTCCGCGCCGACATCATCAACGCCTTGCCGGCGCTGCGGACCTTCGCCCTCTCCCTCTGCGGGGATGCGGTGCGCGCCGACGACCTCGTGCAGGAAGCCTTCGCCCGCGCCTGGGCGAACCAGCATCGCTTCCGGCCCGGCACCAACTTCACCGCGTGGCTGTTCACGATCCTGCGCAATCTGTTCTACTCGGACCTGCGCAAGGCCAAGCGCGAGGTCGAGGATGCCGACGGCGTCCATGCCGAGCGGATGGTCGCCCTGTCCGATCAGGAGGACGCGAGCACCCTGAACACGGTGCGCGAGCACCTGAAACTCCTGCCTGCCGCCCAGCGCGAGGCGCTGCTCCTCGTCGGGGCCGAGGGCTTCACCTACGAGGAGGCGGCGGACCGGATCGGGTGTCAGGTCGGCACGGTGAAGAGCCGGGTGAGCCGGGCCCGCGCGACGCTACTCGCGGGGCTCGGCATCCTTAAGGCATCGGCTGGCGAAGGTGCCATTCGGTAGCGCGCTGGAAGCCCCGCCCGATTCGCAGGGCCATGGCCTCCTCGTAACCCCGGCAGGCGATCTGGAGCGACAGCGGCAGGCCGCCCGCCGTGAAGCCTGACGGCAGGCTGAGGGCGCAGAGGTCCAGCAGGTTGCCGAAGCGGGTGAAGCGCGAGGGCGCATAGGCCTCGTCCACCTCGGACACGGGAATCGCCGCGCATTCCGTCGTGGGGGTCAGCAGGGCGTCGATCCCCTCCATCGCCGCCGCGAACTGCACCTTCATCGCCGCCCGGCGACGCTGCGTAAGCAGATAGGTCTGTGCGGACACGGCGGCGCCGGCGAGGATGCGCCCCCGCACCGCGTCGCCCAGCGGCGAGGCCGCATCCTCCGCCAGCGGTCCGTTCTCGAAATAGGCTTCCGCGTTGGTGATGTCGCTCATCGCCAGGAAGTCCGCGAAGCGGAACGGCAGGGCGATGTCCACGATCTCGGCGCCCTCCCCCGCCAGCGTATCGAGCGCCGCGTCGTAGGCAGCGAGCATGTCCGGCGCGACGCCATCCCGCTCGGCCGCCGGCATCCGCGCGAGGCGCAGGCCCCTCACGCCCCGGTGCAGCGACATCCACGGATCCGCCGGGACGACGCCCTTCGTCACCGGATCGAGGGGATCGGGCCCGGAGATCGCCTCGTAGAGTAGGGCCACGTCCTCGACGGTGCGGGCCAGGGGGCCGGGCGTGTCGAGGGTCGCGGACAATGGCACGATCCCGTGGGTCGAGACCCGCCCCACCGTGACCTTGAGCCCGGTGAGCCCGCAGAACGAGGCCGGCAGGCGCACCGAGCCGCCGGTATCGGTGCCGATGCCCCAGGGGGCGAGCCGCGCGGCGACGGCGACGCCCGTGCCGCTGGACGATCCCCCCGGCACACGCTGCACCTGCATGTCCCAGGGGTTCCAGGGCGTCCCGAGATGCTGGTTCGTGCCCCAGCCGCCATAAGCGAACTCGACCGTGTGGGTCTTGCCCAGCACGATCATGCCCTGCGCGATGAGCTTGCGCGCCACGGTGGCCGTGCGCGCGGCCCGACGGGTCCGGTGGGCGGCCGAGCCGCCCATGGTGATCCGGCCCTCCAAATCGATCAGGTCCTTCAGCACGACGGGGACGCCGTGGAGCGGGCCGACCGCGTGGCCCGAGCGGATCGCTTTGTCGGCGCCCTCGGCGGCGAGGCGGGCATCCTGCGCGAAGACCTCCGTGAAGGCCTGAAGCCGCGGTTCCAGCCGTTCGATCCGGCCGAGCAGGGCCTCGACGCAATCGACCGGCGAGAGCTTCCGCGCGGCGATGTCCCGGGCGAGGGCGGCGGCCGGGAGGGTGTGGAGTTCGGTCATGACGGGCTCCGGCCGCTCACTGAACACTGACACGGGTGAGATCGACGAACCAGGATTGCGGCGAGACGAAGCCTTTCACCGATTTCGACATGGCGCGCGGGTTGAGATCGTGGACCACGTAGAGCCAGGGCGGATTGTCCACGAGGCGCTCGTGGGCGATCTGCGTCTGCGCGTCGATCACCTTCTGGTCCTTCGTCTCCGCGAGCGCCTTGAGGGCCGCGTCGAACTGGTCGTCCTTCCAGTTCGGGAAGTTGAAGCCGCCCGGCGGGAATCGGGACGAGGAGAAGTACCGCTCCATCACCGCCGCGTCGGAGGAGGGCGAGGAGACGTTCAGCACGTTCGAGCCCTGCAGGTTGCCCGAATCGGGCAGGAGCCGGCTCGCGTTGAGTAGCACCTGCCATTCGACCACGTTGAACGACACGTCCACATTGCAGGACTGCTTCAAGTTCTCCTGAAGGTACTCGTTCATCGGCATGGGCAGCATCTGGCCGGAGCCCGACGACGACACCATCACCTTCAGGCTGAGGGGCTTGCTCGGCCCGTAGCCGGCCTCGGCCAGGAGCTTCTTGCCCTTCTCCGGATCCGAGACGTAGTGATTCTGCGGCTTGCCGAAATTCGGATCCTTGTCGTTGAGCCAGCCGGAGGCGGGCTCGGCGGTGCCGTTCAGCAGGGCGACGATGCCCTCGCGGTCGACGCAGTAATTCAACGCCTGCCGCACGCGCACGTCCTTCAGGGGGCTGTTCGTACCGGCGATGTTGTAGATCCACGGCCAGACATGCGGGTACGAGCCCGTGGTGATCGTGAAGCCGGCCTGCTTCAGCGAGGGGATCGCGTCCGGGGCCGGGACCTCGATCCAGTCCACCTGCCCCGAGCGCAGGGCGGCGACGCGGGCATTCGCCTCCGGGATCGGCATCAGGCGGATGCGGTCGACCTTCGCCATGCGGCCGGCATCCCAATAGTCCGGGTTGCGGGCGAGATCGACGGATTCGCGTGGGGAGACCTTCACGATCTTGAACGGCCCGGTCCCGGCCGCCGGCAGGGCGGGCACCTTCGTCCAGTCGCGGCCCGCCTTCTCGAAGGACTGGGGCGAGGTGAACAGCAGGTACACCACCATGTAGGGGAAGTACGACGCGACCTGCGTGGTCGTGATCTGCACCGTCGCGTCGTCGATCTTGCGGTAGCTCGCGACGATGGGCGCCCGCGCCCGCGAGATGCCCGCCGCCTGCGGCTCGAATTGCGGGCTGTCGTTCTTGAAGAACCGGTCGAGGTTCCAGATCACGGCGTTCGCGTCGAAGGGCGTGCCGTCGTGGAACTTGACTCCCTGGCGCAGGTGGAAGGTCCAGATGTGCCCGTCGGCGGGGTCCTGTTCGTAACTCTGTGCAAGGGCCGGTTTGATGCCCGACGGCCTGTCCGTCTGCGTCAGGTCCCATTGCGTGAGAGCTTCGAAGATCGGGTAGCCCATGAAGCGCATGCCCTCGAAGCCGTTGTTCGGCAGGCCGGTGGCAGTGGGCACGTCGGTCGCCGTCATGGCGATGCGCAGCACGCTGTCGGCCTGGGCTTGGGCCGCGAGGGCGAGGCTGGCGGTGAGCGCGAGGGCGGTGCGTCGGGGAAACGTCATCGGGTGTCCGGATACCGTGGCTGACGCCGCGCCCCCGGCAAGTCCCGCGCCAGAACAGGCGGTGACGCCGCAGGGCGATGCTTGTCCATTCTGCGTTCAAGGGGCCTTGCGCCGCCGCTCCACCGTGCCACGATGAGTGGAATTGAGGCGTGCTGGGAGGATTGGCGTGGCTGAACCGACGGATGGGGCGGCGGCTGCGCCGATGAACGGCGCCGAAAGTCTTGTGCGCACCTTGGTGGCGGGCGGGGTGGAGGTCTGCTTCACCAATCCCGGTACATCGGAAATGCATTTCGTGGCCGCCCTCGACCGCGTCGAGGGGATGCGCTGCGTGCTCTGCCTGTTCGAGGGCGGCGCCACCGGCGCGGCGGACGGCTATGCCCGGATGGCGGACAAGCCGGCCTCGACGCTGCTGCATCTCGGCCCCGGCCTCGCGAACGGCCTCGCCAACCTGCACAATGCCCGGCGGGCGCGCTCGCCGCTGATCAACATCGTCGGCGAGCACGCCATCTACCACCGGCAATACGATGCGCCGCTCACCTCGGACATCGAGGGTCTGGCGCGGCCGATGTCGGCCTGGGTCCGCACGGGGATGAGTGCGGAGGAGATCGGCCGCGACGGGGCCGACGCCATCGCCGCCGCCCGCACAGCGCCGGGGCAGGTCGCGACGCTGATCCTGCCCGCCAACACCGCCTGGGACCCTGGCACCGGCATCGCCCCCGTGCCGCCGATCCCCGAGCGTGCCCGCGCCGAGGACGAGGCGGTCCGCGAGGCGGCGAAGGTGCTGGCGAGCGGCGAGCCGGTGCTGCTCCATCTCGGCGACCGGGCGGTGCGCGGTGAGGGCCGGGTGATCGCCGACCGCATCGCCCGCAAGACCGGCGCGAAGCTGCTGGCCATGACCTCGAACGCCCGGATCGACCGGGGCGTCGGCACCGTGCCCATCGAGCGCCTGCCCTACCCGATCGATCAGGCCATCGAGGCCTTGAAGGGCTTCCGCCATATCATCCTGATTGGCGCGACCCAGCCGGTCGGCTTCTTCGCCTATCCCGGCAAGCCGAGCCTCCTCGCGCCGGAGGGCTGCACGACCCTGACGCTGGCAACGCCGGAGCAGGACCAGATCGATGCCCTCGAACGGCTCGCGGAGGCGGTGAACGCGCCCGAAATCGCCCTTCCCGATCTCGGCACGCGGCCGGAGATCCCCACCTCCGAGGCCCTGGACCAGGACGCCATCGGCGCCGTGATCGGCGCGCTGATCCCCGAAGGCGCGGTGATCTGCGATGAATCCCTCACCACGGGGCGCAACTTCTTCGCGCTGACCAAGGCCAGCGCCCCGCATGCCTGGCTGCAATTGAGCGGCGGCTCCATCGGCGTCGGCATCCCGATGGCGACCGGTGCCGCCATCGGGGCGCCGGGCCGGAAGGTCATCAACCTGCAGGCGGATGGCAGCGGCCTCTACACGGTGCAGGCGCTGTGGACGCAGGCCCGTGAACGCCTCGACGTGGTGACGGTGGTCTGGTCGAACCGCGCCTACGCGATCCTGCGGGGCGAACTCGCCAATGTCGGCGCGCACAATCCCGGCCCGAAGGCCATCGGGATGCTGAGCCTCGACAACCCCGCCCTCGACTGGGTCTCGCTGGCGCGGGGCTTCGGCGTCGATGGCCGGCGGGTCGAGACGCTGCCCGAGTTTATCGATGCCCTGAAGCACGGGCTCGCGGAGAAAGGCCCCTACCTCATCGAGGTGGTGCTGTGAGCCGGACCTTCGCCCTGCCCGGCCTGACCGGGCCGGCGGAGATCCGCATCGACGCCGCCGGCCTCGCCCATATCCGGGCGGGCAGCATTCTGGACGCCTACCGCGTCCAGGGCTTCAACGCCGCCCGCGACCGGCTCTGGCAGCTCGACCTGTGGCGCAAGCGCGGGCTCGGGTTGCTCGCGGCGGATTTCGGGCCGGGCTACCTCGCGCAGGACAGGGCCACGCGGCTGTTCCTCTACCGGGGCGACATGGCCGCCGAATGGGCCGCCTACGGCCCGCAGGATACGCAGGCCATCGTCACGGCCTTCGTCGGCGGGCTGAACGCCTACCTCGCACTGACCGAGACGCAATCGGATCTCCTGCCGCCCGAATTCACGCGGATGGGCACGCGCCCCGCCTTCTGGGCGCCGGAGGACGTGGTGCGCATCCGCAGCCACGGGCTCGTGCGCAACGTCCTCTCCGAGGTGGCCCGCGCGAAGGGGCTCAGCCTCGGCGGCGGCCATGAGACGGACGAGTTGCGCAAGCACCTGAGCCCGCCGCACACGCCCTTCGTGCCCGATGGCCTCGATGCCGCCGACTGGCCCGACGACCTCCTCGACCTGTTCCGCCTCGCCACGGCGCAGGTGCAGTTCAGCCCCGAACGGCTCCGAGCGACCCGCGAGGAGGCGTGGGCGTGGTCGAAGGTCGATGCCCACGGCACCGTCGGGCGGACGAGCGCGCCCCCGCCGGAGCCGAGCGAGGGCTCGAACAACTGGGTGATCGGCCCCGGCCGCACCGCCACCGGGCGGCCGATCCTCGCCAGCGATCCGCACCGGATCTACCTCAACCCGTCCCTGCGCTACGCCGTGCATCTCACCGCGCCGGGCCTCGACGTGATCGGCGCGGGCGAGCCGGCCCTGCCCGGCATCTCCATCGGCCATAACGGCCACGCCGCCTTCAGCCTGACCATCGCGCCGATGGATCAGGAGGACCTGTTCGTCTGCGAGAAGCACGGAGACGATCCCGACCTGATCCGCGACGGCGAGGGCTGGGAGCGGATCGCCCGCGTCCTGGAGGCGATCCCCGTGCGGGGCGGGCCGGACGAGACCGTCTCCCTCGCCTACACCCGCCACGGGCCAGTGATCGCGGAGGATGCGCGCCGGGCCTTCGCCTTGGCCACGGTGTGGTCCGCGCCGGGCTCGGCGGCTTATCTCGGCAGCCTCGCCTATCTCGACGCGCGGACCCCCGAGGCGTTCGGGGAGGCGCTGCGGTACTGGTCCGCGCCTTCGGTGAACCAGCTCTATGCCGACCGGGATGGGCGGATCGCGTGGTTCATGGCCGGCAAGGCGCCGCGCCGGCCGGGTCATGACGGGCTCCTGCCCGTGCCGGGCGACGGGCGGTTCGACTGGGCGGGCTTCCTCGACGCGGAGGAGTTGCCCCGCGCCATCGACCCAGTCGAGGGCTGGTTCGCTACCGCCAACGAGATGAACCTTCCGCCGGGCTACCCGGCCGAGGACAGGAAGATTGGCTTCGAGTGGCACGAGCCCTGGCGCGCCACGCGTCTGCGCGCGGTGCTGGGCTCGCAGGACAGGCACGCGCTGGCCGATTCGCAGGCGTTGCAGGCCGACGTTGTCTCGGAGCCGGCCCTGCGCATCGCGCGGCTCGCCTGCGCCGTCCCGGCCGGGAGCGCCGAGGCCCGGCAGGCGCAGGACCTGCTTCGGGGCTTCGACGGCCGACTTACCGCTGCCAGCGCCGCCGCCGCCCTGGTGGAAGTACTCTGGGTCCGCCACCTGCGCCCGGCGCTGATCGCGGCGCTGGTGCCCGATGCGGCGCTCCGCAGGCTCATTCCCCCGGGCGACACGGAGAGCCTGCTCACCCGGCTAGAGGCGGTGGACAGGCCCGCGGCGCTCCTCGAGACGGCGCTCGCCGCCGCCTGGACGACCTGCGGCACGCTGATGGGCGCGGAGGCTTCCGCCTGGGCCTGGGGCCGCCTCCACCAAGCGCTGTTCGCGCATCCCCTGTCGGCACTCGGCGGGGACGCGGGATGGGATGTCGGGCCGTTTCCCCTCGGCGGAGCGGGCGCCTGTGTGATGCACGCCGAGTACCGCACGGACTCGTTCCGCGTCACCAACGGCGCCTCGTTCCGCATGGTGGTGGATGTCGGCGGCTGGGACGCATCGGTCTTCGTGAACGTCCCCGGCCAGTCGGGCGACCCGCGCGATCCGCACTACCGCGACCTCGGGGAGGTGTGGGCTCGACAGGGCTACGCGCCGATGCCGTATTCGCCGGAAGCCGTCGCGGCGGCGACGCGGCACGTCATCGTCCTCACCCCCGAAACCGGCGCATGACTTGCTCGTCGGCCGGCGCGGAAAGACGCGAAGGATAAGTCTTGAAGATCTTCATCGCCGGCCTTGCGACCGAAACCAACACCTTTGCCCCGCTGCCGACCGGCCGCGCGGCGTTCCTGGCCGATTACTCCCGCCGCGACGGCACGCGCGCCCCGCCCTCCCTCAGCAATATCGGCCTGAAGGCGTGGCGCGAGATGGCCGAGGCCGACGGCCACGAGGTTTCCGAAAGCATCTCGACCTTCGCCCAGCCCGGCGGGATCACCCTGCGCGACGTCTATGAAGAGTTGCGCGACACCCTGCTCGATGACCTCCGCGCCGCGATGCCGGTCCAGGCCGTGCTGCTCTTCATGCACGGGGCGATGGTGGCCGAGGGCTACGACGATTGCGAGGGCGACACGGTGGAGCGGGTCCGCGCCCTGGTCGGACCCGACGTGACCATCGGCGTCGAACTCGACCTGCATTGCCACCTCACGGAGACGCTGCGGCGCGAGGCCGACGTGGTGGTGATCTACAAGGAATACCCCCACACCGACATCGTGGACCGCGCCCGCGACCTCTATCCGCTCGTCGTCGCCACCGTCGAAAAGCGCATCCGTCCGGTCATGGCCTATGGCGATTGCCGGATGGTCAGCATGTGGAAGACCACCCGCGAGCCCATCGCCGGCTTCGTGCGCCGGATGCTCGACTTGGAGGGTCACGACGGCATCCTGTCCGTCTCCTTCGGCCACGGCTTTCCTTACGCCGATGTGGCCGATGTCGGGGCGAAGATGCTCGTCGTGGCTGATGGCGACATGGCGAAGGCCCAGGCGCTCGCCAACAAACTCGCCGCCGAGATCTGGGCGATGCGGGTGGAAGCCTCGACCGCCTTCGACAGCATCGACGCCGCCCTCGACGCGGCGCTGGCCTCCGACGATCCCCGGCCGATGGTGCTGGCCGACACCGCTGACAATGCGGGCGCCGGTGCGCCCTCCGACAACACGGCGATCCTCGCCCGTCTCGTCGCCCGCCAGGAGAAGGGCGCGGCGCTCGGCATGATCTGGGACCCCGGCGCGGTCGGTATCTGCCACGAGGCCGGGCTCGGCGCGACCTTCGACCTGCGGGTCGGCGGCAAGTGCGGCGTCACCTCCGGCGATCCAGTGGACCTGCGCGTCACCGTGCGCGGCCTCTCGGACGATCACAGCCAGGGCGGGTTGAGCGGCGGGCGGGCCACGCTCGGCCCGGCCGCCTGGGTCGAGGCGGACGGCATTCACCTCGTCCTCACCCACAAGCGCCAGCAGCCCTTCGCGCCGGACGCCTTCACCGGCCTCGGTTTGACCCTCGACGACAAGCGCATCGTGGTGGTGAAGTCGATGCAGCACTTCTATGCCGGCTTCGTCCCCATCGCCTCCGCCGTGCGCTACGTCGCGGCGCCCGGCGCGGTGCCGCCCGATTACGGGGCGATTCCCTATACGAAGCGCGACCCGAATTTCTGGCCGCGCGTGGACGACCCCTTTGCCGGCTCGGCCCCGGAGGCTGCCCGATGACCCGTGACCTGCACTTCGCCCCCGAGGCCCTGCTCGCGCAACTGCGCGCCTGGGTCGAATGCGAGAGCCCGACCTACGATGCGGGTGCGGTCAACCGCATGATGGCGCTCGCCGCCCGCGACCTCGCGCTGCTCGGCGCGCAGGTGGAGACGATCCCCGGCCGAATGGGCCTCGGCGATTGCGTGCGGGCGCGCTTCCCGCACCCGAAGAGCAACGAGAAGGGCATCCTCGTCCTCGGTCATCTGGACACGGTCCATCCCGTGGGCACTCTCGCGCGCCTGCCCTGGCGGGTAGAGGGCAACCGCGCCTACGGGCCGGGCATCCTCGACATGAAGGGCGGCAACGTCATCGCGGTCGCCGCGCTCCGCGCCCTGATCGCAGCCGGGGCGCAGACGCCCCTGCCGGTGACGGTGCTGTTCACCAGCGACGAGGAAATCGGCAGCCCCGCCACCCGCGACCTGATCGAGGCCGAGGCGTCGCGGCATTCCTACGTGCTCGTGCCGGAGCCCGGCCAGCCCGGCGACGGGGTGGTGACGGGCCGCTACGCCATCGCCCGGTTCGATCTGGAGGCGGTCGGCCGGCCGAGCCATGCGGGCTCCTCGCCGGGCGAGGGGCGCTCCGCCATCCGTGCGATGGCCCGCAAGGTGCTTACCATCGACTCCCTATCGGACGCCGATTGCACGGTCTCGACGGGCATCGTCTCCGGCGGGATGTGGGTGAATTGCGTGCCGACCCTGTGCCGGGGGCAGGCGCTCAGCATGGCGAAGCGCCAAGCGGACCTCGACCGGGTGGTCGAGCGGATGCTCGCCCTTTCCGGCGAGGAGGACGGCGTGCGCTTCACCGTGAGCCGGGGCGTCACGCGGCCGGTCTGGGAGCCGGATGCGGGGACGCTCGCCCTCTACGCCCTGGCGAAGGACCTCGCGGCCGAGGCCGGTGTCGTGCTCACCCATTGCAGCGCGGGCGGCGGCTCGGACGGCAACTTCACCGGGGCCATGGGCATCCCGACCCTCGACGGGCTGGGCGTGCTCGGCCACGGCTATCACACCCTGGACGAGCACGTTCTCATCGACTCCCTGCCGAGCCGGGCGGCGCTCTTCGCCGGCCTGCTGATGCGCCTCGGCGCCTGAGGCTCAGGCGCCCGCCGGGTCCACCGGCATCGGCGGGACGCCCCCGGCTTCGATGGCCTCGCCCGCCGCGAGGCACAGATCCTCCCGGAAGCGGCCGGCGACCACCTGCACGCCGACCGGACTCCGCCCGACGAGCCCGGTCGTGACCGTAAGCGCGGGGATGCCGAGCGGCGCCAGGGCGACCTGAAGCAATTGCGCCTCGAAGGCGCGGGCGATGCCCTCCGGCGTCCGGTCGAGCCCGTCCGGGAAGGGCAACTCGCCGGAGACGGGCACGAGCAGCACCGGGTTCTCGGCCAGGAACACAGACCATTGCCGGGCGAGGGTCGCCCGGCGGGTCAGCGCCTGGGTGATCGCGTCGGGCCATAGGGCCTCGGCCCGCGGGCGGAAGGCGTCGAGGAGACCGATGGCCGCCGGATCGCCCTCCCGCTCGGCCGCCGCGCGGACGGCGGCGAAGCCGTCCCCGAGCCAGAGGGTCAACTGGATGTCGTTCGCCTCGCGCAGCGGCGGCGTGTCGGCGATCTCCTCGACCTGCCAGCCGGCGGCTTCCAGGCGCCGGGCCGCGTCGCGCAAAGCCGCCTCGACCTCCGGCACGATGGCGAGGCCCCCCGGCCGCAGGCACAGGGCGACCTTGCGCGGCGCGGGCGGGCCTTCGAGGGGCGCGGGCACCCACCAGGGATCGCGCGGATCCGGCGCGGCCATGGCGGCGAGGCCGAGGCGGACATCCGCGATGCTGCGCGCGAGCGGGCCAGACACCGCCATGAGCTGCGGGCCGATCCCGCGCTCGGGGGAGGAGGCGTTCCAGGCGGGGATGCGGCCGAAACTTGGGCGCAGGCCGTGGACTCCGCAGGCATAGGCCGGGTAGCGCACCGAGCCGGCGATGTCGGTGCCGTGGGCGATGGCGCCGATGCCCGCCGCTACGGCGGAGCCCGCCCCGCCGGAGGAGCCGCCCGGCGTCAGGCCGGGATCGCGCGGGTTCTTGGTCTCGCCGTGTAGGCTGTTGGTGGTGAACCAGCGCAGCGAGAAGGCCGGCGTGTTGGTGCGCCCGAGCAGCACCGCCCCCGCCCGCCGGAGGTTGGCGACGACGGGGCTGTCGTCCTTCGCGACGAGGTCCTTCTGTAGGCGCAGGCCGTTGGTGGTGGCAAAGCCCCGCTGGTCGGCGTTGACCTTGGTCGTCACCGGCACCCCGGCGAGCGGCCCCAGCGCCTCGCCCCGCGCGCGGGCGGCATCCACCGCCTCCGCGTCGGCCAGTACCTCCTCAGGCCGGTAATCGACCACGGCGTTCAACGCGCCGTTGACCGCCGCGAGGCGATCCAGGGCGTCGGCGGCCACCTCCCGGGCGGATACGTCGCCGGCTCGGATGCGATTCGCGAGGTCCGTCGCGGACAGGCGCCAGAGTTCCATGAATCGACCTCGATTGACCTGAACTTGCGTGATTCGGGATCCGTTGAACCGGCTAAATTCGCTTCCGACCGACTTATACAAAATGCATCGATACTGCCGTCATTTTAGGCATCGGCAGGATTGCGAGACCGCTCAACGTTTTCCCGCACTGCACATTCCCTGCCATCGGTACTTCACCACAGGCCGGTCTTGCGTCCAAGCGGCGCATGCCTAACCTCGGCTCAGATGCGCGTCCGACCTGGGCGTCGGCCCAGAACGGGTTCGGCATCCCATGACCCCTGCGGCAGCTTTCTCCAGCAAGAGGCAGGTTTCCATGTCCGAAGCCATTCGCGTCAAGCCGACTCACGACGGCACCTACACGGTCTATCGCGGCAACCTCGCCCTGGTCAGCGGGCTCACCCGCGCCCAGGCCGAACGCTACGAGGCCAGCATCGCCCGGATGCAGGCCCCGGTCCTCGCCAGCGCCGGCTGAGCCCTAAACTGACAGGGTCGCGCCCGGCCCCAGATCGAGGGGGCCGAGATCGGCCATGGACCCGGCGGCGTCGAGGCCGCGCCGCCGGGCCGCGATGGCGTAGCCGTCGTTCACCCGCGCGATGTCGTAGAGCATGTAGCCCGCCCGGCGGGCCGGTACTGCGCCGTGCCCATCCGGCAGGGCCGAGGCAGAGGGCACGCCCACTACCGGGACCATGCGCCCGCCCGGCCCGGCGATGCGGGCGAGGCTCGCGATGTGGTTGTGGCCGTGCAGGATCAGGTTCGCGCCGACCCGGCCGATCATCGCCGTGAAGGCGGCGGCGTCCTTCAGTTCACGCCCCGGCGAGGCACCGCCCGGATGGGGCGGATGGTGGATCATCACCACCCGGCAGGGCCGCCCCGGCTCGGTGGCCAGCGCCCGCAGCAGGGTTTCCGCCGCCGCGAGTTGCGGCGGGCCGAGGCGCCCGCTCGCCACGAAGGGCTTCGTCGGGATGGCGCTCGACAGGCCGATCAGCGCCAGGGGGCCCCGCCGCCTGAGATAGGGGAAATGGGCCTGCGTGCCCGAATCGTCCGCCGTGTAGGCGCCGCAGGCGTCGAGCAGCCCCTCCAGCGAGCCGCGCACATAGGCGTCGTGGTTGCCGGGCACGAGGCTCACGTCCTCGGGCGGACCGAGCGCTCCCATGAAGGAGTGGGCGGTCGCCCATTCGCTCGGCAGGCCGATGTTGCAGAGGTCGCCCGTGCAGGCGATGTGCCCCGCCCCCTGCGCCCGCAGGTCCGTGACGAGGAGCGACAGGGTCGCCATGTCGTGGCTGCGCGAGCGGCCCCGGCGCCAGTTGGCGTAGCCGGTGGCGCGCTTGCCGAACAACTGGCTGAGGCGCGGTCGGCCGAGGGGGCCGACATGCGGGTCGCTGAGATGCGCGAGGCGGAAGATCAAGGCGAGGGGGCGCTCCGGACTTCGCCCCCGGCATCGCGGCGCCGGGCGCCGCCGTCAAGCGCTGCCGATAAGGATCCCGGTCACGAGGACGAGCACGCCGCCGAACATCACCTGCAGGGCCGCCCGCCAGAACGGCGTGGCCATGTAGCGGGTGCGGATGCCCGCGATCACCACCAGCTCGACCACCACGACCGCCACCGCGAGGGTGGTGGCGAAGACGAAGGCGTTGGGCCAGCCCGGCGGCAGGGTGTCGGGGATCGCGTAGGGCAAGGTGTGGCCGAGGCCGCCGAGCGTCGTCATCACCCCGCAGACGAGGCCGCGCATCAGAGGGCTGCCCCGCCCGGTCACGCTGCCGTCGTCCGACAGGGCTTCCGTGAAGCCCATGCTGATTCCCGCCCCCACCGAGGCTGCGAGCCCGACGAGGAAGGTCGACCAATTGTGGCCCGTGGCGAAGGCGGCGGCGAAGATCGGCGCCAGGGTGGAGACCGACCCGTCGATCAGCCCCGCGAGGCCGGGCTGGACATAGCGCAGCACGAGATCGCGCCGCGCCTCGGCCAGTGCCGTCGCCGCATCGTCCACCACCATCGCCATCGCCGCCCCCTTCCTGGAACAGTTCCAATCTACAGTTTGTAATCGTTCAAAACAAGCGGTGACACGCCTTTGTGAGTCGTGTGCGCGATGGCTCTTCCCCTCTTGGGATGAGCGATTGTCTGGCTTGGGCGGCTTGAACCGAGCCGGCTCGCGGGGCTATGCCGCCGGGCCTGACACGCGGGCCGTGATGAGTTTCTTCAAGCGCCTCCTTCGACAGCCGCTGGTGAAGCGGGCGCTTGGGCGTCTCGCCGCCGGCTATCTGCGCTTCGTCCGCGCCACCAACCGCTTCACCATGGAGACGGGCGCGGGGTTCGCGGGCGACTTGCAAGCCGCGAATGCATGGCTCGACGCGCAATTGCCCGCCATCTTCGGCATGTGGCACGGCCAGCACATCCAGATGCCGCTGATGATGCGCGCCACCGACCGCGTCGCGACGATCATCTCCCGCAACCCGGACGGCGACATCAACACCATCGCCCTCGAACGCCTCGGCGTGCGGGTGATGCGCGCCTCCGGGGCCCGTGGCCGGCGGCGGACGGCCGATGCCCGCTCCAAGGGCGGGGCGGAGGGTCTGCGCGCCATGCTCAAGGCCCTGAAGGCCGGCGAATGCGTCGCCTTCAGCGCCGACGTGCCGAAGGTGACGCGGCGCTGCGATGCCGGCATCCTCACCCTGGCGCGGTTCTCGGGGCGGCCCATCGTGCCCTCGGCGGTGGTGATGAGCCGCCATATCCGCTTCGGCTCCTGGGACCGCGCCTGCCTCGCCCTGCCCTTCGGCCGGGCGGCGGTCGTGCTGGGCGATCCGGTCTTCGTGCCCCGCGAGTGCGAGGGCGAGGCGTTCGAGCGCCTGCGCCTCCTCGTCGAGACGGAGATGGACCGGGTCCATGCCCGCGCCTACGCGCTGGTCGGGCGGCCTGACCGCGCCGCCTATTACGGGCAGAGCGTCGCCCCGGCGGCCGCCATGCCGGAGGTCGCCGTATGAGGCCGGCCCCGCTGACCCTGCCCCTGCGGCTCTACCGCACCGGCCTGCGCGTCGGCGAGCCAGCCGTGGCGGGGCTGCTCGCGTGGCGTGCCCGTCGCGGGAAGGAGGATCCGCGCCGGCTCGGTGAGCGGCGCGGCCTGCCGGGCCGGGCCCGTCCGGTCGGCCCGCTCGTATGGATGCACGGCGCGAGCGTCGGTGAGGTCCTGTCCCTCGTCGCCCTGGTGGAGGGCATGATCGCCCGCCGCTACTCGGTGCTCGTCACCACCGGAACCCGCACCGCCGCCGACCTGATCGGCGCACGCCTGCCGCCCGGCGCGGTGCATCAATACATGCCCCTCGACGCGCCCCGCTGGATCGAGCGCTTCCTCGACCATTGGCAGCCCGACATCGCCGTGGTGGCCGAATCGGAGATCTGGCCGAACACCATCGTCGCCCTGGACGAACGCGACATCCCGCTGATCCTCGTGAACGGGCGGATGTCCGAGCGCTCCTTCCGGGGCTGGGAGCGTGCGAAGCGCACGGCGGCGGCGCTCCTGTCGCGGATCGCCGTCTGCCTCGCGCAGACGGAGGAGGACGGCGCCCGCTTCGCCCAACTCGGCGCCCCGCGCGTCTCCATCGCCGGGAACCTGAAGTTCGACGCGCCGGTCCCGCCCGTGGACCCGCAGCAACTGAACTACCTCCGGCCGATGCTGACCGGGCGTCCGGTCTGGCTGGCGGCGAGCACGCATCCCGGCGAAGAGGCGGCCATCGCCCACGCCCATGCGGAGCTGAAGGGCCGGTTCCCGAACCTCCTGACGGTGCTCGCCCCCCGCCATCCCGGCCGGGGCGCCGAGGCTGCCGCCTGCGCCACCGCCGCCGGCCTGCGTAGCGCCCGGCGTTCGGCGGGGGGGCGCCCGCATCCGGGCGTCGACCTCTACGTCGCGGACACGATCGGCGAACTTGGCCTGTTCTACCGGCTCAGCCCTCTCGTCTTCGTCGGCGGATCGCTGGTGCCGCGCGGCGGACAGAACCCCATCGAGCCGGTGCGCCTCGACGCGGCGGTGCTGCACGGGCCGCATACGGGCAATTTCGTGCAGATCTACGATGCCCTCGACCGGGCGGGCGGTGCGGCCCTCGTCGCCAATGGCGCGGAACTCGCCGATTCCGTCGGGCGGCTGCTCGACGATCCGGCACGCCTCGCGACGATGGCCGAGGCGGGCCACGCTGCCCTGCAGCCCTTCGAGGGCGCGGTGGCGCGCACCCTGGCGGTGCTCGATCCATTCGTGGCGCAGATGAAGCTGCAGGGGCTGCACCCGGCGGCGCGCGGCCGGGCCTGATGCGCCCGCCCGGCTTCTGGCAGGCCGGGCCTCGCCATCCCGTGGCGCGGCTGCTCTCACCCCTCGGCGCACTCTACGGTGCGGCCGGCGCCCGCCGCATGGACAGGCCGGGCGCGCACGCCCCCTGCCCCGTGATCTGCCTCGGCAACTTCACCCTCGGCGGGGCCGGCAAGACACCTTCGGCGCTGGCCGTGGCGGCGATCCTGCGCGACCTCGGCGCCTCGCCCGTCTTCCTCAGCCGGGGCTATGGCGGACGCCTCCCCGGTCCCGTACGTGTCGCGCCCGCGGTGCACCGGGCCGCCGATGTGGGCGACGAACCGCTCCTTCTCGCCCGCGCCGCGCCCGCCGTGATCGCCCGCGACCGCCCGGCCGGGGCCGCCCTGTGTCGCAGCCTCGGCGCCACCGCCATCGTGATGGATGACGGGTTGCAGAACCCGAGCCTCGCGAAGGATCTCTCCTTCGCCGTGGTCGATGCCGCCGCCGGAAACGGCAACGGCCACGTCTTCCCCGCCGGCCCCCTGCGCGTGCCGCTGCAGCGGCAATGGCCGCATGTCGGCGGAGTGATCCTGATCGGCGAGGGTGCGGCGGGTGAGGCCGTGGCCGCGCAGGCGATGGCGCGGGGGCTGCCCGTCCACCGGGCGCGGCTCGTGCCGGAGCGGGCCAACCTCGCGGGAGGGCGCTGGCTGGCCTTCGCCGGGATCGGGCGGCCGGAGAAATTCTTCGCGACGCTCCGTGACCAGGACGCCGTACTGGCAGCGACCCACGCCTTCCCGGACCATCATCCCTATCGCGACAGCGACCTCGCGCGGCTCACGGCGGACGCGGACCGCCTCGGCGCGCGGCTCATCACGACGGAGAAGGACGCCGTCCGCCTGCCGAAGGATGTTCTGGCGCGGGTCGCCATGCTGACGGTCAGGCTCGTCTTCGTCGAGCCCGAGCCGTTGCGGCGGCAACTGGCCGCCGCCCTGTCATCGTCGCCGGAAACCCGTTGAAGTTGAACCTTGAGTTTCCGGTGCAACCCGTTGGCGCTGCTTACGGACGGCCGTATTCCTTCAAGCGCTGCATGAGCGCCTCAGGCGTGGCGTAGGCCTCCTGCTTCGCGACACTCCAATAGCGGAGATTGTCGAGGGGGATCGCGTCCCCTGTCACCGCGCAGCGCACGAAGGCGCCGGGCTTCACCACCCGCATCGTGCCGTCGCCGTAGGAGACGACCGCCTCACCCGAATTTCCCCGATCCAAACGGCCCAGCACGTCACGCCTCCGACGACAATTCGCGCCCTTCTATACCCGTCCCGCGCGTTCAGGCGAGCATAGTCGGCACGGCATCCGCCGCGAGGAGCCGCTTCGCCTCGGCGGCGTCGAGATGCATCCGCGCGATGAGGTCGTCGGCGCTGGCGAAGCGCTCCTCGCCCCGGATGTAGGCCACGAACTCCACGGCCAGTTCCTGGCCGTAGAGGTCACCCGCGAAGTCGAACAGATTCACTTCGAGAAGCGGCGCGCCGTCATCGAAGGTCGGGCGACGGCCGTAGCTCGCCACCCCGTTCTTGATCGTGCCGTCCGGCAGCTTGATGCGCACGGCGTAGATGCCGTGGGCGAGGGCGCAATCGGCGAGCATCAGGTTCGCGGTGGGGTAGCCCAGGATGCGTCCGCGCTTGTCGCCGTGGCGGACCTCGGCCGTCACAAACCAGCGGTAGCCGAGCAGCGCGTTCGCCCGCGCCACGTCCCCGTCGGCGAGCGCATTGCGGATCTTGCTGGACGACACCGGCTCCTCCTCCCCCGACAGGGCCACGGGATCCACGAGGCGGCAGGTGAGCCCCGCCTCGCGGCACAGATCGCGCAGCAGGGACGGCGAGCCCTCGCGCGCGCGGCCGAAATGGAAGTCGTGACCCACCACCACGCCCGACAGGCCGAGGCCGTCGCGCAGGAAATCCATCACGAAGGCGCGAGCGCTCGTCCCCGCGAGAGCGGCGTCGAAGCGCCGGACGATCAGCCCGTCGAGGCCGCTATGGGCGAAGAGGATCTCCTTCGCGTGCTGCCCGGTCAGCCGGAACATCGGCGCGTCGGGGCGGAAGAAGGCACGGGGATGGGGCTCGAAGGTGAGGGCCACGGCGGGGTGGTCGCCCGCCCTCGCCTCCTCGCGCACGGCAGTCGCCAGCGCCCTGTGGCCACGGTGTACGCCGTCGAAATTGCCGATCGCCGCCACGGCTCCACGCAGGGCGGCCGGCACGGGCTCGTCCACACGGCAGAGGTGGAAGGGCCGCGCGGTCGTGTCGTCGCCTGAGGCCATCGGATCTGGGATCGAAACTCGCGAGAGCGCGGGAAGGCCGGGGCGCCCGCCCGGGCCCCGACGCGGCCGGACCCTGCCGAAACGGGCCGAGCCGGTCAAGCGAGCTCTCTTCGACCGCTTTAACGCCTTTGCAACGCGGTCGGCGCTAGGGTCACAACAGGTTCCGCACGGTCCTTCCGGCGGACACGACAATCCAACGATCCGGGATTTCAATCTCCCGGGTGACTTCGGAGCATTTGGTTCATGGCTCTCGACCTGAGCATGCCGATCCTCGTCGTCGATGATTATCAGACGATGGTCCGCATTATCCGCAACCTGCTGAAGCAGCTCGGCTTCGAAGAGGTGGACGACGCCTCCGACGGGACGGCCGCCCTCGCCCGGATGAAAGGCCGTAAGTACGGTCTCGTCATCTCGGACTGGAACATGGAGCCGATGACCGGCTACGAGCTCCTGCGCCATGTCCGCGCCGACGAGGCGCTGCGCACGACGCCGTTCATCATGGTCACCGCCGAGTCGAAGACCGAGAACGTCATCGCCGCCAAGAAGGCGGGCGTGAACAACTACATCGTGAAGCCGTTCAACGCGGCCACGCTGAAGTCGAAGATCGAAGCCGTCTGCGGCAGCTGACGGCCCCGCCGGGGTGCGACGGCGGATCCGCCGCGTGCCCCCGGCAAGACTGCGGGGGGGACGGGCGGGTCACAGAAGGTGGTCCGGCACTCGAGGTAGATCAGATGTCTGACGCGCTGCGGAGACAATCCGCCGATATCCGAGAGTTCGAATCGACCGCCGTGGTCTCCGAACTGATCCAGATCGCCGAATACATCACGCATATGCGCGAGGAGATCGCGGCCCTGCGTGCCAATGAGATGACCCGCGACCGGATCCCCATGGCGCATGAGGAGCTGGGCAGCGTCCTCGCCGCCACGGCGGGCGCCACCAACCGGATCATGGCCGCCGCCGAGTCGATCCTGAACCTGCCGGACGGTCCTGCGTCGCGCCCCGACCTCGAGGAGCATGTCGGGACGATCTTCGAGGCCTGTGCCTTTCAGGACATCACCGGCCAGCGCATCTCCAAGGTGGTGAGCGCCCTGCAGAGCTTCGAGCAGCGGCTCGACCGCTTCATCGGCGCCGTCCGGGCGCGGGATGCCGCCATCTCCGACCCGGCCGAGCGCGCCCGTCGCGAGCGGGCCGCCGAGCTGATGCTCAACGGGCCGCAGGCGGAGGAGATCGCCACTAGCCAGGACGACATCGACGCCCTCTTCGCCTGACGGTCGACTCCGGCGCCGGGAGACGGTTACACCGTCACCGGGCCGGGTTCGGACGGTGTGAGGGAATGGCGGCGCGTTACTGGTCCGACCTGACGACCGAGGAATTCGCCGCCTGCGACATGGCGCGGACGGTCGCTGTCCTGCCCGTGGCCGCCACCGAGCAGCACGGGCCGCACCTGCCGCTCTCGACCGATACCGACATCGCGCGGGGTTATCTCGACCGGGTCGTCGCGCTGACGCCCCACGACGTCGAGACGCTGATCCTGCCGATCCAGACCATCGGCAAGTCGGACGAGCACGACGACTTCCCCGGCACGCTCACCCTCACCACCACGACGGCGCTCGCCGCCTGGACCGAGATCGGCACCGGCATCGCCCGCGCGGGCTGCAAGCGCCTGATCATCGTTACGAGTCACGGCGGTAATTCGGCCCTGATCGACCTCGTGGCCGGGGATTTGCGCAACCGGCTCGGCATGGTCGCGGTCACGACCTCGTGGAGCCGGCTCGGCTACCCGGACGGGCTGTTCCCGGCCGACGAGATCACCCACGGCATCCATGCGGGCGGGATCGAGACGGCGTTGATGCTGGCGCTGCGCCCCGATCTCGTGCGCCGGGACAGGATTGCCGACTTCCCGTCGCGCGGAGCCGAGATCGCCCGCACCCACACCGTGCTGCGCACCGGCCGCCCGGCGGCGCTCGCCTGGAAGGCCGGCAACCTCAACCCGGCCGGCGCCATCGGCGATGCCCGGCTCGGCAGCGCGGAGGCGGGGGAGCGCCTGCTCGACCATGGGGCGAGGCGTTTTGTCGATCTGCTCGGCGAGGTGAGTCGTTTCGAGGTGTGGCCGAATTAGTCAGCGCCGGCTTGAGACCACGTGATCAGCACTTCGACGACGGCGGGTTCCTGGACCGCGAGGGGGCTCAGGATCTGAAGGCGCTGCATGATGCGCTCCGTGATTGCTTCCGCCCTCGGGAGATCGGCTTCGATCTCCGGCGACGGCTTTGGTTCGAGGTAAGCGCGCAACAAGCGTAGGGCCGCGCAATCCGGACGGATGCGGTAGAGGACCCCCGGCTGCGTGAACAGCGTGCCCGTGCGGCAGGTGCGGGTGATCGCCTTGAACAGCGCGACATCCTCGCCCCCTTGACGCCGGAACAAGTCGTTCTCCGGGAAGCCTCCTGCATCCACGATCGAGCGGCGGCGGGCCACGACGTTGCTGGGCGTGCTGAACGTCACCCGTGCCCAGGCTTCCGGGAAGAGCGGATGGTCCCGATAAGCCGGGTCGAGGCCGAGCGGACTCAGTGCCAAGCGAAGGAGAGCGAGATCCGGCATGCCGTGGAGGGCGGCCACAGCGACGTCGAGCGCCCGCTCTTCGTACAGATCGTCGGCGTCGAGAAAGGCGACGAGACCCGTCTCGGCCAGCGCGAGGCCGATGTTTCGGGCATAGGCCGGACCGCCATTCCGCGTCAGCCGGGTGAGGACCACGCGATCCGCCGCCTGCACCGCCAGGGCTTCGACGATGGCGGCTGTGTCATCACGCGAGGCGTCATCAACCACGAAGACGCGGCGGCAGAGGGGGAAGGCGAGGGCGCTGCGCACGCTTTCCGCAATCGTGTCCGCCGCATTGTATGCCGGCATGATGACATCGAGGCAGCCGATACGAACCCCGTCCATCGCTCGCGATCCGATCCGAGAAGCAACGCTGCGGCGCTGTAGCGGATTATCTTTGCACGATCACCTGGGGAGTGCGGGTTCGCTATTTCAAAAGAGCTAATCGACACGATCGCAGCCGCAAATAAACGCGAATATTTTTCGAAAGAAAGCTTCTGATTGCAGCGCCCGCAATCCGTTCCCTAAAATATGCGGATCGATCGTAACCGCAGCAGGAAGGGCGGCGAATGGATATGCGTGGGGCAGGTCTGTCCCGCCGGAGCCTTCCATGAGACAGAAGCCTTCCCTTCGCCTCCTCCCGGCCGCCGCTTTCGCGCTGCTCGCCGGCCTCGCGCCCGCCACCGCCCGTCCGGTGGTGGTGGAGCTGTTCACGTCGCAGAGCTGCTCGTCCTGCCCGCCCGCCGAGGCGCTGATCGGCGCCCTGGCCCGCGAGGGCGGCGACGTCCTGCCCCTCGCCTATCACGTGACCTACTGGAACCATCTCGACTGGCGGGACACCTACTCCCTCCCCGCCGCCACCGAGCGGCAGAACGCCTACGCGAAGCGGCTCGACGGGCAGGTCTACACCCCCCAGGCCGTGATCGACGGGCAGACGGGCCTCGTCGGCTCGCAGGAGGCCGCCGTCCGCGCGGCCATCGCGGCGGCGAAGGCGGGGGGCGGCGAGGCCGTGCCGGTGACCCTCGCGCGCGAGGGCGGCCTCCGGGTGCGCCTCGGCGCCGGGACGGGCTCCGGCACCGTCACCCTCGTCGGGTTCGATCCGAGCCACGTGACATCCGTCGCCCGTGGCGAGAATGCCGGGCGCACCATCAAGCAGGCGAACGTGGTCCGCTCCGTCGCCGAGATCGGCCGCTGGACCGGCGCCGCACGGGAATGGACCTTGCCCTGGCCGGCGGGCGAGGCCGCCGCCGTGATCGTGCAGGACGGAGCGGGCCGCGTGATCGGCGCCGCGCGAACGGGAGGTTAGGTATGGCCGCCTCATTCGCCCTCGGCGCCGGCGGGTTCACCCCGGTCGGTCGCGCATCTCGGCCGGCTGCGCTAGAAAGCGCTCGCGGAGAGGCACGGGCCGGAAGCGGAATGGCGCTCGAAGGCGAATTGGCGGGCCTGATGGCGGCGGCGCAGCGGGGCGATGCGGCCTCCTACCGCGCGCTGCTCCGCGCCTGTCTGCCGGTCATCGCCGGCTTCGCGCGCTCGCAGGGTGTGCGCGGCGACGCGGTGGACGACGTGGTGCAGGACACGCTGATGACCCTGCACGCCGCGCGGGCGAGCTACGATCCCGCCCGCCCCTTCATGCCGTGGCTGCGGGCCATCACTAAGCGCCGGGCCATCGACCGCCTGCGCCGGGCCGCGCGCCGGCCTCAGGAGGTGTTCGATCCCCTCTCCTACGAGGCGGAGGTGGATCCCCTCCCCGCCCCCGGCGCGGGCATCGAAGCGCGCGAGCGCGGCGCCGCCCTGGCGCGGGCGGTGGCGGCCCTGCCGGAGGGGCAGCGGCAGGCGGTGGAGCATCTGGGTTTGCGCGAACTGAGCCTCGACGAGACCGCCGCCCTCACCGGGCGCAGCAAGAACGCCCTGAAGGTCAACCTGCACCGGGCCCTGAAGGCGCTCCGGGCCAGTCTCACGCCGGGGGGCGAATGATGGACACGCGCCACGACCGGCTCGTCGAGGATCTCGCTGGCCGCCTCGAACCCGTACGGCCCCTGCCCCGTCCCGCGCTGCGGGCGGCGCTGTGGATCGGCGCGGCAGTCGTCATCGGCACGCTGCTCGCCTCGAAACTCGCGATGATCGGGCTCGAACACCGCACCGGCCGGGCCGATCTCTGGCTCGCGGCGGCGGGCGGGGCGCTCACTGCGATCACCGCCGCCTACGCCGCCTTCGCCACCAGCGTGCCGGGCCGCTCGCCGGCCTGGGCGCTGCTGCCCGTGCCGGCCGCCGCCCTGTGGATCGGCGCGAGCGGCCTCGGATGCCTACGGGCGTGGGTCGCCCCGCCCCTCGACCTCAGCGAGGCGCACGAGCCGGTGAGCTGCTTCAGCTTCCTCGTCTGCGTTTCGGTGCCGCTGTCGCTGCTGATCGTCGCGATGCTGCGCCGGGCCTGCCCCCTGCGGCCGAACCTGACGGCGGCGCTCGCCGGCCTCGCCGTGGCGGGAGCCGCCGCGACGCTCCTCGTGCCGTTCCACCCGGCGGAGGCCACCGCGTCCGACCTCCTCGTCCACGCCGTGGTCGTGGCGGGGGTGATCGGGCTGAACGCCCTGGCCGGGGGGCGGCTGCTCTCCAAAGCACCCGCATGAGGGCGCGACGCTACGCCTCGTCCTCGGGCGAGAGCGCCGGCCAGTCCACGATGCGCTCGGGATACTCGTCCTCGCCGAACTCCTCCTCGGCGCCGGCGATACGCCCGCGCACCGACATGCCGGCCTCGTGGATCGTGGTGCGGCTGCCCGAGACGAGGTGGTGCCAGGAATAGAGCGGCAGCCCGTCGCGGACCAAGCGGTAGGCGCAGGTCGGCGGCAGCCACGGGATCGCGCGCACCGCCTCTGGAGTCAGGCGCACGCAATCGGGCACCTTCTTCTGGCGCCGGGGATAATCCCGGCAGCGGCAGGCGTAGCCGTCGAGGAGCGTGCAGCCGATATCGGTGTGCAGCACCTCGCCAGTATCCTCGTCCTCGAGCTTGATGAGGCAGCAACGGCCGCAGCCGTCGCACAGGCTCTCCCACTCGGTGGGAGACATCTCTTCGAGGGACTTGGTGCGCCAGAACGGCGCGTCCGCAGGCGGCTCGGATTTGAAAGGGGAGCGGGACATCGGCCCCGACCGTCTGCCTGAGGCGCCCGCCGGAGGCAAGCCGCCGTCCCGTGCCCGCCGCAATCGCCGCGTTAACCGCGATGATGATCCCGCCCCTGGGGAAAGGGCCCCTGGAGGGGCCCCTGCGTTAACCTGCGCATCGCGCCGCCTCGCCGCCGCGATGCAACCCTGATAAGGAAAGGGTAGCCGAGAGGGCGCCCGAACACCGGATCCGAACACCGTGCGCCTGCCCAGATTGAACGCAATCAAGACTCGCATCGAGCGCGCGGCCCTCGCCTTCGACGCGTGGGTCAACGCCTCGCTCTACGACAGCGGTCGTTCGACCGGCGAGGTCTACGAGCGCTTCCAGCGCTTCATGAGCCGCTTCGCCGTGCGCGGGTGGAAACGGATCGGCCTCGACCTCACCAGCGAGGCGCTGACGCTCGGCGTGGGCGGCATCCTGGCGATGCTCGCCCTGGCGCAGCCGGCCTTCCAGCTCACCAGCGACAACTGGCTGAAGCAGCAGGACCTCGCGGTCACGTTCCTCGACCGCTACGGCACCGAGGTCGGGCGGCGCGGCATCAAGCACGACGATTCGCTGTCGCTCGACCAGTTTCCCGACATCATGATCAAGGCGCTGATCTCCACGGAGGATCGGCGCTTCTACGAGCATTACGGCATCGATCCGATCGGGACGCTGCGCGCCCTGGTCGCCAACTCGCGCGGCGGCGGCAACACGCAGGGTGGCTCGTCCATAACCCAGCAGCTTGCCAAGAACCTGTTCCTGACGAACGAGCGCTCCCTGGAGCGCAAGGTGAACGAGGCGTTCCTGGCCTTCTGGCTGGAAAGCCACCTCACCAAGAACGAGATCCTGAAGCTGTACCTCGACCGCGCCTACATGGGCGGCGGCACCTTCGGCGCGGTGGCGGCGGCGGATTACTATTTCGGCAAGCCGCTCAAGGACATCAGCCTTGCGGAGGCCGCGATGCTGGCGGGCCTGTTCAAGGCGCCGACGAAATACGCGCCCCACGTGAACCTGCCGGCCGCCCGCGCCCGCGCGGCCGACGTTCTGCACAACATGGTCGAGGCTGGCTTCGTCACCGAGGGCCAGATCCAGACGGCCCTGCGCAACCCCGCCACGCCCGTCACCCGCACCCGCGACATCACGGCCGATTACTACCTCGACTGGGCGTTCGGTCAGGTGAAGGCCATGGCCGACAGCGGCAAGATCCGCGACCGGGTGCTGACGGTGAAGACTCCCCTCGACCTCGCCGTGCAGAAGCGCGCCGACGAGGTGGTGGCCGACATCCTGCGCAAGTCCGGCGACGCCTACGACGTCGATGAGGCGGCGATGGTGATCCTCGATCCCGATGGCGCTCTGCGCGCCATGGTCGGCGGCGCCGATTACGGCGAGAGCCAGTTCAACCGCGCCACCGATGCCATGCGCCAGCCGGGCTCGTCGTTCAAACCCTACGTCTACGCGGCGGCCCTGGCCTCGGGCCAGTTCAAGCCGGACACGACGGTGGTGGATAGCCCCGTCTGCATCGGCAACTGGTGCCCGCAGAATTACGGGCGCTCCTATTCCGGCCGCCAGCCGATGTGGCTCGCGGTGGCGAAATCGGTGAACACGATCCCGATCAAGATCTCGATCTCTCTCGGCAAGGCGCTCGGCATCACCCACGAGGCGAAGGCGGCGAAGGCGGGCCGCGCCAAGATCATCGCCATGGCCCACAGCATGGGCGTGACCGCGCCGCTCATCGACACGGTGTCGCTGCCCATCGGCTCGGACGAGGTGACGGTGATCGATCAGGCGGCGGGCTACGCCGTGTTCGCCAACGGCGGGTTCAAGGCGAAGCCCTACGCCGCCACCGAAATCCGCAATTCCTCCGGCGAGGTCGTCTACCGCCACGCGGACGAGGCACCCGAGCGGATCCTGTCGCCGCAGGTCGTGGCCGACATGAACTTCATGCTCAACAAGGTGGTCGAGGAAGGCACCGGCAAGCGGGCGCAGCTCGAAGGCATCAAGGTCGCCGGCAAGTCGGGCACCACGAACGCCTACCGCGATGCATGGTTCGTGGGCTACACGGGCAATTACGTCGCCGCCGTCTGGTACGGGAACGACGACCACACCTCCACCAACAAGCTGACCGGCGGCTCCCTGCCCGCCCAGACGTGGCACGACGTGATGGAACCGGCCCACCAGGGCATCGAGATCAAGGGCCTGCCCGGCCTGAAGGACAGCGCGAAGGCCGCCGCGCAGGCGGCGGCGGGCGGCGCGACGGCGCCGGTCGATCCGAACGCCAGCGCCTTCGGCAAGCTCTCCCGTCGTTCGTTCGAGGTGATCGGCGGGCTGAACGGGTTGTTCCGCGCCGCCGAGCGCCCCCGCGCCAATGCCCGGCCGGGTTCGGATGACCGCGCCTCCGCCGCGCCTGCCCGCGAGGTCGCCGAGGGCGCCCGCGCCGTGGGCGGCCGCATCGCCCTGCCGTGAGGCATGAGGCCATGAAGGTCGCGTTGTCCGGTCAGGCCGCTCGCCTGCCCGCATCCGCTGGGGCGGCCGGGGGGCTCGTCGCCCGCTTCGTCCGCAAGAGCGGCACGCCGCTCTTGGTGCTCTACGCCCTCGCCCTCGGGGCGGTGCTCGGTCTCGCTAGCGCCGATTGGGCGACGCGGGGCGGTTATCCGTTCGGCGGCGTCCGCATCGGCCCCTGGACGGCGTGGCCCCGCGCCGGGGCGACCAGCGCCGATCCCTATACCCGCGCCGTGAACGCCCGCCGGGGCGAGGTCCCCCTCGCGGTGGGCGAGGGCCTGCTCCTCACGGCGGCCGAGGACGACGAGGGCCGCGCCCTCGACGCCTCCTGCACCTACGCCATCGGCGGCGTCGTGCCCCCCGCCCGCGCCTGGACGATGACCGTCGCCGGGCGCGGCGTGCGCGACCCGGATCGTCCTCATATCCGTGACGGTTTCACCTCCACCGAGATCCTGCGTCGGCAGGACGGGCGCTTCGTGATCACCCTTTCGCCGGAGGCCGAGCCCGGCAACTGGCTCCCGAGCCCGCGCGCAACCGGGCCGATGCGCTTGGCGCTGCGCCTCTACGACACGCCGGCTGCCGCCGGCGTCGGCTCCCTCGACCGGAGCGTCGTGCCCTCCATCATTCGGAAGGGTTGCGCGCCGTGAGACTGCGCCTCGCCTACGCCACCCTCGCGGGGCTCGTCCTGGCGGGCATCGTCCATATCGCGGCGGTGCTGGCCATTCCGCGCCTCGCGGAGACGGATGCGGTGACGCGCGCCCGCACCAGCGAGAGCCTGGACCATCCGCAGGTGATCTACGCCCTCTCGACCGGCGAGACGCCCGCGCCGCAGGAGGCGTGGCTGCCGATCCCCGACCCGGCGGTGGCGGTGGGCGTCTGCGCCTTCGACCTGACGGACGGGCCGATGCGCGTCTCGGCCCGGACGGGTCCGCTAGCGTTGTCGCTCGCGGCCCATGGGCGGCAGGGCGCGTTCTACGCCGTGACCGATCAGGCGGCGGTGCGCGGGGCCCTCGACCTCGTGATCCTCACCCGCGCGCAATACGATCAGGCGCTGGCCGACGATGACGAGAACGAGCCGAGCCGCGATGTACGCATCGTCGCCCCCGAGGGGCGCGGCTTCGTCGTGGTGCGCGTGATCGCCGGGTTGCCGAGCCAGCGCGAGGCGGCCAACGCCGCCGTGCAAGCGGTGAACTGCACCACCGACGCCGCCGCCGACGATTCGGCCAAGCGCTAGCGCCGTATCAGTCCTTCACGACCAGCGGCGGCGCCACGGCGACGGCCGGCGCGGGAACGAGCCCGCAGCGGATTGCCGCATCCGGCGGCAGCACCGGATCGAGCAGGGGGCGCCGGCCGGAGAGCATCGCCAGGGCACGTTCGGATTCGGCGGCGGCGGGGTCCGGTGCCTCGGCGAACAGGTGTTCCAAGGCGTAGCGGTAGGCTTCCAGGCGCTCGCCCGTCTCCATCCGCACCCAGGCCACGAGGCAGCGGTTCTCCGCCACCCGCATGGCCGCCTGCCGCACGTCCCAATCGTCGAGGGTCTTGGCGAAGGGGAGGCTCTTCAGCCGCCGCGCGTCGGCATCGGCCACCCGCGTCGCGAGCACAGCGAAGGGCGGGATCAGCCGCGCATCGGCCACGGCGTCGTCGGTGAGGCGGCGGTAGCGCGAGACCGGGGAGCGCAGTCCCTCGCCCAAGATCGCGTCGTGGTAGCGCGATGGATCGTGGGGCCGCCAGGACGGCGGCAGCACCCGTGCGCGGGTCAGGTTGGCGAGGATGTCGAGGAAGGCCTCCCGCGTCGTCGCGGGCATCAGGAAGCGCCAGGCGCGGGCGCGCAGGTCCTGCTCGTTGTCGGTGAGCGGCGACGCCGAGGCCGGGCCGCCGCGCTCGCCCGCCGCCACGGTGCCGGTGGCGTCGATCAGGCTGTTCCAGACGCCGGCCTTGGGCCGCCCGAAATCCCCCTGCTGCGCGCATGAGACCAGAAGGCCGAGGGCGAGGCCGAAGGGCAGCGTGCGGAGGGCGCGGCGCCTGCGCATCGCGCCCGCATGCGGGAGGCTGAGTGTCTGGGGCATGGCGCTGAACGGGGCTGCGGGCGTGCGGTCGCATCCGCCGGCCGCGCCGGACGCGTCACTGTACCGGGAAGGGGCCCGGGCGGGACGAGGGGTCGCTCAGGAGGCGAGGCGCTCGTAGCGTACGCCGAGGAAGAGCAGGATCTGGCCGCGCGACTCGCCCGAGACGGGCGCCGGGCGGGTCGGCCGCGTGCCCCGCGACGGGAAGGCAATGACGATGCCGGTGCCGGCGGGCTCGTCCGATGCCGGAGAGGACACGGCGCTGCGTTCGATTTTCCGGTGGCGGTTCATGATCTGGCTCCTGTCGGCGATCCGGGCTTTTGCCCAGGCCCGGCAATGGGCGTCGGCAAGGGGCGTTAGGTGGAAGGGCCTGAATTCTGGTCTCGTGCCTGATCAGATCATCACGGGATGGTTAACAGATGCTTGCCGGGGTCGCGGTGCGGCCGGATTCACTTGGCCTGCGCCTTGCTTGAAGACCGTAGCCCATGGCGGGCGTTTCCTCCCTTTAACTGGCCCTGCCCGGATGCGGGCGGGGCCGTTTTCTCGCCGGGAGCCGGCCGCCGTATTTCTGCAACGTGCGACACAAGTGGTGGCCGGGGCGCTTGCCTACCGCCCGGCTGGCCCGATATGCGGACGCAACGCGGGCTGGTCCGCCGCCCCGCAATCGTTGTTTGAGGACAAGGCTGGATGCGACTGGTTCCGGACAATTCCCTTCGTTCGCCGCGAGCCGTCGCGCTCGCAGCACTGACGTTTCTGACGCTCTCGGCCGCTCCGGCTTTCGCGCAGCGTGAAGATCAGGGCCTGCAGCTCGGCTGCGCCGACGATTATTTCCGCCTGTGCATCGGCGTCGATCCGAACAGCCCCGACGCGGACCGCTGCATGCAGCGCAACCGTGCCAAGCTGTCTCAGAAGTGCCGCGCGGCCATCGGCGACTATGATCGCCGCACCGGCGGCAAGTCGATGCAGAACAACTGACAGCCGCGTCACCCGCGCACGGGAAAGCCACCATGAGCCTGACCGTTGCGGTCCAGATGGACCCGATCCAGAACATCCGGATCGCGGGCGATACGACCTTCGCGCTGCTGCTCGAAGCTCAGCGCCGGGGCCACCGGCTCTTCCACTACACCCCCGATCGGCTTTCGATGCAGGGCCGGCGGGTGACGGCGCGGGTCGAGGCCTTGACCGTCCAGGACGTGCAGGGTGATCACTTCACCCTCGCGCCGCCAGAGCGGATGGACCTCGCCGAGTGCGATGCGGTTCTGATGCGCCAGGATCCGCCGTTCGACATGGCCTATGTCACGGCGACTCATATGCTGGAGCGGATCCACCCGAAGACGCTGGTCGTCAACGACCCGTCCGAGGTGCGTAACGCCCCAGAAAAACTCTTCGTCCTCGATTTCCCCGAACTGATGCCGCCGACGCTGATCAGCCGTGATCGCGCGGACATCGAGGCGTTCCGCCTGGAGCACGGCACGGTGGCGATGAAGCCGCTGCACGGCCATGGCGGCGCGGCGGTGTTCAAGGTGACGGAGAAGGACCCGAACTTCGGCTCGATGTTCGATCTCTTCGCCACGACCTTCAAGGAAGCCTGGGTGACGCAGCGCTACCTCGACCGCGTGACCGAGGGCGACAAACGCATCATCCTCGTGGACGGCGTCGCCATGGGCGCGGTGAACCGCGTGCCGGCGGCGGGCGACATCCGCTCGAATATGGTGCGCGGCGGCGCGGCCTCGGCCTCCGAACTGACCGAGCGCGAGCGCGAGATCTGCGCGACGATCGGCCCGGAGCTGGCGCGGCGCGGCCTGATCCTCGTGGGCATCGACGTGATCGACGGCCATCTCACCGAGATCAACGTCACTTCCCCCACCGGCATCCGCGCCATCGAGCGCCTCGGCGGGCCGAACCTCGCCGTCACCGTGTGGGATGCCATCGAGACCCGCATCGCCGCGCGCAAGGCGGGCTGAGCCTCACAAGTCGGCGCGCGGGGTCGCGCTGAGTTCGGCCCAATCGAACTCCTCTTCCAGCAGGAAGTAGGCGTCGTCGCCGATCTCGCCCTTGCGGCGCATCTCCATCACCTTGTCGCGGGCGGCGAGGATGGCGTTGAGGCGCGCGGCGTCGGCGGGAAGGCTCTCGGGCGCGCGCCCTTCCTCATGGGCCTCGGCTTCGGCGAGGGCGGAGCGGAACTCCGCGCGCAGGGAATCCGTGGCGGCGCAATCCCCACGTGCTTCGAGGCTCTTGAGCGCCGCGCCGTAGGCGGCAGCCCGCCCGCGCCCGACCTCCTGCCCTACGGGGTCGTCGTCGGGCAGCTTCAGCAATCTGAGCAGCGGGCTCAGGGTGAGGCCCTGCAGCACCAGCGTCCCGAGCACGGTGAAGAAGGCCGTGAACACCACGAGGTCCCGGTGCGGGAAGTCCTGCGGCAGGGCGAGCGCCGCCGCCACGGTCACGATCCCGCGCATCCCAGCCCAGGCCACCGCCACCCCGGCCCCGAGCCGGGCCCGGTCCCCGTGCGGGCCGAGGCCGAAGCCGCGCAGGCCACTCGTCGGGAGAACCCAGGCGAGCCGCGCCAGGACGACGGTCAGGAAGACGAAGCCCGACAACAGGATCGCCTGCCATTGGTCGGTGGGGTTCAGCCGCTCCAGGATCGGATCGATCTGGATGCCGATGAGGACGAAGGCCAGCACGTTGATGACGAAGACCGCCGTGTCCCACACGGCGTAGGAGACGATCCGCGCCCGCGGGGCGGTGACGCCCGGCGCCTTCCTGGCCACGGTCATCGCGAAGGTGACGACGACGAGGACGCCGGACATCTCCACCTTCTCGGCGGCGAGCCACAGACCGAAGGCGGCGACGAATTGCAGCACGATGGCTGTCGGCGGATCGCTGATCCGCTTTCGCAGGGCGACGAAAGCGATCCCGAGCAGCGGGCCGACGACGAAACTCGCGGCGACGCCGAGCAGGAAGCCCGGGAGGGCCTCCTGCATCGAGAAGCTGCCCGCCATCGCGGCACCGACGGCGAGACGGTAGAGCAGCAGCGATGCCGCATCGTTGAGCAGACTCTCGCCCTTGAGGATGGTCGCGAGCCTGTGGGGCATCGGCGCATGCCGAAGCACCGCCATCGCCGCCACCGCATCGGGAGGCGCGACGATGGCGCCCAGCGCGATGCAGGCCGAAATCGGCATGTCGGGCACGATCACCTTCGCCACGACCGCGACCGCGAGGCTCGTCACCACCACCGCGCCCACGGCGAGGCCGAGCACGGGTCGCCAGCTCACCCTCAGGTCCCGCAGGGACGCATCGAACCCGGCATCGAGCAGGACCGGAGCGAGAAACAAGGCGAGCGCCAGTTCGGGATCGAGGCGCAGGTTCGGCACGCCGGGCACGAACGCGAGGCCGATGCCGCCGATGGCGAGAAACGCCGGATACGGGGCGCCGAGCCGTGCGGCGAGCCCCGTCAGGACGACCGCGCCGAGCAGGACGGCGACGGTCCATTCGAAAATCAACATGACCCGGACATAGGGCGCGATGGGTCTCGCGCCGGGTATAAGCTTTGCGTTGCCCGCCGCCCTCGCCTATTCGACAGCAAGACCCGCCGGACACGCCATGCCCGAGACACCGATCTTCTCGTCCGCCGCCGTCGCCGCGCCGCACAGCCTCGCGGCGCAGGCGGGCCTCACCGTGCTGGCGCAGGGCGGCAACGCCATCGAGGCGATGGTCGCCATGGCGGCGTCCATCGCGGTGGTCTACCCGCACATGAACGGCCTCGGCGGCGACGGCTTCTGGCTGGTGCGCGAGCGCGGCGGGAAGGTGCGGGGCATCGAGGCCTGCGGCCCGGCGGGCCGCGAGGCCACCATCGCCCGCTACCGGGAGAAGGGCTACGACGCGATCCCGCCCCGTGGCCCGGAGGCGATGGTGACGGTGGCGGGCGCCGTCGGCGGCTGGGCTCTTGCCCTCGAACTCTCGAAAGCGCTGGGCGGACGGCTTCCCCTCGAAACGCTGCTGGCCGACGCGACCCGTCAGGCTCGCGAGGGCGTGCCGGTGTCGGCGAGCGAGGCGCGCTACACGCCGCAGCCGGGCGACACCCTGCACGAGGCGCCGAACTTCGCGGCGACCTTCCTGAAGGACGGCAAGCCCTTCCCGGCGGGCGAGACGCGCCGTCTCCCGGCGCTCGCCGGAACGCTCGAACAACTGAGCCACGCCGGGCTGGACGACTTCTACCGGGGCGATATCGGCCGGGAGATCGGCGTCGATCTCGAAAAGCTCGGCGCCCCGGTCTCCCGCGCCGACCTCAAGGCCTACCGGCCGGCGGAGCGGGCGCCGCTCACCCTGCGCCGCCGGGACGCGACGCTGTACAACTTCCCGCCGCCGACCCAGGGGCTCGCGGCGCTCATCATCCTCGGCCTGTTCGACCGTCTCGCCATCGCCGAGCCGGAGACGGCCGCGCATTACCACGGGATGATCGAGGCGACGAAGCGCGCCTTCGCCATCCGCGACCGGGTGGTGACGGACTTCTCCCGCCTGCGCCACGATCCCGCGACCTTCCTCGACGCGCAGCGCCTCGCCGCCGAGGCGGCGCGAATCGAGATGAAGCGGGCCGCCTCGATCCCGGTCGTCTCGCATAGCGGCGACACGGTGTGGATGGGCGTGATCGACAAGGACGGGCTCGCCGTCTCCTACATCCAGTCGGTCTACTGGGAATACGGCTCCGGCACGGTGCTGCCGCGGACCGGTCTCGCGTGGCTCAATCGCGGCGTGTCGTTCTCCCTCGATCCGGCCTCGGTGAACCCGCTGGAGCCGGGGCGGCGTCCGTTCCACACCCTGATCCCGGCGTTGGCCTGCTTCGACGACGGCCGCGTGATGGCCTACGGCTCGATGGGCGGGGACGGGCAGCCGCAATTCCAGGCGCAGATCTTCGCGCGCTACGCCGACTACGGGATGTCGGTGGCGGAGGCCGTCGATGCCCCACGCCTGCTCTACGGCCGCACCTGGGGTGCGCCGTCGCTCAGCGTGAAGGTCGAGGATCGCTTCGATCCCGCCTGCCTTTCCGCCCTGGAGCGGATGGGCCACGAGATCGAGCCGGTCGGCCAAGCCTACAGCGACACCCTCGGCCATGCCGGGATGCTGGTGCGCCATTCCCGCGATGGACGCATCGCTGCCACGCACGATCCGCGCTCCGATGGCGGGGCGCTGGGGCTGTAGCTCGGTAACGTCCGGCCGGTATCATCCGGCCGCGCCCGATCTCTCGCTACCTACCAGACCACCGCCGCCATGCTTGTTCACGAAGGGTCCACCCGGACGTACCGGATCGACGAACGCCTCGGCTGGACCTTCGCCGCCATCGCGGGGGCCCTGAACGTCGCCGGCTTCTACGCCTTCGGCACCTTCTCCTCGAACATGACCGGCAACGTCTCGGCGCTCGCCGACCATCTCGGCCTCGGCGAGGTGCGGATGGCGCTGTTCGGCCTGCTCCTCGTGCTGGCCTTCGTCGCGGGGGCGATGGCCGCGACCCTGCTCATCGATGCCGGGCGCACGCGGCATCTGCCGGGGGTCTACGCCTACGGCATCCTCGGTGAGGCGGCACTGCTGCTGGTGCTGGGCTGCGCGGCCCCGTTCCTGCCGGAGGACGCGCGCGGCGCGGTGCTCGCGCTCGGCCTCAGCTTCCTCCTCGGCCTGCAGAACGCCACCGTGACGCAGATCACCAACGCGCGGGTGCGCACCACCCACGTCACCGGCATGGTGACGGATATTGGGATCGGGCTCGCCAACCTCCTCGAACGCCACCCCGGCGTCGACCGGGACAAGCTGCGCCTCCACCTCGTGACCGTGGCGGCGTTCCTCGGCGGGGGTATCCTCGGCGTGGTGCTGTTCCGGGTGATGGGCACCGCGCTCCTCGTCGTGGCGGCCTGTGTCCTTGCTGCGCTGGCCATCCCCGGCATCACCATGGCCCGGCGGCTGCGGGCCTATGCGGGGCCGGTGGAATCCCCCTCGGCCTGACGCCACCCCAAGCTGAACAATTGCTGCCAGATGGCTTCAGGGCCGATGCAGGCGGCGCACGGCATTCTCTCTCCATGGCCGGAACAGCCGGCCGAAGACATCGAGAGGGTTGGGCCATGAAGACGTTCGCTACCCTGGCCGCCGCCACCCTGGTCATGGTCGGGTCCCTCGGCGCTCCGCAGGCGCAGGCGCGGGGTGGTGGCGCGGTCGCCGCCGGCGTGATCGGCGGCCTCGCGGCGGGCGCCCTTCTCGGCGCCGCCATCTCCGAAGCCCATGCCGAGCCGGCCTACGGGTACGGCTACGCCCGGCCCGCTCCCGCCTACGGCTACGGTTATGCTCCGGCCCCGCGCGTTCGCGCCTACGAGGTCGACGAAGTCCCGGTCTACCGCACCGAGCGCGTCGTGCGCCGCTACGACGTCGATCCCGACGACGGCTACCGCTACGCCGGTTACGGCTACGGCCACCGCCGCCATTGCGATCGGCCCTACGGCTACGGCGGCTGGTGATCGCCCCCGCCCCCGCAGCGATCCAACTATCGCTGCGGGGTGCGGAAAGATATCGCTGCCGTGAATCTAGGCAGCGATTGGATGATGTTTATACAATCTTCAATGTGTATTTTTATGCATGACGGCAGTGTTCTTTTGACTGGCCGTCCACCATGCATGTCTCGATCAAAGCGGCCCTCGGGGGCATGTTCGGCTTGGCGGCTCTCGTCGCAGCAGGGCAAGGTTATGTCGCCGTCCGAAGCCTCTCCGAGATGAAGCAGAACATCGGCGAGATCGGCCGCGTGAAGCTTCCGGCAGTCAACGTCGTCAACCAGATCAACACCGCGATCCGCGACCACCGGGTGAAGCTCTACCGGCTGGTCCTGTCGTCCCAGACGGCGGAGGACCTTGCCGACAACCGGAAATCGGTCGACGGCGTCGGCAAGACCATCGATACGCTGCGGCACGATTACGAAGCCATGGACAAGACCGCCGAGGAGCGTGCCCTCTACGAGCGGTTCTCGACCCTCTGGGCCACGTATCTCACGCAGCAGGCGACGGTGATCGACACCCTGGCTGCGGGCCATCGGAGCGAAGCCCTGGCGATCCTGCTCGGGCCCGACCTGCTGCAACTGGCGACCAACGCGTCCGACACGCTGAAGAAGAACGTCGCGGTCAACAAGCAGGCCGCCGAGGTCGCGGTGAGCGGGACCATCGCGGATGCCGAATCGGCGATCCGCACGGCGGGCCTCGCCGCCGGCCTCGTGGTGGTGCTGTCGCTGCTGGCGGCCCTGTTCAGCTTCCTGCGCATCTCGCGGCCGATCCAGCGCATGACCGGCGCGATGGAGAAGCTGGCGGGGGGCGACACCACTGTCGCCATCCCCGGCGCGGGCCGCCGGGACGAGATCGGCGCCATGGCCGCGACCGTGCAGGTGTTCCGCGACAACCTCATCCGCGAGCGGCAGCTTGAGGAGGAGACCCGCGTCGCCCGCCTTTCGGCCGAGGAGCAGCGCCAGACCGCCATGCGCCAGATGGCCGACGGGTTCGAGGCCGCCATCGGCGGGATCGCCACCCTGGTCTCGTCCTCGGCGACGCAGTTGCAGGCGACGGCTCAGGCGATGTCCGGCACGGCCTCCCGCACCGCCGCGCAATCCACCACGGTCGCCGTCGCGGCCGAGGAGGCGGCGGTGAACGTCACCACGGTGGCGGCCTCGGCCGAGGAACTGGGTTCGTCGGTGCAGGAGATCGGCCGGCAGGTCGCGGGTTCGGCCGATCTGGCACGCCGGGCCGTGGACGAGGCCGGCGAGACCGCGTCCTCCGTGCAGGAACTGAACGAGGCCGTCGCGCGGATCGGCGACGTGGTGACGATGATCGCCCACATCGCCGGGCAGACCAACTTGCTTGCCCTGAACGCGACCATCGAGGCGGCCCGCGCCGGAGAGGCGGGGCGGGGCTTCGCGGTGGTGGCCTCCGAGGTGAAGGAGCTGGCGGGCCAGACGGCGCGGGCGACCGAGGACATCGCGACCCAGATCGCCCGGATCCAGGCCTCGACCGGCCAAGCGGTGCGTGCCATCGATTCGATCGGCGGACGCATCCGTGAGATCAGCGGCGTGGCGACGGCCATCGCGGCGGCGGTGGAGGAGCAGGGTGCGGCGACGCAGGAGATCGTCCGCAATGTCGCCCAGGCGGCCACGGGCACGGGCGAGGTCACGAACACCATCGCCGATGTCGCGGGCGCGGCCGAGGAGACCGGCGCGGCGGCGAGCCAAGTGCTCGACGCGGCGTCCGAACTCTCCCGCCATTCCGAGCGCCTTCAGGCCGAGATGACCCGCTTCGTGGCGACGGTTCGCGCGGCGTGAGGACGGGGCGGTGACGACGATGCCGGTGATGTGGTGCGGACGGCGGGACTCGAACCCGCACGGCCTTTCGGCCGCAAGATTTTAAGTCTCGTGCGTCTACCGGTTCCGCCACGTCCGCTCGCAGCGCAGCGGTAGCCGCCGCGCTCGCCGGGATCAAGCCGGGGGCGTCCATCCATAGACCCAGGCGTAACGGTCGCGCATGCCTGTTGGCCCAAGACGCCGCATCACGGCATCGCGGACGAGGCCGACCACGCCGCCGGCATGGTAGGTGCGCCCGTTGGCGCGGGCCGCCCGCTGCACCTGCCGCACGCGGGCCTCGCGAGCCTGAGCATAGGCGGCGAGGGCCGCCGGGACGGCGGACGCTTCCGCGAGGCAGCGCGTCAGCACGGCGGCGTCCTCGATGGCCAGCGCCGCACCCTGCGCGAGATAGGGCAGGACCGGATGCCCCGCATCGCCGAGCAAGGCGATCCGCCCCCGCGCCAAGGGGCGGGGCGCCGGGCGGTCGGCAAGGGACCAGACAAGCCACGAATCGGGCAGGGCCAGCACCTCCCGCAGGGGCTCGGCGCAGCGGCGGAAATGAGAGCGCAGCACGGCCGGCTCGCCGAGCCGTCCCCAGCCCTTCTCGCCCACCGCCTCGGGAACGATGGCCACGACGTTGAGCAGGCTCCCGCTCCTCACCGGGTAGTGCACCACGTGTCGGCCGCGCCCGAGCCACAGGCCCGTCGCCTCCCCCTGGAGGGAGTCCGGCACCGCCTCGCGCGGGATCAGGGCCCGCCATGCCGCCGCCCGGCCCGGCCGCAGGGGCGCATCGTCGAAATGCTGGCGCAGGACAGAACGCAGCCCGTCCGCCCCGATCAAGAGATCGAAGTCCAAGTCCTGCGTGCCCGTGCCGGTCTCAACGGTGAGTTGGACCCGCTCAGACCCCTCCCGCGCCTGCGCGGCCGAGCGGCCCATCAACAGGCGGATGCGGGGCCGCGCCCGCACCGCGTCGAGCAGCAGGGTCTGCAGGTCGGCGCGGTGGATCACGTAATAGGGCGCGCCGAAGCTCTCCCGTGCGCCCGCGCCGAGGGCGACGCCGCCGATCCGGCGGCCGCTTTCAAGGGCGCGCACCTCGACCCCCGGCGGCTCGCTCGCCGCCCGGCGCAGGGCGGCGGACAGGCCGAGCCCGGCCAGCACCCGGCTGGCATTGGGGGAAATCTGGATACCCGCCCCGACTTCGCTGAAACCGGTGCGCCGCTCGATCAGCGTGACCGCGTGGCCCGCATCCGACAGGGCGAGCGCCGCCGTCAGGCCGCCGATGCCGGCGCCGACGATCCCGATGTCGAGTTGGGTGGCGGGAGAGGTCGGTTCGGGCGACACCGCTCTCGGGCGCCCTTTCAGGCCGCCGCCGCCGCCGAATCGTCGTGCCAGACGCACTCGGCCGGGTCGGCCGCGCCGGCACCCAGCGACGGCTGGTAGCGGTAGAGCGTCGAGCAATACTGGCAGATGATCTCGTTGTCCGCGCCCATGTCGAGGAACACGTGCGGGTGGTCGAACGGCGGCAGCGCGCCGATGCACATGAACTCCTTCGCGCCGACCGAAATGGCCGGGACGCCGGGTTCGTTGTGGAAATGCGGTACCGACTTGCCTGCCATCCGGCCCTCGCCTGCCCCGCCCGTGGGGCATGTCCGCCTGCGCTTATGCCGCCCCGGCCCCCGCCCGCGCAAGGGAGGCGGCACGCGAGCCTCGCGGACAGGACATGCCGTTTGCGCATCGCCCGTCGCGCGGGGCGCTTGGCCTGCCGGCTGGCGCACCGTACATAGACACCGACGCCAGTAAGACGATCCTACCAGAAACCGCTGATCATGATGCAGGAACAGGCGAGCGCCCAGGCGCGCCGGGCGCCGGAGCCGCCGATCCACGGCCCGGAGGATTTCGCGGGAATGCGCCGGGCGGGGCACCTCACCGCCCAGGCCCTCGACCTTCTGATGGAGGCAACCCAGCCCGGCGTTACGACCGACGCCCTCGACAAGCTCGCCTTCGAATTCGCCATGGACAACAAGGCCTATCCGGCCTCGCTGTTCTATCGCGGCTATCCGAAGTCGATCTGCACCTCGATCAACCACGTCGTCTGCCACGGCATCCCCAACGACAAGCCGTTGCGCGAGGGCGACATCATCAATCTCGACATCTGCCTCATCCTCGACGGGTGGCACGGCGATTCGAGCCGCATGGCCTTCGTCGGGGAGGTGCCGCGCAAGGCGCAGCGCCTGTGCGAGATCACCTACGAGGCGCTGATGCGCGGCATCGCGGCGGTGAAGCCCGGCGGCTCCACCAACGACATCGGCCGGGCGATCCAAAGCTTCGCCGAGTCCGAGCGCTGCTCGGTGGTGCGCGACTTCTGCGGCCACGGCCTCGGGCGCAGCTACCACGATGCGCCGACCATCCTGCACTACGTCGAGGCGAGCTACGACGTGCCGCTGAAGCCCGGCCAGTTCTTCACCATCGAGCCGATGATCAATCTCGGCCGCCCGGCGGTGAAGGTGCTGGGCGACGGCTGGACCGCCGTGACCCGCGATCGCTCCCTCTCGGCGCAGTTCGAGCACACGGTCGCCGTGACAGACACGGGCGTCGAGATCTTCACGGTCTCACCCAAGGGCCTCCACCAGCCGGTCAACCCGGCGGCCTGAGGACGGGCGTGGAGTCCGCGCCGCCGCCGGCTCCCCCTGCGGAGGAGCCCCACTATCTCGGCCATCGGGATCGCCTGCGCGACAAGTTCGCGGAGGCCGGGGGCGACGCCCTCCCCGATTACGAACTCCTCGAATTGCTGCTGTTCCGGGCGATTCCCCGCCGAGACGTGAAGCCGCTCGCCAAGGCGCTGATCCGTCGCTTCGGCAGCCTCGCGGAGGTGCTGGGCGCCGAGCGGGCCCGGCTCCTCGAAGTCGGGGGGATCGGGCCGGGCGTCGTCGCCGATCTGAAGCTCGTGGAGGCCGCCGGCCGCCGCCTCGCCCGGGGCGCGATCCGCGAGCGCGACGTGCTCACCTCGTGGAGCGCCCTCTCCGAATACCTGCGGGCGACCATGGCGTTCGCCCCACGCGAGGAATTCCGCATCCTCTTCCTCGACAAGCGCAACCATCTGATCGCCGACGAGGTTCAGGGGCGGGGCACGGTGGACCACACCCCCGTCTATCCCCGCGAGGTCGCGCGGCGGGCGCTCGAACTCTCGGCGACGGCGATCATCCTCGCGCACAACCACCCGTCGGGTGATCCCAAACCCTCGGCAGCGGATGTCAGCATGACCCGCGAGATCGTTTCAGTCCTGGCGCCGCTGAACATCGTGGTGCACGATCACATCATCATGGCCCGTAACGGTCATGCGAGCCTGAAAGGGCTCAAGCTCATCTAGAACTGGTGTCCCCTGGTAAGCCGGCTCGGGACCGCTACGCTAACGGCCATGGCGCGCCTCTTGCCTCTTGAGCTTGAGCGCTTGGGAGAGAGCACAGCATGGCTGCCGCAGCCTTCGACGAAATGACCGGCCTGGGCGGCCCCGCCGATCCGAGCACCCTCCGCGAGGCCTATGGTCGGTTGAAGGCCTGGCTCGACTCGACGCCCGCCGACCATTTCAACACCCGCCGCTCCCAGGCCGAATTGCTGTTCCGGCGCATCGGCATCACCTTCGCCGTCTACGGCGACACCGAGTCGACCGAACGCCTGATCCCCTTCGACATCATTCCCCGGGTCATCACCCGGCCGGAATGGGATTTCCTGGAACGGGGGCTGAAACAGCGCGTCACGGCGCTGAACATGTTCCTGAAGGACGTCTACGGCGCGCAGGAATGCATCAAGGCCGGCATCATTCCCGCCGACCTCGTCTACCGGAACGCCCATTACCGGATGGAGATGCGCAACTTCCGGGTGCCGCACGATCTCTACGTTCATGTCGCCGGCATCGACATCGTCCGCACCGGCGAGAAGGACTTCTTCGTTCTCGAGGACAATGCCCGCATCCCCTCCGGCGTGTCGTACATGCTGGAAAACCGCGAAGTGATGCTCCGGCTCTTTCCGGACCTGTTCTCGAAGCATCGCGTCGCCCCGGTCGAGAACTATCCCGACGCCCTCCTCGCGACGTTGCGCAGCCTCGCCCCGACCTCGGCCACCCGCGACCCGACCGTCGTGCTGCTCACCCCCGGCCGTTTCAATTCGGCTTTCTACGAGCACTCGTTCCTGGCCGACAAACTCGGCGTCGAACTGGTGGAGGCGTCCGACCTCTTCACCAAGGACGACGTGGTCTACATGCGCACCACCGAGGGGCCGCGGAAGGTGGACGTGATCTACCGTCGCCTCGACGACGACTTCCTCGACCCGCTGGTCTTCCGACCGGATTCGGTGCTCGGCGTGCCGGGCATCATGAACGCCTACGAGCGGGGCTCGGTGACGCTCGCCAACGCGGTCGGCACCGGCATTTCGGACGACAAGGCGGTCTACAGCTACATGCCGGAGATCGTGAAGTTCTTCACGGGGGAGGAGCCGATCCTGCACAATGTGCCGACCTATCGCTGTCGCGAGAAGGAGGCCTTCTCCTACGTGATGGACAACCTGTCCGAGTTAGTGGTGAAGGAAGTGAACGGCTCGGGCGGCTACGGGATGCTCGTCGGCCCCCATGCGAGCAAGCGCGAGATCGACGACTTCGCGAAGAAGCTGCGCCACGCGCCGGACGGGTTCATCGCCCAGCCGACCCTTTCGCTCTCCACCTGCCCGACCTTCGTCGCCTCCGGCATCGCCCCGCGCCACGTCGACCTGCGGCCCTTCGTGCTATGCGGGGCGGACGAGATTCGTATCGTGCCGGGCGGTCTGACGCGCGTCGCCCTCAAGGAAGGATCCCTCGTGGTGAATTCGAGCCAGGGCGGAGGCACGAAGGACACCTGGGTGCTCGACGCCTGACCGCCTGAACCCGTTCAAGACCGCGTAAGCCCCCCGGGGCCGGGACGATCGAGCCGCAACATGCTCTCCAGGACTGCCGACAACCTCTACTGGCTCTCGCGCTACGTCGAACGCGCCGACTTCGTCGCGCGCATCCTCGACGCCGCCCACCGCCTCGCCGCCCTCCCCTCCAGTTACGGGGAGAGCAACGAGTGGGAATCGGCTTTGGCCTCGGCTGGCGACCCGGAGCTGTTCAAGCCGCATTACAGCGTCGTGAATGCCGACACGGTGTGCGACTTCCTCGCCTTCAGCCCCCACAACCCGTCCTCGATCCGCTCCTGCATCGAGGCGGCGCGGGAGAATGCCCGTTCCGTGCGCACGGCGCTGACCACCGAGATGTGGGACGCGATCAACGGTGCGTGGCTCGAACTGCGCTCCTATGCCGGGCGCGACCTGAACCGCGACGAGTTCGGCCGCTTCCTCGATTGGGTGAAGACCGTCTCGCTCACCTATGATGGCTCAGCGTTCCGCACGATGCTGCGCAACGACGCCTTCTGGTTCACGCGGCTCGGCACGGCGATCGAGCGGGCCGACAACACCGCCCGCATCCTGGACGTGAAATACCAGATCCTCCTGCCGCACGACGAGAAGATCGGCGGCAGCCTCGACTACTTCCAGTGGACGACGATCCTGCGCGAAGTGTCGGCCCTGACGGCCTATCACTGGGTCTACCGCGAGAGCGTGAAGCCCCTGCTGGTGGCGGACCTGCTGATGCTCAACAAGCAGATGCCGCGCTCCTTCGCCAATTGCTACGGCGTGATCGTGGAGTACCTCGACCTCATCGCCGACGCCTACGGACGGCGCGGGCCGAGCCAGCGGCTGGCGGGCAACCTGCTCGCCAAGCTGGAGAGCGACAACATCGACCGCATCTTCAACGCCGGCCTCCACGAGTTCGTGGAAGCGTTCATCGTCGAGAACAACGGGGTGGGCGAAGCGATCGCCAAGCAGTATCTCGTCGGCTGAGTCCGGCCGGGGGCCGGGCAGTTGACGACCATCACAGGCGGGAAAGGCGCATGCGCATCCGCGTGGTCCATGAGACCAGCTACACCTACGAGCAGCCGGCACGGGGTCTGATCCAGATCCTGCGCCTGACGCCGCGCGACCATGACGGGCAATACATCCGCCGCTGGCGCATCGACACCTCCGTGGACGGTCGCCTGACCGCCCGCGAGGACGGGTTCGGCAACATCGTCCACTGGTTCACCCCGGACGAGGCGGCCGACGCCCTGATGATCCGCGTGACCGGCGAGGCGGATACCGACGACACGCACGGCGTCGTGCGCGGTTCGGTCGAGCGGCTGCCCGACCTATTCTACCTGCGCGACACGGAGTTCTGTGCCACGAGCCCCGAGTTGCACGACCTCGCCGAGGAGGCCGCGCGCGGCGCCGAGGACCCGCTCGCCGTGCTTCACCGGCTCATGGAGACGGTGCACGACGCGGTGACGTTCGAATCGGGCCCGGCGAACGCCGCCGTCCCGGCGGCCAAGGCCCTGGCGGCGGGCAGCGGCAATTCGCAGGACATCGCCCACGTCTTCATCGCGGGCGCGCGGCACCTGAACATCCCGGCGCGCTACGTGGCGGGCTACCGCGCGCGCGACGACGGCGAGGCCGAGGTCGAAGCGCCGCATGGCTGGGCCGAGGCGCTGGTGCCGAACCTCGGTTGGGTCGCCTTCGACGCGGTCCACAAGATCAGCCCGTCCGAGCAGTACATCCGCCTCGCCATGGGGCTGGACTATCTCGGCGCGGCCCCGATCCGCGGCAGCCGCATGGGTGGCGGCACCGAGACGCTGGACGTGAAGCTTCGCGTCGAGCAAGGCAGGTCGGCCGTCCAATGCTGACGCATCCCACGCCGGAACCCTGAACCCATGACCTACTGCGTCGGTGTCCTCGTCGAGGAGGGTCTCGTGATGGTCGCCGATACCCGCACCAATGCGGGGCTCGACGACATCTCGACCTACCGCAAGCTGCACCATTTCAACGTGCCGGGCGAGCGCGTGATGATGCTGGCCTCGGCCGGCAACCTCTCGATCACCCAATCGGTGCTGAGCATGCTGCAGGAGGGGGTGCCGGGCGACGAGGGCGAGCCTGCCCAACGCCTGATCGACGCGCCGACCATGTTCCAGGCGGCGCAGCTGGTCGGCCGGGCGATCCGCACGGTGCGGACCATTGAGCAGAAGGGATTCGAGGCGGCGAGCATCCGCTTCTCGATCTCGCTGTTGTTCGGCGGACAGATCGGCAACGAGCCGATGCGGCTCTTCCTGATCTACTCGGCCGGCAATTTCATCGAGTGCAGCACCGACGCCCCGTTCCTGCAGATCGGCGAGCACAAATACGGCAAGCCGATCCTCGACCGGGCGGTGAAGTTCGAGACCGATCTGTACGACGCCCTCAAGGTGGGCCTCGTCTCAATGGATTCGACCATGCGCTCGAATCTTGGTGTCGGCCTGCCCATCGACATCGCCGTGGCCCGGCGCGGGGTGCTGACCCTGGAGGTGAACCACCGGATCGAGGCGGGCGAGGGCTATTTCCACGATCTGCGCGAGCGCTGGTCCGCCGCCCTGCGGGCCGCCCACCGGGCCATCCCGCGCCCGCCCTACGGGCCATCGCCGCAGGGCTGAGAGGACCACGCGGCCAAGAGGCGGCGTGCCGCGTCAGTCGGATCGGGCGCCCGCATCAGCCCGCCCATGACGGCGAACCCCGCCGCCCCCGCTACGCGGCAGGGGCCGAGCGTGTCCTCCGTGAGTCCCCCGAGGGCGACGACGGGCAGGCCGATGCGTCGTGCGGCGGCGATCGCCTCAGGCCCGAGGGACGGTCCGTAGCCGGGCTTGCTGGCGGTGGGAAAGATCGGGCTGAGCGTCACGTAATCGGCGCCCGCCTCGGCCGCCGCCGCGACGTCGCGAACCGAATGCGCGGAGAGGCCAACGAGTAGCTTAGGGCCTGCCCGCTCTCGCAATCCGGGCAGGGCGGACATCGGCAGATGTACCCCGTCCGCGCGGAGCGCATGAGCAAGGTCGAGATCGCCGCCGACGCTGAGGAAGCCGCCGGCCGCGCGCACCGCCCCCGTCACCGCCTCCCCGAGGTCGCGCCGTTCGTCCGCCGACAGGTCGCGGTCGCGGAACCAGATCCAACGCCCTCCCCCGGCCAGCACCGCCCGCACCGTCTCGGCGAGGGGGCGGGCGTGGCCGTGGCGGTCCGTCACCGCAAGCAGCGGCGACGGCAGACTCATGAGCCGACGAGGCCGAGTTGCGGGCTCGACGGATCGGCCCGGCCCCGGCGGGGAATGCGCCCAGCGAGATAGGCATCGCGACCCGCCTCGACGGCGCGGGCCATGGCGCGGGCCATCCGCACGGGATCGTCGGCCTTGGCGACGGCGGTGTTCACGAGGCAGGCGGCGGCGCCGAGTTCCATGGCGATCACAGCATCGGACGCCGTTCCGATCCCGGCATCGACGATGACCGGTACGCCCGCCCGGCGGCAGATCAACTCGATGTTGGCCGGGTTGGCGACGCCCATGCCGGAGCCAATCAGCGAGCCCATGGGCATCACGGCGGCGCAGCCGATGTCTTCCAGCCGTCGGCAGACGATGGGATCGTCGTTGCAATAGGGCAGGACGGTGAAGCCCTCGTCCACGAGGTGGCGACAGGCCTCGATCAGTTCGGCGACGTCCGGGTACAGGGTCTCGCGGTCGCCGATCACCTCGACCTTGATCCAGGTGGTGTCGAGGGCTTCGCGGGCGAGTTCGGCGGTCATGATGGCGTCGCGGGCGGTCTCGCAGCCGGCGGTGTTCGGCAGGAAGCGGCGCCCCTTCAGCAGGCTCACCGTGTCCGACCCGTGCCCCCGGAGGGAGACCCGGCGGATCGACGCGGTGACGATTTCCGCGTCGGACGCCTCGACCGCGTCGCGCATGATCGCCTGGGTCGGGTAGCCGGCAGTCCCGAGGAACAGGCGCGACGAGAGCCGCACCCCGGCGATCACCAGGGCGTCGTCCTCCTCGGGGCGCAGCGGCGTGACGATGCTGTCCATGCTCTAGCCTCCCTGCATGGCGCGGACGATCTCGATGCGGTCGCCCGGCGTGATGGTGGTGTCGGCCCAGTCCTTCCGGCGCAGGACGCGGCCGTTGAGGGCGATGGCGATGCCCTGCGGCCCCTCGATCCCAGCCTCGTCCGCCTCGGCGGTGAACAGGGCCTCGACGGTGGCGGCCTCGCTCTCGCGGGGCTCGCCGTTGACGAAGAGCTTCATCGCGCGGCCCTCCTCGGCTCCGGTCGCGCGAAGCGCGACAGGGTGAAAGCTTGGGCCACGGCCGGTAATTCGCCCGAGGCCACGAGGTCGGCCACGGCATCGGCGGTGACGGGCGCCAGCAGATAGCCGTTGCGATGGTGGCCGGTGGCGACGACCAACCCCGGTGCGATGGTATCGATGATCGGCGCGTCGTCGTCGGAGGTCGGGCGGTAGCCGCTCCACACGGCCTCGACCTCCATCTCCTCAATGCCCGGCAGCACCCGTCGCGCGCCTTCGAGCAGGGCGTAGAGCCCGCCCGCCGTCACGCCCGCGCGAAATCCACAATCCTCCACCGTCGCGCCGATGACGAGGTGGCCGTCGCTCTTCGGGGCCATGTGGACCTGCTCGGTCCAGACCATGCGGGACAGGGTGCCGGTCTGGCGTGTGGTCCGCAGGGCGAGGGCCTGCCCCTTCAGGGGGCGCACCGGCAGCGCGAGACTGTCCGGCAGCAAACCGCCCTCCCCGCTCCACGCGCCGGCTGCAAGAACGATCGTCTCGGCGGAGAGGCGCCCGGCCTCCGTCAGCACGCCGGTCACACGCCCGCCCGACCAGTCGAGGCCGGTGACGGCCATGCGCTCGATGATCGTCACGCCCGCCGCCTCACAGGCGCGCACCAGCGCCGCCATGACGAGACGGGGATCGACCTGATGGTCGAGGGGGCATTGCACGCCCGCCGTCACCGAGGGGCGCAGGACGGGTTCCAGGCGGCGGATCTCGGTGCCGTTCAGCCATGTCGCGTCGAGGCCGGAGCGGCGCTGCAGATCGTAGCGGAAGCGCAGGCGCTCCACCTCGTCGCGGCCGACGGCGAGGACCAGCGTGCCGTCAGGCCGGTAATCGATGGAGAGGCCGGAGGCGGCTTCGAGCTCGCCGCGGAAGCCGGGCCAGCGGGCGAGCGAGTCCATGGCAAGCGGCAGCAGCGGGTCGGAGCCGGGCTCGTGCTCGGCGGCCGGCGCCAGCATTCCTGTGGCGGCAAGGCTCGCGCCGGAACCGATGCTTCCCCGCTCGATCACCGTGACGGAGAGCCCCCGGGACGCGAGGCGCCACGCGCTGGCAAGGCCGATCAGCCCGCCGCCGATGACGGCGACATCCGCACGCGCGGGCAGTCTCGAGGTCCGGGCGTCGAACCCCGGATCCCGGCGCTGTCCAATGGGTGAAACGGGCCTCGGAAGCCCCATGGCGACACTCCGCTTATCGGGCGGAGGGATGGGGCCGGGTGCTTCGTGAAAAGCGATGGCCTGTCAGGACGACGGCCGCGGTCCAATCCCTACGCCGGTGTGAACCGGATCAGGTTCGAAGGATTTCCGCGCCGCAGGCCCCATCAAGGGCGTGCCATCGGTTTCTCAGCCCCTTGCCGGGGATCTCCCTGGAACAGAGGCAGATGTGGGCCCTCGCGCCGCCGGGGTCAATCCCGTTTGCGTGGCCGCAGGAACTTCGGCTTGAACACCGCCATCGGTTCCTCGAAGCCATGGAGTGTGTGGACGCCGACAGGCACCGGATCGCCCCACAGGAAATCCACGAAGGGCTTCGACATCAGAAGCTCCTCGCCGAGGCCCCGGTTGAGCTTGGCGAGCCGGCTCGCGAGGTTCACGTCGCGGCCGATCACCGTGAAGTCGAGGCGCGAGCCCGAGCCTACATTGCCGTAGGCCGCCTCGCCGTGGTGGAGGGCGATGCCCGCCTGGATTGGCACCGGGAACTGATGCAGGGCGTTCGCTTCGTCGATGGCGGCCAGGATATGCTGCGCCGCCGTCAGGGCGCCCTTGGCCGCGCCGCCGAGGTCGTCGCCGCTCTCGCGGAAGATCGCGAGCAGCCCGTCGCCGAGATATTTCAGTACCTCGCCGCCTTCGCCTTCGATGGGCGGGACAAGGCAATCGAAGAACACGTTGAGGAGGGCCACCGCCTCCTCCGGCGTCATGTCGGCGGAGATGCGCGTGTAGTCGCGCATGTCGGCGAACAGGATCGCGGAGCGGATGCGCGTCACCTGCCCGCGCCGGATGTCGCCCGACAGGATCGCCCGGTGCGGCTCGTCGCCGACATAGACCCGCAGCACGTGGTCGAGCTGCTTGTTCAGCACCCGCATCTCCATCACCGCCGCGAGCGCGGGCATGATGAAACGCAGGATCGCGATGTGCTCGCGCTCGAACCCCGTCGGGCACTTGGTGGCGAAGGTGATGCCGTTCTGCGTGCCGTTCGTGAAGAACAGCGGCGCGACGACATAGTGCGTGAACCCTTCCGCCTTGAGGTCCGGCACGATGGCGTAGGCGTCGTCCGGCGTCTCGGAGAGGTCGAGGATCAGCCATCGGCCGGTCCGGTGGACCTCCGCGAAGGGGCTGCGGAGATACGCCTCCTGCGAGCGGCTGCCGTGCGGAAAGAGCCGCACCGTGACGCCGCCGTTGCGCGTCCAGACGCGCCCGACGCCGGCATATTCCGAATGGAGCGTGTCGATGGCGGTGGAGGCGCGATCGACCGGAACGCCGATGTCGATCAGCCGCTCGGCCAAGCCTTCGAGCATCCGCTCGGCCTTGTCGATGCGGGCGCCTTCACCAAGCAGCCAGTCGCGGATGCCGACCGAGGGTTCCAGCGCGCCGAACGGCACGTCGCTGGTCTCGGAGCCGTCCGCATCGGCCGTCGGTGTTCCGGGCAGTGGCGGACGTCGTTCGAGCATGGCGCCAAGGTGGGATTCCGTAACGGCAAAGCAAGGCTTTGCCGTGAGCCGGCGGCACGCGCCGCCGACTCAGTTGTCGAGGAAGCTCCTGAGCTTCCGGCTGCGGCTCGGATGCTTGAGCTTGCGCAGCGCCTTCGCCTCGATCTGGCGAATGCGCTCGCGGGTCACGGAGAATTGCTGCCCGACCTCTTCGAGGGTGTGGTCGGTGTTCATGCCGATGCCGAAGCGCATGCGCAGCACGCGTTCCTCGCGCGGGGTCAGCGACGCGAGCACGCGCGTCGTGGTCTCGCGCAGGTTCGACTGGATCGCCGCGTCAATCGGAAGGACGACGTTCTTGTCCTCGATGAAGTCACCGAGGTGGCTGTCTTCCTCGTCGCCGATGGGCGTTTCGAGGGAGATCGGCTCCTTGGCGATCTTCAGGACCTTGCGGACCTTTTCGAGCGGCATCGCCAGCTTCTCGGCCAGCTCCTCCGGGGTCGGCTCGCGGCCGATCTCATGGAGCATCTGGCGCGAGGTGCGGACGATCTTGTTGATGGTCTCGATCATGTGGACCGGGATGCGGATGGTCCGCGCCTGATCCGCGATCGAGCGGGTGATCGCCTGCCGGATCCACCACGTCGCGTAGGTCGAGAACTTGTAGCCCCGGCGATACTCGAACTTGTCCACGGCCTTCATCAGGCCGATGTTGCCCTCCTGGATCAGATCCAGGAACTGCAGGCCACGGTTCGTGTACTTCTTCGCGATGGAGATCACGAGACGCAGGTTCGCCTCGATCATCTCCTTCTTGGCCTGCCGGGCTTCGCGCTCGCCCTTCTGGACCATGTTCACGATGCGGCGGAACTCGCCGATCTCCAGGCCGGTCTCGGAGGCGAGGTCGAGGATCTGCGCGCGCAGTTCCTTGACCTGCTTCTGGCCCTTCTCAACGAGGTTCTTCCAGCCCTTGCCGCCGAGCGTGCCGACACGGTCCATCCAGGCCGCGTCGAGCTCGTAGCCCTGGTAATGGCGCAGGAACTCGTCGCGGGCGACGCCGTGGCTCTCCGCGTAGCGCATCAGCCGGCCCTCGTGGCCGATGAGCTGCTTGTTGATCGCGTAGAGCTGGCCGACCAGCGCCTCGATGCGGTTGTTGTTGAGCGACAGGGACTTCACGTCGGCGACGACGATATCCTTCAGATCGCCCTGCTTCTTGGTCTGTGCCGACGTCTTGTCAGCGACGGCGACGGACGCGGTCTCCGTCTGCGCCTTGCGCAGCTTGTGGTAGTTCTGGGCAATGGCGTCGAAGGTCTCGAGGACGCGCGGCTTGATCTCCGCTTCCATCGCGGCGAGCGAGACGTTGTTCTCGAGATCGTCCTCCTCGTCGCCCCCGTCGGGCGGCGTCGGCGCGTCGGCATCCTCGTCGGCCTCGCCCTCGGCCATCTGCGGCGCGTTGCGCCCGTCCGGCCCGGCATAGGTCGCTTCGAGGTCGATGATGTCGCGCAGAAGGACCTTCCCCTCCACCAACTCATCGCGCCAGATGATGATGGCCTGGAAGGTCAGCGGGCTCTCGCACAGGCCAGCGATCATCGCCTCGCGCCCGGCTTCGATGCGCTTGGCGATGGCGATTTCGCCCTCGCGGGAGAGAAGCTCCACCGAGCCCATCTCGCGCAGGTACATGCGCACCGGATCGTCGGTGCGGTCGGTCGGCTCCTTGGTCGTAGTGGCCACAGCGACGGCGCGGGTCGAGGTGACCTCCGCGACTTCGCCGCCCTCGGCCTCCTCCTCGTCGGCCTCGCCGGTCGCCGCCTTCTCGCCCGCGGCGGCCTCTTCGGTCTCCTCGGCCTCGACGACGTTGATGCCCATCTCGGACAGCTGGGATAGCACGTCCTCGAGCTGGTCCGGGTCGGACTGGCCCTCCGGAAGCACCTCGTTGACCTCTTCATAGGTCACGTAGCCGCGCTTCTTCGCGAGCTTGATCATCCGCTTCACTGCGGCATCAGACAGGTCGAGGAGCGGCCCGTCGGTCTGCTGCTCGGGTGCAGCGTCCGCCTCGTCCCGTTCCGTTGCCTTCGTCGCCATGATGAGCCTATTGTTGTCCCGTTGCGGCGGATTGCGGAGGCATCGGGAGCCTGTCCACGCCTTCGACGCCGCGATGCAAAAACTGGTGCGAATCGCGGCGGATGACCGCGCGACCCATCTTCGTATGCAAGCCTGACGCTTGACCTTGTGTTAACTAAGGCTGCCAGCGTGGAGCGGCCACAGCCGATAGCCGCCTATAGCGCCAGCGCCCCAGGGAAGTCACGGCGCGCTTCGCGCATCCGTCGCCGGAAGATCAGCCTCCGACTCCGCAGACAGCACGATTGCCAGCCTCTCTTTCACGTCGCAGACCCAAGTCCAGCCGGCGTCTGTCGGATCGGCCTCAAACGCCTGCCGGGCCTCGTGAAGTTCGCTATGTAGCGCTCCAGCCTGCCGGTGCAAGATCATCGCTTGGCGCAAGGCGTCCGCGCACTGTGCCGGATCCCCCTGCGGATCGAGTTGTGCCCGCTCCCGCGAACGGGCCAGACCCAGCACGCGCTCTGCGGCCTCGGCCAGTCCCGTGCGAGTGAGGCGTTCCTGCAACAGAGTCGCGTCAGGTAGCGCGTGCTCGGTCGCGCAGGCCAGCAGGACCGAGACGACCGCCCGGCAGTCCGAATCAGCGAAGTCCAGTTCCGCCAATTCGTCGCCGAAGGTCGAGACCATCGCCGGGTGCACGAGGAAGGTGGCGGCGATCATCGATTCCCGCACGGGCGCGGCGCCGCTGAACCCCGCCGAAGCGGTGACGGAGGCGCTGGGCGCGGCCCGCAGGCGCGGTGAAACCGGCTCGGGCTGCCGCCGACCGCGCTCGCGGTTCTGCGGCGCATTGCGCACGGGCTGGGGCGACAGACCGCGCAGCCTCTCCTCGATGTCGTCGCGGTAATAGCGCCGCACCGTCTCATCGCGGATCGTCGTGATGGTGGCGCGCAGGGCGCGGGCGAACCCGGCCCGGCGCTCCGGCGTGTCGACGGGCTGCGCCTCGACCGCCCGGCGCCAGAGCAGTTCCGACAGGGGGATAGCCGCTTCGAGCACACGGTCGATGGCAGCGGGGCCGCCCGAGCGCAGGAGGTCGTCCGGATCCTGCCCGGCCGGTAGCAGGGCGATGCGCAGGCTCTTGCCCGGCTCCAGCAGAGGCAGCGCGACATCGATGGCCCGGTGAGCGGCCCGCACGCCCGCCCCGTCGCCATCGAAGCACAGCACCGGCTCGTCGGCATGACGCCAGAGCAGAGCCAACTGGTCCTCGGTGAGGGCGGTGCCGAGCGGCGCCACCGTTTCCCCGTGGCCCGCGAGCGTCATCGCGATGACGTCGACATAGCCCTCAACAGCGATGATCGAGCTGCGCTCGTGCGCGGCCTTCCGCGCGGTGTGCAAGTTGTAGAGCATCCGCCCCTTGTAGAAGAGCGGCGTCTCCGGGGAATTCAGGTATTTGGCGCGCACTTCCTTGGCGAGAGCTCGCCCTCCGAAGGCCACGACCCGGCCGCGCATGTCGGTGATGGGGAACATCACCCGGTCGCGGAAATAATCGTAAGGAACGGCCACATCCTCGCCGCCCGCGAGCAGGCCGAGTTCGACCATCGTGTCGCGCTCGATGCCTTTGCCGGCGAGATGATCCCGCAGGGCGTAGCGCTCGTTCGGCGCGTAGCCGAGGCGGAACCGGGCCCTCACGTCGTCGCCGAGGCCGCGCCGATCCAGATAGGCGCGGGCGTCCGCGCCCTTGGACGAGCGCAGGCGCTCCTCGAACCACGCGGCGGCCATCTCCATGACGTCGATGGCGGTGGCGCGTCGCTTCTCGCTCTCACGCGATTCGACAGACGGCGCCGGCAACGGAACGCCCGCCTCGCCCGCCAGCCGCTCCACGGCTTCGGGGAAGGTCAGGCCCTCCGTCTCCATCAGGAAGGTGAAGACGTCGCCGTGCTTGCCGGACGAGAAGCAGTGGTAGAACTGCTTCTGGTCGTTCACGTAGAAGCTCGGCGTCTTCTCGGCATTGAACGGCGACAGCCCGCGCCATTCGCGTCCCGCCTTCTTCAGCTGGACCCGGCGGCCGACCACGGCCGAGGCCGGAAGCCGGGCGCGAATTTCTTCCAGAATGTGCGGCGGATAGCGCAAGGGTATCGCGGGGCAGAGGACGGGACCGGCGAGTATAGCGCGTTCCACCCCACCGAGTCCCGATCCGCCCGCCGCCCCGCCCGGGGGATTGCGGGCAGAACCGCGATGTTGCGTTGTTCCGGCCCTCACGCCTTCGCGGCGAGGGCTTCCTTCACGAGGCCGCTCGCCTTGGCGAAGTCCATGCGGCCAGCGAAGGTGCCCTTCAGGGCGCCGATCACCCGGCCCATGTCCTTCGGCCCGGCCGCGCCGGTCTCGAGGATGGCGGCCTCGACGGCGGCCTTCACCTCGGTCTCGTCCATCTGCTTCGGCAGGAAGCTTTCGATCACCGCGATCTCGGCGCGCTCGTTCTCGGCGAGTTCGGGGCGTCCGGCCTGCTCGTAGACGGTGGCCGATTCGGTGCGCTGCTTGATCATCTTCTGCAGCAGCGAGAGGATGTCGTCGTCCGAGGCCGGATCCTTGCCGAGGCCGCGCGCCTCGATGTCCTTGTCCTTCAGGGCGGCCTGCATCATCCGCACGGTGGCGAGGCGGCCCTTGTCGCCGGCCTTCATGGCCTCTTTCATCTCGGCGGTGAAACGCTCGCGCAACTGCATCTCGAAGTCCTTCAGAGGGTGTGAAAAGCGGGCGGCTGCCCCGCGACGACGGGCGTTGAACGTCACGCGAGTTGCAGCCACATTGACCACATCACACGCCGCAGTCTTTAAGACGCGCCGGAGGGTTCCGCGCGCGCCGCAAGGCGCCGGATGCCGACGAGATAAGCGAGAAGGTCCCGATGCTGCAAGACGACGGCGCGTCCGCGCACCCCACGGCCGAGCCCGCGCCCTGGTCCGAGCCCGTCGCCACTGCCCTTCTGGTGCTGGCGGACGGCACGATCCTCGAAGGATTCGGCATCGGCCAGACCGGCGTGGCCGATGGCGAGGTCTGCTTCAACACCGCCATGACGGGCTATCAGGAGATCCTGACCGACCCGTCCTATGCCGGGCAGATCGTGACCTTCACCTTCCCGCACATCGGCAATGTCGGCACCAACGACGAGGATCTCGAAAGCCTCGATGCGGCGCCGGCCTCCGGCGTGCGCGGCGCCGTCATCGCCTCGGCCGTGACTAAGCCTTCGAGCTGGCGCTCCTCCTCGCATCTCGACGGCTGGCTGCGAGCACGTGGCATCGTCGGCATCACCGGAGTCGACACCCGGGCGCTCACCGCGCTCATCCGCGACAACGGCATGCCGAACGCCGTCATCGCGAACGATCCCGACGGGCAGTTCGACCGCGAGGCCCTCAAGGCCCGCGCCGCCGCCCTCGCCCCGATGGAGGGACTGGACCTCGTGCCGCCGGTGACGAGCCGTGAGACGTCCGAATGGTCGGAGACTGTCTGGGCGCTCGGCAACGGTTACGGCAAGCGGGCGCCGGGCACGGGCTTCAAGGTCGTGGCCATCGATTACGGCGTGAAGCGCAACATCCTGCGGCTGTTGGCGGAAGCGGGCTGCGACGTCACCGTCGTGCCGGCCACCACCAAGGCCGAGGAGATCCTGGCCATGAAGCCGGACGGCGTGTTCCTCTCGAACGGCCCCGGCGACCCGGCCGCGACCGGCGAGTACGCCGTTCCGGTGATCCGCAAGCTGCTTGAGGAGAAGGTGCCGACGTTCGGCATCTGCCTCGGGCATCAGCTCATGGGTCTGGCGCTCGGCGGCCGCACGGTGAAGATGGGCCAGGGCCACCACGGCGCGAACCATCCGGTGAAGGACAAGACGACCGGCAAGGTCGAGATCGTGTCCATGAACCACGGCTTTGCGGTGGACCCGGCCAGCCTGCCGGCCTCGGCGGTGGAGACGCATGTCTCGCTGTTCGACGGCTCGAATTGTGGCCTGTCGCTCACCGACCGCCCGGCCTTCTCGGTGCAGCACCACCCTGAGGCCTCGCCCGGCCCGCGTGACAGCCACTATCTGTTCGAGCGGTTCGTGGCGCTGATGCGCTCGGGCAAGCCGGAATCGGCCGCGCAAGCCTGATCCCGAGACTGCCCCATCGGGGTCACAAAAACCCCGAATTCGGAAGGCTTATCCCCCGCCAACGGCTTGAGACGGCGACGCCATCGCGATCGCGCCGGCCGCGGCGGGGGATGATCCCAATGATTGCCAGACAGGCAAGCGACGACTTCTCGCGTCTGCACCGTGCCTTCAGCTTCCACCTGGGCGTGGCGACGGCCCTGGCTTGGCTCACGGCCCTCTACGCGGCGGCCTACGCGCCGTGGGTGCGCAACATCCGCGCGCTGATCGACCCCGTCGCCGGGCTCGACCGGATCGAGAGCACCTTCTCCTACCTCTTCGCCATGCCGGCCGTGCTGGCGCTCGCCTGGGTCTCCATCGTCGCCGGGCGCGAGAGCTTGCGCCGGGCACAGACCCTGCCGAACGTGGCCGTGGAGTTCGCCGCCGCCGCCGTCGTGGCCTTCGGCGTGTTCTACCTCGCCATCGACCGCGCTATCGCGGCGCTTTTCGCCGCCGTCTGAGTGGATAGGTCGGCATCCTCCTTGCGTTGAGCGGCCGCGCGCCCTTGTCTCGGGTGCGAAGCCGCGTGTAAACGCAGGGCTCAACGACAATCCCGCCGTGCGTCCGGTCGTGGGGCCATGCCCGACGACGGGGCGCGTGTGCCTGTATCAAGGCGTCCGATGCCCAAACGCACCGATATCTCCTCGATCCTGATCGTCGGGGCGGGGCCGATCATCATCGGGCAGGCCTGCGAGTTCGACTATTCCGGCACTCAGGCGTGCAAGGCCCTCCGCGAGGAGGGCTACCGCATCGTGCTCGTGAATTCGAACCCCGCCACGATCATGACCGACCCGGACATGGCCGACGCGACCTATGTCGAGCCGATTACGCCGGAGATCGTCGCCAAGATCATCGAGAAGGAGCGCCCCGACGCGATCCTGCCGACCATGGGCGGCCAGACGGCGCTGAACTGCGCCCTGTCGCTCCAGAAGATGGGCGTGCTCGCCAAGTACGGCGTGCAGATGATTGGCGCCACCGCCGAGGCCATCGACAAGGCCGAGGACCGTTCGCTGTTCCGCGACGCGATGACCAAGATCGGCCTCGACACGCCGAAGTCGGCGCTAGCCAACGCGTCGGCGGTCAAGAAGGCCGACCGGGCGAAGTATCAGGCCGAGATCGCCCGGATCGAGGCCACCCACACCGACGAGCAGGCCCGCGCCGACGCCCTCGCCGCCTTCGAGAAGAAGTGGCACGCGGGCGAGTCCGAGCGGCGCAAGCGCTACGGCGAACATGCCCTCGGCCAGGCGCTGATCGCGCTGGCCGAAGTCGGCCTGCCCGCGATCATCCGCCCGTCCTTCACCATGGGCGGCACCGGCGGCGGCATCGCCTACAACCGCGAGGAATTCCTCGACATCGTTGAGCGCGGCATCGACGCCTCGCCCACCAACGAGGTGCTGATCGAGGAGAGCGTGCTCGGCTGGAAAGAGTACGAGATGGAGGTCGTTCGCGACAGGAACGACAACTGCATCATCGTCTGCTCCATCGAGAACATCGACCCGATGGGCGTCCATACGGGCGATTCGATCACCGTCGCCCCGGCCCTGACGCTCACCGACAAGGAGTATCAGGTGATGCGCGACGCATCGCTGGCGGTGCTCCGCGAGATCGGCGTCGAGACCGGCGGCTCGAACGTGCAGTTCGCGATCAACCCCGAGAACGGGCGGATGATCGTGATCGAGATGAACCCGCGTGTGTCGCGCTCATCGGCGCTCGCCTCGAAGGCGACTGGCTTCCCTATCGCGAAGGTCGCGGCCAAGCTCGCCGTGGGCTACACCCTGGACGAGATCGCCAACGACATCACGGGTGGCGCGACCCCAGCCTCCTTCGAGCCGACCATCGACTACGTCGTCACGAAGATCCCGCGCTTCGCCTTCGAGAAGTTCCCCGGCGCCGAGCCGACGCTGACCACCGCCATGAAGTCGGTGGGCGAGGCGATGGCCATCGGCCGCTGCTTCGCGGAATCCCTCCAGAAGGCCCTGCGCTCGCTGGAGACCGGGCTGACCGGCCTCGACGAAATCGAGATCGAGGGCCTCGGTAAGGGCGATGACCGCAACGCGATCAAGGCGGCGCTCGGCACCCCGACGCCCGACCGCCTGTTGCAGGTCGCCCAGGCCCTGCGCCTCGGCGTGAGCCATGAGGAGGTCCACGCCTCCTGCAAGATCGACCCGTGGTTCCTGGAGCAGCTTCAGGCCATCGTGGACCTCGAGCAGCGGGTGAAGGCCCACGGCCTGCCGACCACGCCGGGCGCCTTCCGGCAGCTTAAGGCAGCGGGCTTCTCCGATGCCCGCCTCGCCGTCCTTGCCAAGATGGAAGAGAGCGAGGTGCGCGAGAAGCGCCGGGCGCTCGCCGTGCGCCCGGTATTCAAGCGGATCGACACCTGCGCGGCGGAGTTCAAGTCGCCCACCGCCTACATGTACTCGACCTACGTGGCGCCCTTCGCGGGCACTGTGGTGGACGAGGCCGCGCCGACCGACGCCAAGAAGGTCGTGATCCTCGGCGGCGGCCCGAACCGGATCGGTCAAGGCATCGAGTTCGACTATTGCTGCTGTCACGCCTGCTTCGCGCTGAGCGACGCGGGCTACGAGACCATCATGGTCAACTGCAACCCGGAGACGGTCTCGACCGACTACGACACCTCGGACCGCCTTTATTTCGAGCCCCTGACCGCCGAGGACGTCCTCGAAATCCTCGAGACCGAGAAGCAGAACGGCACGCTGCACGGCGTCATCGTGCAGTTCGGGGGGCAGACGCCCCTGAAGCTCGCCCGCGCCCTCGAAGCCGCCGGCATTCCGATCCTCGGCACTTCGCCGGACGCCATCGACCTCGCCGAGGACCGGGACCAGTTCAAGCGCCTGCTCGACAAGCTGGCGATGAAGCAGCCGAAGAACGGCATCGCCTATTCCGTCGAGCAGAGCCGGCTGGTGGCGGCCGATCTCGGCCTGCCCTTCGTCGTGCGCCCATCTTACGTGCTCGGCGGCCGGGCCATGGCGATCATCCGCGACGAGGCGCAGTTTGCCGATTATCTCCTCGACACCCTGCCGAGTCTGATCCCGTCCGACGTCAAGGCGCGGTACCCCAACGACAAGACGGGGCAGATCAACACGGTGCTCGGCAAGAACCCGCTGCTGTTCGACCGCTACCTGTCGGACGCGGTCGAGGTGGACGTGGACGCGGTCTGCGACGGCGAGACCGTGTTCATCGCCGGCATCATGGAGCACATCGAGGAGGCGGGTATCCACTCCGGCGATTCGGCCTGCTCGCTGCCGCCGCGCTCGCTCTCACCCGAGACCATCGCCGAGCTGGAACGGCAGACCACCTCGATGGCGCTGGCCCTTAAGGTCGGCGGCCTGATGAACGTGCAGTATGCCATCAAGGACGGCATGATCTACGTGCTCGAAGTGAACCCCCGCGCCTCGCGGACGGTGCCCTTCGTGGCGAAGGTGATCGGCGAGCCGATCGCCAAGATCGCCGCGCGGGTCATGGCGGGGGAGAAGCTGTCGACCTTCGGCCTCGTGAAGAAGACCCTGCCGCATATCGCGGTGAAGGAGGCGGTGTTCCCCTTCGCTCGATTCCCCGGCGTCGATGTGCTGCTCGGACCGGAAATGCGCTCGACCGGCGAGGTCATCGGCCTCGATGCCGGCTTCGGCGTCGCCTTCGCCAAGAGCCAGCTCGGCGCGGGCAATCAGGTGCCGCGGTCGGGCGCGGTGTTCGTGTCGGTGCGGGACGACGACAAGGCGCGCATCCTGCCCGCCATGAAGCTCCTGGCCGATCTCGGCTTCACCATCCTCGCCACGGGCGGGACGCAGCGCTACCTCGTGGAGCAGGGCCTCAAGTCCGAGCGGATCAACAAGGTTCTGGAAGGGCGGCCCCACGTGGTCGACGCCATCAAGAACGGCGACATCCAGCTCGTGTTCAACACGACGGAGGGAGCCGGCGCGCTGTCGGACTCGCGCTCGCTCCGCCGCGCCGCCCTCTTGCATAAGGTGCCGTACTACACCACTCTAGCCGGCGCGATGGCGGCGGCCGAGGGGATCAAGGCCTATCTCGAAGGCGATCTCAAGGTACGCGCGTTGCAGGAATATTTCGCGGCCTGAAGTTGCAGGCCCCGGTAACACTATCAGGGCCCGGAGGGAGTGACCCGCTCCCGGCCGGGCTTCTTCATTACGGCGCGAGACAATGAGCATAGACAAGGTTCCGATCACGACCCGCGGCTATGCGGCCCTGGAAGAAGAGTTGAAGCATCGGCAACAGGTCGAGCGGCAGCGGATCATCCAGGCAATTGCGGAAGCGCGCGCCCTGGGCGACCTGTCCGAGAACGCCGAATATCACGCCGCCAAGGAAGCCCAGTCCCACAACGAGGGCCGGGTGATGGAACTTGAGAGCATGATCGCCCGTGCCGAGGTGATCGACGTCGCCAAGCTGTCCGGCTCCAAGATCATCTTCGGTGCCACCGTGAAACTCGTGGACGAGGACACGGAGGAAGAGAAGACTTACCAGATCGTCGGCGAGCCGGAGGCCGACGTGCGCTCGGGCCGTGTCTCGATCGGTTCGCCCATCGCCCGTGCGCTGATCGGCAAGGCCGTGGGCGACACCGTCGAGGTGACGACGCCGGGCGGTGGCAAGTCCTACGAAGTGGTTGAGATCCGGTTTGGCGGCTGAGCCGATGGCGCGTGGTTTTCGGTTTGCCGCCGGTCTCGTGGCCCTCGTCGGCCTGTGCGGGCCAGCCTCGGCGGGTGATTTCCCGCCGACGCCGGTCTTCTCCGACGTGCGCGTCGATGCGCGGCCGCTGCTCGCCAAGGGCGGAGGCTTGCCGGCCGAGGCGCTGGCGGTCGACCTAACGGCGGCATTGCGGAAGAACCTCGCGGATCGAATCGGCGGGCGCGGCCCCAGCCTTGTCGTCGTGCTCACTGGCCTGTCGCTGCGCGACTATGTGGGCAATAACGGCGGGCGGTTCGGCCTCGGCGGCACGCAGAGCGACTATCTGGAGGGCGACGCCCTCCTCGTCGGGCGCCGGGGTGAGGTGTTGGGCCGGCACCACCAAATGACCGCGACGCCGTCGAGTTATGGCGGCGCGTGGTACGACCCGGACAACGAGCGTCGGCGCGTCTCCGTGATCGCCGACATCTACGCTCAGTGGCTCGCCCGCAACCTGCCGCGGGACTAGCAATGCCCGGCCTCGCCGGTCTGCGCGCCTGGATCATCACAGACGGCAAGGCCGGCGACGAGAATCAGTGCCTCGGCCTCGCCGAATGTCTGGGGCTTAAAGCGGAGTTGCGCCGGATCCCCGCCTCGGGGCCATTCGGGTGGTTCGCACCCTGGGGGCCCATTGATCCGCGACAGGGGCCCCGCCGGCCCGGCGGTGCCCTGCGCGGTCCCCTCCCCGATCTCGTCATCGCCTCAGGGCGCCGGGCGGCGCCGTACCTGCGCGCCTGCCGACGGCTCGGCGTCGGCTTCACGGCTTTCCTCAAGGACCCGCGCACGGGCGCCAGCACCGCTGATTTCATCTGGGTGCCGGAGCACGATTCGCTGCGCGGCTCCAACGTGCTCCGCACGATTACCTCCCCGCACCGCGTCTCCGCGTCGAGGCTGGATGCGGCGCGGGCAACGCCCGATCCACGCCTAGCGCACCTTGTGGGACGGCGCGTCGCGGTGCTGCTCGGTGGGGACAGCCGTCACCTGCGGTTCTCGGAGGACATGATCGCGAGGCTGCTCGTCGATCTGCGTTCTCTTGCGGCGACGGGGTGTTCGCTGATGGTCACGGCCTCGCGCCGCACCCCCGAGCGTCTACGCGCACCGACTCGCCGCCTTGCGGCCGAGACCGGCGGGTTCTTCTGGGACGGGACCGGCGAGAACCCCTACGTCGCCATGCTGGCGCTGGCTGAGGCGATCGTCGTCACCTCCGATTCGGTGAACATGGTGAGCGAGGCCGTGGCGACAGGTGTTCCGGTCCTGCTTTTCAAGATCGAGGGGACACCGCCCCGCCACCAAGCGATGTATGCGGCATTGGTGCGTGCCGGGGCGCTCGCGCCGTTTGACGGACGGCTCACGGATCTGCGGTATACCCCCATCGACGCGACGCCGGTGATCGCGCAGGCGCTCGCGGATGCCTATATTGCGCGTCGCCGTGGCCGAGATTGACGCCCCTGCGGCAAGACGAAGAGTTCGAGACCGATGGCCCACACGCACGCAAAGCTCATCATCGTCGGCTCCGGCCCGGCCGGATACACCGCCGCGATCTACGCCGCTCGCGCCATGGTGAAGCCGCTGCTGATCTCCGGCTTCCAGCCCGGTGGGCAGCTCATGATCACCACCGATGTCGAGAATTATCCCGGCTTCGCGGAGGCGATCCAGGGCCCGTGGCTGATGGAGCAGATGCGGGCTCAGGCCGAGCATGTCGGCACGGAAATTCTCTCGGAGTACATCACCAAGGTCGATCTGCAGACCCGGCCGTTCCGGCTGGAAGCCGATTCCGGCGAGACCTATTCCTGCGACGCGCTCATCATCGCGACTGGAGCGCAGGCCAAGTGGCTCGGCCTGCCCTCCGAGGCGAAGTTCCAGGGCGGCGGCGTCTCCGCCTGCGCCACCTGTGACGGCTTCTTCTTTCGGGGTCGTGAGGTCGTGGTGGTCGGCGGCGGCAATACCGCCGTCGAGGAGGCGCTGTACCTCGCCAACATCGCCAAGAAGGTCACGGTCGTGCACCGTCGCGACCAGTTCCGCGCCGAGCGCATCCTGCAGGAGCGCCTGTTCAAGCACCCGAATGTTGAGGTGTTGTGGCACAAGCAGATCGATGAAATCTGCGGCGTCGAGAAGCCCGCGCCGAACGTCACCCATCTGCGCCTGAAAGATACGCGCAACGGCGACATCAGCGAGGTGAAGACCGATGGCGTGTTCGTGGCCATCGGCCACCAGCCCGCCACGGCGATCTTCGACGGGCAATTGCCCCTGCGGGATGGCGGCTATCTCACCGTGAAGCCTGGCACCGCCGAGACGGAGATCCCCGGCGTGTTCGCGGCGGGCGACGTCACCGATGATGTGTATCGTCAGGCGATCACCGCCGCCGGCATGGGCTGCATGGCGGCGCTGGAGGCCGAGAAGTACCTCGCCAATCTCGAGATCGGCGAGAGCCCGGCCCGCGCGGCGGCGGAATAATCGACGCGCCGTCCCCGCTTTTTCTGGGATTATGCACCGGTCGTCGGGCCTATAAGGCCCGCGCCGGATGCATAGGTCTGTTCTCCGCGCAGGAATGCGTATATCGCATGGCACGGTGGCGTTGATGTCGGCCCAGCGGCGTTGTCGGTCGAGGGCACGGAGGCAGCTTCCGCCCAGCCGAAGCGGGTCATCGGGCTCCGCGGCGCAGCACGACCGGGAGTTCTGGCGTTGGACTGGGACAAGATTCGTATCTTCCTGAACGTCGCCGAGGCGGGCAGCTTCACGAAGGCCGGGGACGATATCGGGCTGAGCCAATCGGCGGTGAGCCGCCAGATCAGCGCCCTCGAACGGGAGCTGAAGGCGCCGCTGTTCCACCGGCATGCCCGCGGGCTGATCCTCACCGAGCAGGGCGATCTGCTGTTCCGCGCCGCCAAGGACATGAAGCTGCGCCTGGAGAACACCCGGGCGCGCCTTGTCGAGACGTCGGAGCGCCCGACCGGCGACCTCAAGGTGACGACGACGGTCGGCCTCGGCGTGTCGTGGCTGTCCCAGCGGGTGGGCGAATTCCTCGACCTCTATCCGGATGTGCGGATCGAGATGATCCTCACCAACGAGGAGCTGGACCTCGCGATGCGCGAGGCCGACGTGGCGATTCGGATGCGCCGTCCCGCCCAGCCGGACCTGATCCAGCGGCGGCTGTTCACGGTGCATTACCACGCCTTCGCCAGCCAGGATTACGTGAAGCGGTTCGGCGAGCCGAAGACCGTGCAGGATCTCGACGAGCACCGCATCGTCTCCTTCGGCGGCAACGAGCCGTCCTATTTGCTGGCGGCGCATTGGCTGGCCGATGCCGGGCGCGACGGGCGTGAGCGGCGGCCGGTCCACCTGACGGTGAACAACATCGGCGCTCTGCAGCGGGCGATGGAGGCCGGTGCCGGCATCGGCATCCTGCCCGATTATGCCGTCGATGGGGACGACAACCTCGTGCAGGTGCTGCGGGAAACCGACATGCCGACGCTGGAGAGCTACCTCGTCTATGCCGAGGAGATGCGCTCCGTGGCCAGGGTGCAGGCGTTCCGCGACTTCCTCGTCCAGAAAGCCCAACGCTGGACCTATTGAACGCATAACCGCGCGGAATTTTGCGGAAGCTGCAACCCCCGGTTGGTTAACCATACCAATCGCAACTTGGCGTTGCCGAGCCCTCATCGATTGGCGGTCCGGCCGGCATCCTCTGGCGGGGAGGCTGCGCTATGTCCCGGTCGCGGATGCAACCGGGAGGTGAGTATGGGCGGGATGACGAAAGCGCTCGTCGTCGGGGCCGGCGGCGGGTTCGAGCGAGTTCGCTGAACGACCACGACTTCGCGGTGGTCAGCACCTTCTTCCCGACCTGGCTCGACGGACAGCCCGACGTCGTCGGCTTCGCGACCGTTCCGGGCGACGGGGTCGATGGCTATGCCCGCGAGGCGATCACCGCCCCGGCGACGGCCTTCACCCATGCCCCGGCCGGTTGGGACCATGCCGAGGCGGCGACGCTCACCACCGCCGGCCTGACCGCGTGGCGGGCACTCCACGACGACGGGAAGGTGAAGGCGGGGGACACGGTGCTGGTACAGGGGTGCGGGCCATCGATGCCAACGGCATGAGGCCGGTCATCGACAGCCGCTACCCCCTCGACGCCATGGTCGAGGCGTTCGAGCACCAGGAGAGCAACCGCCACTTCGGGAAGATCTGCCTGGAGATGTGAGCCCGGAGGCGGGCGGCTAGACGAACAGCCGCTCGCCCTCCATGCCCTTGTAGAGCCCCGCCACCTGCTCGCCGTAGCCGTTGTAGATCAGCGTGGGGACGCGCTGGTCGGTGCCGAGCACCCGCTCGCTCGCCTGGCTCCACCGGGGATGCGGTACGGCCGGGTTCACGTTGGCCCAGAAACCGTATTCGGAGGCCTGCAGCCCCTCCCAGAAGGTCTTGGGCCGGTCGGCCGTGAAGGACATCTTCACGATCGATTTCGCGGACTTGAAGCCGTACTTCCACGGCACCGCGATGCGGATCGGCGCGCCGAACTGGTTCGGCAGGGGCTTGCCGTAGATGCCGGTCACGACGAAGGGCAGGTCGTTGCCGGCTTCGGCCATGGTCAGGCCCTCGATGTAGGGCCAGGGGTAGTAGAAGACCCGCTGGCCCGGCGCCATCGCCTTGTCCATGAAGGTCTCGAAGCGCACGTATTTCGCGCCGGAGGTCGGCTTGGCCAAGGCCACGAGCTTCGAGAGCGGGAAGCCGGTCCACGGCACCGCCATCGACCACGCCTCGACGCAGCGGTGGCGGTACAGGCGCTCTTCGAGCCCGATCTTCTTGATCAGGTCATCGACGCCGATCTCGAACGGCTTTTCCACGAGCCCGTCGATCTTCACCGTCCAAGGCGAGGTCTTCAGCGCGTTGGCGGCCGGAAGGACAGTCTTGGACATGCCGAATTCGTAAAAGTTGTTGTAGTCGCCGCTGAAGCGCTCGGGCGTCACCGCGCGGTCGAGGGTGTAGGCGTCGTTGCGCGGGGCCGGGTAGGCGCCGGCGTCGCCCGCCGCGAAAGCCCGCCCGCCAATGAGCGAACCCGCCGCCAGACCCGCCGCGCCGCCGATCAGGCTGCGGCGGTTGAGGAATATCGTCTCAGGCGTGGCTTGGGATTCGGGGATTTCCCACCCGCGATGGCGCCTGATCAACATGGTTTTCTCCCTGCCTCGTGCCGCGATCTCGTAACGGGAGATCGGGCCGGAACGTGGGCCGGACAAGCCGGCCCACCTCACCATTCGGCGAGGAGGCCCGCGAGGTTACGTCGCGTCCGGTGCCGGCGGTGTCTCGTCGCGCAGGACCCGCCGCAGCACCTTGCCGACATTGGTCTTCGGCAGGGCATCGTGCAGCACCACCGTGCGGGGCACCTTGTAGCCGGTGAGCTGCGTGCGGGCGTAGGCGCGCAGGGCGTCTTTCGTGACGCTCGGGTCCTTCAGGACGACGTGGGCCACCACCATCTCGCCGGTCTCGGCATAGGGCGTTCCGACCACAGCGCATTCGAGCACGGCCGGGTGCGAGGCCATCACGTCCTCGACCTCGTTCGGATAGACGTTGAAGCCGGAGACCAGGATCATGTCCTTGAGCCGGTCCACGATGCGGACCTGCCCCCCCTCATCCATCACCGCGATGTCGCCCGTGCGGAAATAGCCGTCCTGGGTCATCACCCGCTCGGTCTCGTCCGGCCGGTTCCAGTAGCCGCTCATCACCTGCGGACCCTGCGCGCAGAGTTCGCCGCGCTCGCCGGGGGGCAACGGCTCGCCGTCCCCGTCGCGGATCGAGACGTCCGTCGAGGGCAGCGGGTAGCCGATGGTGCCGCTGAAATCCTGGAGCGCGTAGGGGTTGGCGCAGAGGACGGGGGAGGTCTCGGACAGGCCGTAGCCCTCCACGATCGCCTTGCCCGTCAGCGCCTTCCATTGCGCGGCGACGGCGCTCTGCACGGCGGTGCCGCCGCCGATGACGAAATCGAGGTGGGAGAAATCCACCGTGCCGATCTTCGGGTGGTTCACCAGCATGTTGAACAGGGTGTTCACCCCGGCGAGCCCGGTGAAGCGCGTGCGCGAGAGCGTCTTCACGAAGCCGTCGCAGTCGCGCGGGTTCGGGATCAGCAGGCAGCTGCCGCCGGTTCGCACGGCGAACAGGAAACAGGCCGTCAGCGCGAAGATATGGTAGAGCGGCAGGGCCGTGACCGTGACCCGAAGCCGGCTCGTATCGGTCGATTCGAACCACGTCACGCATTGCTCGACATTGGCCGAGACGTTGCGGTGGGTGAGCATCGCCCCCTTGGCGACGCCGGTCGTGCCGCCGGTATATTGCAGGAAGGCGAGGTCGTCCGGGGCGACGGGCACCGGGCGCAGGGTGGCACGGGTCTTCACGGCAGCGCCGTAGCGCACGGCCATCCCGTCGGGCAGCGTGAAGGCCGGCACGGCTTTCCGCAGGTGGCGGCTGGCGAGGTTGATCGCCTGCCCCTTCACCCCGAGCCCGTCTCCGGGCCCGGCGACGATCACCCGGCGCAGGTCGATCTCGTCGAGGGCGCCCGCGACGGTGTGAGCGAAGTTCTCCAGCACGATCAGCACGCGAGCGCCGGAATCGGACACCTGCGCCGCCATCTCGCGGCTCGTGTAAAGCGGGTTGATGTTGACGACGACCGCCCCGGCGAGATGCACCGCGACGATGGCGACCACGTAGCTCGGCACGTTCGGCAGCATGATCGCCACCCGGTCGCCCTTGGCGACGCCATCGGCCTGAAGGTAGGCGGCGAGCGCCCGCGCCTGCCGGCCCAGTTCGGCATAGGTCAGGTCCGAGCCGAAGCATGTCGCCGCCGGCCTGTCGGGGAAGGTGGCGATGCTGTGCGCGAACAGCTCCGGCAGGGTCTTCAGGCTGGCGACGTCGATCTCGGCCGGCATGCCCGGCGGATAGGCGGCGAGCCACGGCCGCGTGGCCGAGCCGCCCGGCGCGCCGACCGCATCGCGGTTCATGGTCACGCTGGCATTCATGGCGTTTCTCCCGCAGGTGCGGCTCTTGCGGCCGTCAATCCCGCCCCCTCACCCGGAACTGTGGGCGAAGCGGAAGACGCGCGCAAGCTGGCCTCAGGCGACAGCGCGGCGACGGCGTAACGCGACGAGCAGGCTGTGCGGTGCCATCGCCACGAGCAGCAGCCCGGCCGCGAGCCCGGCTTCGCTCGCCGTCATGGCCCGTGCCGGCCAGGGGCCGAAGCCGAACGTCTTTGCGAGGCCGATGACCCCTGCACCGAACCACAATGCCACGAAGGACAGGGCGCCCCAGCCGATCCGCCGCCAGCGCGGGCGGAGGGGACGGCTCGCGGCGATGACGGCGACGCCGACGATCCCGCCGACCATCGAGGCCGCGACGGCGGCACCGAGGGCGTAGGCGAGCCAGAGGGGCTGCCCGGTCAGGAAGGCCATGCTGCCGGTGGCGTAGCCGCCCCGCAGGGTCAGGCCCCCGAAGGTCGGATAGAGCCCCGCCATGGCCAGCGCACCGAGCCCCAGGAGGGCGAAGACGACCCGCCGCACCGGCCCAGCCGGTCCCGGCCCGGCGGCGGCGGCGACGATCCGCGCCGCGCCATAGACGAGGGCGAAGGCGAAGAGCGGATAGCGGTCGAGGAAGTAGCCGTAGGCGTAGGGTTCCAGCGCCTCCGGCAGGCCCGAGCGGCGGCTCAGGCCGCTCGCGGCGACGAGGGCCAGCGCAACGAGCGCCGCCGCGACCGGGACGGCGGCCACGACGCCCTGCCCCGCCCAGATCCCGCGCGGGGCCGCGTGGCGTGGGGCCGGCGACCGAACGGGCGCGAAGCCCGATCCGACCACGTCGAGGAAGGCATCGCCCGCCACGGAAGCAACTCCCAGCCGGTCAGCGCGCCTCGTAATGGTCGCGGATCAGCCGGTCGAGCAGGCGCACGCCCCAGCCGGCGCCCCAGCTCTTGTTGATCTCGTTCGAGGTCGAGGACATGGCCACGCCCGCGATATCGAGATGCGCCCAGGGCGTGTCCTCGACGTAGCGCTTGATGAAGGACGCCGCCGTCGCCGCGCCGCCGTGGCGCCCGCCGGTGTTCTTCATGTCCGCGAACTTCGAGTCGATGGCCTTGTCGTAGGCGGGGATGAGCGGCATCCGCCACACCGCCTCGCCGGTCGCCTCGCCCGCCGCGTGGATGTTCTGCGCGAGCGTGTCGTCGTTCGAGAACATCCCGGCGATGTCCTGGCCCAGCGCCACGATGATGGCGCCCGTCAGCGTCGCGAGGTCGATCATTGCCTTCGGCTTGGCCGTGCGGACGATGTGCGTGATGACGTCGGCGAGGACCAAGCGGCCCTCGGCGTCGGTGTTGATGACCTCGATGGTCTGGCCGGACAGGGAGGTGAGGATGTCGGACGGGCGGTAGGCGCCGCCGTCGGGCATGTTCTCCACGAGGCCGATGGCGCCGATGACGTTGCAGCGGGCCTTGCGCGAGGCGAGCGCGTGCATCGCGCCGACCACGGCGGCGGCGCCGCCCATGTCGCCCTTCATGTCCTCCATGCCGGCGCCCGGCTTGATCGAAACGCCGCCCGAATCGAACACGACGCCTTTGCCGATGAAGGCGACGGGTGCCTCGCCGGACGCGCCGCCGTTCCAGCGCATGATGACCACGCGCGGCTCGCGCCCCGAGCCTTGGGCCACGGCGAGGAGGGCGCCCATGCCGATCTCGCGCAGGCGGGCGAGGTCGAGGACTTCGATCTCGACGCCGAGCTTGCTCAATTCGCTGGCGCGCTTGGCGAATTCCTCGGGGAAGAGGACGTTCGGCGGCTCGTTCACGAGGTCGCGGGCGAGGATGACGCTGTCGGCGAGGCCGCGCGCCGTCTCGGCCTCGCGGGCGGCGGCGGCCTGGTCGGCGACGAGGATGGTCAGGCTCGTGCCGGCCTTGTCCTCGGCGTCGGGCTTCTTCTTCGTCTTGTAGCGGTCGAAGGTGTAGTTGCGCAGCCGCGCCCCGAGGGCGAAGGCGGCGGCCTGTTCCGGCCCCGTCGCGACGCCCGGCAGGTCGAAGACGATCCGCGCCGTGCGGCCGGACACCTTCGCGGCGGTGAAGCCGCCGAGCGCCGGCCAATCGAGCTTGCCGCGATCCGCCTCACTGCCGAGGCCGACCACCACGAGCCGGTCGGCGGAGACGCCCGCCGGGGCCGGCAGCATGAGCGCCGAGAGGGAGCGGCCCTTGAACTTCTCGGAGGCCGCCGCCTTGGCCACGAGGTCCGCGCCGGACCCGCCGAGGGCATCCCGCGCCGGGCCCCCCAGAGCGAGGTCGTCGCCTACGAACACCACGAGGTCGCCCTGGCCACCCTGGCCGAGGGACCCGAAGGCGATGTCGATCTTGTCCGTCATGCTTGGAGCCATCCCGCCGCCTCGGCCGTGGAACGCCGGCCGCGATGCGCAATCTCACCTGTGTAGCCGTTGAGACGCAGAACGCAACGCGGCGCGAGAGCCCTGGAATCGCCCCACTTATCCCGTCATGCCGCTGGCAGGGGAGCGAACCAGGGAGTAGGCCTCTCAGACGATGAGGCAGGTCGAACGCTACATCTTCCGGATCGCGGCAGGCGGCACGCTGGCCTGTCTGCTGGGCCTGACCGGGACGATCTGGGTCACCCAGGCCTTGCGCGAGCTCGACCTCGTGACGGCCAAGGGGCAGACGCTGCTCGTCTTCCTGTTCGTGACGGCGCTGTCGCTGCCGACGCTGGTCGTGGTGATCGCGCCCGTGGCCCTGTTCATCGGGACGATCTACGCTCTGAACAAGCTGAACGGCGATTCCGAGCTGATCGTGATGTCGGCGGCCGGGATGCCGCCGCGCGCGCTGCTGCGGCCCTTCGTGACGCTCGCGCTCAGCGTCAGCTTCCTCGTCGGCGTGGTGGTGATCGTGGTGATGCCCGCGAGCTTCCAGGAACTGCGCGACGTCATCACCCGCGTGCGCGGCGATTTCATCGCCAACGTGGTGAAGGAAGGCCAGTTCACCCAGCTCGACAACGGCATCACCTTCCACTTCCGCCAGCGTGGGCCGGGGGGCGTGCTCGAAGGGCTGTTCATCCAGGACAAGCGCGAGGCGGGCAAGACCAAGGTCTACCTCGCGGACAAGGGCAACGCTGTCGACATCGACGGGCAGAGCTACCTGATCCTCGAACACGGCACCGTGCTGCAGCAGCAGAAGGACAGCCGGGATTCCTCTGTCCTGAAATTCGACCGCTACACGATCGACCTCGCCGCCTTCGCGCCGCCGGACTCGGACACGATCTACAAGCCGCGCGAGCGCTCGACGGCGCAGCTCCTGTTCCCCGATCGCAGCGAAGCCTATTACCAATTGCAGAAGGGCCGCTTCCGGGCCGAGTTGCACGACCGGCTCTCGGCGGCGCTCTATCCGCTGGCGCTGGTCTTCATCGCCTTCGCCGCGCTCGGCGACCCGCGCACCACCCGCCAGGGGCGGGGGCTCGCCATCGCCGGGGCCATCGTCGCGGTGGTGGCCCTGCGCATCGGCGGGTTCGCCGCCGTCAGCGCGGCCGCGCGCAGCACCGGCGCGGTGGTGGCGATCTACGGCGTGCCGCTCCTCGCGATCCTCCTGTCGAGCCTCGTGATCTTCCAGGGGCCACGGGTGCGGGCCTTCAACGCCGGCCTGGCCCGGTTCGTGCGGGGGCGGCTGCGCCCTCCCCGCCTCGCCCCCGCGCAGTAGCGTCCCGCGATGCTAATCGGCCCCACCCTCGGACGCTACTTCGCCGCGCGCTTCGCCCGCACGGTGCTCGGCGTGTTCATCACCGTCTTTGCCCTGGTTTACACCCTCGACTTCGTGGAGCTCCTGCGCCGGGCGGGCGAGGCGCAGGGGGCCTCGCCGGGGCTGATGGCGCAGCTGTCGCTCTACCGAACGCCCACCGTCGCGGAGGGCGTGCTGCCCTTTGCCGTGCTGTTCGGCTCCATGGCGGCGATGCTGCAACTGTCGCGGAAGCTGGAGCTGGTGGTGGCCCGCGCCGCCGGCATCTCCGCGTGGCAGTTCCTGCAACCGGGCCTGTTCGTGGCCCTCGCCCTTGGGGCGGTGGCGGTGGGGGTCTACAACCCTGTCTCGGCCATGCTGAAGCAGCGCTCCACCGAGATCGAGGCGAAGATCTTCGCCAAATCCACCAAGGCGTCCTCGGGCAAGGACCTGTGGCTGCGCCAGAAGAGCATCGACGGCGAGGCCATCATCCGCGCCGAGACGGCGATCGAGGGCACCACCACGCTGGCGGGGGTCGGCGTGTTCACCTTCGACGATCACGGCGAGTTCACCTCGCAGATCGTCGCGGCGCGTGCGATTCTGCACGACGGATTCTGGGAGCTGACCGACGCCCGCATCATGCGGCCGGACGCGCCGCCGGAGAGCTTCGGCACCTACCTCATCGCGTCGAACCTCCAGCCGGAGCGGGTGCGGCAGCGCTTCACCAGCCCGGAATCTGTGCCCTTCTGGCAACTGCCCGCGACCATCGCACAGACCGAGCGGGCGGGGCTGGATGCGACCCGGTACCGGCTGCAGTACGATGTCCTGTGGGCGAGGCCGATTCTGTTCGTGGCGATGGTTCTCGTCGCCGCAACCGTTTCGTTACGGTTCTTCCGCTTTGGTGGCGTTGGAAAACTCGTCCTCGGGGGCGTCGCGGCGGGGTTCACCCTGTACGTGGTGCGCCAGATCATGGAAGGGCTCGGCGCCTCGGGTTTGGTTGCAACACCTGTGGCTGCCTGGTTCCCGGCGGTGGTAGGAAGTCTTCTCGGTACGCTCGCGCTTCTGTACCAAGAGGACGGCTGAAGCCTGCGGCCCCGTGGGTCGGGAGACGAGTGTGAGTGTCGTGGCGGAAGTCGTCACAGGAGTTGGGACTGGCGTTGCGTAAGGTCGCCGACATCCTGCGGAGCGCCGGTCTCGCGGTGGCTCTGACGGTCGCGGTGCTGCCCGTATCGAGCGGGCACGCCCAGAGCATTCCCGCGCCCAAAGGCAAGCCGGGCGAGAAGCTGCTCGTCGAGGCGAACGAGCTCGTCTACGACAACGACCGCAACACGGTGACGGCCCGCGGCAACGCGGAGCTGCATTACGGCCCCCGGACCCTGCAGGCCGACCGCGTGCGCTATGATCGCGGCACCGGCCGCGTCTTCGCCGAGGGCAACGTCCGCCTCACCGAGTCCGACGGCGGCGTCGTGACCGGCGAGCGCATGGAGCTCACCGACGATTTCAAGACCGGCTTCGTGGACTCGCTCCGGGTGCAGCAATCCGTCGAGCGGAAGAACGAGACCGTGCGGGTGCGCTTCTCGGCGCCGCGCGGCGAGCGGGTGAACGGCGAGCAGACCTCCTTCGACTACGGCAGCTATACCGCCTGCGAGCCGTGCAAGAACGCGCCCGAGAAGCCGCCGCTGTGGCAGATCAAAGCGCAGAAGATCATCCACAACAACGAGACGCACACGATCTACTTCGAGGAATCGACCCTCGAGATCGCGGGCATCCCGGTGGTCTACCTGCCCTATTTCGAGGCGCCGGACCCGAGCGAGCGCCGCAAGACCGGCTTCCTGACGCCGCGCTTCATCTCGACCACGGCCCTCGGCCGGGGCGTGTCGCTGCCGTACTTCATCAATTTCGCGCCGAACTACGACCTGACGCTGACGCCGACCCTGCTGAGCCGCCAGGGCGTGCTCGGGCAGGCCGAGTTCCGCCACCGCCTGGATAACGGCTTCTACTCCCTGCGCCTGTCGGGCATCTCGCAGACGACGCCCTCGGCCTTCCTGCCGAGCCCCCTCGGCGCGGGCGATCGCGACTTCCGGGGCTCCATCGAGAGCCAGGGCCGGTTCTACATCAACGAGCGCTGGCGCACGGGCTGGGATGTCGTCGGCGTCACCGACAAGTGGTTCCTCGACAACTACCGCATCCGCAATCAGTCGATCACCACGGACTTCTTCCGCGAGGCGGTGTCTACGGCCTACCTGACCGGCCAGGGCGACCGCTCGTATTTCGACGCGCGCGGCTACTACTTCAAAGGTCTGTCGAGCTTCGACTGGCAGAAGCAGCAGCCCATCGTCGCGCCGGTCATCGACTACGACAAGCGCATCAACGGCCCGTCCGAGATCGGCGGCGAGCTGCGCTTCCAGGCGAACATCACCAGCCTCGACCGCGACGTGACCCAGTACCAGGGCCTGCCGCGCACCACGACCTACCAGTTCTCGCCGAGCATCAACGGCATCAGCTTTCCGCTGTACCAGACCTGCGCGGTGTTCGTGCGTGGCGCCTGCCTGATCCAGGGGCTGGCCGGGCAGAACACCCGCGCCTCGGCGCAGTTGACCTGGCGGCGCAGCTTCATCGACGATTACGGGCAGAAGTTCACGCCCTTCGCCTCGCTGCGGGCGGACGCGTTCTTCGTGAACCCGAACCTGTCAGGCTACCAGAACGACCTCGCCCCCTCGGTGGCGCGGATCGATGACGGCGTGTCGGGCCGGGTGATGCCGACGGTCGGCCTCGATTACCGCTATCCGTTCGTCGCGAATTTCGGCGGGCTCGGCGTCCACACCCTGGAGCCCATCGGCCAGCTTCTGCTGCGCCCCTCCGAGACCAAGATCGGCCGCCTGCCGAACGAGGACGCGCAGAGTCTCGTCTTCGACGACACGTCGCTGTTCGAGTGGGACAAGTTCTCCGGCTACGACCGCGTCGAGGGCGGTGTCCGCACCAATCTCGGCGGCCAGTACTCCGTCGTCACGCCCTCGGGCTGGTACGCGAACGTCATGTTCGGTGAGTCGATCCAGCTTGCCGGCGTGAACTCCTTCCGCCGGGGCGACCTCGCCAACACCGGTCTCGAATCCGGCCTCGACAAGACGCTGTCGGATTATGTCGGCCGCTTCCAGCTGTCGCCGAACCAGAACATCACGTTCATCACACGGGCGCGGTTCAACCAGTCGGACTTCCACGTCGCGCGGTTCGAGACGGGCGTCACGGCTCGCTTCGCCCCGTTCGTGCCGCTCACGACCTCGCTGTTCTACTCGTACTATGAGGCGCAGCCGCTGCTGGGCTACAGCCACTACCGCGAGGGCGTGACGGCCTCGGCCACCTACAACATCACGCCGAACTGGTTCGTCTCGGGCTCGATGCTGCTCGACCTGACCCACTACCTCGACGTGCGCAATACCTACACCGACGCCCTGGCGGGCTACCTCGCCAACCCGATCGGCTCGGCGCCGCTCTACGAGAATCCCGGCCGGTTCTACTTCGCCGGGGCGAGCTTCGGCGGCGGCTATCAGGATGAGTGCACCACCGTCACGCTCAACTACATCAACTCGCCCATCGCCACGGCGACCGGCGTCCGCGAGCGCAACCAGACGGTGCTGCTCCGGGTCGAGTTGAAGACACTGGGTGAGGCGGATCTGCGCCAGAACGTCGGCATCGCGACCACGGCGGACGGTATCGCCTCCGCGCGATGATGGCGCGGGCGGCGCGGGGCGCGGTATAGAGCGCCATGGCTTCCCTCGCCCTCACCCTCGGCGATCCCGCCGGGATCGGTCCGGAACTGGCGCTCGCCGCGTGGCTCGAACGCGGCGGCCCGGACCCGCTGCCGCCCTTCTTCGTGCTGGGCGATCCCGCCTTCCTCGAACGCCTCGCCCTGCGCCTCGGCCGTCTCGTTCCCGTGGCGGAAGTCGATCCCGAGACCGCGACCGAGGTGTTCCCCCGCGCCCTGCCCGTCGTCCCGTTGCCGAGCGGCGCCACGGTAGAGGCGACCCCCGGTGTGCCCGATTCCGGCTATGCGGGCGCGGTGATCGAATCGATCAGCGCCGCCGTAGGGCTGGTGAAGGCCGGGCGTGCCTCGGCGGTGGTGACGAACCCCATCGCCAAGCACGTCCTCACCCGCGCGGGCTTCGCCCATCCCGGCCACACGGAGTTCCTGGCGGCACTCGCGGTGCCGCCGGGCGTCACGCCGCCCCGGCCGGTGATGATGATCTGGAGCGAGACGCTGGCCGTCGTGCCGGTGACGATCCACGTCCCCTTGCGCGACGTGCCGGACCTGCTCACCCAGGACCTCGTGGAGGAGACCGCGCGCATCGTCGCCCGCGACCTGCGCGAGCGGTTCGGCCTGCCCGAGCCGCGCCTCGTCCTCGCGGGGCTGAACCCCCATGCGGGGGAGGCCGGCACGATGGGCCACGAGGACCGGGACGTGCTGGCGCCCGCCGTGGCGCGGTTGCGCGCCGAGGGCATCGACATCCGGGGGCCGCTGCCCGCCGACACGCTGTTCCATGCCCGCGCCCGGGCGACTTACGACGTCGCCCTCGCCCCGACCCACGATCAGGCGCTGATCCCGATCAAGACCATCGCCTTCGATGACGGGGTGAACGTCACCCTCGGCCTGCCCTTCGTGCGGACCTCGCCGGACCACGGCACCGCCTTCGACATTGCCGGGCAGGGCATCGCCCGGCCGGACAGCCTCATCGCCGCGATCCGCCTCGCCAAGCGGCTGGCCGGTACGGTCCCCCGATTCGCGCGGGACCCGGCCCATCCCACGAGCGTCTATGCCGGGCGGCAGCGTCCGCCGGGCACCAACCATTTCGATCCCGAGGACGAATTGTGAGCGCATCCGACGGGCTGCCGCCTCTGCGGGAGGTGGTGGCGCGCCACGGCCTCGAACCGAAGAAGGCGCTCGGCCAGAACTTCCTCTACGACCTCAACCTCACCGGCCGCATCGCCCGTGCCGCCGGGCCCCTCGACGGGGTGACGGTGGTGGAGGTCGGCCCCGGTCCCGGCGGGCTCACCCGCGCCCTGTTGGCGGAGGGGGCGGCGCGTGTCGTGGCGATCGAGCGCGATCCGCGTGCCCTGCCGGCGCTCGCCGAGATCGCCGCGCATTATCCCGGCCGGCTTGAGGTGATCGACGCCGACGCCCTCGCCTTCGATCCTCGGCCCGTCGTCGGCAACGGCAAGGCGCGGATCGTGGCGAACCTTCCCTACAATGTCGGCACGGCGCTGCTGACCGGATGGCTCTCCGGCGAGGCGTGGCCCGCGTGGTGGGACAGCGCGGTGCTGATGTTCCAGCGGGAGGTGGCCGAGCGCATCGTCGCCACGCCGGAGGAGCGGGCGGATTACGGGCGGCTCGGGGTGCTGTGCGGCTGGCGGACGGAGGCGTCGATCCTGTTCGACGTGGCGCCCTCGGCCTTCGTGCCGCCGCCCAAGGTGACGTCGAGCGTGGTGCGACTTGTGCCCCGCGCGGTGCCCCTGCCCTGCCGGGCGGGCGCGCTGGAGGCGGTGACGCGGGCGGCGTTCGGGCAGCGGCGGAAGATGCTGCGCCAGAGCCTCAAGGCGCTCATCCCCGATCCGTCGCCCCTGCTCGACGCGGTGGGCATCGTGGAGACGGCGCGGGCGGAGGAGATCCCGGTGGAGGGCTTCGTCGCCCTCGCCAACGCCTGGGACGCGGACAGAAAAAAGGCCGGCGCCTGAGGGGCGCCGGCCTGTCGGGACCTTAGCGGGTGGTCTGCTGGATCGCCGAGAGGATCCAGCCCCGGCCGGGCTGACGCTGGAACGTCCAGAGCTCCGTCGCCTCCGGGTCGCCGTTGGCGACGATCCGGCCGCTGCCCCGCTCCATGGTCACGTCCTTCAGGGCGTAGCGCATGGCGACGGTGGCGTAGTCGGTGCGGTCCTCGCCCCAGCTCTCCGCGAGGTCGCCCTGCAGGAGCTTCACGTCCGAGATGCGGTTCACGACACCGCGCGAGGCGTTGCCCTGCAACTCCTCATCGAAGTACCCGACCATCTCGGGGGTCGAGAGGTTCGACAGGGTCACGCGGTCCTCGCGGGAATACGCGTCCTGGATGTCGCCGAGCAGCCGCTCGAACGCCTGGAAGTCGTTCGGGCCGATCTGCACCTGACGCATCTGCGGCTGGCGCGGCGTGCCGCCCATCGGGCCGGCGGCCATGCCACCCATCGGACCACCGGCCCGACCGCCCGTCGGGCCGCCCATCGGACCGCCCATGGGCCCCCCGTTGCCGGGGTTCGGGCCGGTGCGGGCATAGCTGGCGGCGGCCGGCTCGGCGTTGCGGCGGCGGAAGAACCGCATCACCAGCATCACGACGACCACGAGCAGGCCGACCTGGAACAGGAGGCCGATCATGGAGGCGAGGCCGCCGAGGCCACCGAAGAAGCCGCCGCCGAGCAGGGCGCCCAGCAGGCCGGCGCCGAGCAGGCCCGCGAAGAAGCCGCCGCCGAACCGCCGCCCGGAGGGCTGCATGCCGGGATTGGTCATGCCCGGCGAAGGCGAGGTCTGGCTGCGCTGCATGGTCATGCCGCCGCCGGGGGCGGTCGGCGTGGCCGAGGGCGCGGTGTAGGTGCGCGAGCCGCGCGAACCCATGGATCCGCCGCCGCCGGGCCGAGCCTCGGCGATCGGGGCCGCGACGGTCAGCGCCGCGGCGAGCGCCAGGAGGGCCGCCTTGCGCCGGCTGCGCGATTGGATGGTCGACATGAAACGCCTCTGAAGACGAACCGGCGACGAAGCCGCCAGTGATCATATGGGAACGGATGGGCGGGGATTTTAGTCCGTCACTCCGCAAGCTGCGCAGTTCACCGCGTCAGTGCAGGGTCCGTTCCGGCGCCGCCGGCAGGACGAGGCGCACGCGCGTGCCCCCGCCGGGTTCGCTGTCGAGGGAGATGGTGCCGTTCTGGCGCTTCATCAAACCGTGGACGATGGCGAGGCCCGCGCCCCTCCCCGCTTCCCGGCTGGTCTGGAACGGGGCGAGCGCCCGCGCCAGCATTTCTGGCGACATGCCCTGCCCCGTATCGCCCACCACGATCCCCACCGCCCCGGCGCCGGGATATTGCAGCGAGCGGTCGCCGGGTTCGATGCGGAAGGTCGAGAGCGTCAGCGTGCCCCCGTCCGGCATGGCCTCGCAGGCATTGGCCACGAGGTGCCGTAGGGCGAACTCGATCTGCGTCGGGTTGGTGATCGCCCGCGGCAGGCCGGGGGTCTGCTCGATGGCGAGGCGGATCCCCGGCGGTAGGTCGGTCGCGAGCCGCCCGCCGAGATCGGCCATAAGCGCGTCGAGGTCCACGGGGCGGACATCGGGCGCGATGCGCCGGGAATAGGCGAGCAATTGCCGGGTGAGGATCGCGGCCCGCTCGGTGGCGTCGGCCGAGCGGGAGATCGCCCGCTGGATGAACGGTTCCTGCCGGTCGCCGAGGCGGCGCTTCAACCCGTCGATGTAGCCGATCAGGATCTGCAGGAAGTTGTTGAACTCGTGGGCGACGCTGTTCGTCAGGAGCCCCAGGGCCTCCCGCTGGCGGGAGAGGGCGAGGGCGGCCTCCGCCTCGTGACGGGCCGTCACGTCGAGGATCTGGCCGATCTTTCGGCCGCCCTCCGCGAAGGGCGCCAGCGTCAGGCTTGCCCAGAAGGTCGCGCCGTCCGCCCGGCGGGCCAGGAATTCCTGCGGCGCGTCGAGGGTGGCGTCGGCGGCGGCGTTGCCGGGGCAGGCGAGCGCCTCCAGCCCCTGGCCCGCAAGCGCCGACGGCCCGTGCCCGGTGAGGGCGTCGAAGGCCGGGTTGGTCCATAGGATCGTGCCGTCCGCAGCGAGGGTGAGGCTCGGGGTCGGCAGGGCGGCGAGCACCGTGCGTGCGGCCTCGCCGGGATCCGTGTCGCGCTGCGCCATCCCCGCCTTCGCCAAAACGTCCTCGCCTGCCGGAGCGATAGCCTCTGCCGCCGGCCCGGCCAAGAGCGGGCGATCCTTACTGGCGGACCCACATGACGCGGGCCATCCAGGCGATCTCGCCGATGTTGAGCACCCGGTCGGCATGCTCCGGGTTCAGAGACGCGAGTTCGACGGTTCGCGCGGTGCGCCGCCGCAGCTCCTTCGCCAGGACCTCGCCGCCATGCAGCCGCACGACGACCCGGTCGCCCTTCCGCACGCTCGCGGTGGGCGAGACGATGAGCACGTCGCCGTCGCGGAACAGGGGATTCATCGAATCGCCCTGCACCTCCAGCGCGAAGGCGCGCTCCTCGCCGAGGTCGGGGAACTCGATCTCCTCCCAGCCCGGCCCGCCGGTCGGCATGCCATCGTCGGTGAACACCCGGCCGGAGCCGGCCTGCGTGAGGCCGATCAGCGGCACCATCGTCCGGGCCGGCACGGCGCGGGCCTCGATGAGCCGAAGGAATTCATCCAGGCTCGCCCCGGTGGCGGCCAGAACCTTCGAGATTGATTCGGTGGAGGGCCAGCGCTTGCGCCCGTCCGCACCGACTCGCTTCGAGCGGTTGAAGCTCGTGGCATCGAGCCCGGCCTTGCGGGCGAGCCCGGAGGCGGAATAGCCATGGCGCTCGGCGAGGCGGTCGATGGCGTTCCAAATCTGTTCGTGCGACAGCATGCGACCCGCCGAGTCTGGTCAAAACGGTCCGGAGACCTCGGCCCGCCTGTTCCGCGCCGGATACAATCCGATAGCCGGCATGGCTGAGACGCGCAGCCTAATTCTAGGAAACTAGAACTATACCGCGCCGATTGCAATCGAGACTCAAGTGACCGTTCAGAAAGACTGGATTCCGTGCTTTCGGCTGTTGCCGCCGAACGGGGCTGGCCCTATCCGACGCCCACGAGGGACCTGACCATGCCGCTCATCTACAAGATCTGTCCGCGCGCCCTGTGGCGGGACGCCGAGCGGCTGGGCCGCTTCACCGGCGCGCCGGTGGATGTCGCGGACGGGTTCATCCATTTCTCTACCGCCGCGCAGGTGGCCGAGACCGCCGCCCGCCACTTCGCCGGGCAGGACGACCTCCTCCTCGTCGCGGTCGAGGGCGACCGGCTGGGCGAGGCCCTGCGCTACGAAGCCTCGCGCGGCGGCGACCTGTTCCCGCATCTCTACGGCGACCTGCCGCTGTCGGCGGTGGTCTCGGTCGAGGAGATGCCCCTCGGCCAGAATGGGCGCCACAGCTTCCCGGAGGGGATCCCCCCGCAATGATCGACGCGGCCTTCCCCCTGGTGCGGCCCCTGCTGCACCGCCTCGACGCCGAGCGCGCCCACGACCTGACGATTCGCGCCCTCGCGGCGCTGCCGGCCGGCTCGCCCGCGCCCGACGATCCCTGCCTTGCGGTCGATGTCCTCGGCCGGCGCTTCCCGAACCCGGTCGGCCTCGCGGCCGGTTTCGACAAGGGCGCGCGGGTGCCGGATGCCCTGCTCGGGCTCGGTTTCGGGTTCGTGGAGGTTGGCGGCGTCGTGCCCCGGCCGCAGCCGGGCAATCCCAAGCCCCGTGTCTTCCGGCTGCCCGCCGACCGGGCGGTGATCAACCGCTTCGGCCTCAACAGCGAGGGGCTGGACGTGGTCGCCGCGCGGCTGAAGGCGCGGGCCGGGCGACCCGGTCTCGTCGGGGTCAACATCGGGGCGAACAAGGACTCGACCGACCGCCTCACCGACTACGCCGCCTGCACGGCGGCGTTGGTGCCGCATGTCGCCTTCGTCACCGTGAACGTGTCCTCGCCGAACACGCCGGGCCTGCGCGATTTGCAGGGGGAAGCCTTCCTCGACGAGCTTCTGGCCCGCGTCGTCGCGGCCCGCGACGCGGCGGGCGCCGAGGCGGCGATCCTGCTGAAGATCGCCCCGGACATGGCCCTCGACGCCCTCGACGCCGTCTGCGCCACCGCCCTGCGGCGGGGTGTTCAGACGCTCGTCGTCTCGAACACCACCGTGGACCGGCCCACGAGCCTGCGCGAGGGCGCGCTCGCCCGTGAGACCGGCGGTCTGTCCGGCCGTCCGCTCTTCGTCCCGGCGACGCGGATGCTGGCGCAGGCGTGGCAGCGAGTCGGGCACGCGATCCCCCTTGTAGGCGTCGGCGGGGTCGATTCGGCCGAGACCGCCTGGACGAAGATCCGCGCCGGGGCGAGCCTCGTGCAGCTCTATTCCGCCCTGGTCTACGAAGGGCCGGGTCTGGTCGGGCGGATCAAGCGCGGCCTCGCGGAACGGGTCCGCGCCGAGGGCGGCACGTCGGTCGCGGCCTTCGTCGGCCGCGACGCGCGGGCTCTGGCGGAGGCCTAGAACCCCTTGGCCTGGATCGCCTCGGCCCAGTTCACGGCGCGGCGGTTCATGGCGAGGTGCTGGCGCTCGTAGAGCCGGCCTTCGAGCTTGATGACGCCGCGCTTGGCGTATTCCGGCTTCTCGAAGGCCTCGATCACCATCTTGGCCCGGCGCACCTCCTCCTCCGTGGGGGCGAAGGAGGTGTTGGCGGGCTCCAACTGGCTCGGGTGGATCAGCGTCTTGCCGTCGAAGCCGAGGTCGCGCGCCTGACGGCACTCGTCGCGGCAGCCCTCCACGTCCGAGATGTCGTTGAACACGCCGTCGAGGATAGTCAGGCCCTCCGAGCGGGCGGCGGCCAGGACGGTCATCATCCATGGCATGAATGGCGCGCGGCCGGGCACGATCTTGGCCCAGGTGTCCTTCGAAAGGTCGTTGGTGCCGAGAACGAAGCAGGCGAGCCGGTTGCGGTGGTCGCGCCGGGCCTTGGCGATGTCGTGAATGTTGAGGATCGAGGCCGGCGTCTCGATCATCGCCCAGATGCGGATATCCTCCGGCGCATCGAGGGATTCGAGCCGGTCGGCGATGTTCTCCAGCACGGCGGGAGACGACACCTTCGGCATCAGGATCGCGTCGGGCTTGGCCTCGATGGCGGCATGCAGGTCCGCCTCGCCCCAGGGCGTCTGCGGCGCGTTGACGCGGATGATCAACTCGCGCTCACCGTAGCCGCCGTTCTTCACCGCCGCGCAGACCTGCTCGCGCGCCGTCTCCTTCTCGTCGGGGCCGACCGCATCCTCCAGATCGAGGATGATGGAATCGCAGGGGAGCGACTTGGCCTTCTCCAGCGCCCGCTGATTCGAGCCCGGCATGTAGAGCACGCTGCGGCGCAGGCGGAGATCGGTCAGCGTGGCCATCGGCACCATCCTTCCCTCGCGGCCCTCCGGCCACGGCTGTTCATCGGTCGACCCTTCGCCCGGCCGGTGGCCCGTTCCGGTGTGGTCGCGTTGCGCCGCACACTAAACGACGGCGGCGCGCAGGGCATCGGTGTTTTGCATCGGCGATTGAGGGCCCGGACGGTTTGACACCCGCCCGAGAACAGACGACGGCCGTGCTTTCGTCACTGTCGGCAATTCTAAGCCCGCCGAACGCACTGCAATTTTGGACTTATTGATGAGACGGACTTTTCTGATGCTGGCGCTGGCCGGTATCCTGGCGACGCCTCAGGCCGCTTCGGCGCAGAGCCGCACGACCATCGGCGTCGGCTCCGGCGCCGTGGCGGGCGCCCTCGTCGGCGGCCCCATCGGCGCCGTGGCGGGGGCCGTGATCGGTGGCGTCATCGGCAACTCGTCGGAGCGCGGCGGCCGCCGCCATGTCCGCCGCAGCCGTCGCGTGGTCTCCGCGCGCCGGGCGCCGCAGCGCCGGGCCGAGGCGTCGATCCCCCGCCCGGCAACGGTCGCGACGGCCACCACGTGGAAGGATCCGCGCTGAGCCTAGCTCAGGCGAAGGTGCGCCGCAGGAGGCCGGGATAGGCGATCCGCTGGCCGATGCCCCGCGCGGCGAGGAACACGATGAGGGCGACCCAGAACCCCGTGTTCCCGAGGCCCAGGGCCTGAACCAGCGCGACGGTGATGGTGAAGACAACTAAGGCGATGAGCATGAGGTTGCGCATCGCCCGGGTCCATGTCGCGCCGATGAAGATGCCGTCGTAGGCGAAGGCCGAGGCCGCCGCGACGGGGGCGAACCCGGCCAGGGGCAGGTAGCTCCGCGCCGCCTCGCGGACGGGACCGTTCGTCGTCACGAAATCGATGAAGGCGCCCCCGCCGGTCAGCGCCAGCAGGCTCACCGCGAGTCCGAACCCGAGGCACCAGCGCAGGCTGAGCGAGGCGGCGGTACGAAAGGAGGCCGCGTCGCGTGCGCCGACCGATTGCCCGCACAGGGTCTCGGCGGCGGTAGCGAAGCCGTCGAGGAAGAATCCGCCGATCAGCACGAGATTCCACAGGACGGCATTCGCCGCGAGGATCACGTCGCCCTGCCGTGCCCCGAGCGCCGAGAAGGTAACGATGGCCGCGATGATCGCGAGCGTCCGCAGGATGACGTCGATGTTCACGGCCAGCGTCCGCTTCAGCGCCGCCGCGTCGCGGATTTCCGCCAGCGGCACCCGGAACGGTCGCGAGCCTAGCCGCGAGACCACGAACAGCCCGAGCACCAGCCCGGCGGCCTCGGCGCCAAGCGCCGCCAGGCCCGCCCCCGCGATGCCGAGATCGGCCACGAGCACCAGGGCGAGGGTGAGCGCGATGTTGATGAGGTTGATCGCGACCTGCAGCACGAGGCCGAGGTCGGTCCGCCCCCGGCCGAGCACCGAGCCGAGCAGGGCGTAGTTCGCCAGCACGAAGGGCGCCGAGAGGATGCGGATGTGGAAGTAGGCCGACAGGGCCGCGACCACCGCCGGGCTCGCGCCGCTCACCGCGAAGGCCGCCTGCCCGAGGGGCCATTGCAGCAGCGCGATGGCGAGGCCCGCGAGCGCGCCGGCCGCGAGGGCGCGGGCGAGGGTGCGGTCCACCTCTGACCGGTCCCCCGCGCCGACCGCCTGGGCGGTGAGCCCCGCCGTCGCCATGCGCAGCGAGCCGAAGGACCAGAAGATCGCATCGAAGATGACGGCGCCCAGCGAGATGGCGCCGAGCAGGGCCGCGTCTCCGAGCCGGCCGATCACCGCCGCGCCGACGAAGCCGAGCAGCGGCGTCGTCACGTTGGCGAGCGTCATCGGCAGCGCGAGACGCAGCACGCGGGCATGATTGATGGGGATGGCGGCGGAGGCGGTCACGGCAGGACCCGCTGAACGGACGGTTTCAAAGCCGTCCCGCCGCGATGGTGGGGGCGTCCGTGCGCCAGCGCACGCGACGCCGGGCTTTTCCTAGCGCGAGACGGCGAACAGCCGGGCGACGAGCCAGAGCGGTACCACGACGAGGGCGCCGGCCACGACCCAGCCGGTCAGGTCGTGCAATTGGCTCGCGGCGAGATGGACGAGGTCCTGGATCGAATCGACCGCGCGCCAGAACAGCAGCCCCGGCGTGACGCCGAGCATCGACATGAAGGCGCCGACGAGGATCGACAGGAACAGCAGGCGCAGGAACACGCCTGCGGGCGATCCGCCGAGGAACCGGCGCAGGGTCGAGGGTTGCCCCGTCGGGTAGGCGGAATGGGGCGGCGCGCCGGTCTGGTGTCGATCGTGGTTGAGAAGCATCGTTCGTCTCGCTCGAGCGCCCTAACTTCGTCCCGGAACCGGGCATAACCGTGGCCGGCGCACCACACCGGCGCGAAAGCCGGTGACATCCGCGACAGTGGCGGATTTCGCCGCCCCGCCCCAGATGGCAAGCATGGCGACTCACGCCAAGATGGCCGGGATGCCGCCCGAGCCCCGCCGGCCGACAGAGACGAGAGAATGATCGACCACGCCCTGTTCGACCCGGCGACGATCGATCCCGAGACGAAACGGCTGAATGCCGAGATCGTCGCGGCCCATGCCGCGCAGCCGGACCCCTGGACGCTGCCGATCGCGGAGGTGCGCGCCCGCCGCCGGGCCGGCACCCAGGCCTCCCCGGCCATGCCGCGCAGCGCGCGGGCCGAATGGCTGACCATCGATGGGCCGGACGGCCCGCTGCGCGTTCGCTGCATCCGGCCGAAGCCGGGGGCGAAGGTGCGCGGTGCCTATCTGCACATTCATCGCGGCGGCTGGATCTGGGGTTCGGCCGACGAGCAGGACCCGTGGCTGGAGCGGGTCGCCGACACCTGCGGGTTCGTCACGCTCTCGGTGGAATACCGGCTCGCCCCTGAACACCCCTACCCGGCCGCCCTCCTCGATTGCGAGGCAGCGGCGCTCTGGCTCGTCGGCAAGGGCCGGGCCGAGTTCGGCGTCTCGGCGCTCACCATCGGTGGTGAATCGGTGGGCGCCCACCTCGCCGTGATGGTGATGCTGCGCCTGCGCGACAAGCACGGGCTCGGCCGCGCCTTCCGCGGGGCGAACCTCAATGCCGGCTTCTTCGATCTCGGCCTCACCCCCTCGGTGCGGAACTGGGGGTCGGAACGCCTCGTGGTGAACACCGAAGACCTGACCCGCTTCGCGGACGGCTACGTGCGCGAGGGGATCGACCGGCGCCGGCCGGACGTCTCGCCGATCTACGCCGACCTCAAGGGCCTGCCGCCGGCCCTGTTCACGGTCGGCACCTGCGATCCGCTGATCGACGACACGCTCTACATGTCCGCGCGCTGGGCGGCGGCGGGCAATGGCGGGCACACGGCGATCTATCCGGGGGGATGCCACATCTTCGTGCGCCATCCCGGCGCGATGAGCGAGCGCGCCCTCGAACTGATCGACCGTTTCCTCATGGCCCTCGCCTGAGCGGCGCGGCGGACGATCTCCCCCCAGCCTTCCGATCGTGGTTCGCCGCGCGGGGCTGGGAGCCCCGCAGCCATCAGCTCGATCTGCTGCGCCTCGCGCGGGCGGGGCGTTCCGCGCTCCTCGTGGCGCCGACCGGCGCGGGCAAGACGCTGGCCGGCTTCCTGCCGAGCCTCGTCGCGCTCTCCGAGCGCGGCGGCGGCAAGGCGAAGAAGCCTGCCCTGCACACGCTCTACGTCTCGCCGCTGAAGGCGCTGGCCGTCGACATCGCCCGCAACCTCGACGCGCCGATCGAGGGGATGGATCTCCCCGTCCGCGTCGAGACCCGCACGGGCGACACCCCGTCCCACAAACGCGCCCGGCAGGTCAGCCGCCCGCCCGACATCCTGCTCACGACGCCGGAGCAATTGTCGCTGCTGATCGCCCATCGCGAGGCCGCCGACCTGTTCGCCGGCCTGCGCTGCGTGATCCTCGACGAGCTGCACGCGCTCGTCACCTCGAAGCGGGGCGACCTCCTCTCCCTGGCGATGGCGCGGCTGCACACGCTGAGCCCCGGCCTCGTCTCGATCGGCCTCTCCGCCACGGTGCGCGAGCCGGACGAGTTGCGGCGCTATCTCGTGCCGCAGACGGTTCCGCGTCTCCCTCCCCCCTCTGCGGGGGAGGGTACCCCGCGCAGCGGGGGGGGAGGGAACGCCTCGGCTCTGGCCGACCTCGTGGTGGTGGCGGGCGGGGCCCGCGCCGACCTGCGGATGCTCGACCTCGGCCGCCCGCTGCCGATCTCCGGCCACACCGCCTGGCACTCGATGGAGGCGATCTACGACCTCATCAAGGAGCACCGCACGACCCTCGTCTTCGTCAACACGAGGCTCCAGGCCGAGTACACCTTCCAGGAACTGTGGCGGCTCAACGAGGACACGCTGCCCATCGCGATCCACCACGGCTCCCTCGATGCCGCCCAGCGGCGGCGGGTGGAGGCGGCGATGGCCTCGGGGGGCCTGCGGGCCATCGTCTGCACCGCGACCCTCGATCTCGGCATCGACTGGGGCGACGTCGATCTCGTCGTGAATGTCGGCGCGCCGAAGGGGGCGAGCCGGATCATGCAGCGGATCGGCCGGGCCAACCACCGGATGGACGAGCCGTCCAAGGCCTATCTCGTCCCCGGCAACCGCTTCGAGATGCTGGAATGTCAGGCGGCGCTGGATGCCGTCGAGGAGGCGGCGCAGGACACGCCCGACGCCCGGGAAGGCGCCCTCGACGTGCTGGCTCAGCACGTCCTCGGCATGGCCTGCGCCGACGCCTTCGACCCGAGCGCCCTCTACGACGAGATCGTCTCGGCGTCGCCCTATGCCGGCCTGACCTGGGAGCGGTTCGAGCAGGTTATCGACTACGTGGCGACCGGTGGCTACGCGCTGCGGGCCTACGAGCGCTTCGCCAAGATCCTGCGCGGGCCGGACGGGCTGTGGCGGGTGCGCGACGCCCGCACGGCGCAAAACTACCGGATGAATGTCGGCACCATCGTCGAGGCGGCGCGGGTGAAGGTGCGCCTGGGCCGGAGCCTGCGCGGCAAGCCCGGCACGGTGCTGCCGAAGACCGGCCGCGTGCTCGGCGAGATCGAGGACGAGTTCGCGGATACGCTCACCGTGGGCGATACCTTCCTGTTCGCGGGCGAGACCCTGCGCTTCGAAGGGCTGGCCGAGGACGAGGCCCTCGTGACCCGCGCCCCGCCGGGGACCGACCCGGCGATCCCCTCCTATGCCGGGTCCAAGTTCCCCCTCTCGACCTTCCTGGCCGCGCGGGTGCGGGCGATCATCGCCGACCCGTTCGAATGGGACCGGCTGCCGACCTCCATCGGCGATTACCTCGTGCAGCAGCGCCGCCGCTCGGTTCTGCCGGGGGAGCGCGACCTGCTCGTCGAGACCTTCCCGCGCGGCAAGCGCCATTACCTCACGGCCTTCCCCTTCGAGGGTCGGCTCGCCCACCAGACGCTCGGCATGCTGCTCACCCGGCGCCTCGAACGGGCGGGGCTCCGGCCGCTTGGCTTCGCGGCGAACGATTACGGCATCGCCATCTGGATGACGCGGGACATCTCCGAGCGGGCTGCGTTCGATCCCGACTTCATCGGCGAGCTGTTCGGCGAGGACATGCTCGGCGACGACCTCGAAGCGTGGCTCGATGAATCGGCCATGATGAAGCGCACTTTCCGGCAATGCGCCGTGATCGCCGGGCTGATCGAGCGCCACCACCCCGGCCAGAAGAGGACCGGTCGGCAGGTCACGATCTCGACGGACCTGATCTTCGACGTGCTGCGCAAGCACGAGCCCGACCACCTGCTGCTCGCCGCCGCGCGGCAGGATGCGGCAACCGGACTCCTCGACGTCAGGCGGCTCGGCGTGATGCTAGAGCGTATCCAGGGGCGAATCATCCATCGCGCCCTCGACCGGGTGTCGCCGCTGTCCGTCTCCGTGATGCTGGAGATCGGCCGCGAGCGGGTCTACGGCGAGGGAGCGGACGAGATTCTGGCCGAGGCGGAGGCGGAGCTTCTTCAGGAGGCCCTGGCTTGAGCCGAGGCCCGCACGACGGTTCGCCCTCCCCCGACGCGATAGAGGATGCCCTGGTGGCGGCCGGACTCCGACTCGAGAAGACCCAGAAGCACCCGACGATCACCGTTGCGGGCGAAGTGCTCACCCTCGATCTCTGCGGCGGGATCTGGCTCGAAGCCCACCGCACGCTGATCGTCTCCGACCTCCACCTCGAGAAGGGCTCCGCCTTCGCCGCCCGGTCGGGCCAGTTCCTGCCGCCCTACGACACCCGCGAGACCCTGGCCTGCCTGCACGAGGCCATCGTCCGCCACGACCCCGCCCGCGTCGTCGCGCTGGGCGATTCCTTCCACGATGCGCGCGGCCCCGAGCGCATGGAGCCCGGCGACCGGGCGATGGTCGCCGCCCTGCAGGAGGGGCGCGACTGGGTCTGGATCGCCGGCAACCACGACGCGGCAGTGCAGGAGGGCGTCGGCGGGCGCTACGCCGAGGCGCTGACCCTCGGCAACCTCGTGCTGCGCCACGAGCCCGGCGAGGCCCCCTCTTCCGGTGAGATTGCCGGCCACCTTCATCCCTGCGGGAAGGTGGCGGCCCGCGGCCGGGCCGTGCGCCGCCGCTGCTTCGTCACCGATGGCCAGCGCCTCGTCATGCCGGCGCTCGGCGCCTTCGCCGGCGGCCTGAACGTGCGGGATAAGGCCTTCGACGCCGCCTTCCCGAAGGGCTTCACGGCCTATCTCCTCGGCGACGGCCGCGTCTTCGCCATCGGCCGGGCACAGCTGGCGCGGGATTGACGACCGTGCCGCTCAGAACCAGCCTCTGATGCGGAAGTAGATGATCGGCATCACGGCGCTCAGGAAGATCAGGCCCAGGGCGTAGGGATAGCCGTAGGCCCAATCGAGTTCCGGCATGTTCTTGAAGTTCATGCCGTAGATCGAGGCGATCAGCGTCGGCGGCACGCCCACCACCGAGACGACGGTGAGCACCCGGAAGACGTTGTTCTGCTCGATGTTGATGAGCCCCAGGGCCGCGTCGAGCAGGAACTGAACGTTCTCCGCGAGCCGCGTCTCGAACTCGTCCAGCGATTCGATGTCCCGGCGAATCGTCTCGAACCGCCCGTCGTCGTTGAGTTCGAGCCCGTCGCAGGCGCTCGACACGAAGGGTAGGATGCGCTCCAGCCCGAGCAGGCTCGCCCGCACCTTGCCGAGCACTTTCCCCCGGCGGCTGATCGCCCGCAGGATGCGCCGCAGGGCGATGTCGCGGCGGCGGGGCGGCGGCTCTTCCATCCGCCGGGCGGAGGGGCCGCGCACGTCGAAGTCGAAGATGCGGCTCGACAGCGAGTCGAGATCGGCGGCCATCTCCTCCAGCGCGTCGGCGAGGCTGTCGACCAGCTCCTCCAGCAAGACGATGAAGGTCTCGGCCGGATCCCCCGCCTCCTCCTCCGACAGGCGCTGGGCCGCGTGGCCGTAGGCGCGCAGATCGTGGAAGCGGACGGTGACGAGGTGATCCTTCGTCAGCAGGAAGCCGAGGGGCTTCAACTGCGAATCCGCCTGCTCGAAGGTGATCATCGGCGTCGAGAGGGAAAGCCCGCCCTTCAGCCGGCGCAGGCGGCTCGACGTCTCCACCTCGGAGAGCGCGGCGCGCGTGGGGATGCGCAGCCCGGTCTCCTTCTCCACCGCCGCGACCTCCTCGGCCGATGGATCGAACAGGTCGATCCAGACCGCCCCGTGTTTCTTCAGCATGTCGGGTGGCGATCCTGGCAGGCACGGGCCGCGACGCGGCCCGGAAAGGTGCGACCATCTTGACTCGATGACGCGCGATGGCTATTTCGCCACCACGTTGGCACTCGTCAAACGAGAGTGCTAACAAGGGTGCTAACTATGGGGTCGAGGCGACCCGCCGGGCCGCATCAACGCCATCTCCAGACCTGAAGCAAGAGGGCAGCTCATGAAGTTCCGTCCGCTGCACGACCGTGTGGTCGTCCGCCGTATCGAGAGCGAAGAGAGGACGAAGGGCGGGATCATCATCCCCGATTCCGCCAAGGAGAAGCCGCAAGAGGGCGAGATCATCGCCGTCGGGCCGGGCGCCCGCGACGAGAACGGCCGGGTGAACCCCCTCGACGTCAAGGCCGGCGACCGCGTCCTGTTCGGCAAGTGGTCGGGCACCGAGGTCAAGATCGACGGCGAAGACCTCCTCATCATGAAGGAGTCGGACATCATGGGCGTGGTCAACCTCTGACCCCCATCCGACCCAGACAGCTTTGAAGCCCCTTTGAGGCCGAACCCGGCCTCGGGGCATCCTCGAACCGAAAGAGCTTAGGACATGGCAGCGAAAGACGTTCGTTTCTCCGCCGACGCCCGCGACAAGATGCTTCGCGGCGTCGACATCCTCGCGGACGCCGTCAAGGTGACGCTCGGCCCCAAGGGCCGCAACGTCGTGATCGAGAAGAGCTTCGGCGCCCCGCGCATCACCAAGGACGGTGTGACGGTCGCCAAGGAGATCGAGCTCGCCGACCGCTTCGAGAACATGGGCGCCCAGATGGTGCGCGAAGTGGCCTCGAAGACCAACGACATCGCCGGTGACGGCACCACCACCGCGACCGTGCTGGCCCAGGCCATCGTTCGCGAGGGCGCCAAGTACGTGGCCGCCGGCATCAACCCGATGGACCTGAAGCGCGGCATCGACCTCGCTACCGCCGCCGCGGTGAAGGACATCATCGCCCGCGCCAAGAAGGTCTCGACCTCCGACGAGGTCGCTCAGGTCGGCACGATCTCCGCCAACGGCGACAAGGAGATCGGCGAGATGATCGCCCACGCCATGCAGAAGGTGGGCAACGAGGGCGTCATCACCGTCGAGGAGGCCAAGACCGCCGAGACCGAGCTGGACGTCGTCGAGGGCATGCAGTTCGACCGCGGTTACCTCTCCCCGTACTTCATCACGAACGCGGAGAAGATGGTCGCCGAGCTCGAGGACCCCTACATCCTCATCCACGAGAAGAAGCTCTCGTCGCTCCAGGCCATGCTGCCGGTGCTCGAGGCCGTGGTGCAGACCGGCAAGCCGCTCGTCATCATCGCCGAGGACATCGAGGGTGAGGCGCTCGCCACGCTTGTCGTGAACAAGCTGCGCGGCGGCCTCAAGGTCGCGGCCGTGAAGGCTCCGGGCTTCGGTGATCGCCGCAAGGCGATGCTCGAGGACATCGCGATCCTGACCAAGGGCCAGATGATCGCCGAAGACCTCGGCATCAAGCTGGAGAACGTGACGCTCCCGATGCTCGGCCGCGCCAAGCGCGTCCGCATCGAGAAGGAGAACACCACGATCATCGACGGCGTCGGCGAGAAGTCCGAGATCGAGGGTCGCATCAGCCAGATCAAGGCGCAGATCGAGGAGACCACCTCGGACTACGACCGTGAGAAGCTGCAGGAGCGTCTGGCCAAGCTCGCGGGCGGCGTCGCGGTGATCCGCGTCGGCGGCGCGACCGAGGTCGAGGTGAAGGAGAAGAAGGACCGCGTCGACGACGCGCTCAACGCCACCCGCGCTGCGGTGGAAGAGGGCATCGTCCCCGGCGGCGGCACCGCGCTGCTCCGCGCCAAGAAGGCGGTCGCCGAGCTGAAGTCCGACATCCCGGACGTCCAGGCCGGCATCAAGATCGTCCTGAAGGCCCTTGAGGCCCCGATCCGCCAGATCGCCCAGAACGCGGGCGTCGAGGGCTCGATCGTGGTCGGTAAGATCACCGACAAGACGGACTCCGAGACCTTCGGCTTCAACGCCCAGACCGAAGAGTACGTCGACATGATCCAGGCCGGTATCGTGGACCCGGCCAAGGTCGTCCGCACCGCCCTTCAGGACGCCGCCTCGGTGGCCGGCCTGCTGGTGACGACGGAGGCCATGGTGGCCGACGCCCCGAAGAAGGACGGCGGCGCCCCCGCGATGCCGGGCGGCGGCGGCATGGGCGGCATGGACTTCTAAGTCCACGCCACCTGATGAAACGGGAAGGGGGTCGCCGCGAGGCGGCCCCTTTTCTTTTGGGCGTCGCGAGGGCACAGTAACCAGGAATTGGTAACATGCTCGCTCCCGAGGAGCCCGTGGGACGCAATACCTCCATCGCCCTCAACGACCATTTCTCGCGCTTCATCGAGCGGCAGGTCGAGGGCGGACGCTACGGTTCGGCCAGTGATGTCGTCCGGGCCGGGCTGCGCCTTCTCGAAGAGCATGAAGCCAAACTGGAGGGCGTGCGTGCCGCGCTCATCGAAGGCGAGAACAGCGGTCCCGCTGAGCCGTTCGACGTCGAAGAGTTCCTGCTGAGCAAGCGCACCCAACGGCCGTGAGTTCGGGCTACACGATCACGCCACGGGCACGCGGTGATCTCGACGAAATCTGGCGCTATACGGCACGCCATTGGGATGCCGACCAAGCCGAGAGGTACCTACGGCGAGTCGCCACCGCCTTCGGCGATATCGCGAGCGGTCACCGACCTGGGCGAAACGCCGATGATATCCGGCCGGGTTATTGGACCCTCGTAGTGGGCTCTCACACCGTCTACTACCGACGGCAAGACGACGGACGTATCCAGATCGTGCGCGTGCTTCACGGGCGCATGGACCCGAGGCGCCATCTCTGACGAGGTGTTGGCCCTCACACCGTGTCGCGATGCTCCAAGGCCAAGGTCGGCGGCTGGACCACGCCCGACAACGGGGTGATCTTCAGCGTCGTGATCCGGTTCTTCGCCTTCCGCAGCACCTGGAAGCGGAAGCCGTGGAAGTTGAACGCGGTGCCCTGGTCCGGGATGGTGCGCGCCTCATGGATCACGAGGCCGGCGATGGTGGTGGCTTCGTCGTCGGGCAGGTGCCAGTCCATCGCGCGGTTGAGGTCGCGAATCGGCACGCCGCCATCGACGTTCACCGACCCGTCTACCTGAAGGCGCACGCCCGAGACCGTCACGTCGTGCTCGTCCGCGATGTCACCGACGATCTCCTCCAGGATGTCCTCGAGGGTCACGAGGCCCATCACCTCCCCGTATTCGTCCACGACGAGGGCGAAGTGCGTTTTCTTGGATAGGAACGCCTTGAGCTGCGCCCGCAGGGTGGTGGTGCCGGGCACGAACCATGTCTCCAGGGCCAGTTCCTCGACCTTGAGGCCGGAGGCGTCGCCCCCCGCCGCGTCGAGAGCGCGGAGCAGATCCTTGGCGTGGAGCACGCCGACGATGTTCTCCGGCGTGCCGCGCCATAGGGGCATGCGCGTGTAGGGCGAGGCCAGCACTGCGCGGACGATATCCTGCGAGGTCATGTCGGCGTCGATGGCGCGCATCTTGGTGCGGTGGACCATCACATCGGACACGGAGAGGTTCGACAGGTCTAGAAGGCCGCCGAGCATGTCGCGCTCGGCCCGCTCGACACCGCCTTCCCGGTGCAGGAGCGCCACCTGCCCCCGGATCTCCTCGGCGGCGGTGAGGATCGACTGGTGCTCCCCGATGGTCACGCCGAACGGCTTCAGCATCAGGCGTACCACCTGCTCGATGGCCAGCGCGGGCGGCCCCATCAGCGCGACGGCGAAGGCGACCGGCCGGGCGATCAGCAGGGCGATCTTGTCGGGGTTGGAGATGGCCAGCGTCTTCGGCAGCACCTCCGCGAAGACGATGACGAGCACCGACATGCCGATGGTCGCGTAGATGACGCCGCTCTTGCCGAACACGGCGGTGAGCACGCTCGTCGTGAAGGCCGACGCCCCGATGGCGACGATGTTGTAGCCGATGAGCATCGCGCCGATGAACCGCTCGCGGATCGCGAGGATGCGGTTGACGATGCTGGCGCGGGGGTCTCCGCTCTGTTCCAGGGCGTGCATGCGCGCCCGCGAGGCGGCGGTGAAGGCGGTCTCGGCACCCGCGAAGAAGGCGGAGAGGACGAGCGAGATCGCCACGATGCTCGCGGCGAACCAGAGGTCTGTTTCGGTGCCCATCTGTCAGATCTGACGCACCGCCGCCCGGTGCCCGGAGGAGCCATATAACGCCCCCGTGAGCGGCGTGCATGCCCCTCCCGTCAGGGCGTGCCCGTCCGGCGCACGGTCCAGGTCGCCCAGAAGGCCGGCCGGCCGTAGACGCGCGAGCCCTCGTAGCCCCCGGCGCCGGGGGAGAGGCGGTCGACCCAGGTCAGAAGGCCCGACTTGCCGGCATAGGTCGTCGGCAAGTCGAGGTTGCCGTAGGCGTCGGTCATCCAGAAATGGCCGGTGCGGTCGAAGCGCCCCGCCCCGTTCCCGCCGGAGCGCAGGCCAAGATACGTCGGCGAGCGCCCGGCCTCGACCGGGTCCGCGTAGAGCGTCAGGGCGCCGATCCCCGCCGGATCGAGATCGGCCGTGTATTGCAGGCAGATGTCGGCCAGCGGACCGCCGGGGGCGTTCGCCGGGCGGTTGCAGGTGTAGGACACCGCCCAACGGGTCGCGCCCTTGGCACGGGCCACCCGCACGAGGCTGTTCGGCGGCAGGGCCGCGCCGAGACTCCGCGCGGCCGACCACACCCTGTCGGCGGCGAGGTCGGTGGAGGTGCGCAGGTACAGGCCCATGCGCCGCTGCTCGGGCGGCAGGCCGCAATCCTCGGGCAGCACGTCCGTGTAGAAATAGTGATACGTGCGGTCCACGATGCTGATCGAGCCGGCGAGGCCCTGCGTCGCGAAGGGCGGCGCCGGGCAGGCGGACATCAGCGGCTTGCCGGCCTCGTCCAGCACCGCCACGGGCGTCGGGGCGTCGGAGGCGCGATGCCGCTTCTTCCGCTCCTGCGTGAAGGGCTCCCAGGCGAGCTTGCCGTCCTCGTCGCGGGTGCGGATCTCGAAGCTCGCGAAGTCGAGGGTGCGGGCCTCGATCTGGATCCGCCTGAAGGCGGCGGGCGCCGCCGGCTCGGATGCCTCCCGCCTGCGGCGGCCCCGTCTGCGCCGGGGCTGGTCCTCCGGCGCCTCGGCGTCGGTGGCGGTGGATTCCTGGCCGAGCAGGAAGACGTAGGAATACTCCTCGCCGGCCCAATCTCGGCCCGCGATGGCGATGGGATCGCGCGGGCCGATGCCTTCCTGCGTCGGCGCCTCGCCCTTCCGCCGCCGTTCCTCCGGCAAGGCGACGCCGAAGCGCGATTGCGAGGGCGGCAGGATGGTCGCCAGCTGTTCCGGGCTGCGGCCGGTATGGAGCGCGCCGCCGTCGCGCGTGTCCGTGGCCTTCCGCTCGGGACAATCCTCGCCCCGGCGCGTCTTGGCCAGCGGGCTCTCGCCCTGGAACACCGCCGTCACGCCGGTCTTCGGCAGCCGAAGGAGCTGGATACCCCGCGCGAAGGCGCAGGGAGACGGCGCCGCCAGGACGCCCTCCGCCTCGCTGCCGTCGCGGCAGATTTCGAGGGCGCCGCCAGCGGTGAGGAAGCAGGTCGGCGCGCTGCCGTCGTAGCTCGGCCGCGCCTCGGCGGATGACGCCAGCCCCCACGAAAGGCCGGCGCTCGCGAGGATGGCCGCCCAGATGGGAGGCCTCGCGGTACGTGTCACGGATCGGGCGGGGAGGTCGTTCGTCATCGGCGAACTGCAAGCCCGAAAGGCACCGCTTCGTTCCGCCCGACGCCGTGGACCACGCAGTCTCCCGCTTTAGCGCGCACGAGGCAGCGAACCGCCGCGCGCCTCGCCCGTTGTCGCGGCTCAAGGGGCGCGAATGCCCTGCTGTTTCATGCGTTCTCAGGAGACATCGATGGACCTCGCCCCCGACACCGTCGCCGACCTCGTCATCCGGCTCCGCGCGATCGAGGTGAAGGAAGGCCCGACCGATCCGGATTCCGGCTCGAACCCCATCGATGACGGCGCCACCGACGTGCTCACCTCGGGCACCGACGATGCCACCGAATCCGAAGTGCGCGGCATGATCGCCGGCATGGACGACGATTCCCGCGCCGAGCTTCTGGCGCTCCTCTACATCGGCCGTGGCGACATGGAGCCGGAGGAGTGGGACGCCGCCGTGAAGTTCGCCCGTGAGCGCGAGGCGGCCGGCGAAGGCGCGGTGAAGGAACTGCTGGGTTCGCCCGATGCCGGCGACCTGCTCGAGGAAGGGCTCGACGCCCTCGGCCTCACCCCCGATCTCCCGCAAGCCTGAGGCCCCTCGAGGCATGTCGACACGAGCCGGCCGGGCCGCGCGGAAGGCGCTGCGCGTCATCGCCCGCCCGGTGCGGCGGGCGCAGGGACGCGGCGGCCTCGTGGTCGAACCCTATCGTGGCTACGGCTCGGCCGAAGAGATCTTCCTGATCGGCCGGGTCTTTCGCCAATCGCCGAACAGGCCCGGAGAGGATCCCGATTCCCTGCGGGCCCAATGGCGCGACGTACGCCGCCGCATCTCCCGGCGCATCGTCGCGGATGCCTCGATCCTCGTCCGGTTCGGCGGGGCCGAAACGCGGGTCGCGACGGACAGCGACGGCTATTTCCGGGTGCATCTGCGCCCGCAATCCCTGCCGGCAGTCGAGGGCCCCTGGCACGAGGTGCAACTCACCCTGGAGGCCGATCCGCCGATCCCCACGAAGGGCGAGGTCTACATCCCGCCCGCCGGATGCGGCTACGTCGTCGTCAGCGACATCGACGACACGGTGATGCGCACGGGCGTCGCCAACAAGCTGAAGATGCTCTGGCGGCTGTTCGTGGAGGATGCGGAGAGCCGCGTCGCCTTCCCCGGCGTGACGTCGCTCTACCGGGCGCTCCATGCCGGCCCGAGCGGGGGCGAGGGCAACCCGATGCTCTACGTCTCGCGGGCGCCCTGGGGTCTCTACGAGATGCTGACGGAGTTCTTCCAGCGCCACGGCATCCCGGCGGGGCCGGTGCTGTTCCTGCGGGAATGGGGTCTCTCGTGGACCCATCCGCTCCCGCGCAAGGCCGAGGATCACAAGCAGGCGCTGATCCGCCACATGCTCGATCTCTACCATGACCGGCCCTTCGTGCTGATCGGCGACAGTGGGCAGCACGACCCGGAAGTCTACGCGCAGATCGTGGCCGACAATCCCGGACGGGTGAAGGCGGTCTACATCCGCAACGTCTCGCGGGATGCCGCTCGCACGGAGGAGGTGGTGCGCCTCGCGGGCGCCGTGGCCGCGACCGGGTCGAGCCTCGTGCTCGCCGCCGACAGCATCGCCATCGCCCGCCACGCTGCCGGGCTCGGGCTGATCGCGCCGGAGGCGGTCGCGGCCGTCGCAGACGAGCATGCCGGCAGTGATGCGCCCCCGCCCCGTGAGGAGACGGTGCGCCTCGTCCCGAATTCCGGCGAGGACGGCGATGCCCTTACGCCGCAGGTCATCGCCGCCTTCTCGGACGCGGACAGCGTGCCCACGACGGTCGTCGTCTCGCCCCCGGAGACGCCACCGCTCACGCGAGTGTGACGGCACGATCCGGGTCGCTCAGGTGTCATAACGCTCGTGCGCAGCACGTCGGGAGATGGTCTCAATACGGTGGGCCACCTCCCGAACCGGAACACATGACGGTGCCCCGGCGTCTTGTTGCATTGCAGTAATTCGGAGAATGCACTTCTCCTGCTGGCCGGGGTTCCTAGGTTCGCCCCTCCCGAGCTGCTCGTTTGAGTTGGAGCCGCCGCATGCAAACCTACACCCTCGCCATCGCCGACGGCGTCCTGTTCGCCTGTCTTCCCGATGGAGGCGACATCGGCGCCGCCATCACGGACGCGACCGCCATGAGCTACGGCGCGGGCCTCGCGCTCGATATCGTGCGCGGCACCGTGCTCACCGACGCCGCCGGACCCGGCGACGAGATCGTCTGGCGGGAGAGTTCCGACAGCGAGTTGCTCGACGAGGAGGGACGGCGCTACCGCTACGCCGTGCGCCGCCACTCGTAAATTTCCCTTCGGCGACGAGGGCGGGCAGGAGCCAATTCCCGTCCGCTATGGTACAAAGGCAGAACATGCCGACCGTCGCCGAAATCCAGATCCCCCTCGCGATCGATACGCCCTACAGCTACGTCGTCCCGCATGGCCTGACCGTGACGGCCGGCGACGTGGTGCAGGTTCCCCTCGGCCCGCGCGAGACGGTCGGGGTGGTGTGGAACGTCGCCGAGAGCGTCGGCGGCTCGAACCTGCGGCCCGTCACCGGCATCCTCGACGTTCCCCGCCTTGGCGGCACCCTGCGCGGTCTGGTGGACTGGATCGCCCGCTACACCCTCGCTCCCCGGGGCTCGGCGCTGGCGATGGTGCTGCGCCTGCCCGACGAGGCGGCCGGTGCGGAGATCGCCCGCGTCGCGGTGCGCAGTTCCGGCAAGCCGCCGTCCCGGCCGACGCCTGCGCGCGCAAAGGTGCTCGCCATTGCCGCCGACGGGGAGTTGCGCGGCAAGAGCGCCCTGGCCAAGGAGGCCGGCGTCTCGCTGTCGGTGGTGGACGGGCTCATCGATGACGGGGCGCTCGAAGCGCTCGCCATCGCGCCGGAGCCGGTGGCGCCCGAGCCCGACCCGGACCACCCCCGTGTCCCCCTCTCCGAGGCACAGGCCGAGGCGGTGGCATCGCTCGACGCGATCATCGCCGCAAGTGCCGAGGCCGGCACGGCGAAGCCGGTCCTGCTCGAAGGCGTCACCGGTTCGGGCAAGACGGAAGTCTATTTCGAGGCGGTGGCGAGTTGCGTCCGGGCGGGGCGGCAGGCCCTGATCCTGATGCCGGAAATCGCCCTCACCGCGCAGTTCCTCGACCGGTTCGCGGAGCGGTTCGGCGTCCGCCCGGCCGCTTGGCATTCCGGCATCGGCGGACGGCGCCGGGAGCGGTTGCGCGTCGCCGTCGCCTCGGGCGAGGCGAAGGTCGTGGTCGGCGCCCGCTCGGCCCTGTTCCTGCCCTTCGCGCAACTCGGCCTGATCGTGGTCGATGAGGAGCACGAGACCGCCTACAAGCAGGAGGACGGCGTCCATTATCACGCCCGCGACATGGCGGTGGTGCGGGGGCGGCTCGAAGGCTGCCCGGTGGTGCTTGCCTCGGCGACGCCCTCCATCGAGAGCCGGGTGAACGCGGCGCGGGGGCGCTACGACCACCTCGTCCTGCCCGAGCGGTTCGGCGGACGGCGCCTGCCCGACATCGCCGCCATCGACATGCGGCGCGATGCACCGGCCAAGGGCAGCTTCATCAGCCCGCCCCTCATCAACGCGGTGAAGCATACGCTGGAGCGTGGCGAGCAGGCGCTGCTGTTCCTGAACCGGCGAGGCTACGCGCCGCTCACCCTGTGCCGGGCCTGCGGCCACCGCTACCAATGCAAGAACTGCTCGACCTGGCTCGTGGAGCACCGCTTCCGCCGGGCGCTGGTGTGCCACCAATGCGGCTACACCGAGCGGCGGCCGGAGGCCTGCACGAATTGTGGTGCCTTCGACCACCTGACCCCCTGCGGCCCCGGCGTCGAGCGCATCGCCGAAGAGGCCGCCGGGCTGTTCCCGGACAAGCGCATCATCGTGCTGTCGAGCGACTTTCCCGGCGGCGCCGAGCGGCTGCGCCAGGAACTCGAAGCGGTGGCGGCGGGGGAATGCGACCTCGTGATCGGCACGCAGCTCGTCGCCAAGGGGCACAACTTCCCCGGCCTGACGCTGGTCGGCGTGCTGGATGCCGATATCGGCCTCACCTCCGGCGACCCGCGTGCCGCCGAGCGGACCTTCCAGTTGCTGCAACAGGTGACGGGCCGGGCCGGGCGCGGCGAAAAGCCGGGGCGGGCGCTCGTGCAAACCTATCAGCCGGAGCATCCGGTGATCGCGGCGCTGCTGTCGGGCGATGCGGAGCGGTTCTACGCGGAAGAGATCGCCGCCCGCGAGGCGGCGGGCCTGCCGCCCTTCGGCCGGCTCGCGGCGCTGATCGTTTCCGCCACGGACAAGGCGGTGGCCGAGGCCTACGGGCAGGCGCTGGCCCGCGAGGCGGACCCGCCGGGCGGCGTGATGGTGCTCGGACCGGCCGAGGCGCCGCTGGCGCTGATCCGGGGGCGCCACCGCTTCCGGCTGCTCGTGAAGACCGAGCGCAACGTCGACATGCAGGCCTACCTGCGGGAGTGGCTGGCCCGCGCCCCGAAGCCGCGCGGCAACCTCAAGGTCACGATCGATGTCGACCCGCAGAGCTTTTTGTAGGAGACAGGGCGCTTCGGCTGCGACGCCGTGGACGGAGAGCGATCAGTGCTTAGCTACACCAAGACGCCCGACTCGAACGTGGCCGAAATCGTGGTCGACGGGAAGATCTCCGACGAGGAGATGAACGCGGCCATCAACGCCATGAAGGCCGACCTGGACAAGGGCGAGCGCATCAAGCTCCTGGAAGACATCCGCAGCTTCAATGGCATGGAGCCGGCGGCCTTCTTCAAGGATCCGCGCTTCGGCATCGCGATGATGAAGGGCGTGAGCCACGTGGCCCTGGTCACGGACGCGCCCTGGCTGAAGATGATGGCCGAGACCTTCGCCTTCGTCTCGCCCTACAAGATCAAGGTGTTCGAGCGCGAACGGCTGGCCGAGGCGCGCTCCTGGCTTTCCGCCGCCGCCTGAGCGCGTCTACTCGGCCTGGGCGGTGCGCGTGTCGCCGCGCCGGGCCGTCCAGCGGCCGGAGCAGAGCGAGGACACGGCCCAGGTGCCGGACCCTTGCGTGCCGCTGAGCCGCCCGGTGCCGGTCCCGGACCCGCCGGCTCCGGCGACGGTGATGCCCACCGTGCCATCCGGCGAGACCCGACCGCTGACCCGCGCGCCGGTCGTCGTGGCGGGCCGCACCTCACCGTCGCGGATGGCGACGCTGTAGCTGTAGCGCGCGCTGCACAGCCCGCTGTCGGTCACGAGTTCCACCGCCCAGGTGCCGTTGTGCCGGTCGGGCGCGGCTGCGGCGGGCGCGGTGATGGCACCGGCGGTCAGGGCAGCGACGGCGAAGACGGTCGGAACGGTGAAGGTCATCCTGGGAACGGCTCTCTGCAAATACAGCGACGCCACGGCGCGGTTTCGCGTCCGGTCGTCAGCGTTGTTGCGGGATGAGTCGTTGTAAACCAAATTGCGCGGCATGAATATGGCCGCGCCCCAACAAATATGTATTATTTCGTAACCGAGCGAAAGCTCGGCAATACGGCCGAGCTTTCGCGACGTTCGTGGCGACGACGATTTTAGTCGTGCAGCGGCCGGGCTTCTTCCGGCAGCATGATCGGAATACCGTCGCGGATCGGGTAGGCGAGCTTGGCCGAACGGCTGATCAGCTCCTGCTTCGCGGAATCGTATTCCAGCGTGCCCTTGGTCAGCGGGCAGACGAGGATTTCGAGGAGCTTGGGATCGACGCGGGTCGCCTCGACGGGGGCAGTGAGGTCGTTGGCCATGACGGGGTGGAATCCTATTGCATCGTCGGCTCGGGGCCGGAGCCCCGCATGAGTTCCATCTGCGTGACCGCGATCAGGATCTCGGCGCGGGTCTTGAGGTCCGCCGCTTCGAGCATCGCCTGCTTCTCGCGGATCCCGAACGGGCTCATCATGCACAGCGCGTTCACGAGGGCCTCGTTGGGGGCCTCGTCGATCCCCGCCCAATCGACCTTCAGATCGTTCGATTCGACGAAGTCGCGCAGGGCCTTGAGGACGCCCGCCCGGTCGACCTGTTCCTCGCCCGCCCGCGCCTGGAAGTCCACCGCGAACTCGTCGTAGCTCACTTGGCACAGACGGTAGTGCTCGGCCGAGGCGACCTCGCTCTCCATGCGGAAGCGGCTGACGCCCGTGAGGGAGATCAGATAACGGCCGTCGCCGGTCTCGGCATATTGGGTGATGCGCCCGGCGCAGCCCACGCGGAACAGCTTGGGGTGGGCGGCGGCGGCGCCGTCCGGATCGGGCTGGATCATGCCGATCAGCCGGTCGCCGCGCAGGGCGTCGTCCACCATCTTGAGATAGCGCGGCTCGAAGATGTTGAGCGGCATCTGTCCCCTCGGCAGCAGCAAAGCGCCGGGCAAGGGGAAGACGGGAATGACGGCGGGGCAATCCGCCGGACGCTGTAAGCCGGAATGCGTGCTCATCGCACCTCCTCTGGCGCGATTTCCCGGCCCGGCTCCCGGACGCGCCTACTTCGTCCGGGATGGGCCGGCGCGTTACGAGAACAGCAGGGCCGAAAGCTTGCGCCGGCCACGGATCGTGTCGGGGTCCATGACCCCCCAGGCCTCGAAGAACTGAAGCAGCTGCTTGCGCGCCGCGTCGTCGTTCCAGGTCTTGTCGCGCTTGCGGATCTCGATCAGGTGATCGACCGCCTGCTCACGCTGGTTGCGCCCCGCGAGGCCCAGCGCGAGATCGTAGCGCGCCTGATGGTCGTCGGGGTTCGTGTCGATGGCCTTCTGCAGCCCGGCGAGATCGCCGAGCGAGGCGGCCTGCTCCGCGAGTTCGAGGGCGGCGCGGACACCGGCCAGGGCCGGGTCGTTCGCTTTCTCCTCCGGGACCATGGCCAGGACGCGCTTGGCGTTCTCGATCTCGCCCGCATCGAGCTGCAGCTTGGCGAAGCCGGCCAGGGCCGTGACGTTGTCGGGCTCCTGTTCGAGCACCGCCGCATAGATTTCCGACGCGCCCGCGAGGTCGCCGGCCTCCACCAGAGAGGCCGCCTCTTCCAGGGCCGCCTCGATCGGCGACGGGCCGCCGGGGCCGGCGAGCCGGTCGATCAATTCCTTGATCTGGCCCTCGGGCACGGCGCCCATGAAGCCGTCCACCGGGCGACCCTTGTCGAAGGCGATGACCGCCGGGATCGACTGGATGCCGAGCTGGCCCGCGATGGAGGGGTGCTCATCGATGTTCATCTTGGCGAGCACGACCTTGCCGGCCGCAGCCTGAACGACCTTCTCCAGGACGGGCGTCAGCTGCTTGCACGGCCCACACCACGGCGCCCAGAAATCCACGAGAACCGGGCGGTTCATGGATTCGGCGATGACGTCCTGCCGGAAGGAGGCCGTCGTGGTGTCCTTGATCAGGTCGGCGGAAGCGCCGCCGGCGCTGAGGTCGTTGAGCATCGATCTCGCTTCGGAACTTTTCTCGTGGTTGCCGGTAGATGGGGCTTCACGCCGCCTCTGACCAGTCCGCTGCGCGGATGGTTCGCGGTTGTCCACCCCCGGCTGGCGCTTGGCTCAGCGGCCCGGGGCTCCGGGCGCCGTCTTGGCGGCGGTCACGAACGTTCCCGAATAGACCCGTCCATCCGCCGTCTTGGCCTCGCAGGCGATGCCCGTGCGGCCGGGCTCCGGCGTCGAGAACCGGCAGGCGCCGATGGCGAGGACCGGCGCGCCGACCTCGCTGCCGGTCTTGCTCTCCGAGACGACGTTGATCGGCTGGAGCGGGTCGGTCTCTTCCGTCGCCTCCTGCTGGGCGCCGTTGCCGGAGAAGCTGACGACCTGCCCGTCCTTCGTCATGAAGTCGAAGGTGGTGCGGTTGCGGCTCACCGCGTTGGTCAGCGTCGGGGCGCATTGGGCGCTTACGTCGCGACCCGCCACCACCAGCGATTCGCAGGCCCCTTCGAGCTTGAACGCGGTCTGGGCGGCGGCGCCGTGGATGCCGAACCCCGCCAGGGCGGCGCAGGCGAGGGCGAAGCGGACTGTGGCCGTCATGGCGTTGCGTGTTCCTCCCGCAGGGTCATTGCCCCTTTGCCCTGAATTAGGCGCTGGAGTGCCGCCGTCGAGGGAAAGTGCAGCTTCGCCCCGCTCCGCGCAGACCTGATTTGCGGCGGAACCTCTGTTGCGGCGCAGCAAAACACGGCATCGTCCGTGGCGTGGCCGGTGCTCTGCGCCCGCCCAACCGATACTTCATGACACGAGGAGTTCCCTGATGATCCCCGCGCTGGCGCCCGTCGCGGAGGCGGCCCTTTTCACGCTCGGCTGCATGGCGATCCACGCGCTGCGGCGGCACGCGGACACGGTCACGGCCACCCTCGCCTGCTTCGCCACGATCCTCGTGCTGATGCTCGGAATCGCCTTTGCGCCCGTGCCGGCCACGCAGGCCTCGTCCGGTGATTTTGTGATGATGGATCCGGCCATCTACTGACCCGGCAGCGGCCTCGCCGCCGCGCCGCGTCGGGTGCCGGCGGCGACGTCGTAATCGTCGGTCGGCACGCGGGCGATGAACCGCTCGGCCAGCTCATAGAGCAGGATATCGGGCTTCACCGCCTCGATGTAGTGCCAGTCGAGGCTGGACGACCAGACGAAGTGCACCTCGCGGAAGCTCTCGGCCAGTAGACCCGTGAGCATGAACGGCGCGAAATGCGCGCAGGAATCGCCGAACAGCACCAGACGGCGCGGATCGGCGTTCTCCGCTGCATTGCGGTAGACCACATGTGCGCCGGTATGCAGATCGGCGGCCCGACCCGTTGCTTCGTAGGCGGCGAGCAGGGGGCCGGTTTCGACGCGGGCGGCGTCCCGCAGGATCGCCATGCGCTCCACCGCCTCGACCGGCGGCTCGGCCAGCTTCTCGCCGAGGTCCATCACCTCCGGGCATTCGACCCTCGGCCGCGCGGCGATGTCGGCGGGCGGCGTGGCGCCGAGCGCCCGCATGAGGGTGCGGTAGGCGAGGAGGCACCCTTCCAGCGACCAATGGGTGTCGGTGCGCAGGTAGAGCGGGACGTCGCCGTCGCGGGCGGCGCGCAGCGGGGCGAGCAGGTCGAGATAGGCATGGCTGCGGCCGAGCCGCCGCGCGAGGAGCCGCGTCGAGGCATGGGTGGGGTCGTAGCGCAGGCCATCGGTCTTGTTGTCGTAGACCGACAGCTTTTCCGGCACGAACACGTGCAGGCAGCGGATGCCGAGCCGTTCGGCCCGCGCGGCGCGGGCGGCGATCAGCCGGGACCAGCGGCGCAGCTGCCACCATTGCGCGAGCGGGCCGCGATAGCGGTCCATGACGCGGTTGCTGCCGCCGATGAGGAAGAGCCAGCCGTCGCGGCCGAGATGCACATGGGGCTTGTCCGTTTCGGCCATCGCGGGGAGCTTTAGCCGCACGTTCCGGCGTCGGAAAGCCGGACCTCGCCCAGTGGTTGCGGCGTTCGCACCGCATGGACATGGCCGTCGCATCCCCCCTCCCCGAGGCACGCCGCGCCCGCGCGCCGCGCCTGTGGCGTCCGCGCCGGGTGGTGGTGACGCCCGCCGCCCTCGACCACGCCCACGGCCGGGCGATGGTCGCGCGGATCGAGGCGATGGGCCTGCCCGTGGAACGGCTCGCCGCCAACCGGCTGAGCCTGCCGCGCCAGGCCGACCCGCGCCGCGCCTACACCGACGCGAAGACGACGCTCGCGATCACCGTCGCCCCGCCGACCAAACTGCGCTTGCAGCCGATCCCGCCCTCGGCCGACTGGCGCTTCGACCTCGCGGAGGGCTGCCCGGCCCATTGCCAGTATTGCTACCTCGCCGGGTCGCTCTCCGGCCCGCCGGTCACGCGGGCCTATGCCAATCTCGGCGACATCCTGGGGAACCTCGATTCGTATCTCGGGCGCGGCAACGTCACCTCGGCCTCGGAGGCGCGGGCGGCCGAGGGCACGACCTTCGAGGCGTCCTGCTACACCGACCCCCTGGCCATCGAGCACCTGACGGGCTCGCTCTCGGCGGCGATCGAGCGGTTCGGCGGGTGGGACGCGCCCGTGCAGTTGCGCTTCACGACGAAGTTCGCCGCCGTCGCGCCGCTGCTCGGCCTCGACCACGGGCGACGCACCCGCATCCGCTTCTCGGTGAACGCGCGCGGCGCCGCCCGCTACGAGGGCGGGACCGATCCGCTCGACGCCCGCCTCGACGCCCTGCGGCAGGTGGCCCTGGCGGGGTATCCCGTGGGGCTGACCATCGCGCCGATCCTGCCGATCCCGGATTGGCAGGAGGCCTATGCCGGCCTGATCCGCGATGCGGCCGACGCCCTCTCCGGCGTGCCCAACCTCGACCTCACCACGGAGCTCATCACCCACCGGTTCACGCCCGGCTCGAAGGAGGTGCTGCAGGGCTGGTATCCCGGCTCCGACCTGCCGCTGGACGAGGCCGAACGGACGCGCAAGTTCACGAAGTTCGGCACGGTGAAATACGTGCTACCGAAGCCGCAGATGGACGCGATGCGTGCGGCGATCACTGACGAGATCGCCCGCACCCTGCCCGGCGCGCGGGTTCTCTACTGGACCTAAGCACCGGGCGCGCCATCTCGCGAATGATGCAAGAGTCGCCTCCCCTCATCCTCACCCTCGCCTTCGACGAGGACACCTTCACCCGGTTCGACGGCGAGCGCCGTCGCCACTTTCCGGAGAAGCTGAATCACATCCCCGCGCATTCGACCCTGTTCCACCATCTGCCGGGGGATAGGGAGCGCGGCGTGCTGGAGGCGATCACCGCGCTGGCCCGCACCGTTCCGCCGCCCGAGGTGGCGGTGACGGGCCTGCGCTTCACCGGCCGGGGCGTCGCCTACGTCCTGCAATCGGAGGCGCTGGACACGTTCCGGGGGCGGCTCGCCCGCGAGTTCGAGCCTTGGCTCACCGCGCAGGACCGCCAGGGCTGGCGGTCGCACGTCACCGTGCAGAACAAGGTCTCGCCCGAAACCGCCCGCGCCCTCCACGCCGCCCTCGAAGCGGGCTTCGCGCCGTTCCGGTTCACGGCGCCGGGCGTCATGCTCTGGCGCTACCTCGGCGGCCCGTGGGACAGGGTGGCGCGCATCCCGTTCGGGGAGAACGCGTGATGGGCGGGCGGAGACACGGGCAATGAGGGTGCCGAGGACATTGGCGCAGAACCCGATCACCGGCCGCGCCACGGCCGTGTGGTTCTGGCTGCGGCTGAACGAGGTCGGGCCGCTCGTCGCGCTGCTATGCCTGAGCACCCTCGGCTACGGCTTCTTCGCCCTGGCCCACGAGGTCGGCGAGGGGTCGACCGAAGCCCTCGACCGCCGCATCCTGCTGGCCCTGCGCAACCCCAACGATTTGTCCGATCCCATCGGGCCGCGCTGGCTCGAAGAGACCATGCGCGACATCACCGGGCTCGGCAGCGTCTTCACGGTGGTGTTCGTCACGGCAGCCGTGGCAGCCTACCTCGCCCTGTCGAACCGGCGGCGGATCGCCCTCTACGTGGTCGGCGCTGTGGGCGGCGGCGAGCTGGTCTCGACGGTGCTGAAGCTGTTCTACCACCGGCCCCGGCCCGATCTCGTTCCGCACGGGATGGAGGTGTTCACCGCGAGCTTCCCCAGCGGGCACGCGATGATGTCGGCCATCGCCTATCTCACCCTGGCGATCCTGATGGCGCGGGTGGATCGCAACCCTCGGGTGAAGGCGCTCGTCCTGTCCCTCGGCGTCAGCATCACGCTGCTCGTCGGGATCAGCCGGATCTATCTCGGCGTGCACTGGCCGAGCGATGTCGTGGCCGGCTGGTGCGTCGGCGCCGCCTGGGCTTCCTTGTGCTGGTTCGTCGCCCTGCAATTGCAGCAACGCGGCGAGGTCGAGGTCAACGATCCGCCGACCGGCCCGCCCTCGCATTAAGCATGACCTTACGTTGTTCGCCGGTGAGCGCAGCCAGATCGTGAAGAAACCGTTACCAGTGCTCACGGACTCGTGAGGAGGACCTGGTGATGTTGGAACGGAGAGATGAAGCCCGCCGCCGGGTCTTGCTCGGCGGCTTCGTCGAGACGGCGGCTTTCCTCCCGGAGATCGCTTGCACGGTGCGCGATGTCTCGCTGACCGGCGCGCGGCTGCGCCTCGCCTCCGGGGCGATCCTCCCCGACCGGGTGACGCTGCGGGTGCCGATCCGGGGCGAGACCCGCCTCGGCCGCATCGTGTGGCGGGACGGCGACGCGGTCGGCGTCCAATTCGAGAACGATGCCGGGACCCTCGCCAACGGTAAGGCGCTGAAGGCCCGCGACGCCGAGATCGCGCGTTTGCAGGCGGCCCTGGTCGTCGGGCCGGGCGACGCGGTGCACTGAGGACATCCGTCGCGGGCCGGAACCCCGTCTCGCTGGGCCGGGTTCCCGAAGCCCGATTCGACGAGCGGAGCCCCATGGCGGACGACGAACGCTTTTCCCGGCGCAGCCTCCTCGCGGCAGGCGGCGCCCTGGCCGGCGCGGCGCTTGGCGGTGCCAACGCCCAGGCGGCGACCCCCGGCCCGTCCGTCCCCGCCGATACCGGTGCCGTCCAGGGCAACCGCGTCCTCTTTCCGAACTGGCGCGGCTCCGGCGATCCGACGCCCCCGCCGAGCCCGGCGCCGCAGCCACCGGAGCAGCGGGTCGGCTATTGCGTGGTCGGCCTCGGTCGCCTCACCCTCGATGAGATCCTGCCGGCCTTCGGCGAGACCAAGCGCTCGCGCCTCGTGGCGCTGATGTCGGGGAGCCCGGAGAAGGCGAAGCTCGTGGCCCGCCAGCACGGCCTGCCCGAGGATGCGGTCTACGGCTACGACGAGTGGGACCGGCTCAAGCAGAACAAGCAGGTGCAGGCGGTCTACGTCGTGACGCCGAACGCCGTGCACCGGGACAACGTCGTGGCGGCGTCCGGCGCGGGCAAGCACGTCCTCTGCGAGAAGCCGATGGCGGTCTCGTCCCCCGAATGCCGGGAGATGATCGAGGCCTGCGCCAAGGCCGGCATGAAGCTGATGATCGCCTATCGCTGCCAGTACGAGCCGTTCAACCGGGCGCTCACCAAAGAGGTGCGCGGCGGAAGCCTCGGGAAGGCGCGGCTGATCCAGGCGTTCAACGGCCAGACCACGGGCCTGCCCGAGCAATGGCGCCTGAAGAAGGCCCTCGCGGGGGGCGGCTCGCTTCCCGATATCGGGCTCTATTGCCTCAACGGCACGCGGGCGCTGCTCGGCGAGGAGCCCGACTCGGTGCAGGCCATCGCCTATTCGCCCCCCGACGATCCGAAGTTCAAGGAGGTGGAGGAGACGATCACCTTCACCCTGCGCTTCCCTTCCGGCACGATCGCCCAGTGCATCGCGAGCTACGGCGTGCACGAGTCCCGCGCACTGACGGTGCATACCCAGGCCGGGGCCTTCGACCTGCAGAACGCCTTCGCCTATCGCGGACAGCGGCTGTTCGTCGGCCGGGCCGAGGGCAAGAGCGAGGCGCGGGACGAGAAGATCCTGGCGCACAAGAACCAGTTCGCCCTGGAAATCGACCACTTCTCCCGCTGCATCCAGGAGAACCTGAAGCCGCACACCCCCGGTGAGGAGGGGCTTCAGGACCAGATCCTGATGGAGGCGATCTACGACTCGGCCCGCACCGGAGCCCCGGTGAAGACCGGCCCCCTCCCCGGCACGGGCAGCGGCCTCGACGCCACGCGGGGACCGGAGCCGGAGGAGGCCGGCTAGGCGGCGGGTTTGGCCTCAGAACGGCAGGATGATGTCCACGAGCTGCTGGCCGTAGCGCGGCTGCTGAACGTCGGTGATCTGGCCGCGTCCGCCATAGGCGATGCGGGATTCGGCGATCTTGGTGGAATCGATGGTGTTGTCGGCGGCGATGTCCTCCGGCCGCACCACGCCCGCCACGACGAGTTCGCGCACCTCGAAGTTGATGCGGATTTCCTGCTTGCCCTCGACCACGAGGTTGCCGTTCGGCAGCACCTGCGTGACCACGGCCGCGACGTTGGTCGTCACCGTCTCGGCGCGCTGGACCGAGCCTGCGCCGTCGTTGGCGGTGGCGGAGGTCGCGCTGAGGAGCGCGCTGCCGCCGACGCCCGCCGCCTTGCCGAGGGTCGAGTTCTCAAGGCCCACCGCGTTCGGCAGGCCGAAGCTCTCGGTGTTGGCGCGGGAGCGCTTGGTCTCGTTGCTGATGTTCGCCTTGTCGGTCACGACGACGTTGACCGTCAGCAGGTCGCCGACCTTCGCCGCCCGCTGATCCTTGAAGAAGGCCCGCGAGCCGGTGCGCCACAGGGAGTTCGGCGCGTAGGAAACCGGCTGCACGTCGGGCATGGGCATCCGCACCGGCTTGTAGCCGGGCTGGGCGGTCGGGTCCTGGATCGCGGACAGGGCCGGGGTCGCGCCGATGTTGGCGAGCCGGTCGGCCGTGTTGCAGGCGCCGAGCGCCAGCGGCAGCGCGAGCGTGGTGAGACGGGCGATCAGGCGCATCGGCGGAACTCCTCGACGCGAAAGGGGCGATCAGCGCAGGGCTGTCGTGGCGGCGCTGGCCTGCAGCTGCGGGCCGCCGCCGGGGCCGACGGACACGCGGCCGGGGCCGATGACCGTAGCCTGCAGCACCTTCTTTGAGGCAACGTTAACCACGTTCACGACGGCGCCCATCCGGCCGGCGTCGTTGGAGAGGCCGCGCATCGACAGGCTGATGCCGGGGGTCGAGTAGACGATGGTCACGGTCTCGCCGCGCGCCACGAGGTCGGGCTTGGCGGTATCGCCCTCGCGGAGGACGTAGCCGGCGGGCAGGCTGCGCTGCGCCACCTCGCCGAGGGCGGCGGTGACGCTGGACTGCACGTCGGTGCCGACGCCGTCCCGCGGGCGCTTCTCCAGCACGAGGTCGCCCTCGCGGATCGGCTCGCCGCGGTTGAGGCCGCGGGCGAGCACCGCCACCTCCCGCATTTCCACCACCACGCCGGAGACCCGCAGCGAGGCCTGCCGGTCGCCGAGGCTCACCAGGGCCGAAACCCGGTGCGAGCGCTGGTCGTAGACCATGTCGATGGCGGTGGCCTGCCCGGCAAGGTCGAGGGGGGCGAGCATGGAGGGCGCCTCGCCGTCGAGGCGGATCGTCATCAGGCTGGTCTCCAAGCCGAAGCCGTTTTCCAGGCCGCGCTTCAGCGCCACCTCGATCTCGGCGGGGCCGACGCGACGCGCGGCGCGCTGCACGGCGATCTGTAGCCGGCCGCCGGTCTCCACCGGGCCGAGGCCGAGGCCGGAGGCGGCTTCCATGATGCGGCGCGACTGGATCGTGCCCGTCGAGCCCAGGGCCGGGGCGCGGAAGAGCGGGCGGTCGGCGAGCGCCGGCGGCACGTTCTCCACGAGGTCACCGAGCGTCAGGATGTCGGTCTTCGCGGTCACGTCGCCGCGCAGGCGCGGGGCGGCGGTCTCGGCCATGGCCGGCACCGCCACGGCGCCTAAGATCACGAAGAGGACGAGGGCGAGGGCGGCGCGGATCAGCATGCCCGGTGCGGGCAGGGGCGCGCGCGGCCGGCGCGGCTGCGTGATCGGGCTGAGGACCACCTCGGCAAGGTCGTCGTGGGGGGCGAAGTGCTGGTCGATCATGGTGAAGGATCCCGTGCCGGCCATCAGCCGCGGAACATCTGGGACGTGGTGGAGAGCATCTGGTCGGCGGCGGTCACGACCTTCGAGTTCATCTCGTAGGCGCGCTGTGCCGCGATCAGCGACGAGATCTCGGTGACGGCGTTGACGTTCGCCTCTTCGAGATAGCTCTGCTGCAGGTTGCCGAAGCCCTCCGCGCCGGGCAGGCCGCTGATCGCGGGGCCGGAGGCGGCAGTCTCGACGAACAGGTTGTCGCCGATGGATTCGAGGCCGACCTTGTTGACGAAGCGCGACAGCTGGAACTGTCCCAAAGCCTGCGGTGCGGTCTGGCCCGGCAGGGTCGCCTGCACGGCGCCGGTCGCGCTGATCGTCACCGAGGTCGCGGTGTTCGGTACGGTGATCGCCGGGTCCACGAGGTAGCCGTCGCGGGTGACGAGCTGGCCCGAGGCCGACAGGTCGAAGGAGCCGTCACGGCTGTAGGCGGTACGGCCGTCCGGCAGGGTGACGCGGAAGAAGCCCTCGCCGCGGATCGCGACGTCGTAATCCTTCTCCGTGGAGCTGAGGGTGCCCTGCGACATCACCCGGGCGGTCGAGGTGGTCTTCACGCCCGAGCCGAGGGCGAGGCCGGCGGGAAGCTGGGTGTTCTGCTCGGAGGTCGAGGAGCCGGCCCGGCGGATGTTCTGGTAGAGCAGATCCTGGAAGTGGACCTGCTGGCGCTTGTAGCCGGTGGTGCGCAGGTTCGCGATGTTGTTCGAGATGACCTGAACGTTGAGTTCCTGGGCCGCCATGCCGGTGGCGGCAGAGTAGAGCGCGCGCATCGGATGCTACCTCAGGCCACGTTGGCGAGCTTGGAGATGGCCGAGCCGCGAAGCTCGTCCATGCGCGAGATCATGCTGGTCACGAGGGCGTAGGAGCGGTTCACGTCCATCAGCCGGGTCATTTCGAGGACGGGGCTGACGTTCGAGCGCTCCAGGGCGCCGGATTCGAGCCGCCCGTCGAGGCCGGCGGGCCGGCCCGGGGCGGTGGACGAGTAGAGGTTCGCCCCCTCGTTCACGAGGTTGCCGGGGTTGGCGAAGGTCACGAGCTTGATCCGGCCCCGGATGCCGAGATTGGTCGAGACCGTGCCGTCCGTGCCGATGGAGAGGCCGGTCTCCTGCGGGTTGACGGCGATCGGCCCGCCCTCGCCCGCTACCGCGAAGCCGTCGCTCGTCACGAGCTGGCCCTGGGCGTTGACCGTGAGGGCGCCGTTACGGGTGTAGCGCTCCCCGGCCGGGGTCTGCACCGCGATGAAGGCCGTGCCCTTCACGGCGATGTCGAGGGGGTTGCCGGTCTGCTCCACCGGGCCCTGATCGACGTTGAGGGTCGTGCCCTGGTCGATCACGTAGGAGATGCGCCGGTCGGGCGGCGTGAAGCTGTCTGCCCGCGCCGTCGGCATCAGGTATTCCTGAAAGCGGCTGTTGCGGCTCTTGAAGCCGGTGGTCGAGACGTTCGCCATGTTGTTGGCGATCACGTCGAGCTCGCGCTGAAGCGCGACCTGACTCGACACGCCGACGTAGAGGGCATTCTGCATCGTGAACTCTGGCGCCCACGAACGACCGGGGCGACAGGACAATCAGCACCTCCCGTGCCAGTCCGGGCCGGGGCAATTTGATCAGTCAACGCAACCACTTGTTCAGCACGGCAGGCGGTGGGGTGCCACGATGAACAGTCCTGGCGGCAAAGCCGGCCCGGCAGAAATTGCCTCCTTAACGGCGCGTTAACCGCATCTGCCGATACCTGACCGCAACGATCCTCCATTCAGCTTCGCGAGTGACGGCCCCATGGCCAAGAAGCCCAAGAAGGCGAGCGCCGAACCGGGTGAAGGCGGCGCCGACGCGGCCCCGAAGAGCAAGAAGAAGCTCATCATCATCGCGGCCGCCGCGCTGCTCGTGGTGGTGGGCGGCGGCGCGGGCTTCTTCCTGATGAAGGGCGGAAGCAGCGTGGCCAAGGACGGCGACGGCGCCGCGCAGGCCTCCTCGCATGGCGGCGGCGGTCACGGCGGCGGCAGCGAGGCGAAGAAGCAGATCGCCTTCATCGAATTGCGCGAGATGATCATCAACCTCAGCCCCGATGCCGGCCAGGACAAGGGCAAGTTCGCCAAGCTGCGCGTGAGCTTGGAGATGAAGGATCCCAAGCTGGAGGAGGAGGTGAAGTCCCTCGCCCCGCGCATCGAAGACACCCTGCAGATGTACATGCGCGAGATCCGCGCCAGCGACCTCGCCGGGTCGGTGGGCGTCTATCGCCTCCGCGAGGAGCTTCTGAAGCGCGTGAACGTCGCCGTGTACCCGGCCAAGGTCGACGCGGTGCTGTTCAAGGATCTGATCATCCAGTGAGGCGGTGATGGAACCGGAGGATCAGGTCGAGGAGGACGATTGGTCGGCCGCACTGCTTGAGCAGGGCGCCGAGGGCGGCGACGCGTCGCTCGCCGAGGAATGGGGCGCGGCCCTCGCCGAACAGGGCACCACCCGCAACGCCAGCGACGTCGCCGCCGAATGGGCGACGATGATCGAGGACGGGGAGAGCGACAACCTCCCCGAACTCGCCGGCAACGATCGCATCCTGAACCAGGAAGAGATCGACGGCGTTCTGGGCTTCTCCATGCGCGAACTCTCGGCCTCCGGGGCCGGGGGCGTGCGCGCCATCGTCGATTCGGGCGTCGTCCAGTACGAACGCCTCCCGATGCTGGAGATCGTCTTCGACCGGATGATCCGGTTGCTGTCGACTTCGCTGCGCAACCTGTTCCAGGACAACGTCGAGGTGACGCTCGACAACATCACGTCGGTGCGGTTCGGCGACTACGTGAACGCCATCCCGCTGCCGACCCTGCTCGGCGTGTTCAAGGCCGATCCGTGGGAGAATTCCGGCCTCGTCACCGTCGACACCAACCTCGCCTACGCGACCTTCGACCTGCTGCTCGGCGGCAAGCGCGGCGGGTCGTCGAGCCGCCTCGACGGACGGCCCTTCACCGCCATCGAGATGACGCTGGTGCGGCGCCTTGTGGAGATCATCCTCGCGGACCTGCAGCTGTCCTTCCAGCCGCTCTCTCCGGTGAGCTTCCTCATCGACCGGATCGAGACCAACCCGCGCTTCGCCACCATCACCCGGCCGGGCAACGCGGCGATCCTCATCGGCCTGCGCCTCGACGTCGATGGGCGCGGCGGGCGGATGCAGATCCTGTTCCCCTACGCCACGCTGGAGCCGATCCGCGAACTCCTCACCCAGAGCTTCATGGGCGAGAAGCTCGGCCGCGATCAGGTGTGGGAGGGCCACCTCGCCACCGAGATCTGGCAGGCCGACGTCGCCATGGAGGCGGTGCTGCACGAGATGATGCTGCCGCTGAAGCGCGTGATGCGGCTGCGCGTTGGCGACACGCTGATGTTCGATGCCAAGCCCTCGGATCTCGTCACCGTGCGCTGCGGCGACTGGGCGCTGACGCAAGGGCGGATCGGCCGGGTGGACGGCAACATCGCGGTGCAGGTGACGCGCCCCCTGCGGCGCTCCCGGACCACGCTCCAGGCCTACGAGGCCTCCATGAACAACCGCACGGACGGGTAGGCCGCCATGAGTCTCTTCGTCACCCTCTTCGCCGACCTGCTCGTCGCCGTGCTGCTGGCCGCCACCATCGTCTCCTCCGTGCGCCTGTCCAAGCGGATCGGCCAGATGAAGGGCGACGAGTCGGCGTTGCGCTCCACCATCGGTGATCTGATGGTCGCGACCCACAATGCCGAGCGCGCCATCTCCGGCCTGCGCAGCGCCCTGGACGAGTGCGACCGCACCCTCGCCGACCGTATCCAGGCGGCGCAGGCCTGCACCGCGACGCTGGCGGGCGGCGTCGAGGCGGGCGAGGCCGTGCTGAGCCGCATCGCCGCCATCGTCTCCGGTGCCCGCAACGCGCCGGCCGCGCCGCGCCCCGTCGAGGTGCGGGCCGAACCGAAGGCCGAGACGCCCGCCCGTCCCGGTTCCACCCCGATCGCGGAAGGCCCGAACGGCGAGCGCCTGGGCGCCGCCGCCGCCGCCGCCCTCGCCATGACCGAGCGGGCGCTGGCCCGCGTCCGCGCCCGCGCCGCCTGATGAGCCCCCGCCCCACGACCAAGACCACGCCGGAGCCGGCCGTCCCGGTGAAGGCCGGCACCAAGGTCGCCGCCAAGCCGCAGACGGCGTTGCGGCGCTCGCGGCTGAAGCCGGTGCGCCCGCTGAAGCTGCGGCTGATCGATGCCGTCGCCATCGCGGCGGGGACGCTGCTGGTGCTGAAGCTGCTGACGCTTTCGCAGGCCGGGATACCGGAGGCGAGCCTGCCCGCCTTCGCGCGGGCCATCGCCAAGGCGCGCACCGGCTACGAGATCCCCGACCCCGAGACCACCGGCTCCGTCGAGCCGAAGAAGGAGGAGCCGAAGCCTGCCGCCGAGCCTCCCGAGGCACCGGCTCCCGCGCAGGATCAGGCATCGCCCAGCGAGAAGGCGCTCCTCGAAAAGCTCGGCGCTCGCCGCAACGCCCTCAAGCAGCGCAGCGACGAACTCGACCTGCGCGAGAAGATGCTCGATGAGGCCGAGAAGAAGGTCGAGACCGGTATCGGCGACCTGAAGAAGGCCGAGGACAAGGTCGATGCCGCCGCCAAGGCGAAGGACGAGGCCGAGAAGCAGGGCCTCAAGAGCATCGTCACCATGTACGAGACGATGAAGCCGAAGGACGCCGCGCGGGTCTTCGACCGCCTCGGCCACGACGTGCTCGTGCCCCTCGTGGTGGCGATGAACCCGCGCAAGATGGCCGAGATCCTGGCCGTGATGCAGCCGGAGGCCGCCGAGCGCCTGACCGTGGCGCTGGCCAACCGCGCCCGTGGGACGGGGACGACGATCCAGGTCCAGGCCGGCGGACCCGCCCTGCCGCCAGGCGAGTTGTCGGCCATCGACGCCGCGCCCCCGCGCTAGGGTTCGGCGCGCCTAGCGGCGACGATGCCGCCGGCGCCAACCCTGCGCCGGGCCGTGGCTGGGCTCGCACCCGATGCAGATGCGCGGATCCCAGGGGAGATCGACGCCGAGGGGTTTCACGCTCAGCATCCCGAGCGTCACCTTGGCCGCCGGCACGGCGGGTTCCGGCTTCGCGTCGATGGCCCCCGCCTCGCCGCTACCTGCGAGCAACGCGCCGTACATCCCCCAGACCGCTATCGTTCGTCGCGCCGCCATCGGTCCCTTTCGCTCGGCCAGCCTTCTCGGGCCAACCGGCGGAGAGTGAAAGGGGGCCAAATCGGCGAGGTTTTGACGCAGAGCGGATGAGCCCGTGACGCCTTCACTGCAGGGTCGCGGCGACATCCGCCATGGCGGGCCGCGTGGCCGCGTCGGGCTGGGTGCAGGCCCGCGCGAGGTCGTGGAGGCTGTCGGGCGCCTCGGCGCAGAGGGCCAGAAGCTCGTCGAGAAGGATGCCGAAGGCGCGGGTCTCGATCCGCGCGAGGGCCCGTCCGGCCTCGCCCTCGGGCAGGGTCGAGGCCGCGCCGAAATCGCCCAGAACCGCCTCGCCGTCGCGACCGTCCCAGAGGATGTTGTGGCCGTAGAGGTCCCCGTGCATCAGCCGCCGCCCGTGCAGATGCGCCACGGCCGAGGCGATGCCGCCCGCGAGGCGCCGCACGGCATCCGCGCCGAGCCGGAGCGCCGGATCGTAGACGTCGCGGCTGCAACTCGCGAGGCTCGGCGGCCCGGCGAGCACCGGCCATTCCGCCGGGACGAGGCGGAGCAGCAGGCCCGGTATCCCCTCCGGGTGGCCGGTGACGCCGCCCAGGGCGCCGATCACAGCCGGATGATCTCCCGCCTCGAGGCAGGCCGCGACTTCCCGCTCGGGCAGGCCGTCGCTGCCCATGGCGCCCTTGAACAGCTTCAGCGCGACCTCGCCGCGCCACGTCGCGCGGTGGACCCAGCTGGAACTGCCCTCCCCCAGGAGCGGCCCCACGGTGAGATCCGCCCAGGGGACGAGGGGCGCCTCCGCGGGCGGGCTCGCCGGTTCGGCGGGGTTGCCGGAATAGGACACCCAGGCCAGCGCCGGCATCTCGGCGAGCCAGGGCGGCAGACGCTCGAAGCGGTTGCTGGCGAAGCGGACGAGTTCGAGGTTCCGATGCCCGCCCAGACTCTCCGGCAGGCGGTCGAGGGCATTGCCGGAGAGCATCAGCTTCTGAAGGCGTGGGCGTCGCCCGAGTTCATCCGGCAGGGTGGCGATACGGTTGTCGGTGAGGGTCAGCCAGCGCAATTGCGGCGGAAGGGCTTCGGCCGGCACATCGGCGATGCCGCAGCCCCGGAAGCCCATCTGACTCAGCGCCTCGCAGCCGCCGAGGGCCGGCGGCAGCCGTGCGAAGGGCGTGCCGGAGCAAAACAGGGCCCGCAGGGCGCGGAAGCGGCCGAGATCGTCCGGCAGGGCATAGCGGCCGCGCCCGAGATCGAGCACTTCGAGCGTGTCGGCCAGCCCGAACAGTTCGGCCGGAAACTCGGACAGCCCATCGGGAAGGCGGACCTCCCGCGTACCCGCGAGGTCGCCCCGGCGCAGGGCCGCCAACGTGGCCGTGCGATCCATCTCAACCCCGCTTGAAGAAGGAATCGGCCGACGATTGCGCGGCCTCCTTGGCGGCCCGGGCTGCCTCGATGCGGGCGATCTCGGCGCGCAGCAGCGCGATCCGCTCATCGAGGTCCGAGAGCGAGAGCGTGTCGAGGGGCTGGCCGATCTCGTGCGTCGGCGCTTTGCGCGGCGTGTCGTCGTCCCACATGAAACGCTCCTACAGGAAGGGCTTGCCCGCCCCCACGGCGGGAAGGCCGAGATGGCGGGCGAAGGAGGCGGCGATGTCGGAGAGGCTGTCGCGCCGGCCGATGGCGCTGCCCGCGAGGCCGGGGCCGAAGGCGAGCACCGGCACCTGCTCGCGCGTGTGGTCGGTGCCCGTCCAGGTCGGATCGTTGCCGTGGTCGGCTGTGATGATCGCCACATCACCCGGCCGAAGGGCGGCGCGGATCGCGGGCACGCGGGCGTCGAAGGCTTCGAGTTCGGCCGCGTAGCCCGGCACGTCCCGGCGGTGGCCGTGCTCGGTGTCGAAATCCACGAGGTTCACGAAGACGAGCCCGCCCTCGGCCAAGTCCCGCAGGGCGGCAAGCCCGGCATCCAGGCAGGCGGCGTTGGCGCCGGGCTTCACCTCGCGGCCGGTGGCGCGGTGGGCGAAGATGTCCCCGATCTTGCCGACGCTCACCACCTCGCGGCCCGCTTCTTCCGCCCGGTCGAGGAGCGTCGGGCCGGGGGGCGTCACGGCGAAGTCCTTACGGTGGGCGGTGCGGCGGAAGCCGGCTTCGGCCGAGCCGACGAAGGGCCGGGCGATGACCCGGCAGATCCGGTATGGATCGCAGAGCACCCGCGCCGTGCGGCAGAGGTCGTAGAGCCGTTCGAGTCCGAAGCTCTCCTCGTGCGCCGCGATCTGGAACACGCTGTCGGCCGAGGTGTAGCAGATCGGCTTGCCGGTACGGACATGCTCGGCGCCGAGCTCTTCGACGATGCTGATGCCCGAGGCGTGGCAATCGCCGAGAATGCCCGGCACGCCGCCCTGCGTGACGAGGGCGTCGATCAGTTCGGCCGGGAAGGCGGGCCTCGCATCGGGGAAGGTGCCCCAGGGCTCCGGCAGGGGCAGGCCCGCGATCTCCCAATGGCCGGAGGGCGTATCCTTCCCGGCGGCGGTCTCGACGCCGTGGCCGTAGAGCCCTTCCGGCTCGCCCGAGGGGTCGAGGCCCGGCGGCACCGCACCCGTGGCGCCCCGCGCGGCGAGGCCGAGGCCGAGGGCGGCGAGATGGGGAAGCCGCAGCGGCCCGGCCCGCAGGCCCGGCCGGTCGCCGCGCCCGTCGGCGCAGGCCTGCGCGATGTGGCCGAGGGTGTCGGAGCCCGTGTCGCCATAGGCGGCGGCATCCGGGGCGCCGCCGATCCCGACGGAATCGAGCACGATGAGGAGGGCGCGCGCCACGGTCTAGGCGGGCTCCATCTCGGTCGGCGCGTCGCTGTCGAGGGCGAAGGCGGCCTTGAACAGCGTGCGGGTGTAGTCCGTGCGCGGGTTGGCGAAGATCGCCTCGGCCGCGCCCTCCTCCACCACCTGTCCGTTCTGCATCACCACCACGTGGTTCGCGAGCGCGCGCACCACCTTCAGATCGTGGCTGATGAACAGGTAGGCGAGGCCGCGTTCCCGCTGGAGGTCCCGCAGCAGGGTCACGATCTGCGCCTGCACGGAGCGGTCGAGGGCGGAGGTCGGCTCGTCCAGCACCACGAATTTCGGGCCCAGCACGATGGCGCGGGCGATGGCGATGCGCTGGCGCTGACCGCCGGAGAACTCGTGCGGATAGCGGTCCATCGTCGCCGGATCGAGCCCGACATCGTGAAGCGCTTTCGCGACCACCGCGCGGCGCTCGGCCCGGTTGCGCACGGCGCCCTGCACCACCAGCCCCTCGGCCACGATGTCGGCCACCGACATACGCGGTGAGAGGGACCCGTAGGGATCCTGGAAGACCACTTGCATGTCCCGCCGCAAGGGCCTCATCTGGCTCACGGAATAGCCGTCGATCCGCTGGCCGAGGAACACGACTGGCCCCTCGGAGGCGGTGAGCCGCAGGATCGCAAGTCCGAGCGTCGTCTTGCCGGATCCGGATTCGCCGACCACGCCCACGGTCTCCCCGGCGCGGACCTTCACGGACACGCCGTCGACCGCCTTCACGTAGCCCTCCGTGCGCCGCAGGAACCCGGATTTGAGCGGGAACCACACCTTGAGCGGCCCTGCCTCCATGAGCATCGGCGCGTTGGGTGCGACGGGGTTCGCCCGGCCCTTCGGCTCGGAGGCGATCAGGCGCTGCGTGTATTCGTGCTGCGGGGCGCGGAAGACCGCGCCGGTCTCCCCCGCCTCCACGATCCGCCCCTTGAGCATCACGCAGACCCGGTCGGCGATGCGCTCCACGATGCCGAGATCGTGGGTGATGAACAGCATCGCCATGCCGAGCCGCTTCTGCAGGTCGGCGAGGAGGGCGAGGATCTGCGCCTGGACCGTCACGTCGAGGGCGGTGGTCGGCTCGTCGGCGACCAGCAGGTCGGGCTCGCAGGCGAGCGCCATGGCGATCATCACCCGCTGGCGCTGGCCGCCGGACAGCTCGTGCGGATAGGCGCCCATCCGCGACGCGGCATCCCGCAGGCCGACGAGTTCGAGCAGTTCGAGGATCCGCGCCTTCGCCGCCTTGCCGGTGAGCCGCGTGTGGAGGCCCAGCACTTCGCTGATTTGCCGCTCGATCGTGTGGAGCGGGTTCAGCGAGGTCATGGGCTCCTGGAAGACCATGGTGATGTCGGCGCCGCGCACCTCGCGCATGTCGCGCTCGGGCAGGGCGGCGAGGTCGCGCCCCTTGAACAGGATGCGCCCGCCCTGCACCGCCGCCTGATCGAGGAGGCGCAGCACCGCCAGCGCCGAGACCGATTTGCCGGAGCCGGATTCTCCCACCAGCGCCAAGGTCTCGCCCCGGGCGATGTGGAAATCGATGCCGTCGACGGCCTTCGTGTCGCCGTCCCGCGAGCGGAAGACGACCGACAGGTTCTCGACGGACAGGAGCGGCGTCTGCAGATCCGGCATGGACGCCTTATAGCGCGGACGCTCCCGCGTCACAGTGCCGGCCTCCGCGACCGACTTGCATTGATCGGGGGAATCCCGGCTCTAGTTGCGGCCGCGTCGCCCGGATCGCGGGATGCTGTCGGAGAGCGTGATTCCCCTGCCCCGCCCCGTGTCTCCGGCGCTCCGCGTCGGCTTGGCCCTCCTGCTCCTGTTCGGATCGGCCCTGCCCGCGGCTGCCGTCCCGTCCGAGGGCGCGACGGAAACCGTCGAGCAGGCGCTCTGCCGGCTGATCGACGATTCCGCGAAGACGCGGGACCTGCCCGTGGCCTTCCTCACCCGCCTGATCTGGCGGGAATCGAGCTTCCGCGTCGGCGTCGTGAGCCCGGCCGGGGCGCAGGGCGTCGCGCAGTTCATGCCGGGCACGGCGAAGGAGCGGGGGCTGCTCGATCCGTTCGACCCGGAACAGGCCATCCCGCACGCGGCGCATCTCCTCGCGGACCTGAAGCGGCAATTCGGCAATCTCGGTCTCGCGGCGGCGGCCTACAATGGCGGCCCGACGCGGGTGAGCAACTGGCTCGCGGGCAGCGGCGGCCTTCCGGCCGAGACCCGCGCCTACGTGCTGTCCATCACCGGCCGCTCGCCGGAGGAATGGCGTACTCCATCGAGCGGCAAGATCGAGTTCCCCGAGGGCGGCGCCCCGGCGCCGAAGCAAGCCGACACAACGGCCGCGCCGGAGAAGCCGCAGACCTGCCTGCAAGTCACCGCCGCCCTGCGGCTGCCCAACCGTGGCGACCGCTTCGCGCTCGGCGGCACGGAGGGACCGGCCGCACCCTGGGGCATCCAGCTCGCGGGGAATTTCTCGAAGGCGCTGGCGCTGCAGAGCTTCTCGCGGGCGCGCAGCACCTATGCCGGGGTGATCGGCGAGGTGCGCCCGATGATCATCGGCACGCGCCTGCGCAACCGGGGGACGCGCGCGTTCTATCGCATCCGCATTCCGGCCGAGACGCGGCAGGCGGCGGACAATCTGTGCGGCAAGATCCGCCGCGTCGGGGGCGCCTGTTTCGTGCTGCGGACGTGAAATATTTTCTCAGCGCCTCGCCTGCGTCATCAATCTGCCCCGAGGCGGGTGATTCTTCGCGGGGAACGGCGCAACCGGACGGGATATGACACGACTCCTCACCGCCTTTGCCAGCCTGATCTGCCTGGGGCTCGCGGCCCTGGGCTTCTCCAACGCATCCCCCCTCTCGCTCTTCGACGCGATCGGCCCCCGCGATTCCGGCGGCCGGCTGGCGGCGCGGGACAGGGAGTTCGGCAAGGGCCCCCGCCACACGCTCGACGTCTACGTGCCCGTGACGGCGCCGGAAGCCGCCCCGGTCCTCGTGTTCTTCTACGGCGGCTCCTGGGACAGCGGCTCGAAGGACGATTACGCCTTCGTCGGCCAAGCGCTCGCCGCGCAGGGCTTCGTGACGGTGCTGCCGGACTACCGGCTCTACCCCCAGGCGCGCTTCCCCGATTTCCTGAACGACGGCGCCGCCGCCATCGCCTGGGTGCGCGACAACATCGCGACCTATGGCGGCGACCCGCGCCGGATCGTCCTCGCCGGCCATTCGGCGGGCGCCTACAACGCGGTGATGCTGGCCCTCGACCCGCGCTACCTCGAAGGCGTCGGAATCGATCCGAAGGTGATCCGCGCGGTCGCCGGCCTGTCCGGTCCCTACGACTTCCTGCCCCTCGACACAGACACCACCCGCAAGGTCTTCGGGCAGGCCGCCGACTTGGCCCAGACGCAGCCGATGAACTTCGCCGGCCCGCTCTCGCCGCCGGCCTTCCTCGCCACGGGCGACGAAGACACGACCGTCAAGCCGCGCCACACGGCGGCGCTGGCCGCGCGCCTGCGGGCCGCGAACGTGCCGGTGCAGGAACGGGTCTATCGCGGCCTCGACCACAAGGACACGGTGCTCGCCCTCTCCGTCACCTTCCGCTCGAAGGCGCCGGAATTGGCCGAGATGTCGTCGTTCCTGATGTGGCAGGCGGCCGGTCGGACGCAGTATACGATGACCGATCCGGCCCGGGCCGTGAAACTTCAACCCTAACGAAAGATTATCGCGTCGATCGCGAAGGCGTTAGCTTTTGCTGATAGGCCGCCGCGCTAAGGTATGAGCCTCCCGTCGGATTAATCTCCCGTCGGCATCGGCGAGTCTGACCTGTGAGCACGGCGACCGAGACCGTCTTCTCCGCGAGCCAACCGGCATCGAGTCGCGCACGCGACCTGCCGGATGTCCTGCGCCTGTCCTACATGGTCTTCGTGCTCGTAGCCCTGTTGAACCATGCGTGGTTCACGGACCTGAGCGCCCCCACGCCGCTTGGCGAGGTCGAGGGCGGGAGCCTCGCGACGCAGCTCCTGTTCGGGTCGATGATCCTCGTCGGCATCCCGCTGGTCTGGCATCTCGGCCTGCAGCGTCTGCGGCCGATGGCGACGAAGTCCGTGCTCCTGTTTGGGGCGTGGCTGCTGACGACCTCGCTGCTCGCAAGCGATCCGCTCCTGTCCCTGCGCCGCCTCGCCCTCTACGTCATCGCCGCCTTCCTCGCGGTGAGCCTTCTGGCCGTCGCCCGTTCGGCGCGGCAACTGGCCGACGCCTTCGCGATGGCCGGCTTCACGGTGCTGATCTCCAGCTATCTCGGACTGGTGCTCGTACCCGGCCTGACGATCCACTCGCATTTCGACCTGACGGGCGAGATCGGCCATGACGGCCTGTGGCGCGGGATCTTCTCGCACAAGAACGAGGCCGGCATGGCGATGACGATCCTCGTCATCTTCGGCCTGTTCATCGCCGCCGTCCGCAACCGTTGGCTCGGCTGGACCATGGTTGTCTCCGCCGGCATCTTCCTGATCGGCAGCGGATCGAAGACGCCGATGATCACCCTGGTGATGGTGCTCGGCCTCTCGTGGCTCTGCGGCATCCTCCGGTCCCGCATGGCGCGCTTGGTGCTGCTCGTCGGGCCGGTCATGGTCCTGATGACCATCACCATTGGCTCCATCGTCCTGCCGCCGGTACGCGCCGTCCTCGATGTCGTCCTCCCCGATGCGACCTTCACGGCGCGCAACGAGATCTGGACCTTCGCCATCGACAACATCGCCGACAAGCCGCTGACCGGCTTCGGCTTCGGCGCCTTCTGGCTGACGGAGCGGACGGTTTACGCCTCGGTGGTGAACCCGGATTCGAACTGGGTGCAGATGGCGACCCAGGCGCACAATTCGTTCCTCGACGCCGCCCTCGCCATGGGCCTGCCGGGCTTCGTGCTGACCCTGATCGTCTTCATCGCCCTGCCGACACGGGACTTCCTCTACCGGCTCCCACACGGGCCGACCGATCCGTCCGCCGAACTCTTCCTGCGGTTGTGGCAGATGGTGCTGCTCTCGGCGTCGTTGGAGACGATCCTGTTCAATCCGAACACGCCGGCCTTCGGCATGATCGTCATGGCCATCGCCGGATTGCGGATGCTCACCGTCCGCCCGGTGATCGTGTAAGCACGGGGCGGTAGGGCTAATTTTCGATAAGTGTGGCTGGCGGCATTTAGCGAGAAATTTTAGATCAACGCGTAGCGCCGGCTTGCTATGCTCCTGAAAGTGCCGGGATCAGCGGACGGAAACGTCCGGTCAGCGGCGCAATCCGGACGATTCCGCCATGTTCGATTCGCGCTCGACGCCCGCCATCGCTATTCATCCGAAGGTCGAGGCGCTTCCTGCTCTTACAGCCCTGCGTTTCTTCGCGGCGGCCTATGTCGTGGCATTCCACTATACGCCTTACTACTTCCCGGACGTGAGTGGCGGCGGATTCATCGGGCTCGGCTATTCGGGCGTGACGTTCTTCTTCCTGCTCTCCGGTTTCATCCTCGCCTACAATTACCGCGATGCAGATCTCGGCCAGCCGCAGGCCCGCGCGCTGTTCTACCGGGCGCGGTTCGCGCGGGTGTACCCGCTCTTCCTGTTGGCGCTCGTGATCCACGTTCCGTGGTTCCTCGCCTGGGTGGTCAAGCAGCCGATGCCGTTGAAGGCGCTCATGGCCTCCGGCGCGTTGCTCGCGCCCCTCGGACTCCATGCCTGGGTGCCGGGGGCGGCCTGCTCGCTCAATTGCCCGAGCTGGTCCGTCTCGGTGGAGTTCTTCTTCTACGCCCTGTTCCCGATCCTGCTCCCGCTGGTGCTGCGCAATCCGAGGCGGGTCGCGCTCGCCACCCTCGCCTTCTGGGTCGCCGTCGCCGCGCTGGCGACGTCCGTCTGGCAGGCGTCGAGCGGCGGCGTCTCGCTGATCGCGCCGGAGGCCGGCGGCATGCGGCCGGTGCTGCTGGCCGAGTTCGTGAAGTACTTCCCGCTCCTGCATCTGCCGGAATTCATCGCGGGGCTGCTACTCTATGTGGCGTGGCGCCATGCGCGCCTGCCGGGCCCGCTCCTCCTCGCGGCGGCGGCCGGGTTCGGGGTGCTGATCGTCGCCGGAAACGGCTACGTTCCGGACCCGATCCTGCACAACGGCATCACGATGCTCGCCTGGGCGCCGTTGATCCTGGCCTGTGCCGCCATGCGGCGGGGGCCGCTCTGCTCCCGGCCGCTGGTGTTCCTGGGCAAGATCTCCTTCGCCCTCTACCTGCTGCACATCCCGGTCTTCGCGATGCTGAATACCGCCGACAAGGTCGTGCTGCACGGTCGGCTCTCGGCGCATCCCTGGTTCGGGATCGGCCTCGCCAGCCTCACGAGCCTCGTGGCGGCGACGCTGGCGCACCTGCTGGTGGAGGAGCCGGCCCGGCGCCGTATCCTGCGCGGCGCCCGCCTCTCCCGCACGCAGCCCGCGACGGCCGTTCGCGCCGGCGCGTGAGCCTCTATTCCGGCAGGGTGAACACCACGAGGGCGTCGCCCGTGCCGAACCCGGCGGATTGCGTGTAGGACGCGCCGCCCGCCGCCACGGCGACGTATTGCCGTCCGTCGATGGCGTACGTCATGGCCGGGCCGCTGATGCCGGCGCCGCATTGAAAGCGCCACAGCACTTGGCCTGTGGCGGCATCGTGGGCGTCGAGATGGCCGTCCTCCTCGCCGGAGAAGACGAGCCCGCCCGCCGTGGCGAGGGTGCCGCCGGACAGACGGCTGCCGGACTTCACCGACCACGCGATCTTGCCGCCGCCGTTGAGATCGACGGCGGTGAGGGTGCTGAACGACGGCTCGCCCTTGGCGACACTCGTCTCGGTGAAGCGGATTTCCGGGCGCCCCGGCCCGGCGGGGACGGCGTTCACCGTGTAGGTCGTCGCCCCATGGCGGACCTGCACGTAGGCGAGGTTGCCATCATAAGCGGTAGGCGGCCACGAGACCGCCCCGAGCGGCCCCGGCGCCACGACGGTGCCCTCCGGGCTCGGCGGGACGAACAGGTTCTTCTGGTTGAGCAGCGGCTCCGAGCGTTCGAGGAGCTTCCCGCTCGTCCGGTCGTGGACGTAGATCCAGCCGGTCTTGCTGGCGGAGGCGACGGCCTTGGTGCCGTTCGGCCCGTCGAGCAGGAAGGGCGGCGCGGCGACATCATAGCCCCACTCGTCGTGCGGCACCTGCTGGAAGTACCAGCGCAGCGTCCCCGTGTGCACGTCGAGGGCGACGAGGCACATCGTGTAGAGGTTGTCGCCCGGCCGGGTGAGGCCGAAATTCTGCGGCGCCGGGTTGCCCGTGCCGAGGAAGAGGAGCCCCAGGGCGGGGTCGTAGGCTGGCGTCATCCAGAGGGAGCCGCCGCCGACCCGCCACGCGTCGCGGTTGGCGGGTGCCGCTGCCTTCTCGGCGGCGATGTCCCGGTGCAGGGGCACGCCGTCGGCGGTCTTGTCGACGAAGCCACCCTCCCAGCCCTCGGCGGCCGTGACGTACCAGCGCCAGCGTTCCTCACCGGTCTTGGCGTCGTAGGCGGCGAGCCAGCCCCGGCGGCCATAGCCGCCCTCGATGCCGACGACCGCGCCGCCGTCGAGCCCGCCCGTGGGGTCCTCGACATGCAGGCCGTAGCCCGCGCCGGTCACGCCAACGATCACCAGCCCCTCGGCCACGAGCGGCGGCATCTTGAAGCCGAGCCGGCTCGATCCCTGCACCGGCTTGCCGCCGAGCTTGTCCGCCAGACCGGAGGCTGTCTCGGTCTCGCCCTCCTCCGGGCGGACCGCCTCCTTGTCCCACACGACTTTGCCGGTCTTGGCGTCGAGGGCGATCAGCCGCCCGTCCATCGTCGCCTCGTAGACGAGCCCGTTCGCCACGGCGACGCCCCGGTTCGAGGGCGGCCCGAAGATCTTGTCGGTGCGCGGCTTGTGCAGATAGGTCCACGCCACCTTGCCAGACTTGGCATCCAGGGCGGCGACGTTGTTCTGCGTGGTCGAGAGGTAGAGCATGCCATCGACCATGATGGGCTGCGCCTGGAAGTAGCCGGTCACGCCGGTCTGGAACATCCAGGCGGGGCGCAACTTCGCGACATTGCCCCGGTCGATCTGCGTCAGGTCCGAAAAGTTGCGGTTGCTGTGGTCATGCCCGAACGCCGGCCAGTCGGTCTCGGCGGCATGGGCGGGCAGGGCGAGGGCGAACAGCGCGCCCGACAGTTTGATCGCTTTCGGCACGGCGTTCCCCTCGTTGTTGTGTTGTTGTTTTAGAGCGGGTTCACCCCGCCTTCCGCGGCGCCCGGTCCAGCTGGTCCGGTGTCGCCTGCGCGCCCATGGCCCGCGCCATGTCGGCGGCGCTTTGGCCGGAGGCGTCGCGCAGGTCCGGGTTTGCGCCGTGGGCGAGGAGAAGATCGACCATCTCCGTGCGGTCGAACATCGCCGCCGTCATCAGTGCCGTGCGGGTGCCGTCGCCGACCCCGTCCACCTGCGCCTTGTGCGCGAGAAGGAGTTCGGCCATCGCGAGATCGCCCTTGAAGGCGGCCCCGGCCAGGGGCGTCTGGCCCCGGTCGTTGGCGAGTTCGGGGTCGCCCCCGGCTTCGAGGATCACCCGCGTCGCTTCGTGCTGCCCGTTATAGGCCGCGAGCATCAGCAGGCTGTCGCCCTTGTCGTTGCGCAGGTTGGCCGGCAGGCCCTGCGCGAACAGGGTGGCCAGTTCCTCCGCGTGACCCATCCGCGCGAACTGGAAGACCCGGCCGACGAAGGCCAGGGTGTCGGAATCGAGTTCGGGCTTTTGATCGGTCATGGCGCGCGCGTGTCGTCCGCAAGAGGGTTGCGGCCCGGTAGATGGGGCATCCGCCGGCGCCGGCCAGCGGCGGCTCAGCCGCGCTTGCGGCCGCCGCCACCCTTGTATTTCGGCCGCTGGCCGCCGAGCCCTTGCGTCGAGCGTGGCTTCGGGCGCTCCTGCCAGAGGGGCGTGTCCGCCGGCAACTCCCGGTCGGTGCCGGGGCCCATGTTGTCCAGGTCCGGCTTGCTGATCCGGCTGCCCCCGCGCGGACCCTTGCTACCGTAGCGACCGGCCTCGCGCTCCACATCGCCCTGGCGGGCCATCGGGTCGTCCGAGACCAGAAGCTCCGTCGCCTGGAGGCGCTTGAGCTCGTCGCGCAGGCGGGCGGCCTCCTCGAAGTCGAGGTCGGCGGCAGCGGCGCGCATCCGCTTTTCGAGGTCGGCGAGCACCGCCTTTAGGTTGTGGCCGACGGTGATCGCATCCTTGGCGAGCCCGGTATCGACCTGAACGTGGTCGCGCTCGTAGACGCTGTTGAGGATGTCGGAGATGCCGCGCTTCACGCTCTGCGGCGTGATCCCGTGCTCCTCGTTGTAGGCGAGTTGCTTCGTGCGGCGGCGCTCCGTCTCGGCCATGGCCCGTTCCATCGAGCCGGTGATGTTGTCGGCGTAGAGGATGCAGCGGGCGTCCGCGTTTCGGGCGGCGCGACCGATGGTCTGCACCAGGGAGGTCTCCGAGCGCAGGAAGCCCTCCTTATCCGCATCGAGGATGGCCACCAGGGCGCATTCCGGGATGTCCAGGCCCTCGCGCAGCAGGTTGATGCCGATCAGCACGTCGAAGGCGCCGAGCCGCAGGTCGCGGATGATCTCGATTCGCTCAAGCGTGTCGATGTCCGAGTGCATGTAGCGGACGCGCACGCTGTTCTCGTGCAGGTACTCGGTAAGGTCTTCCGCCATGCGCTTGGTCAGCGTCGTCACCAGGGTCCGGTAGCCGGCCTGGGCGACGGCCTTCACCTCGCCGAGGAGGTCGTCGACCTGCGAGCGGGCCGGGCGGATCTCGATCACCGGGTCCACGAGGCCGGTCGGGCGGATGACCTGCTCCGCGAAGACGCCGCCGGTCTGCTCCATCTCCCACTTGCCCGGCGTCGCCGAAACGTGGACCGATTGCGGACGCATCGCATCCCATTCCTCGAACCGCAGCGGGCGGTTGTCGAGGCAGGATGGCAGGCGGAAGCCGTACTCGGCCAGCGTCGCCTTACGGCGAAAGTCGCCCCGGTACATGCCGCCGATCTGAGGGACGGTCACATGGCTCTCGTCGGTGAAGACGAGGGCGTTGTCCGGCATGTACTCGAACAGGGTCGGCGGCGGCTCGCCGGGCTTCCGGCCGGTGAGGTAGCGGGAGTAGTTCTCGATGCCGTTGCAGGAGCCGGTGGCCTCGATCATCTCGATGTCGAAGGTGCAGCGCTGGTCGATGCGCTGGGCCTCGATCAGGCGACCCATCTTGGTCAACTCCTCGATCCGGCCATTCAGCTCGGCCTTGATGCCCTTGATCGCCTGCTGCAGCGTCGGGCGCGGCGTCACGTAGTGCGAGTTCGCGTAGACCTTCACGAACTTGAGGTCGCTGATCTTCTTGCCGGTGAGGGGATCGAATTCCACGATGGACTCGATCTCGTCGCCGAACAGGCCGATCCGCCAACCGCGATCCTCCAAGTGGGCGGGCCAGAGTTCGATCACGTCGCCGCGCACCCGGAAGGTGCCACGGGCGAAGTCCGACTGGATGCGCTTGTATTGGAGTGCCACGAGGTCGGCGACTAGCTGGCGCTGCTCGATCCGCTCGCCCAGCGACACCGTGAACGACATCGCCGTGTAAGTCTCGACCGAGCCGATACCGTAGATGCACGAGACAGAGGCGACGATGATGACGTCGTCCCGCTCCAGCAGGGCGCGGGTGGCCGAGTGCCGCATCCGGTCGATCTGCTCGTTGATCGAGGATTCCTTCTCGATGAACGTGTCCGAGCGCGGGACGTAAGCCTCTGGCTGGTAGTAATCGTAGTACGAGACGAAATACTCGACGGCGTTCTCAGGGAAGAACGCCTTGAACTCTCCGTAGAGCTGCGCCGCCAGGGTCTTGTTCGGCGCGAGGATCAGCGCCGGGCGCTGTGTCTCCTCGATGATCTTCGCCATGGTGAAGGTCTTGCCAGAGCCGGTGACGCCGAGCAGCACCTGATCGCGCTCGTGCTCCCGCACCCCCTGGACGAGGCTGGCGATGGCAGTGGGTTGGTCGCCCGCCGGGGAGAATTCGGACTTCAGGACGAACTTGACGCCGCCCTCCGACTTCGCCGGGCGCTCGGGCCGGTGGGGCGTCCAGGTCTCGCCGTTCTTGAAGAGCGGGTTGCCCTCGGTGAGCAGCCGTTCAAGCGCGGTGATCGTGGCCGAGGCGCCGCCATCGGCGACGGGCTCCATGTCGGCCGCGCCCGCCGGCACCGGGCCATCCTCCGGCGCCGCGAGGCCGAGGGCCTGGGCGAGCTTGGGGTCGATCTCGGCCGCGTCGCCCACGGTGAAGCCGGCCTGCGGCGCCTCCGCGAAACCTTTGCCGCCCTTCTTCCGCGCGGCTGGCTTGCCCGGCCGTGCGCCGCCGACATCCGGCGATTTCGGCCGGGTGCGGTTGAGGGCGGGATTCAGGAGCTCGGCCAGATGGCTGTCGAGCGGTTGCAGAACCGGCTTGTCGGCCTTCGAGGACGAGGCGGCGGCAGCGCGGGGCTTTCTCGGCGTCGGCATGGGGACAATATGGGCCTGTCACGCGGCGGGAGAAAGGCGTCCGCCCACAGAGAACGACGCTCGCGTGCGTTCCGGCGGGCGACAATTTCCGAAATCCCGTTTTCAACCGCGCTTGCGAGCGGCGGGGCCGCGCGATACTTCAAATCCCAATATTACCGACGCACGGGGGTGGGGCAGGTGCAGGACCTCGACAAGGCCCTGGCCGATATCGTGGCGATCCGCACCCAGATCGCCCGCGATACGGCGTTCCGTGGCCTGGGTTCCGCCACGCTCGCCGCGACGGGCGTGATCGCGCTCGCGACGGCGGCCGGGCAGGCCCTGTGGCTGGGGGATCTCGCCACCCGGCCCGGCTTGTTCTTCGGCCTCTGGATCGCCGCCGCCCTGGTGGCCTCGGCCCTGGTCGGGTTCGAGACCCTGCGGCGCACGCGCCAGCTCCATTCCGGCCTCGCCGACGCGATGGTGCTGAGCGCCATCGAGGTGTTCCTCCCCTCCGCCGGGGCCGGCGCCTGCCTCGGCCTCGTCATCGCCCGCTTCGCGCCCGACTCGCTCTGGCTGCTGCCCGGCCTGTGGCAGGTGCTGGTCGGCCTCGGCCTGTTCGCCTCCGCCCGGATCCTGCCCCGCGCGGTTCAGGGGGTCGGGGCGTGGTACCTGCTCGCCGGCCTGATGGTCATCGCCATCGCGGCGGAGACGAGGACGCTCTCGCCCTGGACCATGGGCCTGCCCTTCGTGATCGGGCAGATGACGCTGGCCCTCATCGTGCAGCGCACCGGAGGGGCCGATGCCGACCGCTAATCGCGCCGCCGGCCGCTTCTCGTACGAGGGGCTGGACCGCATCATCCACGAGAAGGCGCGCCTCAGCGTGCTGACCTCGCTCGCCGCCCATCCGAAGGGCCTGCCCTTCCCCGATCTGAAACGCCTTTGCGGGCTCACCGATGGCAACCTCAGCCGGCACTTGTCCGTTCTGAGCGAGGCGGATTTCGTGAGTCTGGAGAAGGGCGTCTATCGTAACAGACCGCAGACGATCTGCTGCCTCACCAGCAGCGGACGCGAGCGGTTCCTCGGCTACCTGACCGTGCTGGAGCAGGTCGTTCGCGATGCGGCCCGGGCCGCCGAGCGTGCGTCCGACCCCGCCCGGACAAACGGCCTCGGTTCGGTCACGAAACCGGCCTGACATCGCCAGACCGAACAGCAATCGTTAACCGGGATCCGATGCACTCGCCTTCCGCCGACTCGTCCGGAGACTTTACGATGCAAAGCGAAGCGGAGCCCCGCGCCCTGCACGCCGCGATCATCATGGACGGCAATGGCCGCTGGGCGACGGGTCGCGGGCTGCCGCGCATCGCCGGGCACCGGAGGGGTGTCGAGGCGATCCGCCGGACGGCGGAGGCCTGCCCCGATCTCGGCATCGGCACGCTGACCCTCTACGCCTTCTCCGCCGACAACTGGCAGCGCCCGGCCGACGAGGTCGGCGGGCTGATGCGCCTGCTGCGCAGCTACCTGCGCAACGAAACCCAGCGCCTCGCCCGCACCGGCACGCGCCTCAGCGTCGTCGGCCGCCGGGACCGCCTCCCCGCCGGCATCCCCGAGGCCATCGCCTCGGCCGAGGCGGCGACGGCGGAGGGCAAGCGACTGCACCTGCGGATCTGCGTCGATTACTCGGCGCGGGACGCGATCATCGCGGCGGCGCGGCGCCTCGAAGGCGGCGAGGCGACCCGCGAGAGCTTCGGCGCCATGGTGGCCGGGGAGATGCACGGCTCGCCCGTGGAGGTCGATCTCCTCATCCGCACCGGGGGCGAGAAGCGCCTGTCAGATTTCCTCCTGTGGGAGGCGGCCTACGCCGAACTGCATTTCACAGAGCGGATGTGGCCCGAGTTCGGCCCCGAGGATCTGAGCCTCGCGGTGCAGGACTTCGCGCAGCGCGACCGGCGGTTCGGCGGGCTGAAATCGGCGCGTGTGCCCGTGGCGGCCTGACCCGCCTCGCTTGACGTCGACGGCGTGAGGCGCAGAGGCTAAGTTTATGAGCCTGCCGCTTGCCCGCCGCCGCATCCTCCTCGTCATCGGGGGAGGCATCGCGGCCTACAAATCCCTCGACCTGATCCGCCGCTTGCGCGAGCGCGGGGCGAGCGTGTGCCCCGTGCTGACGGCGGGGGCGCAGGAATTCGTGACGCCGCTGGCCGCCGCCGCCCTGGCCGGAGAGCGGGCCCATACGGACCTGTTCGACCGCGCGAACGAGGCCGAGATCGGCCACATCAAGCTCGCCCGGCAGGCGGATGCAGTGGTGGTGGCGCCCGCCACGGCCGACCTGATGGCGCGGATGGCCGGGGGGCACGCCCCCGACCTCGCCTGCACGATCCTCCTCGCCACGACGCTGCCGATCCTGATCGCCCCCGCGATGAACGTGAAGATGTGGGCGCATCCCGCGACCAAGCGGAACCTCGCGACCCTTCAAGGCGACGGCGTGCGGGTGGTCGGGCCCAATGCCGGCGCGATGGCGGAGCCCGAATCGGGGCCGGGTCGCATGGCCGAGCCCACGGAGATCGCCGATGCGGTCGTGGCGATGCTGGACGCGGCGTCGGGCGAGACGCCCGGCCTCGGCTTCCTCGCCGGGCGCCCCGGCCCGGCGGCGCCGCGCTCCCTCGCCGGCAAGCGGGTTCTGATCACCTCCGGCCCGACGCACGAGCCCATCGACCCGGTGCGCTACATCGCGAACCGCTCCTCCGGCCGGCAGGGCCACGCCATCGCGGCGGCGGCGGCCGAGGCGGGCGCGGCTGTGACGCTGGTCTCTGGCCCCGTCGCCCTCCCCGATCCGCCGGGGGTGAACGTGGTCCGCGTCGAGACCGCCCGGGAGATGCTGGCCGCCGTGGAGACGGCCCTGCCCGCCGACATCGCGATCTTCGCCGCCGCCGTGGCCGATTGGCGGCCCGAGACCGAGGCGACCGCCAAGAAGATCAAGAAGGACGGCACCGGCCCCGCGTCCCTGGCGCTCGCCGAGAACCCGGACATCCTCGCCACCATCGCCCATCGGCGGGAGGGGCGGCCCGGCCTCGTGGTTGGCTTCGCGGCCGAGACCGACTCGGTGCTCGACCATGCCCGCGCGAAGATCGCCCGGAAGGGCTGCGATCTCATCGTCGCCAACGACGTCTCGGCCGAAGGCGGTGTGATGGGCGGCGCGGAGAACGCCGTGCACCTCATCTCGCGCGACGGCGGCGTCGAATCGTGGCCGCGCGCCGCGAAGGAGGAGGTCGCCCGCCGGCTGGTGGCGCGCCTCGCGGAGTTGGCGGGACGCTAAGGTCAGGCCGCTTCGAGGAAGACGAAATCCGCTTCGGCCGGCTCCGCGTCGAGGGCCGCCGTCAGCTGCGCGACCAGGGCCGCGATGGCGTCGGGGAAGAGCGCCGGATGCTCCAGCCCGAAGGCCGTATCGAGCGCGGGCATGATGCTGGCGAGGATCGGATGCCGCGGCCGGTTCGGCGCGGGGCCGGCGGTGACGAGGGCGGGGAGAGCCCGAAAGGCCAGCATGGCGTGTGGTGATCCGGTGGGACGCACCTCATCAGGAGCGCACGGCTAAGCTGCGCCCCGCCGGTTGAACGGTGGCTGAAGGGAATCCTTTCGGAAAGGTTATCCCCAGGTCGCGTTAACCGCCCGGGCCGGCGGGATTTCGCCGCCCGCATTGCGTCGCGCCATCCCCCGGCTCTAGAAGCCCCCCGAAGGCCGGTGGTTCGCAACCGGCCCAGGGAGGATCGATGACCCGCCTGTCCCTCGTCGCCGGAGCCGTAGTGATCGCCATGACCGCATCAGCCAACGCCGCCGAAATCGTCACCACGCCGACCGGTCTCAAGTATCAGGACGAGGTCGTGGGCACCGGCCCGCAGCCGAAGGCCGGCCAGCAGGTCACCGTGCAGTACACGGGCTGGCTCGACGAGGGCGGCAAGAAGGGGAAGAAGTTCGATTCCTCCCGCGACCGCAATCAGCCCTTCTCCTTCACCATCGGCGCTGGCCAGGTGATCCAGGGTTGGGACCAGGGCGTAATGACCATGAAGACGGGCGGCAAGCGCACCCTCATCATCCCGCCGGAGCTGGGCTACGGCGCCCGTGGCGCGGGCGGCGTCATCCCCCCGAACGCCACGCTGATCTTCGACGTCGAGCTGCTCGGCGCCAAGTAAGGCGTGAGGGCTGCGCGGGCGTAGGGAACGCGTTTCAATGCTGTTCGCGCAGCTGTCCGACGACCTCTTCCGGCCCCTGGCCTCGCCGAGCCGCGCCTTCAACGCGGCTCTGCTCCTGCACCTTCACCGACGCGTTCTCGGCGCCGAGCCGGTGCGCAAGGCCGAGCTTCTGGCCGAGATCGGCGATTTCACCGCCGGCTGGAGCGAGCCCGACGTCCATGGCGACGAGCCCGTCCCGCCCGATCCGGTCGAGCGCCGGGCCGTGCCCTATCGCCGCCTGCTCGATGCCGGCTGGCTGATCGAGCGCCGCGAGCGCTACGTCCCCGTGGTCGAGTTCGACCCGGAGGCGCGCCTTCTCCTCGAAGAACTCTCCCGCCTCGAACGGGGCGAGACGCGCTCCTATGGCGGCGCCGTGCTCGACGTGCTCGGCGGCCTCGAATCCGCTTTGGCCGATCCGGCGAACCGCTCGGAATCGCTCGCCAACGCCGCCCGCGCGGCGGACGGCTTCCTTGCTCATGTCCGTGGCCTCGCGGCGGGGATGCGCAAGGTCGAGGAGCGCATCCTGCGCGAGCCCGACCGGGCGGCCTCGTTCCGGCTGTTCTTCGAGGAATTCGTGGAGCGGCACCTGATCCGCGATTATCGGACGCTCCACACCCGCTACAATCCGTTCCGCTTCCGGGCGAGCGTCGTGCGCCTCGCGCACCGGGCGCTGGGCGATGCGCTCGGCGTGCGCGCCCTGGCCGAGGGGGCGGTGCGCGAAGGCCGCGCGGCCGACCTCACGGCCGGCGAGCGGACGGTGCGCGCCGACCTCGCGCAGATCCTGACGGTGTTCGAGGGTGTCGACAGCCATCTCGACGCCGTGGACGCGGTGGTGGTGCGCCTCGAACGCCGGATCGGCGCCACCCTGCGCTACGCCGAGGCGCCCGACCCCGGCACCGTCGAGCGCATCGCCGCGCTGCTGCAGATGGTGGGCAAGGAGGACGACGCGCCCGACGTGCCAGCCGATCTCTCACTCCTGCGACCGCCCATCGGTGAGGCGCATCTGCAATCGCCCCGCGCCCGGCGGGCCGAGATCTTTATCGAGGCGCTGCCCGACCTCGACGTGGACCCGGCGGTGGATGCCTTCGCCGCCGCCAAGGCCGATTTCCGCCGCCGGGTCACGGTGACACCGGAGCGGATGCGCGACTTCGTGGAGGCCCGGCTGGCACGGGGCAAGGCGCTGCGCGGCTCCGGCCTGACGATCGAGGACGTGGACGATTTCGTCGTGTTCCAGCGCCTGCGGGAGATCGACCTGCTGTTCGAGGGGCAATTGGCCGACACCTACGCCGTGACGCATCTCACCGAACGGCTGGCCAATGGCTGGCTCGACTGCCCGGACTTCGTGGTCGAGCGGCGCACCCGGAGTGGCGCCCGTGCTTGAGCCGTTCCGCGCCATCATCGACGGCGACGAGCCCCCGCCCCCCGGCTCCCGTGCCCCCGACGCCGAGGAGCTGATCCGCGCCCTTCAGGTGATGCTGAAGGCGCAGGTGGTCTATGCCGACACGCCGGGGATCGGCCGGGCCTACGAGCTGGCCCGCCACTACGCGCCGTTCTTCACCGACTATTTCGCGTGCCTCGGCTACGCGCTGACGGTCGCCCACCGCGACCAGATGGTGTCCCTCAGCCCGGCGGCGGATGCGCCCCGCTACGACATCGCGGGGGAGCGCCTGCGCAAGGACGAGACGCTGGTGCTGCTGGCCCTGCGGCTTCTCTACGAGGAAGGCCTGCGCGATGCCCGTGTCGGCACCGACGGCATCGTGGAATGCACCACGGACGAGATCGTCGAGAAGATCCGCACCGCCGCCCGCAACGATCCGCCCGATGAGGGGCGCCTCGGCGAAATCCTGCGCCTGTTCGCCCGGCGCGGCGGGCTGAAACTCGGCGAGCGCGACCGGATCGAGCGCGTCACGCCCCTCGCCCTCCTCCCCGGCCTGACGGTGATCGCCTCCGACGCGTGGATGGAGCGGTTGCGGGGCTGGGCCGACGCGCGTGGGTGACCTCACGCTTGCGTCTCGGCGCGACTCCGGCCAACTGGTCCGGCTCCCCAAGCCGCCCGGCGGACTCCATCCTTTGTATCTTCTGACCGATATCGCGATTTCCAACTGGTACCTGATCCGCCGGGAGCAGATCAGGATCCGGGGGGCGGCTGCCCTGGTGGGGCCGACCGGCGCGGGCAAGTCGACCATCTTCGACGCCGTGGGCACGGTGCTGGCCGGCAACAACGCGAGCCGCCTCGCCCTCAACGCCTCGGCCTCGGGCCGCAGCGCGCGGACGGTGCGCGACTATTGCCTCGGCTGGATCAGCGACCCCGCCGAGGGCGGGCGGCCGACGCGGGAATCCTGCGAGACCATCCTCGCCCTCACCTTCGAGAACCCCTCCTCCGGGCGGATCGTCACCGCCGGCCTCGCCCTCGCGGCGCGGGCGGACGAGGCGAAGGAGAGCGTGCTCTCACGCTTCATCGCGGTCGGGCACCGCTTCTCCATCGCGGATTACGCCCGCGCGAACGAGGCCGGCACCTTCACCGCCCCGTGGTCGGAGATCGCCGCCGACCTGAAGGCGAAGGCCGAGAGCTTCACCGAATACCGCACCTCCGGCGAGCGCTTCACCGCCGACCTCCTCGCGACCCTGCGCGAGGGCGCGCCCGCGCCCGAGCCGCGCCACTTCCTGCGCAGCTTCGCCAACGCGGTGGCGTTCAAGCCGATCTTCGACACCAGCGCCTTCGTCCGCGCCTTCGTGCTCGACCCCGAGCCCCTGAACGTCGACCGGGTCCGCCAGTCCATCGCCACCTGGAAGTCGCTCCTCGATACCTTGGGCGAGTTGGAGGCGCGGCTGATCCGGCTGAAGCGCCTGCGCGACCGCTACGAGGCGTGGGGAGAGGCGGTCGTCTCCTCGGCCGAGCACGAGTTGCGGGCGGCGGTGGCGGAACTCCGCCGCCGCACGCTCGACCTCACCGCCGTGCGCGAGAAGCTGCGCGAGGGCGCCGACACGTTGCGCGTCGCCCGCGAGCGGGTCGCCGACAGCCGCGGCTTCGTGCGCGACATCGACCGCGAGATCGCGGAGAAGAAAGCGCTGAAGGCCGGGCAGGCGATGGGCGAGCGGCTGACCGCCGCCGATCTCGGCCTCTCCATGCTGGAACGCGACCGCAAGGACTTCGCAGGCCGCGTCGGCGATCTCGTCTCCCTCGTCGGGCAGATGGCGCGGCTGCAATCCGTGGCGCCTGTGCTGCGGCCGGTGGCGCCGCAGGCGGCCCGCCTCGCCGAGGCCTGCGCCCGCGCGAGCCTGCGCAAGGACACCCCGCCGGACGAGATCCTGCGCTCGGACGGCCCCCTCGCCGAACTGATCGAGGGCTTGTCGCGTCTCGCCCCGTTCGACGAGGCGCTGGAACGGGCGGCCGAGGACGCCGCCCTTAAGGCCCGCAGCGCCGAGGCCGAGGCCGAGCGCACCGCCCCACGCCCCGGCGCGGGCACGGGCGCACGCCTGTCCTCGGACACGCTGGCCTTCCGCGCCGAATTGGAGCGCAAGGGCATCGAGGCGGTCGCGATCTGCGAGCGGGCCGAGATTGTGGACCCGACTTGGGGCCCGGCCATCGAGGCGCTGCTCGGCCGCGCCCGCGAGGCGCTGATCGTGGAGCCCGACCGGCTGGAAGAGGCGTTCGGCGTCCTGCAGGCGGGACGCGACCGCTTTCACCGCTGCATCCTCGTGAAAACCACCGACACGGCCCGCCAGCGCGCGCGCCATGACGATGACGGCGCCATGTCGGTGGTCGAATCGAGCGACCCCCATGCCCGCGCCTTCCTCGGCGTGCGGATCGGCGGCTACGACCTCGCCCGCAACGATGCCGAGTTGGCGCGGCTCTCCCGCGCCGTGGCGCCGAGCGGTCGCACGACCGCCGGCATGGCCTATTCGGTGACGCGCAGCGTCGACCTGATGATGACGCGCGGCCATCGCGGCCCGACGCCGGAGAGCCGCCGCGTCCATGAGAGCGCGGCCGCCGAGGCACGGCGCCTGCGCGGCGAGGCGGCGGTGCTGCGCGAGGCGGCGCGCACGGCGGCGGCGATCCGCGCGCGGATCGAGCGCGGCCTCGACGACATCGACACCCTGCGCGGGGAACTCGACGGGCTCGACGGCCGCCGCCGGTCCCTGCAGACCGAGCGCGCCGAGATCGTGAAGCGCGACACCGGCGGGCTCGACGCAGAGATCGCGGCGCTGAACGCGGAGCGCGTGGCCTACCTGCGCGAACTCTCCGAGGATCTGGAGCCCAAGCTCGACCGGATGCTCGCCGACGAGGCCGCCCTGAAGGCCCGCGTCGGCACGATGCGCGAGGCGGCCCGCGCCGCCTTCGCCGCGCGGCGGGGGGCGCTGCGGCAATGCGCGGGTGGCGATGCCGCACGGGTGCGCGTGGCGCGGATTGAGGTGTTCGATCCGACCATCGTCGCCGCCGCGCGCAAGGCGCTGTCGGGGCTCGATCCGAAGAGCGCCGGGGCGCTCGCCGCCGCCGAGCGCAGCCGCTCCCGCGAGGCGGCCGAGGCGGCGCGCTCCCATGGCCGCGTGGCCGAGCGCGAACTCGCCGAAGCCTGCGCGACGTGGCGGATCGAGAACCCGCTGCGGGCCGGCGATGTGCCGGCCATCGAGGGCTTCGCCTGGGTGCGGCGGGAATACGAGGCGGTGGAGGGCCATGAGCTGCGCCGCTACCGCGATCAGGCGGCCCGCGCCGAGGCCGAGATGCGCCGGCTGATGACGGAGGATCTGCTCGCCCGCCTCGCGGACCGGTTCGAGCGCGTCCATACGCGGCTCGCCGCGCTCAACGAGCGGCTGTCCGCCCGCTCCTTCACCGGCCAGACCTACGCCTTCGAGGCGGCGGTGGATCGGCGCTACGCGGCGGTCCACGCCCTGGCGGTGGAGGCCGCGCGCTCGCCGGAGGCGGCGCAGGCGCTGCTGACGGGGGAGGTCGAGGGGCCGATGGCCTCGGCGCTCGCGGAGATCACGGCGCTGATCGCGGGCGAGGAGGATGCGAACCGGCTCGCCGACTACCGCAACTACTTCGTCTACGAGATCGGGATGAAGGATCAGGCGGGCAACCGGACGACGATGTCGGCCCGGGCCCTGCGGGGCTCCGGCGGCGAGGCGCAGGCGCCGTTCTACGTGGCCATCGCGGCGTCGCTGGCGAGCGCCTACTATCCCGGCGACAGGCCGGGCTCGGAGCATCCGGGGCTGGGCTTATGCCTGCTGGACGAGGCGTTCTCGAAGCTCGACGTGCGCAATTCCCAGGCGCTGGTCGATCTCTACCGGGCGTGGGGGCTGCAATTGCTGATCGCGGCGCCGGAGGACAAGCGCACGACCCTCACCGAGGTGATGGACACCATCGTGACGGTCTACAAGAGCCCGGATCTCACCGCCGTCCGAATCGAATCCGAGCATCCGCTCGAAGCCGCGCGGCGGGCGCTTCAGGCGATCAACCCCGACCACCGGGGGATCGAGGGCTTCCGCCGGCAGGACGCCGCGGAATAGCCCTGGAGGGTGCGGGGTGGGCTGTCTTGCCGTCCCCGCAATCCCCGATGATCAGTTAAGGTAGGTGCGAATCCAGTTCGGGGAGAGGATCTCGCCCTCCTCGGTGATGATCCAGGGCTGCTTGGCCGGATCGGTCAGGGCGCCCGCAGCGGCGGCAATCGCCTCGCGCAGGGTGCCGTACCGCTCGGGTTGCGCGAGCGGAGCGCTCGCCGGAGCCGTGCGCCAGATCGTCAGATCGGCAGGGCGTTCGAGAGCTTCGGTTTCCATGGTGACGAACTCTTCCTTCGAGAAACGCAGACTTCAGAGTCGGACGCTGTCCCGCCGCAGACCCGGGCAGGCCAGCAGCAGTACGATGGCGGCAGATACAAGCTTCTGTGAGGCAGCTTTGAGATCAATTCGCGCCGCTTTTCCGGTCGGCTCCACCTTCGCGGCGGAGATGTGGCCGCTTTAGATGGCCGCGACTGGATTTGGGGACGAATTCACTGCACTGCACTTATGATGATTGTCACACCCGAAACATGACCATTCCGTTAGCTGCCCCGACGCGGCGGAGGTGGCTGTAGCCGAACCGCATCGGCACATGGGGACTTGTTGACGCTTCGAAGCTGAACGCCCACTTAAGGCCGCGCTCAGCCGCCGTTTCCTAGTCCATCGCTTCGGAGAGACCCGTGCCGGACCGCACCCGACGCCTCGTGCTCGCGCTGGTCCTGCTGCTGCTCGGACTGGCGGTGGTGCAACCTTACGTCACACCTTTGCTGTACTCGGCCAGCACGCCTCGCCTCATCGCGGCCCGGGGCGACCTCGCAGGGTCGGAGAAGACGACGATCGCCCTGTTCGAGCGGGCGAGCCCTTCGGTGGTCCACGTCTTCGCCCAATCCGCCGCGCAGGATCGCGGCCTCCTCGACATCGAGAACGAGGACGAGGGCCAGGGCGGCGGCACGCAGACCGGCACCGGCTTCGTCTGGGACGGCGCCGGCCATATCGTCACCAACACCCATGTGGTGCAGTCCGCCGCGCAATCGGGCGGCTCGGTCTCCGTGCGGCTCAGTTCGGGGGATGTGGTGCTGGCCACCCTCGTCGGGATGGCGCCGTCTTACGACCTCGCCGTGCTGCGCCTCGGGCGCACTGCGCATTTGCCGCCGCCGCTGGCCATCGGCACCTCGGCCGATCTGAAGGTCGGCCAGTCGACCTTCGCCATCGGCAATCCGTTCGGCCTGGACCACACCCTCACGACCGGCGTCATCAGCGCCGTGCGCCGAAGGATGCCGACGAGCGAGGGGCGCGAGGTCTCGGGGGTGATTCAGACGGATGCCGCCATCAACCCCGGCAATTCCGGCGGTCCATTGCTCGATTCGGCCGGGCGGCTGATCGGGGTGAACACGGCCATCGTCTCGCCCTCCGGCGCCAGCGCCGGGATCGGCTTCGCGATTCCCGTCGATGTCGTGAACCGGGTCGTGCCGGAGCTGATCCGCGCCGGCCGGGTGCGCAACCCCGGCATCGGCATCATCGCCGGCCAGGAGGCGACCGCCGCGCGCCTCGGGATCGACGGGGTGGTGGTCCTGCGGGTGCTGCGCGGTTCGCCCGCCGCCCAGGCCGGCATCGGGGGCGTCGATCCGCAGAGCGGTACGGTCGGCGACGTCATCGTCTCGGCCGGCGGGCGCGATGTCCATCGCCTCGCCGACCTCACGGCGGCCATCGCGGAGGCCGGTATCGGCGCGAGCGTGGAACTCGGCATCCTGCGGGACGGCCGGCTGCGGCAGGTCCGCGTTGGCACGACGGACGTGGCGGAGAACCGGCAATGATGCGCGCCCTCCCGATGATCTCCGCCTTGCCGGACCCGGTGTAGGCCGGCGATGATCCTGTTGCTCGGATTGATCGGCTGCGGCGTGCTCTGGTGGCTCTCGCAGCAAAAGGGCGGGTTCGGCGCGGCGCTGGCCGTCTTCCCCCGCCATCTCCTCGCAGGCTGGGCGGCGCTGGCCGCCGCCGGCTTCTTCATGCTCCATGGCAACCTGTTGATCGCCGCCCTGTTCGGGATCGCCGGCCTGTGGAGCCTGGAAGGACCGGAGGGGATCGGGCGGCGGTTCCGCGCCCTCGTGCCGAAGCGGCAGGCGGCGGGGCGCAGCGTGCGCACCCGTCTCATCGCGGTGGTCATCTACCCGGACGGCACCTTCGCCGGAGGGCGCGTGCGCTCCGGCCCGCTCGGCGGGGCGCGGCTCGACGCCCTCGACCTATCGACGCTGGTGCGACTCCTCGGCCTCTGCAGGCTGGAGGACGCGGAGGGCGCGGCGATCCTAGAGGCTTATCTCGACCGCCGGGCGCCCGGATGGCGTGTAGACGCTGAGTGTGATCGCGACGCGGGGCCGGGCGGACCGGCGAAGCCAGGGGCGATGTCTCAGGAGGAGGCGTACCAGATCCTGGGGCTTGAGCGCGGGGCGCCCGCTCAGGAGATCCGGACGGCCCACCGGACGCTGATGAAGCGCGCCCACCCCGACCAGGGGGGAAGTGCCGAGGGGGCGGCGCGGCTCAACGCGGCCCGGGATCGATTGCTGAACCGACATCGCTGAACTCCACGCGCGTTGCCAGGTTGCGTCACACGGCCCGGCCCCTTCACGGAGCCGGCGTTGCGTCTGAAAATGATGCTGAACGAAATGTCTTGAAGGGCCGTTTCCAACGGCCGATCAGCTACGCGTGGCGAAGCAGCTGTAGCCGCTGCGCTTGAGCGCGACGCAGGCATCCTGCGCCGTCTCCTGCTCGGCGAAGCCGGAGAATCGGGCGCGGTAGAGCGTGGCGCCGCCATGCTCGACCTTCACCGTGTAGGGCGCCGCCTTCGAGAGGCTGCCGCCGACCTTGGCGCGGGCCTGGGCGAGCATGGTGCGCGCCTTGTCCTCGTCGTCCATGGCGCCGAGCTGGATCACCCAGGCGCTGGGCGTCACCTTCGGGCCGGCGAGGGGCTTCGGCGGCTCGTCGCGCTCGTTCGATCCGACGCGGGCGACGATCTTGCCGCTGTTCGGGAAGGCCGGCTGGGCGGCCTGCGCCGCATAGGCCTGCGCGGCCTTCGGCAGGGCCTGGAGGCGACCGCCGCCGGGCGTCGTCGTGCGGGACGGGGAGATGTCCAGCGGCTCGCCCGTGGAATTCGTGGTCTCGACGTCCTCGTCCTCGGCCGAGGCGATCTGCGTGCGGGTGCGCGACACCGCGTCGGCGACGACGGCCGGGCGGGCGCGCTCGGCGACCTCGACCACCGGCGGGGCGGTGCGGGCGCCGGCATAGGCCACCGGGAGGTGGGCCCGCACGAGCTTGGCCATGATTTGGTCGCGGCTGGCGCCGGAGCGGCCGCCGAGCACGATGGCGACGATCTGGTGCCCGTCGGACTTCGCCGCTGTCATCAGGTTGAAGCCGGAATCGCGGGTGTAGCCGGTCTTGATGCCGTCCACGCCCTCGACGTTGCCGAGCAGATGGTTGTGGTTGCCGATGACCCGGCCGCGGAAGGCGAAGGAGCGGGTCTGGAAGTAGCGGTAGTAGCGCGGGAAGCGGTCCTGGATCGCACGGGCGAGGATCGTCAGGTCGCGGGCGGTGGTGAGCTGGTCGGGGTCGGGCAGGCCGGAGGCGTTGGCATAGTGCGTGCGGCTCATGCCGAGCGCATGGGCCTTCGCCGTCATCATCTCGGCGAAGCGCTCCTCGGACCCGGCGATGTTCTCGCCGATGGCGCAGGCCACGTCGTTCGCGGACTTGGTGACGATCGCCTTGATCGCGTCCTCGACGGAGATGGTCTGACCGGGGCGCAGGCCGAGCTTCGACGGCGCTTGCGCGGCCGCGTGGGGCGTGATGGTGAGTTCGGAATCGAGGGCGTACTTGCCGCGCTCCATCTGCTCGAAGAGCATGTAGAGCGTCATCACCTTGGTGATCGAGGCCGGGTGGCGTAGGGCGTCCTCATTCACGGCATGGAGCGTCTTGCCGGTCTTGGCATCGACGACCATCGCCGCGTAGGGCGGGTTGTAGCCGCCGCCCGTGGCGTGCTTGGCATGGGCGGCGTGCCGGTGGTGGCGGCCGCGCCGCGCGTCGGCGGGTGAGGTAAGCGACGTCAGGACCGCTACCGCGACCAGCGCGGCTGGAACCGCGCGGGCCGTGAGGCCGGGAACTACTACCATACGCATGCGCCCGAACGCCCCTGCCGTGCCGGTTCCGCACCGGCCCCCGCCCCTCTCAAGGACGCCCGTCGTGGTGGTACGTCCGCATCCCCAGAACCATGCGGCGGCGCGGTTACGGGCGGGTTAATCGGATTGACGGTGAACGCTTTTCTTGCAGGCCCCCAGGTCGCTTGCCCGTGACTTGACGGTGTGGTGGGCGGCGCACAAACTCGAATGCCGCCCGACGCACAGGAACGCCGCCGAGGCCGGCTCGCCGGAAGGAGGCGCACGATGCAGCAGCCCTTCGCCGCCCCCTCGCTGGGCGCCACGGCCCTGCGGGGCACCGGGGCGGCGGTCCGCACGGCGCAGACCATCGGCCTGGAATGGCTCGATCTCGGCAAGCAGAGCTACGACGACGTCGTGGCGACGGCCGGGCGCCTGGCCGCCTGCCGCAACCCCGGCGAGGCGCTGACGCTGCAGGGAGACCTGGTCCAGCGCATGACCGGACGGGCGCTGGCCCGGTCGGTGGTGCTGAGCGACCAGTTCACCGCGCTGTTCGGCCATCTCCTGCGCCCGGCGGGGCCACGGCGCCTCCCGTGACACCGTCGCCGTCAGCGGACGTGTTTCGCCGCACCCCGAGGGCCTGCGCACCGGTACGGACGACCCTATCTGCGGACACGAGCGCGCAGGCGTCTGGCGAAGTCGGCTCACGGTCTGTAGATTGGACATCACGCGACGAAGGTTCGGTCGGACATCGCCGATTCCACCGATCGCCGGAGAGCTTCGGGGGACGGTCTGGCCTGCCGCAAGGGATCGGTTCGACGGATATGATACGGGTCCCGATGATGGGAACGGAGCAAGTGCGGACGGCGTTCGCGATCACTGCCACGGGTTCACGGGAGCCGGGGGGCGATGACCGCTCGAACACCGCCATCATCACCCGCACCAAGCCGCGCACGAAGCGGCCAAGCCTTTACCGCGTCCTCCTGCTCAACGACGACTACACCCCGATGGAGTTCGTGGTGCTCGTTGTGGAGCGGTTCTTCAACAAGAACCACGAGGACGCGTACCGGATCATGATGCATGTTCACCAGAACGGCGTCGGTGAGTGCGGGGTGTTCACCTACGAGGTCGCGGAGACCAAGGTGACGCAGGTCATGGACTTTGCCCGCAAGCACCAACATCCTCTCCAGTGCGTTATGGAAAAGAAATAGGCGCCGCTCGCGGTAGGCACGAAGGACAGAGGCCCGCTTTGCCAAGCTTCTCACGCAGCCTAGAACAAGCCCTTCACCGGGCGCTCGCCCTGGCCGGCGAACGCCGCCACGAATACGCGACGCTCGAACATCTGCTTCTCGCCCTGGTGGACGACCAGGACGCAGCCGCCGTGATGCGGGCCTGCAACGTCGAGATCGACACGCTGCGCCGCAGCCTCGTCGAATATGTCGACACCGAACTCTCGAACCTGACCGGCGACGGACGCCAGGATGCCAAGCCCACGGCTGGCTTCCAGCGGGTGATCCAGCGGGCGGTGATCCATGTCCAATCCTCCGGCCGCGAGGAAGTGACCGGCGCGAACGTGCTCGTGGCGATCTTCGCCGAGCGCGAGAGCCACGCCGCCTACTTCCTGCAGGAGCAGGACATGACCCGTTACGACGCGGTCAACTACATCAGCCACGGCATCGCCAAGCGCCCGGGCGCCAGCGACTCGAAGCCCGTGCGTGGGGCCGAGGACGAAGGTCCGGCCGAGCGTCCGAGCGACGAGGGCGAGCCGCGCGGCACGAAGAAGAAGGGCGACGCGCTGGACGCCTACTGCGTCAACCTCAACAAGAAGGCGCGCGACGGCAAGATCGACCCGCTGATCGGCCGCCACGCCGAGGTGGAGCGGACGATCCAGGTCCTCTGCCGCCGCCAGAAGAACAACCCGCTGCTGGTGGGCGACCCCGGCGTCGGCAAGACCGCCATCGCGGAAGGCCTCGCCCGCAAGATCATCCAGCACGAGGTGCCGGAGGTTCTGGCGGAGGCGACGGTGTTCTCCCTCGACATGGGCACGCTGCTCGCCGGCACCCGCTACCGGGGCGATTTCGAAGAACGCCTCAAGCAGGTGATGAAGGAGATCGAGGCCCACCCGAACGCCATCATGTTCATCGACGAGATCCACACGGTGATCGGCGCCGGTGCGACCTCCGGCGGCGCGATGGATGCCTCGAACCTCCTGAAGCCGGCCCTGGCCTCGGGGACGCTGCGCTGCATCGGCTCGACCACCTACAAGGAGTACCGCCAGTACTTCGAGAAGGACCGCGCCCTGGTGCGCCGCTTCCAGAAGATCGACGTCAACGAGCCGTCGATCCCGGACGCGATCGAGATCGTGAAGGGACTGCGCCCGTATTTCGAGGAGTTCCACAAGCTCAAGTACACGAGCGACGCCGTAAAGGCGGCGGTGGAACTGTCGGCCCGCTACATCAACGACCGCAAGCTGCCGGACAAGGCGATCGACGTGATCGACGAGACCGGCGCTTCGCAGATGCTGGTGCCGGAGGCCCGCCGTAAGCGGACCATCGGCGTCAAGGAGATCGAGGCGACCATCGCCACGATGGCCCGCATCCCGCCGAAGACCGTCTCCAAGGACGACGCGGTGGTTCTCCAGAACCTGACCGAGAGCCTGAAGCGGGTCGTCTACGGCCAGACCGGCGCTATCGACGCGCTGACGTCGGCGATCAAGCTGGCCCGCGCCGGCCTGCGCGATCCGGACAAGCCCATCGGCTCGTACCTGTTCGCGGGTCCGACCGGCGTCGGCAAGACCGAGGCGGCCAAGCAATTGGCGGCGTCTCTCGGTGTCGAGATGCTGCGCTTCGACATGTCGGAGTACATGGAGCGGCACACCGTCTCGCGGCTGATCGGTGCGCCTCCTGGCTATGTGGGCTTCGACCAGGGCGGTCTGCTCACCGATGGCATCGACCAGCACCCGCATTGCGTGCTGCTGCTCGATGAGATCGAGAAGGCCCACCCGGACCTGTTCAACATCCTGTTGCAGGTGATGGACCACGGCAAGCTGACCGATCACAACGGCAAGCAGGTCGATTTCCGCAACGTCATCATCATCATGACGTCGAACGCGGGCGCCTCGGATCTGGCGAAGTCGGCCTACGGGTTCACGCAGAGCAAGCGCACGGGTGACGACGTGGAGGCGATCAACCGCCTGTTCGCGCCGGAATTCCGCAACCGTCTCGATGCGATCATCTCGTTCGGCCACCTGCCGAAGGAGGTCGTGGCCAAGGTGGTGGACAAGTTCGTGCTTCAGCTCGAAGCCCAGCTTGCCGACCGCAACGTCACCATCGAGCTGTCGGACGAGGCTCGCGACTGGCTCGTGGAGCATGGCTACGACGACGCGATGGGCGCCCGGCCCATGGCGCGCCTGATCCAGTCCACGATCAAGACGCCGCTTGCCGACGAGGTGCTGTTCGGCCGGCTTAAGGACGGCGGCGCCGTGAAGGTCGTCGTCCGCAAGCCGGAGGACGAGGAGGCCAAGGCCGGCGAGAAGGACTCGCTGACCTTCGAGTTCCCGGCGGGTCCGGCCATGCCGAAGCCCGAGAAGGACGTCGCCAACGCGGCCAAGCGCAAGCGCGCCAAGCCTCGGTCGGTGACGCGCAAGAAGTCGCCCAAGGACAACAAGGGCGGTGGCGGCGGTTCGGGTGGCGGCGTGAAGACCGTGCCCAAAGTGCCGCTCGTCCGGGCGTGATGATCGGCCGACCGGGGCACGGGCTTCCGGTCGGCGATCACCCGGTCTATGACCCCCGCGACGCGCATGCGCCGCGGGGAGGAGGCGCCCGATGACTGATGACCTGCGGGAAGGCCCCCTCTCGACGGTGCCGCATACTGCTCCTGCCCAGAAGCAAAAGCCTTCCGGCCGGGAATTACGCCGCCAGCGCCGCCGTCGTCGGCGCCGGGGCGAAGAGATGCTGGCCTGGGTGCTGGTGCCGCTGATCTGCTTCGGTCTCTACTGGAGCGTCACGGCCGGGTTCGAGTTCATGGGAACCTCGCCGGGCCAGGTTTGGGACCAGCTGATGCAGGTCAAGGCGATGATGGAGAAGCGGCGTACCTGACGCGGTTCGGCCAGCGCCGCCCGAGGCCGGAGCCGACACCATGATCACGCGACGCGCCACCCTCGGATTGCTCGCCGCCCTGCCCGCGACCGTGCGGGCGGCTTCCGGCCCTGTCGCCATCGTCGGCGCGGGCGCAGCGGGCCTCGCGGCCGCCGAGGCGCTGTGGCGGGCGGGACGCGCCTTCATCCTCCTCGAAGCCCGCGACCGGATCGGGGGGCGCGCCCATACCGACCGTTCGCTGGGCGCGGAGGCCCGGTTCGACGCGGGCGCGCAATACATCCACTGGGCCGAACGGAACCCCTGGGCGGCCATCGCCCGGCAGGAAGGCGCACGGTTCAACGATCAGGACGGCTGGGCGCGCACCCTCTTCATCGACGGACGACCGGCGACCGAGGCCGAGCGCGCCCGCCGCCGCGCCGGCTTCGCGGGGCTCGATGCCATCCTCGTCCCCAAGGGCGCGGACATGTCCCTCGCCGACGAAGCGAAGCTCGCCGGCCCCGACGCCGAGGCGGCGACCTCCGGTTTGAGCCGCCTGTCCCTCGGGGAGGATCCCGGGCGCGTTTCGGCTGCCGATTACGACCGTTTGTGGTCGGGGACCGATCTGTGGGTCGATGGCTACGGCGATCTCGTCGCGATGCATTTCGCCCATCTGCCGGTGCGGCTGAACTGCCCGGTTCTCGGCATCGATTGGTCGGGGGCGGGCGTGCGGCTGCGGACGGCATCGGGCACCCTCGACGCGTCGGCTGCCATCATTACGGTTCCTGTCGGCGTCCTAAAGGACGGCGGGATTACCTTCACCCCCACCCTGCCCCCGCCGACGCAAGCAGCGCTAAATGGGCTCTCGATGGGCGCTTACTCAAAGGTCGCCCTGCGCCTCGATCCCAAGCGGATCGATCCGAAGGCCGTCGGCGATGCGGTGAGCGTCGCCCGCGACGGACCGACGATCTACTTCGAGATGGGGCCGTTCGGGCGGCCCGTGGCCGTGGCCAATCTCGGGGGCGACCTGTCGCGCGACCTCTGCCGCGCGGGCGAGACGGTTGCCGTGGCGCTGGCCACTGAACGGCTCGCGGCGATCCTCGGGAGCAATGCATCGGGCGCGGTGACGGGCGGCCGGCTCGCGGGGTGGTGGACCGACCCCTACGCGCGCGGCTCCTACTCCATCGCGGCGCCCGACCATGCCGGCGCCCGCGATGCCTTGCGGGCGCCCGTTGCCGAGCGCGTCTACTTCGCGGGCGAAGCCTTGGCGGGCGGAGGCGCCATGACGGTCGGCGGCGCGACCCTCGATGGCGAGCGCGCCGCCCGCGACATCCTCAAGCGGCTTCCGGCCTGAGCCTCAGTCCCGCCGCAGGACGTGGACGCTGAATAAAGCCTCGGGATCGGTCCAGACCGTCACCGATTGCCAGCCGGCCCGGGCGGCCAGATCCTTGAAGCTGTCGAGCGTGTACTTATAGCTGTTCTCGGTGTGGATCGTCTCGCCCGCGCGGAAGGCGAAGGTCTCGCCGCCGATCCGCACGTTCTGGTCCTTGCAGGATTCGAGATGCATCTCGATCCGCGAGGCGTTCGGGTTGAACACGGCCTTGTGGCGGAAGGCGTCGAGGTCGAAATCGCCGCCGAGTTCGTGGTTGATCCGCTTCAACAGGTTCATGTTGAACGCGGCGGTCACGCCGGCGGCGTCGTCATAGGCGGCTTCCAGGCGGGCCGTGTCCTTCACGAGGTCGACGCCGAGGATCAAGAGCGCGTCGGGCCCCAGGATCGCGCCGAAGCTGTCGAGCAGGGCGCGGGCCTCCTCCGGCTCGAAATTGCCGACCGTCGAGCCGGGGAAGAAGCCGGCGCGGGGCGCCATGCCGGTCGTCTCCGGCAGGGCGAACGGCTTGGTGAAGTCGGCCACGACGGGTTCGACCGTCAGATCGGGAAAATCCTTTTGCAGCGTCGTCGCCTGCTCCGCCAGGAACTCGCCGGAAACGTCCACCGGCACGTAGGCCGCGAGGTCGGGCAGGTGGTTCAAGAGTCGCCGGAGCTTCGCGGTCGAGCCGCTGCCGAACTCGACGAGCGCGGCCTGCTTCGGCAGGTAGGCGGCGATCTCGTCGCCGCGGGCGTCGAGGATGCCGACCTCGGTGCGGGTCGGGTAATATTCCGGCAGGGCGGTGATTTGTTCGAACAGCTCCGAGCCGGCGGCGTCGTAGAAGTACTTGGGCGAGAGCGTCTTCTGCGGCGTCGACAGGCCGGCGCGGACATCGGCCAGGAAGACGGAGTCGGCCGCGACGGACTCGGGGAAGGTCGGATGGACGGTCACGGCGAACTCCGGGGCACGAACGGGAGGGCGGGGCGCCGCCGCGAGGGGCGGCGCGCCGTTCAGGACAGCGGTTCGGCCAGACGCAGGCCGGTGAACTGCCAACGCTGGTGGGGGTAGAAGAAGTTGCGATAGGTGGGCCGCGCGTGCCCCTCCGGCGTCGCCACCGACGAGCCGCGCAGCACGAACTGGTTCGACATGAATTTGCCGTTGTACTCGCCGAGCGCACCCGGCAGCGGCCGGTAGCCGGGATAGGCAAGATAGGCGCTGCGGGTCCATTGCCAGAGGAGACCGTAGGCGTCCGGCAGATCGCCGTTGCGGGCGGCCACTTCCCATTCGAACTCGGTCGGCAGGACCTTGCCCGCCCAGCGGGCATAGGCGTCCGCTTCGTAATAGCTCACATGGGCGACGGGGGCGTCGGGATCGACGGCCTTCGGTCCGGCGAGGCTCGCTTGGACCCAGCCCCCCTCGTGCCGCCGCCAGTAGCCGGGGGCCTCCCAGCCTTGGGCTTGGCCGGCGTACCACCCGTCCGACAGCCAGAGGTCCTGGCGGGCATAGCCGCCGTCTTCCATGAAGGCGAGCCAGTCGCGGTTGTTCACCAAGGCCCTGTCGATCCGCACGGGGAGGATCAGGCTCTCGTGCCGGGGCGATTCGTTGTCGTAGGAGAAGCCTTCGCCCTCGTGGCCGATGGCGGTGATGCCGTGCTCCAGCGTCACGGCGCCGGCCTCCGACGCAGCGTCGGGGAAGCGCCAGGACGGATCGTAGACCGGATCGAGGGGGTTCTGCGCGAAGGCGTGGAGGATGTCGGTCCAGAGCAGTTCCTGATGCTGCTGCTCGTGGAACAGGCCGATCTCTAGGATCGGCAGGATGTCGGCGAGGGCCTTCTCCGACGCTTGGCCGAGCAGGGCCTCGACGGCGCGGTCCACATGCGCCCGATAGCCCGCCACCTCGTCACAGGTCGGCCGGGTGATGAGCCCGCGCTGGGTGCGCGGCTGGCGCGGGCCGGCGGCCACGTAATACGAATTGAAGAGGTAATGCAGGCGCGGATCGTGGATCGCGTAGCCCGGCAGGTGCTCGGCGAGCAGGAACTGCTCGAAGAACCACGTCACATGCGCCCGATGCCACTTGGTCGGGCTGGCATCTTCCATGGACTGGATCTGCTGGTCTTCCGGAGAGAGCGGTGCGGCCCGCCGCTCCGTCTCCGCGCGCACCGCCCGGTAGGCGTCGATCCAGGCTTGCCGGTCGATGGGCCGGGCGCCGACAGTCGGCGGCGGGAAGGCCGGGCGGGGGGCGCCTTGCCTGTCGTCCCTGGGCAGTGCGGCGGTGGCAGCCATGCAGATCCTTCCCTCTCGGCGTCGTTCCGAAGGAGAGTTTTCCCGCCCGGAGGCGTGCCGGGGCACATAGTCCCGCAATCTGACGGTGCAACCGTAGCGCGGCGATTGTGTTCAGCGTGACGATGGCGACCGGTGGATTGACGGGATGGCGGGCCTTTCTCTCGCCGTTTTGAGACGGCCTTAACCACCGAACCGGATGGTCGGTATTCGTTCAGAGGGGAGCAGTGAGCCTTGCGATGCGGATCGACCTGATGGCCGGTGCCGGATTGTCCCTCGCCCCGGTCGGCGTGGCGCCGGAGCCGACGATCCTCGCGTTCGATTCCGGGCTCGGCGGGCTCACGGTGCTCGAGGCCGTGCGGCGGGCACGCCCCGATGCGCGCTACGTCTACGCCGCCGACGACGCGGCCTTCCCCTACGGACGCCTGTCGGAAGCCGATCTCGTCGCGCGAGTCCTCGACGTGATGGGCCAGCTCATCGCGGCGCATCGGCCGGACCTCGTGGTCATCGCGTGCAACACCGCCTCGACGCTGGTCCTGCCGGCCCTGCGGCAGCGCTTCACGACGCCCTTCGTCGGCGTGGTGCCGCCGATCAAGCCGGCGGCGGCGACGACCCGCAGCGGCCTCATCACCCTGCTGGCGACGCCCGGCACGGTGGCGCGCTCCTACACCCGCGATCTCATCGCGACCTACGCGTCCGCCTGCGCCGTGACTCTCGTGGGCTCGCGCAACCTCGCGACCTTTGCCGAGGCCGAGATGGCGGGCACGCCCGTCGATGACGCGACGCTGCTCGCCGAAATCGCCGCCTGCTTCGTGAGCGCCGAGGACGGGCGGCGGACGGATGTCGTCTGCCTCTCCTGCACCCATTATCCGCTGCTGCTGCCGCGCCTGCGCGCCCTCGCCCCCTGGCCGGTGACGTGGATCGACCCCGCCCCGGCCATCGCGCGGCGGGTGGTGCAACTGCTCGGGCAGGGCTCCCGCGCCGAGACGCACGGCGTGCTCGCGGCCTTCACCGCCGGCACCAGCCTGACCGCACCGCTGCGTGACAGCCTCACGCTCCGGGGCGTGAATGAAGTCACGGTGGAATCGATCCCGCTGCGTATGCAGTAGGGCCTCGAAGCCTATTAAATCTTAACGGTGTTTTAGGAAGGCCACGGTCACGCTCCCATCGGTGGGGAGGGGCGTGGCATGCTCGAACATCGCGGCGGATTGGCCGGTCAGGACCGGGCGCCGGGAGCCGCCGAGCGCTTCCTGTCCAAGGCCGTGGCGCATCGCGAGGCCGGCCGTCTCGACAAGGCGCGGCGTAACATCGGCCGTGTCCTCGACATGGCCCCCGACCATGCGAATGCCCGCTACGAACTGGGCCTGCTCGTCAGCCGCACCGAGGGTGCCGCCGCCGCGATCCCGCATTTCGCCGCCGCCCTGAAGGGCGCGCAGACCAACACCGCCTGCTGGCTCGCCCTGATCGGCGCCCTTCTCGAAACACAGCGGCTGCCGGAGGCCAGGGCCATCGCCGAGCGGTTCCGCGCGGCGGGCCTCGCCTCCGTGTCGCCGAAGGCCGTGGCCGTACTGGTCGACCGGGCCGTCGCCCTCGGCCGGGGCTGCTACGATCAGCAGGACTTCGAGCGGGCCGAAGCCTATCTCGACCTCGCCATCGCCCTCGACGACACGCACCCGGACGCGACCTTCCTGGCCGGCGCCGTCGCCGCCCGGACGAACCGGTTGCAGATGGCGTACGATCTCATCAGCATCGCCATCTACCGCACGCCCGACCGCGCCCTGTACTTCGCCGGCCTCGGTTCCCTGATGATGCTGATGGAGGACGAGGGCGGCACCCGCTCCGCCCTAGAGAAGGCCCTCGAACTCGATCCGAACCTCGCCATCGCGCATTCGAACCTCGCGGGGTTCCTGCACAAGCGCTCCTGCTACGCGGAGGCGATGCACCACGCCGACCGCGCCGTGGCGATCGACGCCACCTGTTCCGGGGCGCATGTGAACCGCGGGCTCATCCTGAAGAGCCTCGGGCGGCTGCACGATTCCATCGCGGCCATGGACATGGCCATCGCCCTCGCCCCGCGCGACATCGATGCCCATTCGAACCGGCTCTTCACCAAGCTCTACGCAGGCGACATCCCGGCCACGGAATACGCCGCCGACGCGCGGGCCTTCGGCAAGCTCTTCGCGGACCCGTTGCTGCGCAAGCGCCCCTTCACCCATGACCGCGACCCGAACCGGCGTCTGAAGGTCGGCTTCGTCTCGGGCGATCTCTGCGCTCACGCGGTGGCCCGCTTCCTCGAACCCTTCCTCGAATGCTTCGACCGCGAGGCGTTCGAGACGTACGCCTACATGACCCGCGCGGCCGAGGACGGGCTGTCGCTGCGGATGAAGCCGCTGTTCGACCAGTGGCTCAACATCTCCAGCATTTCCGACGACGCGGCCGCCGACCGGATCGAGGCCGACCGCATCGATATCCTCGTGGACCTCTCCGGTCACAGCGCCGGACACCGCCTGCAGGTCTTCGCCCGCAAGCCCGCCCCGGTTCAGGTGACGTGGATGGGCCATCCGGCCACGACCGGCCTCTCCGCCATCGATTACCGCCTCACCGACGATGTGCAGGACGGCGAGGGCTGCGATGCCCTCCACACCGAGGCCCTGTGGCGCCTGCCCCGCGTGTCGGCCACCTACCGCCTCGCCGACGACACGCCGCCCGTGCGCGAGCGGCCCCCTTGCGCGGAGAACGGCTTCGTCACGTTCGGCGTGATGAACCGCTTCGAGAAGGTGAGCGATGCCGCGCTCCAGACCTGGGGACGCATCCTCGCCGCGATCCCCGATGCGCGGCTGTTCATGGTGGTGGGCGACGTCAACACGCCGGAAGTCCGCCAGCAGGTGGACGAGCGGCTGGGCCGCGCCGGGATCGACCTCGACCGGGTGATCCTGCAACCGCGCGTGACGAGCGGTTATTTCGAACTCTACCACCAGATCGACATCGCCCTCGATCCGTTTCCCTATAACGGCGGCACGACGAGCTGCGACACGCTCAGCATGGGCGTGCCCTTCGTGACCCTGTGCGGCGCCACCGCCCCCGAACGGGCCGGCGCCGTGGTGCTCGGCTCGGTGGACCTCAATGAACTCGTGGCGACCTCGCAGGACGCGTATGTCGCGACGGCCGTCGCCCTCGCCACCGACCGGGAGCGCCTGACCCGCACCCGCGAGGGCCTGCGCGAGCGCTTCTTCGCCGGCCCCATGACAGACCACGCCCGCCTCGCCGGCGAGGTCGGGAAGGCGTTCCGGGCCATGTGGACCCGCTGGGCGACAGGTGAGCCATGCGCGCGCGGCTGAAGGCTCCGACCGAGGGCGGCGTCCGCCGCAAGCGCAAGGCGGAGGGGGCCGGCGTCCCCTCCCCGCTCCTCGACGACGCCCTGGCGGAACGCCTCGCCGCCGCCGCCCGCGACCCCGCGCTGCTGCGCGAGCCGCCCACGCCGCAGGCAGACGGGCCGATCTACGTCACGAAGCCTTTTCTCCCGCCCTACGCCGAATTCGAGCCGATGCTGCGGGAGATCTGGGACCGCAAGGTCCTGACCAACGGCGGCCCGTACCACCACGAGTTCGAGGCGCGGCTGGCCGAACATCTCGGCGTGGCGCATGTCGCGCTGTTCAACAACGCGACCACGGCCCTCATCATGGCGCTTCGGGCGCTGGGCCTGTCCTCGGGCGAGGTCATCACCACCCCCTACTCGTTCGTCGCGACCTCCCACGCGCTCATGTGGACCGGGCTCACGCCCGTCTTCGCCGACATCGACCCCGTGACCCTGAACCTCGACCCGAAGGCGGTCGAGGCGGCGGTGACGCCCCGGACCCGCGCGATCCTGCCGGTCCATTGCTATGGCCACCCTTGCGACGTCGACGGTCTCGCGGCGGTCGCCGAGCGGCATGGGCTGAAGATCGTCTACGACGCCGCCCATGCCTTCGGGGTGCGCGATGCCGGCGGCTCGGTGCTGCGGCACGGCGACCTCTCCGTGCTGAGCTTCCACGCCACCAAGGTCTTCAACACCTTCGAGGGCGGCGCCATCGTCTGCCCCGACGCGGCGCGCAAGGAGCAAATCGACAAGCTCAAGAACTTCGGCCACGACGGCGAGACCAGCGTCATCGAAGTCGGCCTCAACGGCAAGATGAGCGAGTTCAACGCCGCCCTCGGCCTGCTGCAATTGCGCTACATCGATTCCGTCATCGACCGGCGCGGAGCCATCGATGCGGCCTACCGGGCCGGGCTCACCGGCATTCCCGGAATCGCCTGCCTCGACGGCGTTGGCGAGGTGCGGGCCAACTACTCGTATTTCCCGGTCCTCGTCGGACCGGATTACCCTATCGCCCGCGATGCCCTGTGGGAGATCCTGAAGCGGGAGGGCATCCACACCCGCCGCTACTTCCACCCGCTGATCTCGGACCATCCGATGTATGCCGGCCTGCCGAGCGCCGGCCGCGCCGGGCTGCCCATTGCGGCGCAGGCTGCCGACCGCATCCTCTGCCTGCCGATCTACCCCGATCTCGAACCGGAGGTGGTCGCCAGGACCGTCGCCCGCATCGCCGACCCTTTGCGGACCTGAGCCGCCATGCGTGTCGCGATCATGCAGCCGTATCTTTTCCCGTATATCGGCTACTTCCAATTGATCGCGTCCGTGGATCGCTTCGTGATCTACGATGCGGTGAAATACACGAAGAAGGGCTGGATCAACCGAAATCGCTTCCTGCGGGACGGCGAGGCCGTCACCTTTACCCTGCCGCTCGCCAGGGGCGCGGACGAACTCGACATCGCCGAGCGGCAGGTCGCGGGCGATTTCGCCCCGGACAAGCTCTGCGCGCAGATCGCGGGTGCCTACCGCCGGGCTCCCTCCTTCGCCGAGACGATGCCCCTGGTGGAGGCGGTGCTGCGCCACCGCGCGGAGAACCTGTTCCTCCACCTGCGCGAGGGCCTGACGCGCACCTGCGCGCATCTCGGCATCGCCACGCCCATCCTCACCGCCTCGGAGATCGAGGGCCGCACCGACCTGCGCAAGCAGGATCGCGTCCTCGGCCTGTGCGAGCGCCTCGGGGCCACGACGTACGTGAACCCCATCGGCGGCACCGCGCTCTACGATCCGCAGGAATTCGAGGCGCGCGGCATGGAACTGCGCTTCCTGAAGGCGAGGCCCCTCGCCTACCCGCAATTCGGCGCGGAATTCGTACCGTGGCTGTCGATCATCGACGTGCTGATGTTCAACGGGCGCGAGGGCACGCGCGCGATGCTCGGCGAATGCGATCTCCTCGCCCACCACGAGGCCGCCCCCGCCGGCCTGCCCGAGGCCGCGTGAGCGGGGCCGCGCCGCGCATCACCCGCAACCGCTCGGACGCGGTAGCGATCGCCCGGCATCTCGCCGCCTGCTCCGGGAGCTTCGTCCCGCCGCTCGAAACCCGCGTCGGCATCGCGGACTATTCCGACAAGCTCGCCCGGCGCGCCGAGCGGTTCGAAGCCTGGGAGGCGGATCGCCTCGTCGGGCTGGTGGCGATCTATTGCCCGGAGGATGGCGGAGACGCCTTCGTGAGCAACGTCAGCACCCTGCCGGACCGTGCCCGCCGGGGGATCGCACAATCGCTCCTCGCCGAAGCCCTCGCCCATGCGCGGCAGCGCGCGCGGACGATGAGCCTTCAGGTGGATCGCCGCGCCCCCGCCCTCGCCCTCTATCGCCGCCTCGGCTTCGAGGCGGTGAGCGAGGACGGCGACACGCTCACCTTGCGGCTGCATTTCGCCTCGCGCAGCGAGGCGCCGCCTACGCCATCGGCCTTGTCTGAACGCCCCAATCCTTCGTGAAGCGCAGGTTGTCCCGCGACAGTTCCGCGATGGACGAGCAGCCCATCAGGCGCATGTCGCGCTCGATCTCTGCGTGCATCAGGCTGAGCGCCTTCTCGACACCAGGCCGTCCGGCGGCGGCCAGGGGGAACAGGTAGTAGCGCCCGAGGCCGACCGCCTTCGCCCCGAGGGAGAGGGCCTTCAGCACATGCGTCCCGCGCTGAACGCCGCCATCCATGATGACGTCGATCCGGTCGCCGACCGCGTCCACGATCTCGGCGAGCTGGTCGAAGCCCGTGGTGGAGCCGTCGAGCTGCCGGCCTCCATGGTTCGAGAGCACGATGCCGGTGCAACCGATGTCGACCGCGCGCTTGGCGTCCTCCACCGACATGATGCCCTTGAGGCAGAACTGGCCGCCCCATTCCCGCACCATGAGGGCAACGTCGTCCCAGGTCATGCTGGGGTCGAGCATTTCGGTGAAGTAGCGGCTAATCGAGAGCGAGCCGCCGCCCATGTCGACGTGGTTGTCGAGTTGCGGAAGCTTGAAGCTCTCGTGCGTGGCGTAGTTGATCGCCCAGGCGGGCCGGATCGCGAATTGCAGCATCCCGCCGAGCGTCAGGCGGAAGGGAATCGAGAAGCCGGTGCGCTTGTCGCGCTCGCGGTTGCCGCCGGTGATGCTGTCCACGGTGAGCATCATCACCTGGATGCCGGCCTGCTTGGCGCGGGCCATCATCTCGCGGTTCAGGCCGCGATCCTTGTGGAAGTAGAACTGGTAGACCTGCGGCCCGCCGCTGATCCGCCGCGCCTCCTCCAGGCTCACCGTGCCCAGCGACGAGACGCCGAACATCGTGCCGTACTTACCGGCCGCCGCCGCGACGGCGCGCTCGCCGTCGTGGTGGAACAGGCGCTGCAGCGCGGTCGGCGAGCAATAGACCGGCATGGCGAGCTTCTGGCCCATCACCGTCACCGACATGTCCACGTCGCCGACGCCGCGCAGGACGTTGGGCACAAGGCTGCAATTGTCGAAGGACGAGGTGTTGCGCCGGTACGTGACCTCGTCGTCGGCCGCGCCGTCGATGTAGTCGAAGATCGGCCTCGGCAGGCGGCTCTTCGCCATGCGGCGGAAGTCGTGGAACGAGTGGCACTGAGAAAGGCGCATCATCAAACTCCGCAGGCGCTCGCGATCCCCGCGACGGGGACAGGGGACGCCATGGGCGCCCCCTGTCCAATTCGGCTCAGTGGACCACCGCCGGGGTGACGACCGTGGGCGGGACCAGGGCGGTGAAGGGCGGCACGTAGGCCTGGAGCATCACCAATAGTCCGACGAGGCAGGCCAGCGCGATCGAATGGAAGAACACGTAGCGCAGGATCTTCGATTCGCCGCCGTACCATTGGGTCGCGGTGGAGGCCACGACGATGGACTGCGCGTCGATCATCTTGCCCATCACGCCGCCCGAGGAGTTCGAGGCGGCCATGAGGACCGGCGAGAGGCCAAGCTGTTCCGCCGTGATCTTCTGCAGGCCGCCGAACAGGACGTTCGAGGCCGTGTCCGATCCCGTCAGCGCCACGCCGAGCCAGCCGAGCATCGCCCCGAAGAACGGGTAGATCCAGCCCGTCTGGGCGAAGGCGAGGCCGAGGGTGGCGTCGGTGCCCGAGTAGCGGGTGACGTAGCCCAGCGCGAGCATCGCCGAGATGGTAATGAGCGAGTAGCGGACGATGTAGGCCGTCCGCCCGTATTCCTTCACGAGCTTGAACGGGTTGAAGCCCAGGATCAGCCCGCCGACGATGGACGAGAACAGGATGCCCGTGCCCGTCGCCGAGAGGATGTTGAAAGTATAGACCGCCGCCTCACTGTGCGCCTTGGCGACGACCGGCGGCACCTTGGAGACGAGGTTGTGCAGGTACGGCACCGGCAGCTTGTAGATGAAGAGCGAGTCGAGCCACGCACGGAACTGCGGCGTGCCCCAGGCGAAGACGAAGACCGAGAGGATCAGCCAGGGCAGCCACGCGCGGAACACGGCGCCCGCGCTGTGCGTCCGGGCTGGGGCGACGGGCGCGGTGGCCACGGTCGCGCCGGCGGGGGTCGCGGTGTCCGTCGAGGTCCAGATCCGGGCGGGCTTCCACACCCGCAGGAAGCTCGCCAGCGCCGCCATGGAGCAGATCGCGGCGATGACGTCCACGAGCCACGGGCCGTGGAAGTTCGACACGAGATATTGCGGGACGGCGAAGGAGACGCCCGCCACCAGCAGCGCCGGCCAGACTTCCCACATGCCCTTGCGGCCGGCGAAGGCCCAGATTAGCCAGAACGGCACGATCACCGAGAAGAACGGTAATTGCCGCCCGATCATGGCCGAGAGTTCGAGGAGATCGAGCCCGGTGACGGCCGAGAGGGCGATGACCGGTGCGCCCAGCGCGCCGTAGGCGACCGGCGCGGTGTTGGCGATGAGCGAGAGGCCGGCGGCGGCGAGCGGCGTGAAGCCCAGGCCCATCAGCATCGCGGCGGTGACGGCGACCGGCGTGCCGAAACCTGCCGCGCCCTCGAAGAAGGCGCCGAACGAGAAGGCGATGAAGAGGAGTTGCAGGCGCCGGTCCGGCGTGATGCCCGCGATGGAGTCGCGGAGGATGTCGAACTGCCCCGTCTGCTCGGTGAGCCGATAGAGGAAGATGACGTTGAGGATGATCCAGCCGATCGGCAGCAGGCCGAAGGCCGCGCCGTAGGCGGCGGTGGCGCCGGCCATCTGCGCCGGCATCCCGAAACCGATGATCGCCACGAGGAGGGCGGTGACGAGACCGAGCAGCGCCGCCGTATGCGCCTTCATGTGCAGGAGGCCGATGCCTCCGAGCAGGACGATGATCGGCAGGGCCGCGAGCGCCGTCGATCCGAACGTGTTCGCCAACGGATCGTAGACTTGGTTCCAGGTCACGCCTTGTCCTCCCCTTTTTGCATCGTGGCGATGCGGCCCCGGTCGTCATTCCCGCAGGTGGCGTGTATGCGGCTAACCTTAGCTGGACCGATGGCGGCGGCTTGGTAAAATGAATTGACCAAGCTCGTCAATTGGAAATAGCATTTGCCCAAAGCGATACATCCGGTGATGTCCGTGAGGTCCGAAGGCTGGGGCGGGGCATGGAGCAGGATCCCATCAAGGGCGAGAGCGTGGCCGAAAGCACGGCCCGCCACCTGAAGGACCTCATCGCCGAGGGGACGCTGAGCCCCGGCGATCTGCTGCTTCCCGAGCGCGACCTCGCCCTGCAGCTCCACGTCTCGCGGCCGACCCTGCGGCAGGGAATCAAGATGCTGGAGAAGGACGGGCTCATCGTCTCGACCCCCGCCGGCCGCTCGGTGGCGCCGCTCGGCCGCGAGATCACCGACCCGCTGATCGCGCTGATCGCCTCCCACGCGGAGGTCGTGGACGATTACCTGGAGTTCCGGGCAACAACGGAGCGGATGGCCGCCCGACTCGCCGCCGCACGGGCGAGCGCGGTGGACCGGGACCGCCTCGCGACATGCATGGAGCGCATCGACCGCGCGCACGAGCAGGGGAACGACCGGGAGGAGGCCGAGGCCGATGTCGCCCTGCACATCGCGGTCTACGAGGCGAGCCACAACCTCGTCGTGCTGCACACGATGCGCGCCCTATCCGGGATGCTGCGCCAGGGCGTGATCGAGAATCGCGAGACGCTGTTCGCCCGCCCGGAGACGCGCGACCGGCTCTATGCCCAGCACCGGGAGATCACCGCCTGCGTGCTGGCCGGCGATGTCGAGAAGGCAGGCGAGGCCGCCGAGGCGCATATCCACTACACCCACAGCGCGCTCAACGAGATCAAGGCGGCGGAAGCACGACTTCAGGTTTCCCTGCGTCGTCTGAACCACGGCGGACTCACCGCAAAGCACAAAAACGAGAAATAACCTTCGCTGCGTTGCACTCGGTGACAGGGCGTAGGCAAATCGCGCGAATAACACAGACAAGAGCTTGCTTTCCCCGGGCACCTCCTTTGTACTGGCCCGACAGAGCCGCCGTCAGAGCGGCCTTGCACGGGAGGAAGCATGGCCTCGGTGGGAATCCGCGAGGTTCGCAAGGCTTTCGGTTCGACGAATGTCTTGCACGGTGTCTCCGTGGACATTCGGGATGGCGAATTCGTCATCCTCGTCGGCCCGTCCGGCTGCGGAAAGTCGACTCTTCTGCGCATGATCGCCGGGCTGGAGAACATCTCCGGCGGCGAAATCCGAATCGGTGAGCGGGTCGTGAACGATGTGCCGCCGAAGGAGCGGGACATCGCGATGGTGTTCCAGAACTACGCGCTCTACCCTCACCTCACGGTGCGCGAGAACATGGCCTTCTCGATGCGCATCCGGAAGGCGGCGGCGTCGGAGATCGATCAGCGCGTCGCCAGGGCCGCGCAGATCCTGGGGCTCGCGCCCCTCCTCGACCGCTACCCGCGCCAATTGTCCGGCGGGCAGCGCCAGCGCGTCGCCATGGGCCGGGCCATCGTGCGCGACCCGCAGGTCTTCCTATTCGATGAGCCGCTGTCGAACCTCGACGCGAAGCTGCGCGTCGCCATGCGCACCGAGATCAAGGAGCTTCATCAGCGGCTGAAGACGACGACGATCTACGTCACCCACGACCAGATCGAGGCCATGACCATGGCCGACCGGATCGTGGTGATGCACGACGGGATCGTGGAGCAGATCGGGCCGCCGCTCGACCTCTACGACCGGCCCGACAACCTGTTCGTCGCGGGCTTCATCGGCTCGCCGGCCATGAACTTCATCCCCGGCCAAGTCCGGTCGAACGGCCATCTCACCTTCGTCGCCGAGGGCGGGCTGACGATCCCGCTGAAGGACGCGCCCTCGGGAAGCGAGGGACGGCCGCTGATCCTCGGCATCCGGCCGGAGCATTTCGACCTCGCCCCCGATGGTCTTGCCGCCGAGGTGGTGGTGGTGGAGCCCACCGGCTCCGAGACCATGCTGGCCGTGCGGGCCGGCGGGCAGGACATGACCTGCGTGCTGCGTGAGCGCGTAAGCGAGCGGCCGGGCGAGATCGTCTCGCTCGGCCCGAACCGCGTGCACTTCTTCGACGCCGGGACCGGCCGTCGCCTGCCGAGCTGATCAGCCCCGAGGGAGACCCCAAGATGACTGCTCTCGACCGCCGTTCCCTCCTCGCCGGCGCCGCCGCGACCGGCCTCGCCGCCGGAAGCGACCTGCTCGGCTTCGCCAAAGCCTGGGCGCAGACCTCGGAATGGAAGCCCGAGCCGGGGGCGAGCCTGTCGCTGCTGCGGTGGAAGCGCTTCGTCCCGGCCGAGGACGAGGCCTTCATGAAGCTGGTGGAGGCCTTCACCAAGGCGACGGGGGTGAAGGTCACCGTCACCAACGAATCCTTCGACGACATCCAGCCCAAGGCGTCGGTCGCCGCGAACACCGGCCAGGGGCCGGACCTCGTGTGGGGGCTGTTTTCATTCCCTGCCCTGTTCCCCGACAAGTGCCTGCCGCTGGAGGATGTCGCGGAGTCGCTCGCCAAGAAGTACGGCCCGTTCTTCCCCTCGGCGGAAGCCTACGGCAAGGTGAAGGGCAAGTGGATCGCCATCCCCGTCGCGTTCAACGGCGGCTATCCGAACTATCGCATCTCGGCGATGAAGAAGGCCGGCTTCGACAAGTTCCCCACCGACACGGCGGGCTTCCTCGAACTGTGCCGGGGCCTGAAGAAGAACAACACCCCCGCCGGCTTCGCCCTGGGCCACGCGACGGGCGACGGCAACACATGGTGCCATTGGGCGCTGTGGTCGCACGGCGCCAACCTCGTGGACGCCAACGAGAAGATCGTCATCAATTCGCCGGAGACGGCGAAGGCCCTCGAATACGTCAAGAACCTGTACGAGACCTTCGTGCCGGGCACGGTGTCGTGGAACGATTCCTCGAACAACAAGGCGTTCCTGGCGGGCGACCTCTACCTCACCAACAACGGCATCTCGATCTACGCCGCCGCCAAGAAGGACAACCCGAAGCTCGCCGAGGACATGGACCACGCGGTCTGGCCGATTGGCCCCGCCGGCAAGCCTACCGAGTTCCAGCTCGCCTTCCCGATCCTGGCCTTCAAATATTCGAAGGCGCCGAACGCCTGTAAGGCCTTCATCAGTTACATGATGGAGGCCAGCAATTACGGGCCGTGGCTGGAGGCGGCGCAGGGCTACCTCTGCGAGCCGCTGTCGAACTACCCCAAGAACCCGATCTGGACGAACGACCCGAAGAACGCGGTCTTCGCCGAGGCCGGGCGGCGCTCCCTGGCGGCGGGCGGCCTCGCCCCGGTGAGCGAGCGCATCGCGGCGGTGCTGGCGGATTTCGTCGTCGTCGACATGTTCGCGAGCCACTGCACCGGCCGCGAGGACGTGAAGACCGCTATCAAGAACGCCGAGCGCGCGGCCCAGCGCATCTTCCGCAACACCTGACGCCCAAGGGCCGGAGGCGAGACCATGGCGCACACCGCCCTGACACGGCCCGCCCCGGTCGCGGTCCCGACCCGCTCGGCCTGGACCCGCCTTCGGGCGAGCCGGGGCTGGGCGGGCTTCTGGTTCATGCTGCCGACCGCGCTGATCCTCGGCCTGTTCCTGGCCTATCCGCTTTTGAAGGGCATCTGGCTGTCCTTCACCAACACGCGGATCGGCCGCGAGGGCGTGTTCATCGGTCTCGAGAACTACGAATGGCTCTGGGACGACGACGTGTTCTGGCTGTCGGTGTTCAACACCTGCCTCTACACCGCCGTCGCCTCGGTGGTGAAGTTCGGCGTCGGGCTGTACCTCGCCCTGCTGCTCAACAAGAACATGCCGTTCAAGTCGATCATCCGGTCGATCGTGCTGATTCCGTTCGTGGTGCCGACCGTGCTCTCGGCCATCGCCTTCTGGTGGATCTTCGACAGCCAGTTCTCGATCATCTCGTGGTCGCTCCGGCATCTCGGGATCATCGACGGCAACATCGACTTCCTCGGCGATCCCAACACGGCCCGCGCCTGCGTGATCTTCGCCAACATCTGGCGCGGCGTGCCCTTCATCGCGATCACGCTGCTTGCCGGATTGCAGACCGTCTCGCCCTCGCTCTACGAGGCCGCGACCCTCGACGGCGCCTCGAACTGGCAGATCTTCTCGCGGATCACCCTGCCGCTGCTCACCCCGATCATCGCCGTGGTGATGACCTTCTCGGTGCTGTTCACCTTCACCGACTTCCAGTTGATCTGGGCGATGACGCGCGGCGGGCCGGTGAACGCCACGCACCTGATGGCCACCCTCTCCTACCAGCGCGGCATCCTCTCGGGGACGCTCGGCGAGGGCGCGGCCATCGCCACCGCCATGGTGCCGTTCCTGCTCGCCGCCATCGGCATCTCGTGGTTCGGCCTTCAGCGCAGGGCCTGGCAGTCCGGGGAAACCGACCGATGAGCGCGCCCGCACCGCCCGCCCATGCCGACCCGCGCCTCAACCCCGTCATGGAGGCAAGGCCGGCGGGGATCACCGACAATTCGGAGGGCATGGCCTATCTCGACCGCCTGCCCCGGCGGCTCGTGACCACCTACCTGCCTCTCCTCGTGATCCTCGCGGTGCTGCTGTTCCCGTTCTACTGGATGGCGCTCACCGCCATCAAACCGGACGAGCAGCTCATCGATATGGAGCGGTTCAACCCGTTCTGGGTGGTGGACCCGACCTTCAAGCACATCCACAAGCTGCTGTTCGAGACGCAATATCCCCGCTGGCTCTGGAACACGATGTACGTGTCGGTGCTGGCGACGGTGCTCTCGCTCTTCGCCAGCGTGCTCGCGGCCTATGCCTGCGTCCGCGTGCGCTTCCGGGGCGCGGGCTGGGTCGGCGCGGCGATCTTCCTCGCCTACCTCGTGCCGCCCTCGATCCTGTTCATTCCGCTCGCCACGATCATCCAGGCCTACGGGCTGTTCGATTCCCCCATCGCCCTGATCCTCGCCTATCCGACGATCCTGATCCCGTTCTCGACGTGGCTGCTGATGGGCTACTTCAAGACCATCCCCTACGAGTTGGAGGAATGCGCCCTCATGGACGGCGCGAGCCGTTGGCAGATCCTCACCAAGATCATCCTGCCGCTGGCCTTCCCCGGTCTGATCTCGGCGGGCATCTTCTCCCTCACGCTGTGCTGGAACGAGTTCATCTACGCCCTGACCTTCCTGTCCTCGACGCAGAACAAGACGGTGCCCATCGCCGTCGTGAGCGAGTTCGTGGACGGCGACGTCTACAAGTGGGGCTCGCTGATGGCCGGCGCGCTGCTCGGCTCGCTGCCGCTGGTGATCCTCTACTCGTTCTTCGTGGAATATTACGTGTCCGCGCTGACCGGCGCCGTGAAGGAATAGCCCCGCCGCGTTCCTGTACGGACACTGCATAGCGGCTTCAGAATGGGTTCAACGCCCTGGCCCGAGACTGTCCTCATCGTGAAATGAAAGGGCAGTCCCATGAAGGCACGTCTCGTCGGTCTCGTCGCCGCCACGCTCCTGCTGGTCCCCGGCGCCGCCTCCGCGCAATGGTATGACCACGGCCCGCGTCACCATCACGGCCACCACGGCTGGGGCCATCACCGCCCCCACCACGATCATGGGTATGGGTACGGCTACGGTCCCCGCCGGCACCACCACCACGGCCACCACCGTCCCCATCATTGGGGACATCATCACCACCATCATCACCACGGCTACTGATACGCCGCTTTATTCCGTCATCGCGCCCGTGCATGGTGCCTCCCGGCGCGGGCGCGCCCAAGCTTGGGAGGCATTGAATGGATCGTCGCGTCCTGCTGACGGGCGTCGGCTCCGTGGCCGCATGGACCGCGTTGCGACCCGGCCCTGCCGCCGCGGGCGACAAGACGACCATCGTGCTGTGGCACGCCATGTCGGGCGCCAACGGCGAGGAGGTCGAACGCCTGGCGCGCGACTTCAACGCCAGCCAATCGGACGTGACACTGGAAGCGGTGTTCAAGGGTACCTACCCGGAGACCCTGACGGCGGCCATCGCCGCCTACCGCGCCGGCAAGGCGCCGCACATCGTCCAGATTTTCGAGGTCGGCACGGGGACGATGCTGCAGGCGGGACCGGCCATCAAGCCGGCCTGGAAGCTCGCGGAGGAGACCGGGCTCGCCCTCGATCCGAAGGCCTACATCCCCGGCGTGCGGGGCTATTACAGCCTGCCGGACGGCAAGCTCGCCTCGATGCCGTTCAACTCCTCGACGGCGGTGATGTGGTACAACCGCGACGCCTTCGAGAAAGCCGGACTCGACCCGGACAAGCCGCCGGCCACCTACGACGACTTCGCCAAGGCCGCCCGCACGCTTGCGTCGAAGGCGGCGACGCCCATCGCCAGCACTTCCGCCTGGATGACGTGGATCCAGTTCGAGGAATACGCCGCGATCCAGAACCTGCCCTACGCCACCGAGGGCAACGGCTATGACGGGCTCGGCGCGCAACTCCTCATCAACACGAAGCCCTTCGTCGATCAGCTCCAGCGCTTCATGGACCTGTCGAAGGACGGTGCGTTCAAATATGCCGGCCGCGATACGGCGCCGGATGCCGTGTTCTATTCCGGGCAGGCGGCCATCGGCTTCGGCTCGTCCTCCGGCCGCGCCGACATCGTGAAGAACGCAAAGTTCCGCTACGCCGAGGCCTTCCTGCCCACCGAGCCGGCGCTGAACCCGAAGCCCAACAACTCGATCATCGGCGGCGCGAGCCTCTGGGCCATGACTGCGCCCAAGCGCACCGAGGCCGAGTACAAGGCGGTTGCCGCCTTCTACGGCTTCATCTCGAAGCCCGAGCAGGTCGCCCTCTACGCGCAGCACACCGGCTACGTGCCCGTGACCAGCGCCGGCTACGAGGCGACGAAGCAGGCTGGCTATTTCGAGAAGAACCCCGGCACCGACGTGCCCGCGCAGCAGCTTGGGCGGGGTGAGCTTACCCCCAACTCGCGGGGGCTGCGGCTCGGCCGCCTGCCGGAGATCCGGGTGATCCTCTACGAGGAGATCGAGAAGGCGCTCCAGGGCCAGCAGGGTGCGCAGGCCGCCATGGACAGCGCCGTCGCACGGGGCAACCGCGTGCTGCGCGAGTTCCAGAAATCCGCCCGGGGCTGACGCGGCGGATCGGGACGCTCTCCACCCATGGAACGACGTACGCTGTTTCCCGGCAAGCTCCTGCCGGCGCTGCTGATCCTGCCTCAGCTCGTGCTGACGCTGGTCTTCTTCCTGTGGCCGGCGGTCCAGGCCATCAAATCGAGCCTGGAGCGTGAGGATGCCTTCGGCACCAGCACGGAATTCGTCGGGCTCGAAAACTTCGCCGACCTGTTCGGTGATCCCCTCTACGTCGCGGCCATCGGGCGGACGGCGTTGTTCTGCGGCTGCGTCACCCTCCTCTCGATGGGGGTGGCGCTGGGGCTCGCCGTCCTCGCCGATACCGAGATCCGGGGGCGGGCTTTCTACCGCACAATGCTGATCTGGCCCTACGCCGTGGCGCCGGCGATGGCGGCGGTGCTGTGGGTGCTGATGTTCCACCCGCAGATCGGCCTCGTTGGGGCGTGGCTGAACCGGATCGGCATCGACTGGGACTACAAGCTCGACGGCACACAGGCGATGGCGCTGGTCATCCTGGCCGCCGCGTGGAAGCAGATCAGCTACAACTTCATCTTCTTCCTGGCCGGGCTCCAGGCTATCCCGAAGACGATCATCGAGGCGGCGCGGATCGACGGCGCCCGAGGCATCCGCCGCTTCCGCACCATCGTGCTGCCGCTGCTGATGCCGACCGTGTACTTCCTGCTTGTGGTCGATCTCGTCTACGCCGCCTTCGACACCTTCGCGACGGTCTACGCGGTGAATGCCGGCGGGCCGGGGCAATCGACTCAGACGCTGGTGCTCAAGGTCTATCTCGACGGCATCGTCAACGCGAATGTCGGCTCGTCCTCCGCGCAATCGGTGGTGCTGATGGTCGGCGTCATCGTGCTCTGCGCCCTGCAATTCCGCTTCCTCGGGCGGAAGGCCGTGACCTGATGCGCCGCTCCGCCCTCCACCTCATTCCCCACGCCGTCCTGATCCTGGCGATCCTGCTCTTCGCCCTGCCGATCTGGATCGCCATCGCCGGTTCGACGCAGGACTCCGCCGCCATCGCGCGAGGGGAAGTCTCCCTCGTGCCGAACCTCGACGGACTCGGCGTCTACCGCGACGTGCTGCTCGACGGTTCGGCCGGGGCCGGGCCGGTGTGGCGGGCGCTGCTCGTCTCGGCCGGGATGGCGCTCGCCATCGCCTTCGGCAAGATCGCCCTGTCCCTGCCCTCGGCCTACGCCGTGACGTTCTTCCGCTTCCCCTTCCGGATGACGGCCTTCTGGCTGATCTTCCTCACCCTGATGCTGCCGGTGGAGGTGAGGCTGATCCCGACCTTCCAGGTCATGTCGTCCCTCGACCTCATCAACAGCTTCACCGGCCTGACGATTCCGCTCATCGCCTCCGCGACGGCGACGCTGCTGTTCCGGCAGACCTTTCTCGCCATCCCCGACGAACTGGTTGAGGCGGCGCGGATGGACGGGGCCGGGCCGCTCCGCTTCCTGAGGGACATCGTGATCCCGGTCTCGGGCGCGAACATCGCGGCCTTGTTCGTGATCCTGTTCATCTACGGCTGGAACCAGTACCTGTGGCCGCTCCTCGTCGCGACGGACCCGAAGCTCGACACGGTGGTGATCGGCATCGTCAAGATGATCGGCGTCGACACGGCGACCGAGTGGAACAAAGTCATGGCGACCGCGGTGCTGGCGCTGATCCCGCCCGTGGCGGTGGTGCTCCTGATGCAGCGCTGGTTCGTGAAGGGCCTCACCGAGGGGGACAAGTGATGGCGGGCCTGACGCTCGACGGCCTGCGCAAGAGTTTCGGCGCCAACGAGATCCTGAAGGGGGTCGATCTCACGCTCGCCGATGGCGAGATGCTGGCGATCGTCGGCGCCTCCGGCTGCGGGAAATCCACCCTGCTGCGCCTCGTGGCGGGGCTTGAGACGCCGACCGGCGGCCGCATCCTGATCGACGGGCGCGACGTCACGCAGCTCGATCCCTCCGCCCGCGACATCGCGATGGTGTTCCAGAACTACGCGCTCTACCCGCACATGAGCGTGTACGAGAACATGGCCTACGGGCTGAAGATCCGTGGCCTGCGCAAGGCCGAGATCCGCGCCAAGGTCGATGCCGCCTCGTCGCTCCTCGGCCTCGAAGCGCTCCTTGATCGGAAGCCGCGCCAACTCTCCGGCGGCCAGCGCCAGCGCGTCGCCATGGGCCGCGCCATCGTCCGCGACCCGAAGCTGTTCCTCTTCGACGAGCCGCTGTCGAACCTCGACGCGAAGCTGCGCGTGCAGATGCGCGGCGAGATCCGCCGCCTGCAACGCCGGCTGAAGGTGACGAGCCTCTACGTCACCCACGATCAGGTCGAGGCGATGACGCTCGGCGACCGCCTGCTGGTGATGCACCAGGGCGTGCCGGTGCAACTGGCGACGCCGACCGAGATCTTCGAGCGCCCGGCCGACACCTACGTCGCCGGCTTCATCGGCTCGCCCGCGATGAACCTCCTGCCCGGCCTCATGCGCTGGAACGGCAGCGCCATCGCGGTCGAGGACACCGAGTTCGCGCTCGGGCCGCAGCACTACGAGCTGCCGGATGGCCACCCGGTATTCCTCGGCATCCGCCCGGAGCATGTCGCCCTCGCCTCCGATGGCATGGCGTGGCCGGTCGAGGTGGTGGAACTGCTCGGATCGGAAATGCTGGTCCACGCCACCCGGCCCGGTGGGGCGACGCTGACCCTCCGCACACCGAACGCGCCCACGGGCGGCCCGGCGATGGGCAAGACGATCCGCGTGACCTTTCCGGCCGACAGGACCCACGTCTTCGACCGGGCCTCGGGCCGGCGGATCGAGCCTGCGTAGGCCGCTGCGTCCTCCCCAGCTTTCGGTTCGGGGCATGCGCCGCGATGGCGCATAACGTTTCCGTGAAAGATTTCGCCTCGGTATGGTTGTCGTCACAAGGCCGCATGTCGCGGACGTTGCCGCTGCGGACCGGGGTGAGAGACGGATGGACCAGAGAACACCGCTCGACCTCGCCTACGATGCGGTCGCGGCCGCACGTCTCGTCGCCTCGACCGCGCCGTTCCGGGCCGCCGCGCAGGATCGCGACGACGGCTTCCCCAGCGAGGACGTCGCCGACCTCGCCCGCCTCGGCCTCCTGGCCGCCCCCATCCCCGCCGAAGCCGGCGGCACCGGCCTTGGCGACGAGCCGGGAGCCTGCGCCCTCGCGGAGGTCTTGCGCCTCGTCGGATACGGCAGCCTCGCCCTCGGGCGGCTCTACGAGGGCCACGTCAACGCCCTGCAACTCGTCGCCACGCACGGCGATGCCGCCCAGCGCGCCCGGCTCTTCGCCGACGCCCGTGCGGGCCACCTCTTCGGCGTCTGGAACACCGAGCCACCGGATAACGGCCTCGTCCTGAGGGAGGCCGAGGGCGGCCTGCAACTTGGCGGCGTGAAGACCTTCGCCTCCGGTGCGGGATACGTCACCCGCGCCCTCGTCACCGCGCGGCGGGACGGCGTGCCGGGCACGCTCATGCTGGTGATGCCGCTCGACCACGGCACCCGCGCCGACCTTTCCGCGTGGCAATCGCAGGGGATGCGCGCCTCGGCCACCGGCACCCTCGACTTCGCCGGCCTGCCGGTGCGCGACGAGGACATCCTCGGCGAGCCCGACTCCTATTCCCGACAGCCGGCCTTCTCCGGCGGGGCGTGGCGCTTCGCGGCCGTGCAACTCGGCGGCATCGAGGCGGTGTTCGATGCGTGGCGGGCCCACCTCACCCGCACCGGCCGTGGCGGCGACCCGCACCAGCTCGCGCGGCTCGGCGAGGGGGCTCTTGCCCTCGAAGGCGCCCGCAACTGGGTGAAGCGCGGCGCCGAGACCGTCTCTGACGCCATCCTACCGCCCGAGCGGATCGTCGCCACGATCAACCTCGTCCGCCTCGCCGTCGAGCGCGCGGGGCTCGACGTGCTGCAACTGGCGCAGCGCTCGGTCGGCTTGCAGGGCTTCCTGCGCGGTCATCCGCTGGAGCGCCTGTCACGCGATCTCGCGACCTACCTGCGCCAGCCCGCTCCCGATGGCGCCCTGGTCGGCGCGGCTGCGGAGATCCTGAAGGCCGACGGCCTCGTCGGCGACCTGTGGGACGGGGACGTCACGTGAGCCGCTTCACGTCCTCGCTGCCGCCGAGCTACTTCGACGGCCAGTATGCCGGCAGCGCCGACCCCTGGCAGCTGGCCACCAGCGACTACGAGCGCGAGAAATACGCGGCCACCCTCGCCGCCCTGCCCGCCCCGCGCTTCGCCTCCGCCGTCGAGGTCGGATGTTCGATCGGCGTGCTGACGCGGGCTTTGGCGGAGCGCTGCGATGCCGTCCTCGGCCTCGACGTGGTGGACAAGGCGCTGGAGCAGGCGCGGGACCGCAACAAGGATCTGGCCCATGTGCGCTTCGCCCGCGCCCAGGTGCCCGGGGAATGGCCGGAGGGGACGTTCGACCTGATCGTCCTGTCCGAGGTGGTCTATTTCCTCGACCCCATCGACGTGGAGCGTCTGGTCGAGCGCGTGAAGGGCAGTTTGCGGCCGGGCGGCACCATCGTCCTGGTGCATTGGACGGGGGTGACGCATTATCCGCTGAGCGGCGACGAGGCCGCCGAACTGTTCATGGCGACCGGTCATCCGTTCCTCCGCGCGATCCACCATGGCGCGACGGAGGCTTACCGGCTCGATGTGCTCGTGAACGAACCGGGGGACCGCGCATGACGACGGCCGGCTGGCGCGACACCCCACAGCGCTACGGCCGCGTCAGCCGCGCCTTCCATTGGCTCATGGCGGCGCTCTTCGCGTGGCAATTCGCCGGGGCGCTGCTCTACGTCACCATCGGCGACACAGCCGTCACGCGATTCATCGGCGGAAGCCATTTCACCCTCGGCTTCACGCTCTTCGTGCTGGTCCTGTTTCGCGGGATCTGGGGGCTCGCGAACATCAAGCGCCGCCCGATCCACGACGGCCGCCTTGGGCGGGCCGCGGTACTCGGGCATGGGCTGATCTACGCGCTGATGGTCGTCATTCCGAGCCTGGCGCTGCTGCGCCAATACGGCTCGGGCAAGCCGTTCACCCCCTACGGTCTTCCGCTGATGCCGGGGCGGGACGACAAGATCGCGTGGATGATGATCCCCGCCGACCTTTTCCACTACTGGTTGGGCTTCACGCTGATGATCGTCGTCCTCGGCCACGCGGCGATGGCGATGGTGCACAGGCTGCGCTGGAAGGACGACACGCTGGCTCGGATGACGTGATGCTTGCTCAGGCCGCGCAAATCGAGGCCAGAAAACGTCCGACCCGGCCGTGCCAGCCGCAGCTTGGGGAGAGGTGGAGCGGGCGATCGGGATCGAACCGACGACATTCAGCTTGGGAAGCTGACGTTCTACCACTGAACTACGCCCGCGCGGTTATGGGAATTAGGCCCTCGGCCGGGGCCTGTCCAGCCTAAAATGAGGCGGCCTCATTCCACCGGCAGCAGCGTCGTCACCAGCGTCGCGACGAGGCTCGCGGCGAGGACGCGCAACAGCGCGTAGCCGGGATGGTCGGGCGAGATCACCAGCCACTCGAAGAGGCCGGCGCCCACGATGATCGCCATCCCAAAGACGATGATCGCCTCGGCCGCGACGGATTGCTCGTCGGGCTTTTGCGTCATGGCGAGCGCTCCCCCCAGCGGTACACCCAAGAGGAGCGAACCACAGCGCGTGACATCACGAACTAAACTAGCCCAGACCGGCCGAGCAACTTGCCTGATCCTCTAAAACAGCCCGGGAGGAAACGGAAGCCGGCTTCGCGTGTCCGATGACGCGGGAAAATACGGCGCTCGTTTAGCGGCCGATCTGCGCCGCCTCCACCTGCGAGGCGGGAGACCAGCGCAGGATCTGGATGTAGCCGTTGCGCGCTGCCACCACGAGATGCCGGCGATGGCGATGGACGACGGTTCCTGGGATGTGGCCGTGCGCCTCCACCCAGCCGTCGGCCTGGGCGATGAAGACCCGCATGTCGCCGATTCGGGCGATGGTCTCGACGGTGCCGAAGGCGCGCACCCGCCGGAGGATCGCCTCGACCTCCTGGCGGAAGTCGAGGGTCCGGTCGGCATCCGTCGCCCGCGCCCAATAGGAGCCGTCGCCCTGCGGCTCGGCGCGTTTCCACCGGTTCGGCAGATCGCGCGCGAGGGGACCGGTGGCGAGGCGACGGGCCGCCATCTGGCACTTCGCCAGAAGGGTCTCGTGCGATTCGCCCGCGCCGATCGCGAAGATCTCCTGGGCGAGGATATCGCCGGTGTCGAAGCCGTTCTCGGCCAGGACATGGGCTGTCACGCCCCAGGTCTCGTACCCGTCGAGGACCGCGCGGAACAGCGGATAGGGGCCGCGCCCGGTGGGGAGCGGCGACGGGTGAAGGTTGAGGGCGAAGTTCACCTTACCGCGCCAGCCGCGCACCAACCAAGGGTAGCCGGCCACCACCAGCGCCCAATCCCGCCCGTGCGCGGCATGCAGCGCGTCGAGGTCGGCCTGCTGGATCTTCGACAGCTGGATCGGGATCCGCGCAGCGCGAGCGCGGGCCACAACCACCTCGTTATGGTCGTAGATGCCGTCGCAGGGGCGGGTGAACAGCTTCAGCGGCGTCCAGTTGGCCTCGATCAGGGCCTCGAACACGCCACCGAGGAAATCGATGCCCGCAAAGGCGAACTTCATGGAAAGCCTGCGACGTCGTGGTGCCGGGAAGGCCGGGCGCTGCCGGTACCGGAGGTCATAGGCCGGCTTTATCCTGGGCGCGACCCCTGTGGGAACATCGGCGTCGCCCTCGCGACCGGGAGGATATGTGGCCAGCCGTCCAGCGCGCGAGAAGCCCCGAGAGGGTCGGGTCCTGCGCCTCGTCCTTGGCGACCAGCTGAACCGCCGGGTCTCCAGCCTCACCGATCTCGACACGGACGGCGACGTCGTCCTGCTCGTCGAGGTGCGGGACGAGGCGACCTATGTCCGCCACCACAAGCAGAAGATCGCCTTCCTGTTCGCTGCCATGCGCCACTTCGCCGAGGAGTTGCGCGAGGAGGGCGCGGAGGTCGATTACGTCCGCCTCACCGATGCGGGGAACACCGGCAGCTTCACCGGGGAACTGGAACGGGCGCTCACCCGCCACGACATCGCGCGAATCGTGGTGACGGAGCCCGGCGAGTGGCGGGTCTGGGAGATGATGCAGGGCTGGCGCGATAGCCTGCCGGTGCCGGTCGAGATCCGCGCCGACAACCGCTTCCTCTGCCCCAGCGAGGATTTCGCCCGCTGGGCCGAGGGGCGCCATCATCTGCGGATGGAGACCTTTTACCGGGGGATGCGCAAGCGCACCGGCCTGCTGATGGAGGGCGGCGAACCGCTGGGCGGCCGCTGGAACTTCGATGCGGAGAACCGCAAGCGCCTGCCCAAGGGCCACCGCCTGCCCGACCGGATCGGCTTCCAGCCCGACGCGATCACCCGCGAGGCCATCGCCTTGGTCGAGCAGGAGTTTCCCGACCATTTCGGCGACTGCGCCACTTTCTCCTGGCCGGTGACGCGGGCGGATGCGATCGCCTCGCTCAAGCACTTCCTCGCCGAATGCCTGCCGACCTTCGGCGACTATCAGGACGCGATGAAGGGCAACGAGCCGTTCCTTTATCACGCGCTGATCTCGCCGGCCCTCAATGCCGGCCTGCTCACCGCCGAGGAGGTGTGTCGGGCCGCCGAGCGTGCGCATCGCGAGGGTGCGGTGCCGCTGCATTGCGCGGAGGGCTTCATCCGCCAGATCCTCGGCTGGCGGGAATATGTGCGCGGGCTCTACTGGGCGCGGATGCCGGCCTACGCCGAGACCAATGCCCTTGCCGCGAGCCGCCCGCTGCCGTGGTTCTACTGGTCGGGCGAGACGGACCTTCACTGCATCCGGCAGGTCGTGGATCAGACCCGCGCCCATGCCTACGCCCACCACATCCAGCGGCTGATGGTGACGGGCAATTTCGCCCTCATCGCCGGGCTCGATCCGGCGCAGGTGGAGGAATGGTACCTCGTCGTCTTCGCCGACGCCTACGAATGGGTCGAGTTGCCGAACGTCCACGGGATGGTGCTCTGGGCCGATGGCGGTGTCATGGGCTCGAAGCCCTATGCCGCCTCCGGCGCCTATATCGACCGCATGTCGGATTATTGCCGGGACTGCGCCTATGACGTGAAGGCCAAGACCGGCCCGACGGCCTGCCCGTTCAACTACTTGTACTGGAACTTCCTCATCGAGAATGAGGAGCGTCTGGCCGGCAACCAGCGGATGGCGATGCCCTATCGCACGCTGGCCGGCATGGACGACACGCGCCGCAAGCAGATCCGCACGGATGCCGCCCGCTTCCTCGGTTCGCTCTCGGCGGATCAGAACGAGGCCCAGGTGGTCAGCGTGAAATAGGGGGCGGGGCGGGTCCGGTGGGATTCCCACTGCATCCCCGTCGAGAGGCGGATGTGGGTGTTCTTCAGCACGAAGTCCGTGGCGTGGAGGCCGAGGGCGACCTTTCCGTAGCCGGTGGCGTCGAAATAGGCGCTGCCTTCCGGCCCGAGATACGTGTCCCAGAGCCGGTAGCCCCAGGCGATGCGGGTCCAGACGCTGCCGCGCGCCGTGCCGGCGACCGTCACCGCGTGGAGGAGTGTTTTTTCGTCCGGCCGCAGCCATGCCTCGGCCTGCAGCCGCATTCCGTCGCGGACGCCCCGCACGCCGTCGAATCGGGTCTCGAATCCCGCAAAGGCGGCAACGACGCCCTGCGGCAGGACCCATTGATAGCCGAGTTGCGCGGAGGCTTGGGCCGAGAGCGACAGAATCGTTGCAGGCGCGCCGCAGCCGCATCGCTTCCGTTCGATGCGCACCCCGTCGCCGATGGCGACCAGGGCCAGCGGCCCGTCCCTGTCGCGGGTGCCGAGCCCGATTTTCGCGCCGCTGGCGGAGAAGGTCGACCGGCCGGCATCCAGGCTCGCGAACAGGAGCACATCGAGATCGCTCGCCTCGACGCGGCTTTCCGCGAGGCCGAGCAGCGCAAGGCCCAAGACCCATCGCCTGTGGAGGAGACTTACGCACACACGCCGCCTGACGCAGACCCTGTCGGAGCGCCGTGACGAGGCGACCCGGCGTGATTGGTAAAAGCCTGGTTAACGCCAGCAAATGGACAGGAACGGTTGCAGCTTCCACCAGTAGAACGGCGCGGTTGCGGAACGAGACTCTAGGTGAGACTGCACGGTCCCCGACCGCACGTCAGGTTCGCGGAGGGGGTGCAAAAAAGCCGGGGGACGCCGCGCGGCTTGGCGCAGGCGGCGATCTCGGATAGAGCCCGCCGCAAGTCAGTGAAGGTTGGACCGGACGTGTCTTACGGTGCTCGCACCTCGGACGTTCTCACCGTGCTCGCGAGCCAGGAAGGCGAGCGTCTTACGGTAGCGGACATCGTGGCGGTCCTGCGCGACCGGGCTTTCGCCCTGCTCGTCGTGCTGCTGGGCCTGCCCAATTGCCTCCCGATGCCGCCGCCGATCCCGCTCGTCTGCGGTCTGCTGCTGCTGCTCGTGGCCATTCAGATCGCGGCCGGCATGTCGGCGCCGTGGCTGCCCCGGCGGCTGCTCGGCCAGTCGATCAAGCAGTCGGACGTGAAGCGCGCGGTCAAGCGGGCCGTGCCGGTCCTGCGGCGGCTGGAGCGCTGGTCGCGCCCGCGCCTCAGCGTCTTCGAGACGGCCATCGGCATGCGCGGGATGGGCGTGGCGCTTCTGGCGCTCGCCCTCGCGCTGATCGTGGCGGCGCCGCTCATCGGGCAGATCCCGCTCGGGCTCGCGGTCTGCCTCGTCGGCCTCGGCCTCGTGGAGCGCGACGGGATCGTCGTGCTGGCGGGCCTCGCGGTGGGCCTGTTCGGCGTGGCGATCAATGCGGGCTTCGCCTACGCCGTGGTGTCCGGCATCGCCGGCCTGCTCCACCTTTAGAGGCGGTAGCGGATCTGGTCCGTCCAGAACCGCTCCAGGCGGCTGAGGGCGCGGTTCAGACGGTCGAAGTCGTCGTCCGAGATGCCGCCGATCGGGGCGATCGTGCGCGAGTGCTTGTCGTAGAGCTGCTGCACGATGTCGTGGATCTGGCGACCCTTGTCGGTCAGGCTGATCCGCACGGAGCGCCGGTCCGTCTTGGAGCGGGCGTGGTGCAGGTAGCCGGCCTCCACGAGCTTCTTGACGTTGTAGGACACGTTGGAGCCGAGATAGTAGCCCCGCGTCCGCAGTTCGCTGGCGGCCAGCTCGCTGTCGCCGATGTTGTAGAGCAGCAGGGCCTGGACGCTGTTGACGTCCTCGCGGCCGCGCCGCTCGAACTCGTCCTTGATCACGTCGAGGAGGCGGCGGTGCAGCCGCTCCACGAGATGCAGCGCCTCGAGGTAGGCGTTGTGCGGCGAAGCCGGCTCCTCGGAGGCGGCGGGCTGGGTGCGGGCGGACTGGCTCTTCATCGGTGAAATCCCTGACGGATCCTGCGGTGATCGTGTGGTCCGTCACCGCTTATGTTGGCAAAGCTATCCGCTGGGAATGAAAGACGATTTAAGCGGCAAGATGAATTCGCGATTTACCTGTGTCAGTAAAGACAAACTGAATGGATTAAAGGAAGATTTCGTTCACTTTCGTTCGGCGAGCTTGCGAGGGTTGCGATAAGCTTCCGTCAATCCTGTGCGGCTGGCTCAATGCCCCTCCCTGGCGGCGAGCCAGGAGAGCAGAAAATAGATGAGCATGACGAGGACGCCGAAGATCAGGAGCGGCATCGAGACCGGCACGAGCTTCGGTGTAAGGATGGCGAGCGTCAGCCCGGAGGTCACGGCGAGCAGCCAGATCACCCCGCCCCAGGCGCTGGTGAGCCACAGGCCGCTCGCGGCCACGGCATCGACCACCGCGAAATAGACGATGGCGGCCTGCCGGCCGAACGGCTCGGCCTCGAAGGGCGGGGCGCCGGGGCGCACGTCGAGGATGGTCGCCCAGGCGAAGACCGCCTTGGCGAGCCATGCCAGCGCGGTGAGCCGCATGAACCAGACGAGGGCCGTGTCCCAGGTGCTGGGCTGGGGCGCCGCGTCGCGCTCGATGCGGTCTCCCAGCAGGCCCCCCGGCCGGACCGGCTTGCTGCGCAGCGGGATCAGGCCGCGCATGGACGAACCCTCGCGCGCAGGCTCCGCTCGATGTTCACGTTGCGTCGTCTCCCGATGCGACCGCCCACCCCCGGCCGGGTTGAACCCATCGGGGCCGTGCCGTCAACGTGCGGCACCCCTGCCCTGCGCGTGGCCCTTGGGTCGATCCCGCCCGGCGTGCTAGGCCGGCGCAGCGGCAGGCGAGCGCCTCCGCTTGCCTGTCGCGGTCGTCCCGCGGGAGCCTCCCGCGCGGCCGCCTCTTCGAGCCCGGACACCCGCGCGCATGTCGGACAGAATCCCGGAACCCCGCCCCCTCGCCTATGCCGCCGTCCGCGAGGACAAGAGCAGCGGGAGCCTCGGCATCACCCAGCGTCCGCGCCGGAACCGCAAGGCGGAATGGTCGCGCCGCCTCGTCCGCGAGCACACGCTCACCGTCGATGACCTGATCTGGCCGATGTTCGTCATCGAGGGCGAGGGCAAGCGCGAGCCCGTGGCCTCCATGCCGGGCGTCGAGCGCCTGACGGTGGACGAGATCGTCCGCGACGCTGAGCGCGCGGTGCGCCTGGGCATCCCGGCCATCGCCTTCTTCCCCTTCACGGAGGTGAGCCTGCGCGATCCCGTGGGCTCGGAGGCGTTGAACGCCAAGAACCTCGTCTGCCGCGCGGTGCGGGCGGTGAAGCGCGAGTTCCCCGAGATCGGCATCGTGACCGACGTCGCCCTCGACCCCTACACCAGCCACGGCCATGACGGGCTGATGAAGGACGGCGCCATCCTCAACGACGAGACGGTGGCGGTCCTCGTGGAGCAGAGCCTGATCCAGGCCGAGGCCGGCACCGACATCATCGCCCCCTCGGACATGATGGACGGGCGCGTGGGTGCCATCCGCCGCGCCCTCGACAAGGCGGGCTTCCTCGACGTCCAGATCATGGCCTACGCCGCGAAATACGCGAGCGCGTTCTACGGCCCATTTCGCGACGCGATCGGCACCAAGGCCGCTCTGGTCGGCGACAAGCGCACCTACCAGATGGACCCCGGCAACTCGGCCGAAGCCCTGCGCGAGGTCGCCCTCGACCTCGAAGAGGGGGCCGACTCGGTGATGGTGAAGCCGGGGATGCCGTATCTCGACATCATCCGCCGGGTCCGCGACACGTTCGGCGTGCCGACCTTCGCCTATCAGGTGTCCGGCGAGTACGCGATGATCGAGGCCGCCGCCCGCAACGGCTGGCTCGACGGCGACCGGGCGATGGTCGAGGCGCTGCTGTCCTTCAAGCGCGCGGGCGCCGACGGCGTGCTGACGTACCACGCACCGCGCGTGGCCGAGAAGCTGCGCGCCCTTTGACGGAAGGGCGCCGGGCTCTCATTCCGTGAAGGTCCTGCATCGCTGGCTGGTGGCCGGGGGCATCGTCGCGGGGTTCCTCGGCGGGCTCGCGGCCTGCCAGGACACCCTGCGGCGGGACCGCGTGGCGACCTGCCGCCGGGCCCTGCCGGCGGTGGCGCAGGGCGCGGGCATCCGCTTCCTGGGAGCGGGGTCCGGTCCCGCCCCCGGAACGGTGCGGGTGGACTACGCCGAAGGCACGCGCCAGCACCGGATGGTCTGCCGCTTCGACAACGCGGCCAAGCTCACGGAGGTGGCGACCGACGGCAACGCCCTCACCGGCGCGGCCCTCCACATGCTGCAGCGCTATTACCTCGATACGCCCGACGCGGCGCGCGCCGATCCCGGCCAGCCGTGAGCCCGCCCTTGCGGCGGAGTGCGGCGGCGCCCACCTAACGGTCGCTGCACCGCTTGCAGGGTCTTCCCATGTACGAATCCCGCACCGACTACGCCGCCCGTCCGGCCACCGCACCCTTCACCGGGGGATTGCCCATTCCCTACGTGCGGGCGAGCCTCGGTGCGCGCACCATCGCTTACCTGCTCGACATCCTGTTCATCCTCGGCTTCACGACCCTGCTGACCCTGGCGATCACGGTCATCGGCCTCGTGACCTTCGGCCTCGGCTGGACGCTATTCGCGGTGCTGCCCGCGAGCGGGATCATCTACAGCGCGATCACCGTGGGCGGCCGGCGGCAGAGCACCATCGGCCAGCGGCTGATGGGCCTGCGGGTGGTGGCGCCGGAAAGCGGCGCGCCGGTCGACATCGTGTCGGCGGCGGTTCACGCGCTGCTCTTCTACGTGGCGGTCTCGACCTTCCTGCTCTGGTGCGTGGACGTGGCCTTCGGGCTGGTCCGCTCCGACCGTCGCCTCGGGCATGACCTGCTCCTCGGCCTCGCGGTGGTTCACGCGCGTTAGGCAACGGAAAGAGCAAGGGCCAAGCGTCGCGGCTTTTTAGGGCGTGCTTGGCCTTCTGGCCCATTGAGCCCGGCCGCGACCCTTGTAGATTGGTGAGAAGCGCGGCGTGAGCAGCCGTGGCCGAGGTTCCGACGAAGCGTGACGAGCCATCCGCGCGACACTCCGCAATTCTATCTCACCGCGCCCTCGCCGTGCCCGTACCTGACGGGCCAGGAGGAGCGGAAAGTCTTCACGCACCTCGTCGGGCGGCGGGCCAGCGACCTGAACGAGATCCTGACGCAGGGCGGCTTCCGCCGCTCGCAGACCATCGCCTACCGCCCGGCCTGCGAGACCTGCCGCGCCTGCGTCTCGGTGCGGGTGGTGGTGGACGATTTCATCCCGAGCGCCAGCCAGAAGCGGGTGATGGCGCGCAACGCCGATTTGGTCGGCGCGCCGGAGCAGAACCGCCCGGCCTCGGACCAGTACGCCCTGTTCCGCCGCTACCTGAACGCCCGGCACGACGACGGCGGCATGATCGACATGACGATGCTCGATTACGCCATGATGATCGAGGACAGCCACGTCGACACCCATCTCGTCGTGTACCGCCGCCACGGGCCGGATACGGCGATCACCGGGCGGGGCATGGGCGGCCCGATGGCCGTGTGCCTCACCGACGTCCTCTCGGACGGGCTGTCAATGGTGTACTCGTTCTTCGAGCCGACCGAGGCCGGGCGCTCCCCCGGCACCTTCATGATCCTCGACCATATCCGCCGGGCGAAGCAGCTCGGCCTGCCGTATCTCTATCTCGGCTATTGGGTCGATGGTTCGCGCAAGATGGACTACAAGGCCAAGTTCAAGCCGCAGGAGCGGCTGATGGGCCCCGGTTGGGTGCGGGTCGAGTAGCGCTCCCCTGCCCCGTCACGGGTGCGCATTGAGCTAAACGCCCGGCGGTGCTACCCGCCGACCGTTCCCCGACGGTCGAGTCAGCATCGATGATCCCCCGCTACAGCCGCCCCGCGATGACCGCGATCTGGTCGCCCGAGTCGCGTTTCCGGATCTGGTTCGAGATCGAGGCCCACGCGACCACCGCGCTCGCCGAGATCGGCGTGGTGCCGAAGGACGCGGCCGAGAAGGTCTGGGCGATGGGCCGCGACGCGACCTTCGACGTCGCCCGCATCGACGCCATCGAGGCCGTGACGAAGCATGACGTCATCGCCTTCCTCACCCATCTCGCCGAGATCGTCGGGCCGGAGGCGCGCTTCGTCCACCAGGGCATGACCTCTTCGGACGTGCTCGACACCTGCCTGAACGTGCAGCTCGTGCGCGCGGCCGACATCCTGATCGCCGACGTGGACGCCCTCCTCGACGCTCTCAAGCACCGGGCGCAGGAGCACAAGATGACGCCGACCATCGGCCGCTCTCACGGCATCCATGCCGAGCCGGTGACGTTCGGCCTCAAACTCGCCCAGGCCTATGCCGAGTTCGCCCGCAACCGCGCCCGCCTCGTGGCGGCGCGCGAGGAGATCGCGACCTGCGCCATCTCCGGGGCGGTGGGCACCTTCGCCAACATCGACCCGCGCGTCGAGGAATACGTCTCGCGCAAGATGGGTCTCTCGCCCGAGCCGGTCTCGACGCAGGTCATCCCGCGCGACCGCCACGCGATGTTCTTCGCGGTGCTGGGCGTCGTCGCCTCGTCGCTGGAGCGGCTCGCCATCGAGATCCGCCACCTGCAGCGCACCGAAGTGCTTGAGGCGGAAGAATATTTCTCCGAGGGCCAGAAGGGCTCCTCGGCCATGCCGCACAAGCGCAACCCGGTGCTCACCGAGAACATCACCGGCCTCGCCCGCATGGTGCGCAGCTACGTGAACCCGGCCATGGAGAACGTCGCCCTCTGGCACGAGCGCGACATCTCTCACTCCTCCGTCGAGCGGATGATCGGCCCGGACGCCACCGTGACCCTCGATTTCGCCCTGGCGCGGATGACCGGCGTCATCGAGAAGCTGCTCGTCTACCCGGCGAACATGCAGCGGAACCTCGACCGCCTCGGCGGCCTCGTCCATTCGCAGCGGGTGCTGCTGGCGCTCACCCAGGCCGGCGTCTCCCGCGAGGATTCGTACCGGCTGGTCCAGCGCAACGCGATGCCGGTCTGGCGCGGCGAGGGAGACTTCCTCACGCTGCTCAAGAACGACGCAGAAGTGACCAAGGCTTTGACGCCGGAGCAGATCGAGGAATGCTTCGATCTCGGCTATCACTTCAAGCACGTCGACACGATCTTCGAGCGGGTCTTCGGCAAGGCTTGATCGGCCGGCACGAATCCCGCACCACCCGTTCCATCGTCCGAGTCTTGAGGAAACCGCCGTGAGCGCGTCCCGCATCGTCTACCTGAACGGCGAGTTCCTGCCCTTCGAGCAGGCGAAGGTGCCGATCATGGATCGCGGCTTCCTCTTCGCCGACGGCATCTACGAGGTGTCCGCCATCCTGGACGGACGCCTCGTGGACAATGCGGCGCATCTGGCCCGGCTCGACCGGTCCCTCGGCGAGATCGGCATCCGCAATCCGCACGATTCCGCGGAATGGGAGCGGCTGCAGACCGAGCTCGTCCAGCGCAACGGCGTCACCGAGGGGCTGGTCTACATGCAGGTGACGCGCGGCGTGGCCGAGCGCGACTTCGCCTACCCCTCGGCGGACACGCCGCCCACGGTGATGATGTTCACCCAAGCCAAGACGGTCGCCGCCAACCCGCTGGCCGAGAAGGGTGCGCGGGTCATCACCGTCGAGGATCTTCGCTGGAAGCGTCGGGACATCAAGTCCGTCGCCCTTCTGGCACAGGTGCTGGCAAAGCAGCAGGCCGTCGAGGCCGGCGTCTCCGAGGCCTGGATGGTCGAGGACGGGGCGATCACGGAGGGCTCGTCCTCCACCGCCTTCATCGTCAGCCGCGACCGCAAGCTGGTGACGCGTCCGCTCTCCACGGCGCTGCTGCCGGGCATCACCCGCGCCAGCGTGCTGAAGCTCGCCGCCGAGGCCGACCTGACCATCGAGGAGCGTCTGATCCCCGTCACGGAGGCCCTGGACGCTGCCGAGGCGTTCTACACGAGCGCGTCCGCCTTCGTGATGCCGGTGGTCGAGATCGACGGCCGCGCCATCGGCGAGGGCAAGCCCGGCCCGCTGACCAAGCGCCTGCGCGAGCTTTACCTGGACTTGGCCCGCGCCGGCTGAGGCGTTTCGGGCCGGAGATCGGAACGGTTTGGGCTGCCACCTGTTTCGTCGGGACCTCGTACTCGACCATGGAGGCCGCGTTGCCGAGCCTGTTTCGTCTCTCCAAAGTGCCTGCCGCCGCCCTCGCGGTGATGCTGACCGGCGGGGTGGCGCTGGCCCAGAACCCGGACGCTCCCCTGCGCAAGCAGGACAGCGATCCCGCCCTCCCCCCGGCGACCCAGACGCCGCCGGACCGGGTTCGCCCGAGCGCCGACGCCCCGCCGAAGGATCAATCCCTCTCGGACAAGCTTCAGAAGAATGACGGGGTCATCAAGCCGCCGGGCGATGCCACCGGAACGGTGGTGAAGCCCGATCAAACCGGAACGATGCCGGTGATCAAGCCCGGTGATTTGCCTGGCCGGACGCCCGGCACCGAGGCGAAATAGCGTCGGACAGACGGGGTTACGGACCCCGCCTGCGCCCTGCTTGCTTGATTTCCACTGCCGGATCGCGAAAACGGGCTCTGAGCCCGCCTTTGGATTGCGTCCGACGGCGTGGACATCACTGACACGGGTTCAGGGCAGGCATGGCCAACGTCGTCGTAGTCGGCGCCCAATGGGGCGACGAGGGCAAGGGCAAGATCGTCGATTGGCTCTCCGAGCAGGCCGACGTCGTGGTCCGCTTCCAGGGCGGCCATAATGCCGGCCACACGCTGGTGATCGACGGCGTGACCTACAAGCTGTCGCTGCTGCCTTCGGGCGTCGTGCGCGGCGGAACGCTGTCGGTGATCGGCAACGGCGTCGTGGTCGATCCCTGGCACCTCGTGGAAGAGATCGCCAAGATCGGGCAACAGGGCGTGTCGATCACGCCAGAGAACCTGCGCGTCGCCGACAACGCCACGCTGATTCTGCCCCTGCACCGCGAGCTCGATCATTACCGCGAGACCTCGAACGCGGTCCTGAAGATCGGCACCACCAAGCGCGGCATCGGCCCCGCCTACGAGGACAAGGTCGGGCGCCGGGCCATCCGCGTCGTGGATCTGGCCGATGCCGACATGCTGGACGCGAAGATCGCCCGGCTGCTCGCGCACCACAACGCCCTGCGCCGGGGCCTCGGCATCGACGAGATCGACGGCGCCGCCCTGAAGGCCGAGCTTCTGGCCATCGCCCCCAAGATCCTGCCCTTCGCCGATACGGTGTGGTCGCTGCTGGACGAGGCCCGCCGTGCCGGCAAGCGCATCCTGTTCGAGGGCGCCCAGGGCGCGCTCCTCGATGTCGACCACGGCACCTACCCCTACGTCACCTCGTCCAACATCGTGGCGGCGCAGGCGGCGACCGGCTCCGGCCTCGGCCCCTCGGCCATCGGCTACGTGCTCGGCATCGTGAAGGCCTACACGACCCGCGTCGGCGAAGGCCCCTTCCCCACCGAACTGACCGACGCCACCGGCGAGCGGATCGGCGAGCGTGGCCGCGAGTTCGGCGTCGTCACCGGCCGCAAGCGCCGCTGCGGCTGGTTCGACGCGGCCCTGGTGCGGCAGACGGTGCGCACCTCCGGCATCAACGGTATCGCCCTGACCAAGCTCGACATCCTCGACGGGTTCGAGACCATCCAGATCTGCACGGGCTATCGCCTCGACGGCAAGGTGATCGACCACCTCCCCGCGAGTCAGGCGGCCCAAGCCCGCGTCGAGCCGATCTACGAGGCGTTCGAGGGCTGGTCCGAGACGACGGCCGGCGGCCGCTCCTGGGCCGACTTGCCAGCGCAGGCGATCAAATACGTGCGCCGGATCGAAGAGTTGATCGGGGCGCCCGTGGCGCTGCTCTCGACCTCGCCGGAGCGCGACGACACGATCTTGATGCACAACCCCTTCGAGGATTGAGCAGCGCGGTCGCATCTCTCGTTGATGGCGCCTCGCAAACGTCGTCGATGGTAGTGAATGCCGGCCGTTTTGGTTAAAAGAGCGTAGCAGGAACGCGGCTGCGGCTTCGGCCGTGGCCGGCAGGGCGCCAAGCGGGCGAACCGGAGCAGTATGGCCGATTATTACCCGCTTCTGGCTAGGGCCCTCGACGCTCTTCCCGACCGCTCGCCCGGACTCCGGCGCGCCGTCTACGACCGGGCGCGCAATGCACTGATCAGCCAGCTTCGCTCCCTCGAACCGCCGCTGTCCGAGGACGACATCGACCTCGAACGCCGCGCCCTCGACACCGCCATCGAGCGCTTGGAGGTCGAGCACGGCGGCATTCCCGCGCCGGCCAACGACGCCGCTAAAGACAAGGACGCCGCGAAGCCGGAGCCAGCCCAGGCTCCGCCGCCTCCCCCGCCACCGCCGCCGCCCGAACCGAAGCCCGCGCCCGAGCCGCCGGTCGAGCCCGTCGCGGAGCGCATGGCCACGGCTGCGGCGGATCCCTTGCCCGAGGCCGGCCCGCCCGAGCAGACCCAGCCGCAAGCGCCTGAGCCCGCCCTTCCGGCCGCGCCCTCCCCACGCTTCGTCCTGTCGCCCGAGCCCACCGCCGAGAAGCCCCGCGAGGCGGCCATCGCCATCGCGGCGCGCAAGCCCGCGACGGGTCCGGAGACCGAGTTCGCGCCCGTGACCGCGTCGCCGGCCACGGAGCCCGCCCCCCTGGACGAGTCGGATGCCGTCGGCGACGCCGCTCAGGGCCGCCAGCGCCCTCGGATTGCCGTCGTTGCCCCGCGCGGCAGTCGCTCGAAGGTGCTGCGCAACCTCGTGATCGGCATCGTGCTGGTGGCGGTGATCGGCGCCATCGCCGTCGCGGCTTTCCTGCTGCGCGACAAACCCCAACTCGTCGCCCGCTCGACCCCGGAGACGTCCCAGCCCATCGGCGAGAACCCGGACGCGAAGTTCAACGACCGCGTCGGGGGTGAGACCGCCCCGTCCGAGCGGCCGAAGCCCAAGCAGGATGGCGCCGCCCCGAAGACCGCCGCGCCCGTCGCCCCGGCCCAGCCGAGCGTCGCCGTGGCCCAGCGTGCCTTCCTGATCGAGGAATCGACCTCGACCGAGAGTTCGCAGCCAATCACGACGCAGGGCCGCGTGACGTGGCGGATCGATACCGCCAACGGCGACCAGGGCCAGCCGCTGCAGACCTCGGCCACGGCCATCGTGACCTATCCGGAGAGCGGCCTGACGCTCACCATGACGATCCAGAAGAACCTCGACACGACTCTTCCGGCCTCGCACACGGTGAGCCTGTCGTTCAGCCAGACCGGCAGCGATCCCTCCGCGCAAGTCGTGCAGGATGTCGGGCTGCTGCAAGCCAAGGATGATGAGAACGCCCGGGGCTCGCCCGTCTCGGGTCTGCCGGTGCGGGTGCGCGACAACCTCTTCCTGATCGGGCTGTCGTCCCTGCCCGCCGATGTCGAGCGCAACACCGACCTGCTCCTGCACCGGGCGTGGTTCGACGTGGCCGTGCGCTACACGTCGGGGCGCCGCGCGGTCCTGACCTTCGAGAAGGGCTCCTCCGGCGAGCAGGTGCTGCAACAGGCCTTCGACGCCTGGAAGTGACCACCCCACACGAACGAAGCCGGCGGATCGCTTCGCCGGCTTCGTTCGTCATGACTCTCGCATTGGCGTTTAGTGGTGGGCAGCGAGCGCGCGGGGCGCCTCACGGGTCGCGACGTTGCGCTTCACCGCCTCCTGCACCTTCTCGAAGGCGCGGACCTCGATCTGGCGTACCCGCTCGCGGGAGACGCCGAACTCGCCCGACAGATCCTCAAGGGTGATCGGATCCTCGGCCAAGCGGCGCGCCTCGAAGATGCGCCGTTCGCGGGCGTTCAGCACGCTCAGGGCATCGCGCAGGGCCGAGAGCCGGTTCTGGCCTTCCTGCTCGCGGACCAGCACCGTCTCCTGGCTCGGCGTGTTGTCCACGAGCCAATCCTGCCACTCGCCCTCGCCTTCCTCGCGCAGGGGCGCGTTGAGGGAGGTGTCACCCGAGAGGCGGCGGTTCATGTCCACCACGTCCTGCTCCGGCACGCCGAGGCGGGTCGCGATCTGCGACACCTGATCGGGCCGCAGGTCGCCTTCCTCCAGCGCGGAGATCTTGCCCTTGGCCTTGCGCAAGTTGAAGAACAGCTTCTTCTGGTTGGCGGTGGTGCCCATCTTCACGAGGGACCACGAGCGCAGGATGTATTCCTGGATCGCCGCCTTGATCCACCACATCGCATAGGTGGCCAGCCGGAAGCCTTTGTCCGGGTCGAAGCGCTTGACGGCCTGCATCAGGCCGACGTTCCCCTCGGACACGACCTCGGCGATCGGCAAGCCGTAGCCGCGATAGCCCATGGCGATCTTCGCCACGAGGCGCAGGTGAGAAGTGACGAGCCGGTGGGCCGACTCGCGATCCCCACCGTCGCGCCAGGATTTCGCCAGGGTGAACTCTTCCGCCGGCTCCAGCATCGGGAACTTGCGGATCTCGTCGAGGTAGCGGGAAAGGCCACCTTCGTTGGCGAGCACGGGCAGCGTACCGGCCATGGCATAACTCCTCAAACAGGTCCCCCAGACGGGCGAACGCGGTGATCGACGGGGCCGCCCTTGAGCCAACCCCCCAAGCGCCCATCTGACTGGGGCCGCTCGACCAATCCCGTCGCGTCTGGGACACGTTACGTCGCCACCAACGCACGACCGGATCGTTGGGTTGAAGGATGGCACGAAGTGCCGCGGCCTGTCGTGCCCTTTCGCACGCTCACCGCTGAAAATTACGCGACCAGCGCAGCCTTTAGCGCGGCCATGTCCGGCGGCAGCGGGCTCTCGAACCGCAGGGTTTCGCCCGTTCGCGGGTGGGCGAATCCGAGCAGTTCCGCATGCAGGGCCTGCCGGTCCAGGGAGATCAGCGCGGCGCGTGCCGCCTCGCCCAGCTTGGCCGCCTTCGTGCGGAACGCGGCCCCGTAGACAGCATCCCCGAGCAGCGGATGGCCGCGATGGGCGAGGTGGACGCGGATCTGGTGCGTGCGCCCTGTCTCGAGCCGGCAGCGCACAAGGCTCGCCTCCGCATAGCGTTCCGCCACCGCGTAATGCGTGATCGCGTGGCGCCCGGTCTCGTCCGAGACGACGGCGATCTTCTCGCGGTTGTGGCGAGAGCGGGCGAGGCTCGCTTCGATCGTCCCCGCCGCCGGGTTGGGCTCCCCCCAGACGAAGGCGAGGTAGGCGCGCTCCAGCGGCCCGGTGCGGCCATGGTCGGCGAACTGGGCGGCGAGGCCATGGTGGGCGACGTCGTTCTTGGCGACGACGATGAGGCCGCTCGTGTCCTTGTCGAGCCGGTGGACGATCCCCGGCCGCCGCACGCCGCCGACGCCGGACAGGCTGGCACCGCAATGGGCGATGAGGGCGTTGACGAGGGTCCCGCCGGCATGGCCCGGCGCCGGGTGGACGACGAGGCCGGCGGGTTTGTCGATGACGATGAGATCGTCGTCCTCATAGGCGACCACGAGATCCACGGCTTCCGCTGCCGGCACCGGATCGGCGGGCGGCGGCATATCGAGGACGAGCCGCGTCCCGGCGGCGACCTTGGCGGAAGGATCGCGCAGCACGCCGCTGTCGCGGCTGACATGGCCTTCGCGGACGAGGTCCTGCAACCGCGCACGCGACAGGTCGGGGAAAAGCCCGACGAGGGCGCGGTCGAGGCGCTGGCCGCCCTCGTCCACGATGCCGACACGTTCCTGTCCGTGCTCTTCCACCCGCGCTCACCCGTTCGTTGAAATATCTACCGGGCGGCACTTGTGCCCCGATCCCAGCGTCGCTATAGCAACGCCACGCCGCCGGAAAGCTCCCATCGTCTAGCGGTCTAGGACGTCGCCCTCTCACGGCGAAAACAGGGGTTCGATTCCCCTTGGGAGCGCCACTTCCCTACAGAACTGCGAACACCGGCTGCAGCTGTCGAAGTTACTTCGGCCACGGCGGCCTCCACGTTTGCCTTCCCACCGATGATCCGGCGAGGAATGGGCGTTGCTGATCAAATTGATGGCCCACGTTCCCGGTCATCTCGACGCCGGCGTCAACCAGCCGGTAAGGGATGCAGCGACGAGCTCCTGTTCGCGCGCATCCGGGTGCTCGGGTACTCCGGCGCGCTGGAGGTGACGGGTCCGGGGCCGGGGATGCGAGATTTCCAGGTTTGAAGGGTCGCTGATCGTCAACGGGAAACGCCCGACGGGTGACCGGTGGCGTTGCCGACGGCCTCGCTGCCGAAACCCGTGATCATGTCGATGATGCTGTTCATGGCGGTTCTCCTTCGCAGCCGGGGCCGCCGCGGTGACGAGGATCGGCACTGGGAAGAGCGGGGCGCCGCGTCGGTCGGAAGCGTTACCCCGATCCCCGAGCGCCGGCGACCCAAGCGAATTCCCGCGGCGGGCCGGTTCATGCGGCCCGGCCGGTAGACCGGAGCCCTCGAGCGGGCGTCCGCACGCTGCGACGACACGACTGCGTGAGACGGATGGCGCGGTTGCGACACCGGATGTCGGAACTGCTACCGGCACCGGATGGCCGCAAAGCACTCGCGACACATCGCCCTGACCGAACCGCTGATCGCCTACGTCGAGACCCAGGTCGCCAAGGGCGAATACATCTTGGTCAGCGAGGTCGTCACGACGGCGCTGCGCCTCCTGATGGAGCGGGAAGCGGTCAGCAACCGGCGTGGGGCCACGCAGGCCGAGGCCATTTATGACCGCGCCTGAGGACGCCGCCCGCGAACCGACCCGGCTCGCGGTCCTCGACGGCTACGGCATCCTCGACACGCAGGCGGAGCAGGGCTTCGACGACATTGTCCTGCTCGCCACGCGCATCTGCGCGACCCCGGTGGCCCTGGTCAGCCTCGTCGATGGCGACCGCCAGTGGTTCAAGGCCCGGGTCGGGTTCGACCCCTGCCAGACCCCGCTGTCACAATCGGTCTGCGCGCACGCCCTGGCGCGACCGGGATTGCTGGTGATCCCGGACCTGACCGTCGACCCGCGCACCTGGGACAACGCGCTGGTCACCGGGGAGCCCCGCCTCCGGTTCTATGCCGGCGCCCGGCTGGAGACGCCCGAGGGCGTCGCGCTCGGGACGCTGTGCGTGATCGACCGGGAGCCACGGCCCGAGGGACTGACACCGGAGCAAGGGGAAGCCCTCGAAGCCCTTTCACGCCAGGTCATGGCGCAGATGGAGTTGCGGCGGTCGATGGCTGCCCGGGACGACGCCCTTCGAAGCGCCCGGGAAGCGGACACCCGGCACCGCCAGATCCTCGACAGCGCCATCGACTACGCCATGGTGACCATGGATCTCGACGGTCTCGTCACCGGCTGGAGCGCCGGGGCCGAGGCGATCCTCGGCTGGTCCGAGGCCGAGATGTGCGGCAAGCCCGCCCGGGTATTCTTCACCGGGGAGGACGCCGAAGCGGGCGTCCCCGAGCGCGAGATGAGGAGCGCACGCGAGGAAGGCCGGGGCAACGACGAGCGCTGGCACGTGCGCAAGGACGGCTCGCGGTTCTTCGCGCTCGGTGAGATGATGCCGCTGCACGCCGACGACGGCAGCCACGTCGGCTACCTCAAGATCCTTCGGGACAGGACCAGCCAGCGTTTGGCGGCGGAGGCGCTGCAGCGGCAGACCGACCTGCTGCGGACCGTGACGGACCACGTCAGCGAGGCGGTGTTCCAGCTCGACCTCGACGGAATCGTGACTTTCGCCAACGTGGCCGCACACGCCCTGCTGGGTTGGGAGGACGGAAGCCTGCTCGGGCAGGACCTTCACGAGGTCGCCCATCACCACCATCCAGACGGAAGCCCGTTCCCCGCTTCCGAATGCGCCTTCGTGCACGCCATCCGGAAGGGCGAGACCCTTCGCCGGCGCGACGGTACCTTCTTCCGCCGTGACGGAACGCCCATCGAGGTGATCTGCACGAACGCGCCCATGTTCAGCGGCGGCGAGCTCATGGGGGCCGTGCTGACGGTCTCCGACGTCACCGACCGCCGGCAGGACGAGCGTCGCCTCCGGGAGATGAACGCGGAATTGGAGCGGCGCGTCGCCGAACGGCACGCCGCCGAGGGGCGCCAGCGCTTCCTGCTCGACCTGACTGACACCTTGCGCGAACAGGGCGGCCCGCGCGGCCGGATGCAGGCGGCGGTCGACGCCCTCGGGCGACACATCGGCGCCAGCAGGGTCGGCTACGGCTTCGTCGGGGAGGACGGCATGACCGCCACCCTCGGCACCGAATACGTCGACGGCGTCGCGACGCTGGCGGACACCTACCCGCTCGACGCGTTCGGCCCCGGCAACATCGCCAACCTGAAGGCAGGCCGGACATCGGTGTACGCCGACGTCGAGGCCGATCCGGACACCGCCGGCCTCGGAATGGCCGCCTTCGGCATCGCCGCTCTCATCGCCGTGCCGCAGGTCCACGAGGGACGCCTGCGCTCAGTCGTCTACGTCAACCAACGCGAGCCGCGGGCCTGGACGGCCGACGAGGTCTCGCTGGTCGAGGAGGTCGCGGCGCGGATCTGGGATGCCGTGGAGCGCGTCCGCGCGCAGGGGGCGCTGCGGGCGTTGAACGAGACCCTGGCGGCCCAGGTCGCCGAGCGCACCAAGGAGCGCGACCGCATCTGGCAGGTGAGCCAGGACATGCTCGGCGTCGCCGACACGAACGGCGTCTGGGTCAGCATCAACCCGGCTTGGCGGTCGATCCTGGGGTGGGAACGCGACGAGATCGTCGGCAAGACCTCGGAGTGGCTCGAACACCCCGACGACCGCGAGAGGACGCGCGCCGAGGTCGCCCGCCTCGCGGCCGGCGGCCTGACGCTCGCGTTCGAGAACCGCTTCCGGGCGCGGGACGGGGGATACCGCACGCTGTCCTGGACGGCCGTCCCGGTCGAGGGGATGCTGTATTGCGTCTCCCGCGACGTCACGCAGGAGAAGGAGCGCGCCGCCAGCCTGCTCCAGGCCGAGGAGGCGCTGCGACAATCGCAGAAGCTGGAGGCCGTCGGGCAATTGACCGGGGGCGTGGCCCACGATTTCAACAACCTGCTGACCGTGATCAAGTCGTCGACCGACCTGCTCAAGCGACACGACCTCACCGAGGAACGGCGGGGCCGGTACATCGGCGCGATCTCGGACACCGTCGACCGGGCCGCCAAGCTCACCGGCCAGCTCCTGGCCTTCGCCAGACGTCAGGCGTTGCGGCCGGAGGTATTCGACGTCGGACGGAGCGTGAGGGCCATCGGCGAGATGGTCGGTACCCTCACCGGCGCACGGATTGCGGTGTCGATCCACGTCGGCGACGAGCCGTGCCACGTCAGCGCCGACCCGAGCCAGTTCGACACCGCCCTGGTGAACATGGCGGTCAACGCCCGCGACGCGATGGACGGCGAGGGCCGGCTCGACATCGCGGTCGACGCCGTGGGTGTCGTGCCGGCGTTGCGCTCGCATCCCGCCCAGGCCGGCGACTTCGTCCGGATCGCGCTGTCGGATTCGGGCTCCGGCATTCCACCCGACCGGATCGACCGGATCTTCGAGCCGTTCTTCACGACCAAGGGTGTCGGGCAAGGCACCGGATTGGGCCTCAGCCAGGTGTTCGGCTTCGCCAAGCAATCGGGCGGCGAGGTCCTTGTCGAGAGCGAGGTCGGGCACGGCACCACCTTCTCGCTCTATCTCCCGCGCGTCGGCGCGGACGCCGTACGGGTCGATGAGGCCGTGGACGAGGCCGCCGTCGTCGATGGCCGGGGTACCCGCGTCCTGGTGGTCGAGGACAACCGGGACGTCGGCACCTTCTCGACCCAGACCCTCCAGGAACTCGGCTACGACACGCACTGGGTCGGGAACGCAGACGAGGCCCTGGCGGCACTGGCCGCAGAATCGGAAACCTACGACGTGGTGTTCTCGGACGTGATCATGCCCGGCACCAACGGGGTCGAGCTCGGACGGGAGATCGGACGTCTCTACCCCGGTCTGCCGGTGGTACTCACCAGCGGCTACAGCCACGTCCTCGCGCAGGAGAGCGACCACGGGTTCGAGCTTCTTCAGAAGCCCTACTCGGTCGAGGCTTTGTCCCGTATCCTGCGCTTGGCGGCCTCTAAACGGCGGCGCAGCAGGCCGGCGACGGAATAGGACACCCGCTAGGTGTCATCCGATAGGCCGGTCGACAGCACCAACCGTACCGCCCCAACCCGAGGAGCCTCCGGTCAAACATGCCCGGCAACGCCGTTGCCGCACGCCCTCGGTTCGGCCACCTCACTCGTGGTGGGCAATCTTGGCTGAGGGACGAGGGTCGTTACGGATGACGTGCCTACGCGTGATCGCCCAGCATCGACTTCAGCCTTCCAACCGCATCCCCGATCTGCGCTTCGGTGAGGGACGAGTAGCCGAAGACCAGCATGTCGTCCCGGGCCCCCTGATCGACGTCGAACGCGGCCCCGCTCGATAACGCGTAGACGCCGATGCCCCGTTCCCTCGCCGCGACCTGGACTTGCCTCGCCGGGGGGCACCCGGGCGGTAGCCGCCAGACCAGGTGCAGTCCGCTCTCGCCGCCTATGATCATGGCCTCGTCGAACGTCCGCCGCAGTGTGGCGACGAGATGATCGCGACGGGCCTTGTAGAGTTGCCGTAGCCGGCGCAGGTGCCGGTCGAAGTGCCCTTCGTCGATGAATGTGGCCAGTGCAGCCTGCTCAAGCCACGCTTGGCCGTTGCTCATCCGCGCCTTCATCATCCGGGCCTCGTCCCAGAACATTCGGGGGACCGTGGCATAGCCGATGCGCAGGCCAGCCCCCACCGACTTGGAGAACGTGCCGACGTAGAAGACGCGCCGGCCGCCATCGAGGCCGGCCAGGGCGGTCAGCGGCGGGCCGTCGTAGCGGAAGTCGCTGTCGTAGTCGTCCTCGACGATGTAGCTGTCGGTCTCCTCGGCCCAGCGCAGGAGTTCCAGCCGCCGGGTCAACGGCATGATCGCGCCGGTCGGGAACTGGTGCGAGGGCGTGACGTAGAGCAGGCTGCCCCGGTCCCTGGGGAGAAGCTCCGTGCGCAGGCCGTCGCCGTCGACCGGGACCGGATGGACGGCCATGCCGGCGCTCCGGAAGATCAGGGAGGCGCCAAGATAGCAGGGGTTCTCGATGCAGAGCTGCCGGGTGTGCCCCTTCAACAGGTTGAACACGAGGTTGAGGGCGTCCTGCCCGCCCGTCGTGACGACGACCTGGTCCTTCGTCACCGCGACGGCGCGGGCCCGTCTCAGGTGAGTGGCGATGGCCGCGCGGAGTTCCGGGAGACCGGCCGGATCGCAGTAGTCGGTCAGGTAGGCAGTCTCGTGCGACAGCAGACGATTCACGATCCGCCGCCAGATGCGCAAGGGAAACCCGGCGGGGTCCGAACGCCCGACCCAGAAATCGAGCTCGGGCCTCTCGCCGCCGCCCCCAGGCGAGCCGGCGAAGCAGAGCAAAGGTTCGCCGGTCTCGTCCGGGACCGGTCCGTTGGTCAGGGCTTGGCCGCCCCGCTGGATCAGCAGGAGGCTGTCCGGCGGGATGGGCTCCACGAACAGCCCGGCCGTGCCGCGCGCCTTGACGTAGCCCTCGGCGGAAAGCCGCTCGTAGGCTGCGTTCACGGTGTTGCGAGAGATGCCTAGGCGCTCGGCGAGCAGGCGGCTCGGCGGCAGCGCCATGCCGGCCTTCAGCTTCCCTTCCAGGATGATCTCCCGGACTTGGTCGAACACTTGGACCTGCAAGGGCTTGGCGGAGGTGGCGTCCAGCGTGAGCGTCAGTTCCACCCGTTACCTCACCATCATCGGCGGCCTGTCGCGACCGCGTGGTCGAAGCCGCCGCCAGCCAACTCGACCCCGATGGGGCGCGACAAAACGGTTGGTACCATGGGTCTCGCCGACTTTGGCTCTTTTGCGTGACCAAAATTTGGAATTGTTTGCGGTTTAGTGCATCCCAGGAATGGGTCGGGCTCCCCATCCGGAACGCCAAGAAGGCCGGACGCCCGACTGCGGAGGAAACATGAACGAAATCGTCAAGCCGGACTCGCTGATCGTCGCCCAAGCCGAGAGCCTGACGGAGACCTTCTTCGGAGGCTGCCCGCACGATTGCCCCGATACCTGCTCCATGCTGTTCGACGTCAAGGACGGCCAATTGCAGGGCGTCCGCGGCAACCCCGACCACCCGATGA
>NZ_JBBXMY010000060.1:0-525 GCF_038442315.1 Methylobacterium litchii | reverse complement strand
CCCGGTCCCCGTCCAGGATGCCCCGCGCCCGCGCATCCTCGGCGCTGATCATCACGAACTGCTCGCCCTGGCCCTTCTGCTTGTCCTCCATGTTCGCGTAGCAGGAGTTCAGGAAGTAGTGGCTCTTCGGCGAGACGATGTTGAGCGGGAAACGCTTGGCGAGCTCGGGGTCGTTCGTGTGCGACTCGCGCGGGCCGAGGTAATCGGGCAGCGGGTCGAGGGCTTCGCCGGGCTGGAAGCCCTCGTACATCTGGCGGAACGGCGGCGCGACGAAGTTCGTGGCGCCCTCGACCTTCAGCATGCACTTGCCGGTCGGCGTCGGGAAGTTGCCCTCGCGGTGGGGCGCCCGGTCGTCCGGCGTGCCGACCTTCAGGCGAGCGAAGCCATGCTCGCGCATGTAGGCGAGGTCGATGCCCTCGCAGGCCGGCGCGTTCCAGTCGACGTAGTGCTCAAGGCACTCGGAGTCGGTCCACTTGAAGTTCTCCTCCTCGTAGCCGAGCCGGGCGGCGAGCTGCCGGAAGATCT